>NC_016946.1:3001334-3601601 GCF_000277125.1 Mycobacterium intracellulare ATCC 13950
AGTTTTTCGGGGTGGTGGTAGGTGTTGGTGCGGGGTTGGCCGCGCTCGAGGTGGGGTGGGGGTTTCCATTCGGTGTCGCCGCGGAAGTTTTTGCGGGTGCTCCAGCCGCCGGGGTCGAGCATGCGGTGATGCGGGCCGCAGGCGAAGGTGAGCTGGTTGATGTCGGTGCTGTGGCAGGTGCTGTAGTCGGTGGTGTGGTGGACTTCGCAGTAGTAACCCGACACGGTGCAGCCCGGGGCGGTGCAACCACGGTCCTTGGCGTACAACACGATTCGCTGCCCCGGGGAAGCCAGCCGCTTGGTGTGATACAACGCCAGGGCCTTGCCCTTATCGAAAATCGCCAAGTAGTGATGCGCGTGGCGGCCCAGGCGGATCACCTCACTCATCGGCAAAATCGTGCCCCCGCCGGTCAGGCCGCGCCCGGCCGCGGCCTCCAACTCGGCCAGGGTAGTGGTGACGATGATGGAGGCCGGTAACCCGTTGTGCTGACCCAACTCCCCGGAGGCCAACAGCCCACGCAGCCCGGCCAGCAGGGCGTCGTGGCCGCGCTGAGCAGCCGAGCGGGTATCACGATCGATGGCGGCCTGGCTGGGCGTCCCCTCCACGCACGGAATGTCGTCGAGCGGGTTGCACATGCCCGGGGCACCGAGTTTGGCTTCCACGGCTTCCAGCGTGGCGCGTAGTTCGGGGGTAATCAGGCCCCGCAACTCCGACATGCCGTCGGCCTGTTGGCGGCCCAGGGTCACCCCGCGGCTGCGGGCGCGGTCCTCGTCGGTGAAGAGGCCGTCGGGATTGAGGCAATCTTCCAGGACGTGGGCCAGGCCGTCGAGTTCGTCGGGCCGGTGATAGGCGGCGTGGCCGGCCAGGTCGGCCTCGACGCGCTCGCGGGTGGCTGGGTCGATCCAGCCGGGCAGGCGGCGAAAGAATCGGCGGATCACCGCCACATGGGCGGCGCCGAGTTCACCGCGGGCCTGGGCGGCGGCGGTGGCGGCCAACACCGGGGGCAAGGGTTCACCGGTCAGGCCGTGGCGCGGGCCCAGATCGGCGGCGTCTTTGACCCGCCGGGCGGCCTCGGTGTGGCTGATCCGCAGCCGGTCGGCGATCGCCTGGTCGAGTTTGGCGCCGAGTTCTTGGATGCTGGCTTGGCGGGCCAGGTGATTGATCAACGCATGCTCAGCCACCGGCAGCCGGCGGCGCGTCTTTTCGCAGCGCTCCAACAGCGCCAGGCACTCCCGAGGAACCAGCGCATCAAAACTCAGCCCCGCCACGCCCTCGATCGCGGCATCGAGCGCGTCGAAGGCCGCGCTAATCGCGTCCCGATCGATGACGCCGCCCGAACCCATACCGTCAAACTATCGAGGCCCACCGACACAAAACCCCGCAATGTGACCACAGAAACCACAGTGACACAAGGGAATTCAATATCCGTTTCCGATATCCGAAACCGCGCGCACGAGCCGAAACGAGCGACGGCGCCGGAAAGGCGCACCAGAACTAGTCTGAAGAATCGAACCAGAACTAGTCGGCGCCGCGCTTCGCCTGGACCTGCTTCTCGATTTCCCGCCAATACCCCGGCGTGGGGCGCGGCTTGCCGAACCCGCCCTTCTCGGCCTTCTTCAGGACGGCGTCGGCCTCGTCGATGTCCTTCATGAGCTCGAGCGCGAACTCACGCTCGGCGGCGTAGTACTTCGCCGCCCAGCGCAAGGCGATCACCGAATACGCCCATGCGGGTTCGCCCTCGGCGCCGTCGGCATCCTCCACCGCCTTGCGGTGGCGGGCATCGGCGAACGCCACGTGTTCTTGCAGCAGTTCCTTGAGCCGAGCCGGATTGGTGAGGTGACCGAACGTAACCCGAAGCAGCACACTGTGTTTGAGCACCGGCGGGTCCACCGGCGCGTCGTTGACCCACTCGATTGCGGCCGCCATGCCGGCTTCGGTGATCTTGTAGAGCCGGCGGGTGCGGGTGCCCTCGTCCCGCTCGACGCGCGACGTGACCAGTCCCAAGCCCTCCAGCTTCTTCAGCTCCGTATAGATCTGGCTGTAGGACGGGCTCCAGTAGTACAGATCGACGCTCCAGTCGATCCACTTCTTGAGGTCGTAGCCGGAGATCTCCTCCTCGTAGGACATCATGCACAGCAACGCGCGACTGGTCGCGGCCAATGCCGCGTTCGTCGGCTTTTTGCTGGCAGGGTCCGTTTCGGAGTCCACGTGGCCAGGTTAACAACACGCACCCTAGATTGGGGGACATGGACCGCTGGCTGGGACGCCCGTGAAATTCTCCTTCCCCGTTCCGCACATGCTGCGCCTCAAGGCGATTTCGCAACCATGGGAAGCGACCGTCACGGGCCCCGAACAGCGGCGCATGATGCGGTGCGCCGACCAGTGGGGCTACGACATGATCGCGGTGCCCGAACATCTCGTCATCCCAACCGACCACGTCGAGTTGTCCGGGCCGCACTACCTGCATTCGACGGTGGCCCAGGCCTTCATCGCCGGCGCCACCGAACGGGTCGCCGTCAATTCCTGCATCACCATCCTGCCGCTGCAGCATCCGATCGTGCTGGCCAAAGCGCTTGCCACCGCCGACTGGATGAGTGGCGGCCGGATGATGGTCACGTTCGGCGTCGGATGGCTGGCACGGGAGTTCGAGCTCGTGGGCGTGCCGTTCGCGGAACGCGGGCGGATCGCCGACGAGTACCTGGCGGCCATCGTCGAACTGTGGACCAGTGACGCGCCGACATTCGAAGGACGCTACGTGTCGTTCGCCGACATCGCCTTCGAGCCGAAACCCGTTCAAAAACCCCATCTCCCGATCTGGATCGGCGGCGACGCCGATGCCGCGTTGCGCAGGGCCGCCACCTTTGGTTCGGGCTGGTGGCCGTTCCTAACCAAACCCGAGCAGATCGCCGAAAAGCTGGACTACATCAAGTCCCAACCTTCCTATGACGGGCGGCCTTTCGAGGTGATGCACGGGCTGGGCACCAACCGGGTCGGCGAAGGACACGTCGCGCGCCGCGACGCAAGCGATCGGCCGGGCATGAGCGCGGCGCAGATCGTCGACCGGTTGGGCTGGCTCGCCGACCAGGGCGTGACGATGACCGCGGTGCCCGTTCCGGCCGTCGGTGGCGTGGACGAGTACCTCGACTACGCGCAGTGGGTCATCGAAGAGATCAAGCCGCAGCTCACCTGACCTGCAGCCCGCGCCGGCGCTGCCATCCGAGCGCGGCGACGCTGCACGCGACCCACACGGTGACCGCGATGCCAACGTGGACAAGGCTCTTGGTGTCGCGCCCGAACACCGGCCAGATCAGGGCGGGCACCTGCTGCCACAGCACCCGGTGCTCCACACCGTTCATCGGGTCGGCCACGTAATACAGCGCGTACGGCAGCGCGAGCGCCAGCAGCCAACTGCGCGTGCGGCGCAGATCGCCGCGCTGGCGCCAGCGCCGGACCAGCGGCTCGACGCTGACCGGGTGCAGCACCGAGATGAGGTTTCCCACGCCCAGCCACGACACGATGGGAACCGCCACGGTGGGGATCGTAATGCCCAGGCGCGCAGGCGTTTCGAGCCACAGCGTCAGCACCGTCGCGGCGGCCAGGGTGGGCAACCCGACGATCGCGAGCAGGGCGAGGTTTTTGATCAACAGGATCCGCCCGAACGGCACGCCCGCGGACAGGCCCCGAACGATGCGGTAATGATCCGCGCCCAGGAAGTTGGTGGTGGTCACATCGGCGAGGACCCACGACGAGAAGTAGGTGCCCACCAGGATCACCCAATCGTGGTGACGGCCCACCGGGGTCAGCGGCTGCACCAGCAGCCAGGCGGCGGCGACGACCACGTTGGCCACCACCCCCATCAGCCAGGTGCGCGGCGGCGTGAACGCCCACCGGATCTCGGCGACAACCGCCGGGAACAAACCCTTCTCGAAGTCCTTGGCGGCGCGCTGTGCCGCGGCGGGACGGGGCGCCGAGGCCCGCACGAGGGCGCGCAGAAGAGCGTCCAACTGATGTGGCCTCCCCCGCTATCGGCTCGTCGGCGTTCGTCCGCACCGCACGCAGGGCAGGATAGCGCCATGAACCGAAAGCGCGTCGTCGTCGCGGGACTCGGGGACGCGGGCGTCCTCGCGGCGATCCGGCTGTCGCGGCACGCCGACGTCGTCGGGATCTCGGCCAAACCCGCGCTGGTCAGCGGCCAGGAACTCGGCGTTCGGCTGTCCCGCCCGCACGATTGGGCCCGCGATTACTGGATCCCGTTCGACCGGTTCCGCCGCCTGGATCGCGTCCGCACGGTGCAGGCGACGCTGACCGGGGTGGACCTGGGCGCCCGCATCGTCTTCGGCCGGGGCCAAGACGGCGCGACGATCGCCGAACCCTACGACGCGCTGGTCATCTCGACCGGCGTCAGCAACGGGTTCTGGCGCCAGCCGGCGTTGCAGTCCGCAGCCGAGATCGGCGCGGGGCTGCGCGCCGCGCACGACCGGCTGGCCGCCGCCGAGTCGGTGATCGTGGTGGGCGGCGGCGCGGCGGCCGTCAGCAGCGCCCTCAACATGGCGACCACCTGGCCGGATAAGCGAATCGACCTGTACTTCCCCGGCGAGTCCGCGCTTCAGGAGTATCACCCGCGGACTTGGCGGCGGATCCGCGCCCGGCTGAGCGAGCTGGGCGTCGGCGTGCACCCCGGCCACCGCGCGGTGATCGGCGAAGGCTTCGCGGGCGACGAACTCACCGACGAGCCGGTGCGCTGGAGCACCGGACAACCCCCGGCGGACGCCGACGCCGTGCTGTGGGCGGTCGGGCGGGTGCGGCCCAACACCGGTTGGCTGCCACCGGAATTGCTCGACGAGCGCGGGTTTGTGCGCGTCACGCCGGACCTGCGGGTGCCCGGTCAGCGGGGCGTCTTCGCGCTCGGCGACGTCGCGGCCACCGACCCCCTGCGCAGCTCCGCCCGCAATCGCGGCGACGCCCTGGTGGCGCGAAACGTCCTCGCCGAGTTCGCGGGCCGCCCGCTGCGCACCTATCGCGCGCCGACGCGGCGCTGGGGTTCACTGGTCGGCATCCAGCCCAACGGCCTGGAGGTGTTCCTGCCCTCCGGGCACGCCTTCCGCTTCCCGTCCTGGTCGGTCGAACGCGTGGTGATGCCGTGGATCGTGCGCTGGGGCATGTATCGCGGAGTGCGCCAGAACAACCCACTCGGATGAGCGCGCCATCCGGCGGCGGCGAGCTTCGCCGAAGCCTGGGAGTCTTCGACGCGGTGGTGATCGGGCTGGGCTCGATGATCGGCGCCGGGATTTTCGCCGCGCTGGGTCCCGCGGCGCGCGCCGCCGGTTCGGGACTGTTGCTGGGCCTGGCGCTCGCGGCGTTGGTGGCCTACTGCAACGCCACGTCCTCCGCGCGGCTGGCCGCGCGCTATCCCGCCTCGGGCGGCACCTACGTCTACGGCCAACAGCGGCTGGGCGAGTTCTGGGGCTACCTGGCGGGGTGGGGCTTCGTCGTCGGCAAGACCGCCTCGTGCGCGGCGATGGCCCTGACCGTCGGCGCCTACGTCTGGCCCGCGCAGGCGCACGCGGTGGCCGTGGCGGTGGTGGTCGCGCTGACCGCGGTGAACTATGCGGGAGTGCAGAAGTCGGCCTGGCTGACCCGCATCATCGTCGCGCTGGTGCTGGCCGTGCTGGCCGCGGTGATCGTCGCCGCGCTCGGATCGGGACGGCCCGGCTTCGATCCGTTCCGCCTGCAGGGCGCGACCGCCGGCGGTGTGGTGCAGGCCGCCGGACTGTTGTTTTTCGCCTTCGCCGGATACGCGCGCATCGCGACCCTGGGCGAGGAGGTGCGCGACCCGGCCCGCACCATTCCGCGGGCGATACCGCTGGCACTGAGCATCGCCCTGGCCGTCTATGCCCTGGTGGCGATCGCGGCCCTGTCCGTGCTGGGGCCGGCCCGGCTGGCCCGGAGCGCCGCGCCGCTGGTCGAAACGGCCGGCGCGGCGGGCGCGGGCCCGCTGGTTCCCCTGGTTCAGGCGGGCGCGGCGGTCGCGGCGGTGGGCTCGCTGCTGGCATTGATTCTCGGCGTCTCGCGCACCACCTTGGCCATGGCGCGCGACCGCCATCTGCCCCACCCGCTGGCCGCCGTGCACCCGCGAACCCGGGTGCCCCACCGCGCCGAACTGCTGATCGGCGTCGTGGTCGCGGTCCTGGCCGCCACCACCGACCTGCGCGACGCCATCGGGTTTTCCTCGTTCGCCGTGCTGATCTACTACGCGGTCGCCAATGCCTCGGCGTTCACCCTCGGGCGCGACGAGGGCCGACCGCCCCGGGTCGTCCCGGTGATCGGATTGCTCGGATGCGTGGTGCTGGCTTTCGCGATGCCGCGGTGGTCGGTGCTGTCCGGGGTGGCGGTGCTGGGCGTCGGCGTCGCCGCCTACGCGATCCGGCGACTCATCTCCCGAATGATGTTGCGTCGCGGCGCAAATCGCGGGAACACGATTCCCCGGCGCTGCGACGGGGAAGACTGACCGGATGGCCGACCCCGAAACCGAAGCATTCGACAAGCTGGTGGCGGTGCTGAACTATCCGATGTTCGTCGTCACCACGCAGGCCAACGGCACCCCGGCCGGCTGCCTGGTGGGTTTCGCCAGCCAGGCCAGCATTCACCCGCCCCGATTCCTGGTCGGCCTGTCGCAGCGCAACCACACGTTCCGCACGGCCCGCGACGCCACCCACCTGGCGGTGCACGTGTTCGACCACGACCACCTCGACGTCGTGGAGCTCTTCGGCGGTCAGACCAGCGACAAGATCGACAAGTTCGCCCGCTGTTCCTGGCATTCCGGCCCCGACGGGATGCCCATCCTCGACGACTCGGCCGCCTGGTTCGTCGGCGAGATCCTGGAGCGCTTCCCGCTGGGCGACCACGTCGGGCACCTGCTGGCCCCGGTCGGCGGCAGCCCGCCACGGGAGCTGGAAAGCTGGGTGTCGTTCGGCGACGTCCGCCAGCTCGAACCCGGTCACGAGGCGTGAGGGTGGACCAGTCTCCCCGGGTCAGCACCGTCCCCAGCATCGTCGAACTCGCGCCGTTCTATGCCGATCCCCCGGATGGCCTGCGCGCCAACATGATCTTCAGCGCCGACGGCGCCGCCGCGTTCGAGGGGCGAGCCGGTCCCCTGTCGTGTCCCACCGATCAGCGGCTGTTGCGGATCCTGCGCGGGCTGGCCGACGTCGTCCTGGTCGGGGCGGGCACCGCCCGCGCCGAAAACTATGGCCCGGTGAAGCTCAGCGACGCGGCGCGGGCCAGGCGGCACCACGAGGGGCGATTCGCGCCCCCGCCGATCGCGGTCGTCAGCCGCAGCGGCGACCTGCCCCCGCGGCTGTTCAGCGATCCCGAACAACCACCGATCCTGGTGACCTGCGCGCGAACCGCGGCGCGCCTCGACCACGACGACCGGCTGCGCGTCCTGATCGCCGGCGAGGACACCGTGGACGTGGCCCTGGCCGTCGCGATGCTGCGCGAGCAGGGCATGCACCGCATCCTGTGCGAGGGCGGGCCGACCCTGCTCGACGAGCTGGTCGAGGCCGACGCCGTCACCGAACTGTGCGTCACCCTCGCCCCCAGGCTCGCCGCGAGCCAGCCGGTGGGTTACCGCGTGCACCCGGCGCGGTTGACCGCGCCGGTCACGATGCGCCTGGCGCACGCGCTGGTCTGCGACGACTACCTGTTTCTGAAGTACAGCCGCTGACACCGGTGCGCAGAAGCGCTCGACATGCAGCAAGCGGCCACCCTTCCTATGATGAAAACGCCCGGCTTGTCGCCTCCCGCGCTGCACACAGAAAAGGATCACCGGCCAGGTGAGCAGTTCAGACCACGACCGTGACTATCGGAATCTGGCGGTGAACCGATTGCGCCCCAGCGAAATTCAGTGGGCGCTCAATCACGATGCCGTACACGGGATCGCGTATGCGTTCCGGAATCCCGTCGCGGTCGCCGAGTCACTCGAGGACCCCGACGACGACCGCAGGACGTATCTGGTCCGGGTCAAGCGCGACGACCTGGCCAACGCGCTGGAAAAGATCAACGAGTGGATCTTCGACAATCCCGGCCCGGCCGGGATGCAGGCCTACGGATTCGTCCGGGCGCTGTCGCGCGAAGGCCTCACCGACCGCGCCGCCGGGGATGACGACGTCCGTTAAGCGCGTCCCGTCGAATTAGCTGGCTTTCGCTATTCGGTGTGCCCCGCGGTCGCCGAAACCTTAGCCTTATGCCTGCATGCCACCGCATCGGCGGATCCGGCGCCGCCATCGGCCGGGCCCGCGCGAGCGCCACGAATCGGTTTGCGGTGCATGGGGCTGGCGGATGAGGAGTCGCCGATGGATGACACGACCGCGGATACGCGGGCGGGTTCGCAGTTCGGGCCGTACCTGCTGCGGCGGCTGGTCGGTCGCGGCGGCATGGGCGACGTCTACGAGGCCGAGGACACGGTCCGCGAGCGCGTGGTGGCCCTGAAACTGATGTCGCCTACGCTGTCCAACGACCCGGTCTTCCGCTCGCGGATGCAGCGCGAGGCGCGCACCGCCGGGCGGCTGCACGAGCCACACGTCGTGCCCATCCACGATTTCGGCGAGATCGACGGCCAGCTCTATGTCGACATGCGCCTCGTCGACGGCAAAGACCTGGCCGGCATGCTGAAGCGGTACGGGCCATTGTCGCCGCCGCGGGCGGTGGCGATCGTCCGTCAGATCGGGTCGGCGCTCGACGCCGCCCACGCGGCCGGCATCCTGCACCGAGACGTCAAGCCGGAGAACATCCTGGTGAGCGCCGACGACTTCGCCTACCTCGTCGATTTCGGCATCGCCAGCGCGACGTCGGACGAAAAGCTGACGCAAATCGGCACCACCGTGGGCACCGCCAAATACATGGCCCCGGAACGGTTCGGCGACTCCCAGGTGACGCATCGCGCCGATATCTACGCGCTGGCCTGCGTGCTGTACGAGTGCTTGACCGGCTCCCCTCCCTACACGGGCGACCAGCTCAGCGTGATCGGCGCGCACGTGCACCAACCGATCCCACGGCCCAGCGCGGCGCGGCCCAGCATCCCGGCCGGCTTCGACGAGGTGATCGCCCGCGGCATGGCCAAGAACCCCGACGACCGCTACCTCACCTGTGGTGACCTGTCATCCGCCGCGTACGCGGCGCTGGCCGCACCCGACCAGGATCGGGCCACCGACATCCTGGCGCGCACCCAGATGGCAACGCCGCCTTCGGCATTCGCCGCCCAGGCACCCGGGGGCATCGCGCCGGCACCGCCCGCGGCGACGGCGTGGCCCACCCCTGCGGGCGCCGGCCAGCCATTTGCTCCCGGCGGGCCGGTGCCCCAACCGACCGGCTGGGGCGGTGCTGGGGGCTGGAGCAACGCCGGTGGCCCGCCGCCGTGGGCGCCACCGCCGCAAGCCGGCCGCAGGCCCTGGCTGTGGGTCGGCGTCGCCGCCACCGTCGCCGTGGCGCTCGTCGGGGCGCTGCTCGCCGTGGTCCGGCCGTGGGAATCTGAGTCCCCGCCGGAGCCGCCTTCGCCGCCGCCACCACCGGACGCCGTCGCGCTGCGGGTGCTCGATGACGGTGTGTACGTGGGCAGTTCGGCCGCACGGGCGACGATCGACATCTTCAACGAACCCATCTGCCCGCCGTGCGGCACCTTCATCCGATCGAACGGCGCCGACATCGACGCGGCGGTGAACAACAAGAAGCTCGCGGTGCGCTATCACCTGCTCAACTTCCTCGACGACCGCTCGCACAGCCGGACCTATTCGACCCGCGCGGTCGCGGCCACCTACTGCGTCGCCGCGCAGAACGACGCCAAGCTCTACAGCGACTTCTATTCGGGCTTGTTCGCCAGCAACTTTCAGCCGCAGGAGGGCGGCGCCGAAGACCGCACCGACGGCGAATTCGCGCAACTGGCCAAGACGGTCGGCGCCGGCGCCGCCGTGATCACCTGCATCAAGTCCGGCGACGACCTCGGCACGGCCAAGACGAAAGCGGCCAACGGCTATTCGACGCTGTCCGGCGTCAACGCCAACTCCACCCCCTTCGTGTGGGACGGCGTCACGTCCGTGAACTATCAGGATCCCGCCTGGCTGACCAGGCTCACCGGGTAGCCGAGCGGTGACGCGCGCGAGCGGGCAGGCCCGTCAGTCCGGGAGCGGCGCCGAATCCCCTTGGCGTTCGGCCTCTTCGGCGTCTTCCACGGTCAGCGGCAACGCCAGCTCTTCCAGCGGGCGCCGCTCGGCGGCGACCCCCAGCCACAGTTCGACCAGCCCGGCCGCGGCCATCACCACCGCGCCGATCAAAAACGACCAGACGACCTCGCTGCGGTGGCCCGAGTTGATCAGCTGACCGAACAGCAGCGGGCCGGTGATGCCGCCGATCGCCGTCCCCATCGCGTAGAAGAATGCGATCGCCAGCGCCCGCGTCTCCATCGGGAAGATCTCGCTGACGGTCAGGTACGCCGCGCTGGCACCCGCCGACGCCAAAAAGAACGCCACGATGAGCACGCCGATGAAGGCCCAGACGCCGCCGGCCTGGGTGACGAACACCAGCGCCAGCACCACCACCGCGAGACCCGAGCCGATGTAGGTCAGCGTGATCATCGGTTTGCGGCCGACGGTGTCGAACAGATGCCCGAGCACCAGCGGGCCGGCGAAGTTGCTCAGGGCCCACAGCACGAAGAAGACCGGCACCATGCCCGACGGCACGGCGTAGAACTGGCTGAGCAGCGTGCCGAGGTTGAACGTGACGCCGTTGTAGAGGAACGCCTGCCCGATGAACAGCGCCAGCCCGAGCACCGCGCGCCGCGGGTAGAGCTTGAAGGCCACGCCGGCGATCTCCCGGAACGAGATCGACTTGCGCTGGCGGATCCGCAGCGGCTTGCCCTGCGGCTCGGGCAGGGGCTCGCCCGTCTCCCGCTCGACCTCCTGCTCGATCTCGCCGACGATGTGCTCGGCCTCCTCCTCGCGTCCGTGAATGAACAGCCAGCGCGGGCTCTCCGGGACGTTGCGCCGCACCAGCAGCACGAAGATGCCCAGGATCGCGCCGATGCCGAAGGCGAGCCGCCACCCGATGTCGGGCGGAAAGTTGGCGGTGTTCAACAGGATCAGCGCGCCGCCGGCGCCGGCGGCCGAACCCAGCCAATAGGTTCCGTTGATCACCAGGTCGACCCGGCCGCGCACCCGCGCCGGGATCAGCTCGTCGATGGCCGAGTTGATGGCGGCGTATTCGCCGCCGATGCCGGAGCCGGTGAAGAAGCGGGTCAGGAAGAAATACCAGGGGGCGAACGCGAACGCGGTCGCCACGGTGGCGACCAGATAGATCGCGAGGGTGAGGATGAACAGGTTTCGTCGTCCGAACCGGTCCGTGAGGTGACCGAAGAACAGCGCCCCCGAACACGCCCCGGCGATGTAGATCGCCGCCGCCATACCGATCTGCGCGGGGTCCAGCGCGATGCCGCTGCCCGGTTCCATGAGCCGAGCCGAGACGTTGCCCACCATGGTGACCTCGAGCCCGTCGAGCACCCACACTCCGCCCAGGCCGACGACGACGCGCCAATGGAACCGGGACCACGGCAGCCGGTCCAGCCGTGCGGGTACCTGCGTCGTGATGGCGTTGGTTTGCGCGCTCGCACTCACGGGCGTCTCCGTTCTGGTTTCGACCGGCGTCAGCCGCGATCGGAGCGGGACTCCTCGGGCGTCCAGGCCTGCGGCTGCCCGGGGTGGCCGGGGAAGAGGAAATCGATGAAAGCCGCCGCCGTGGGCTGAGGTTCGTGGTTGGCCAGCCCCGGTCGCTCGTTGGCTTCGATGAACGCGTAGTCGGCGCCCGTGACGTCGGGCACCAGCAGGTCGATGCCGGTCACCGGGATGCCGATCGCCTCGGCCGCGGTCACCGCGACCCGGCACAGCTCGCTGTTCACCTGCGCGGTGACGTCGTGGATGGTGCCGCCCTGATGCAGGTTCGCCGTGCGACGCACCCGGAGCCGGGTGCCTTGGGGCAGCACATCGTCGAGCGCCCAACCGGCCTCGGCGACGGTCGATTCCGTGAGGTCGTCCAGCGGGATGCGGGACTCGCCGCCGGTGGCCGCCGACCGCCGCCGGCTTTCGGCCGCGATCAGGTCCCGCACGCTGTGCTCCCCCGTGCCGATGATCTCCGGGGGCATGCGCAGGGCGGCGGCGACGACGCGGCCGTCGATCACGACGAGGCGAAGGTCGTCGCCGGCCACCCGCTGCTCGATGAGCACGTCCGGGTATTGCTTGCGGGCGCGCGCGAGGGCGGCGGACAGGTCGTCGGGCCCGTTGTCGGGAACGACCCCGACCGTGATGCCCTTGCCCTGCTCGCCCCGCGTCGGTTTGACGACGACCTCGCCCACCTCCTTGAGGAAGGCGAAGTCGCTCTCGTCGAAGGTGGCCAGCCGCGCGCGCGGCACGGTGATGCCGGCCTCGGAGACCAGGCGCCGGGTCAACCGCTTGTCGTCGCAGCGGCACATGGCCACCGCCGAGGTGTATTCGGACAGCGACTCGCGGGTGATGACGCTGCGCCCGCCGTGGGTGAGCCGCATCTCGCCGGTCTCGGCGTCGAGCACCTCGACCCAAATCCCGCGGCGCAGCGCCTCGTCGGCGATGATCCGGGCGTAGGGGTTGAGGTCGTCGACCGTCTCGGGCGGCGGGCTGAACAGCGGCTCGTTGATCGCGTTCTTGCGCTTGATCGCCAGCACCGGGACGCGGCGGAAACCCAGCTTCTCGTAGAGGCCGATGGCGGCGGCGTTGTCGTGGGCCACCGACAGATCCATGTAGGCGCGGCCCGCGTCGCGGAAGTGCTCGGCCAGCGCCCGGGTGAGGGCCGCGCCGACCCCCGGGAGCCCGGCGGCCGGATCGACGGCCAGCGTCCACAGGCTCGACCCCTCCTCCGGGTCGTTGAACAGCAACTCGTGGTCGACGCCGGTGACGGTGCCGACCACGGCGCCGTCCTCGTCGCGCACCGCGAGCAGATACTTCACCGCCGGCACATGCCGATGGTTGTCCCAGATCACGTCGACCCCGGCGGGGACCATCCCGCAGCGCACGTACACGCGGTTCATGGCGTCGGCGTCGATCGGATCGTTGAGCGTGCGCACCGTCACGCCCAGCGGCGGCGGCGGCGAGGCCTTCTTCTTGCCCGTGAAGCGCAGCCGGTAGGTGTGGCTGGGGTCGATGAACAGCTCGGTGGGCGCCTCGGCGACCACGACGTGGGATTCGCGGGCGTAGATGCAGATGTCGCGCCGGCCGGGACCCTCGCGGCGCAGCGCCTCGACCAGTTGCTGGGAGTCGGCGAAGGTCTGCCCGAAAATCAGTCGGCCCCAACCCAATTCGAGCTCGACGTCTTTCGCCATCGCATCGACCAGCTCCGGCGGCGAAGCGTCGTGCAGACCGAGCGTGATCGCCTCGGTGTGGTCGCCGGACGGATCGACCACGGTCATGCAACCGGCCCCGTGATGCCGTGACGTTGCAACCACAGCTCGAGCAGGGCGATCTGCCACAGCTCGTTGCCGCGCAGCGGGGTCAGCTTGCCGTTGGGATTCTCCAGCAGGGTGTCGACCGCTTCCGCACGGAACAGGCCGCGCTCCTTGGCAACCGGCGCGTAGAGGGCGTCGCGGACCATGTCGAGGTAGGGCCCCTCGAGATGGGTCAGCGCCGGAACCGGGAAATAGCCCTTGGGCCGGTCGATGACCTCCGATGGAATCACCCGCCGCGCAGCCTGTTTGAGGACGCCCTTGCCCTCGTGCGCGATCTTCAACTCCGGCGGGCAGGTGGCGGCCAGTTCCACCAGCTCGTGGTCGAGGAACGGAACCCGGCCCTCCAGCCCCCACGCCATCGTCATGTTGTCGACCCGCTTCACCGGGTCGTCGATGAGCATCACGGTGGTGTCGAGCCGCAACGCGCGGTCGACGCCCGTCTCGGCGCCGGCCTGCGCGAAGTGCTCGGTGACAAAGCGGCCACTGGGGTCGCCGGGCGCCATGATGCCCGGGCCCAGCAGGCCGGCCAGCTCGGCCGAATCACGGTCGAAGAAGGCACCGCGGTACTCGGCGACCGCACCCTGCAGCGACGCGGCGGCCGGTGAGCCCATCGGCGGGTACCAGTGATAGCCGGCGAACACCTCGTCGGCGCCCTGGCCGGACTGCACGACCTTCACGTGGCGCGCCACTTCCTGACTGAGCAGATAGAAGGCGACGCAGTCGTGGCTGACCATCGGCTCGCTCATCGCGCCGATGGCCCCGTCGAGGGCGGGCAGCATCCGTTCGGTCTCGATGCGGATCTGGTGGTGGTCGGTCTCGAAGCGCTTGGCCACGATGTCGGAGTACTGGAACTCGTCGCCCTTGACGCCGCCGGCCGACTCGAAGCCGATCGAGAAGGTGGACAGCCCGTGCTGGCCGGCCTCGGCGAGCAGGCCCACGATCAGGCTGGAGTCGACACCGCCGGACAGCAGGCAGCCGACCGGCACGTCGGCCACCAGGCGGCGCTTCACCGCCAGGCGCAGCGTGGACAGCACGGCGTCTTCCCAGTCGCGCTCCGACCAGTCCGCGCGGTCGGCGTGCCGGGTGAAGTCGGGCGCCCAGTACGTGGTGACGGTGCGCCTGCCGTCGGGCTCGATCGCGACGAGCGAGGCGGGCGGCACCTTGCGCACCCCGCGCAGGATGGTGGCCGGGGCGGGCACCACCGAGTGGAAGGTCATGTAGTGGTGCAGCGCGACCGGGTCGATGCGGGTGTCCACGCCGCCGCCGGCCAGCAGGGCCGGCAGGGTCGAGGCGAAGCGGACCCGGTGGCTGTCCTCGGTCAGGTACAAGGGTTTGATGCCGAGCCGGTCGCGCCCGAGCAGCACCCGCCCGCTGTCGCGCTCGACTATGGCGAAGGCGAACATGCCGAACAGGTGGCTGACGAAGTCGTCGCCCCACCGGTGGTAGGCCTTGATCAGAACCTCGGTGTCGCTGTGCGAGAAGAAGCGGTAGCCGTACCCGCTGAGTTCGCTGCGCAGTTCCTTGTAGTTGTAGATGCAGCCGTTCCAGGCGATCGACAGGCCCAGTTCGGAGTCGACCATCGGCTGCGAGCCGGCCTCGGTCAGGTCGATGATCTTGAGGCGACGATGGCCGAGGGCAACCCGGCCCTGCGACCAGGCGCCGCCACTGTCCGGGCCCCTCGGCGTCAGCACGGCGGCCATCGCTGAGACCGCCGCTACCTCGGGCGCCCGCCCGTCGAGTCGTACCTCCCCGGTGACTCCGCACACCTCTTCGACCCTACCGGGGCCCGATTCGGCGCGCGCGTGACGTCCGCCAAAAGCGCTGCAACGGCCCATCAACGCCCATGATCAACGCGTGGTGATCACTGCGATCGCCGCGAGTGTGAGGTGGCTCGCATCGTCGCGCCCAGAAGGTCGCGCAGCCGCTCGCCGTACGTCGCCACCGATTCGGCGGTCAGCATGTCGTGGTGCGTGCAGTCGATCGCGTGCACCGCAATGTGGCCGGACGCGTAGGGCGCCCACGATCGGGACAGCCGCGCGCCGCGATCGCCGTCGTCGCGGGCCGCGGAAAACACGGTGATCTCCCCCTCGAAGCGCCCCGGCTCGTGGCGGCGATAGAGCTCGATGTTGTCGTTGAGGTTGCTCAGCAGTTGCGCGACGAGCGGTTTGCTGCGCGGCCGGCGTTCGTCGGCGTGTCCGTCTTGTTCGCCGGGGCCGATGTTGTTGGCCCGCAACACTTCTTCGAGCACCCGCTGCTCGCCCTGGGCGTGCTCGCCCACGGCCATGCCGCCGTCGAGGCCGGGTTGGGCGTCGAGGAGGATCAGGCGCCCGATCTCGCACCCGCGCCGCTGCAGCTCGATGGCGACCTCGTGGGCCACGACCCCACCGAACGACCAGCCCAGCAGGTTGTAGGGCCCGTCGGGATAGGCGTGCTGGATCCGGTCGGCATAGGTCTGCGCCATCGCCCGGATGGACCGCGGGCCGCCGTCGCCGTTGCGCGGGACCTGCTGGATCCCGATGATCGGGCAGTCGAGGTGGTTTCCGAGCACCTGATACGGCCAGCTCACCCCGCCGGCGGGATGCACGCAGAACAGCGGGACACCGCCGGCACCCTGCTTGAGGGTCTGCACCGGAACCACCTCGTGCGCGTCCGTCGTGGGGGTGCACAGTCGCTGACCCAACCCGGCGACCGTGGGCGCGTCGAACAAGGTGCGCACCGGGAGATCGGCACCCAGGCCGGTGTTGATCGCCGCGACGAGACGCATCGCGGAAATGCTGTCGCCGCCCAGGTCGAAGAACGAGTCGTCGGCCCCGACCCGCTGAACGCCGAGCACGCGCGCGAAGGCCGCGGCCAGCGCCTCCTCGAGCGCGTTCGACGGGGCCCGGTACCCGCTGCCGGTGTACTGCACCGCCGGCAGCGCGCGGGTGTCGAGTTTGCCGTTGGGCGTCAGCGGCAGCGCGTCGAGCCCGACCACGGCCGCCGGCACCATGTAGCCCGGCAGCCGTTGGGCCAGCGCGGTGCGCGCCTCGCCCGGGTCGGCGGTTCCGGTGATGTACCCCACCAGGCGTTTGTCGCCGGGGCGGTCCTCGCGGGCGATCACCACCGCCTGGTCGACGTCCTCCAGCGCGGCCAGCGCGGTCTGGACTTCGCCGAGCTCGATGCGGTAGCCGCGGATCTTGACCTGCTCGTCGGCGCGGCCCAGGTATTGCAGCTGGCCGTCCGTTGTCCAGCACACCAGGTCCCCGGTGCGATACATCCGCGACCCGGGCGCCCCGAACGGGCACGCCACGAACCGCGACGCGGTCAGCCCGGGCCGGCCGACGTAACCCGCGGCCACCCCGTCGCCGGCCACGTACAGCTCCCCCACGACGCCTGCGGCGACGGGACGCAACCAGCCGTCGAGCACGAACAGCGCCGCGCCGTCCACCGGCGAACCGATCGGCGGCGTTCCGGATCCCGCCGTCAGTGGCGCGCTGATCGCCACGCACATCGTCGTCTCGGTCGGGCCGTAGGCGTTGACCATCACCCGGCCCGGCGCCCACCGGTCCACCACCTCGGGCGGGCAGGCCTCCCCGGCCATCACCAGCGACACCGATTCCAGCCCTTCGTGGGACAGCATCGCCACCGCGGACGGCGTCTGGGTCAGCACGCTGACCCGCTCGGCGGCCAGCAAGTCGTGGAAGTCCCGCGGCGAGCGCGCCACCGACTCGGGCACCACCACCAGCCGCCCGCCGCGCAGCAGCGCGCCGAAGATCTCCCACACCGAGACGTCGAACGCGTACGAGTGGCTTTGCGTCCACACGCCGGCTCGCGGCAGGCCCGCATCCAACGGCTCCAGCAGCTGCGTCACGTTGCGATGAGTGATCGCAACGCCTTTGGGAACGCCGGTGGTGCCCGAGGTGTAGATGATGTAGGCGATGCCGTCGGGCGGGGGCGCCGGCAACGGCGTGCCCGCTGCGGTGTCGGTCGGTGCGTCCTCGATGTCGATGACGGTGACGTCGCACCCGTCCAGCCGCGAGCGCAGGCCCGTGGTGGTGACGGCCGCGACCGGCGCGGAATCCTCGAGCATGAATCTGATCCGGGTGGCGGGCGCCGCCGGGTCGATCGGCAGGTACGCCGCGCCGGTCTTGAGCACCGCCAGGATCGCGACGATCGCCTGCGGCGAGCGCGAAAACAGCAGGGCCACAGCCTGTCCCGGGCCCGCGCCGTGGCCGGTCAGCAGGTGCGCCAGCCGGTTGGCGGCGTCGTCGAGTTCGCGGTACGTCATCGACAGGTCGCCCCAGCTGACCGCCACCGCGTCCGGCGTCCCGGCGACGTGCGCGTCGAACAACGCCGGAATCGACGGGAATTCGAGCGGCGCGCGGGCCAGGACCGCCCGGTTGCCGACCTCGTCGAGGCGCGCGTGTTCGGACCCGTCGAGCAGGTCCACCGACGAGAGCGGCCGGGCGGGATCGGCGGTCATCGCGACCAGCACCCGCTCGAACCGCTCGCCCAGCGCGCCGATCGTGTGCGCGTCGAAGACGGCGGCGTCGTATTCGACCCGAAGGCCCAGTTCCTCGCCGGACAGCGCGGCCTGCATCGTCAACGGGTAGTGGTTGCGCTCGAACATGTTGACGTCGGTGATGCCCAGCTCGTGGTCGACGGCCATCGCCGAGGTGTCCAGCGGGTAGTTCTCGTAGGCGAACAGGGTGTCGAACAGCTTGTCCTGACCGGTGATTCGGTGGATCTCGCTCAGTGCCAGGTGCTGGTGGTCGAGGGTCTCGGTGTGCGCGCCTTGCAGCTGGGCCAGCAGGTCGGCCGCGGTGGTCGCCGCCGCGATGCGCGCGCGCACCGGGACGGTGTTGATCATCAGGCCCACCATCGCGTCGGCGCCGGGGACGTCGGCGGGCCGGCCCGAGACGGTGGTGCCGAACGCGACGTCGTGCTGGCCGGTCAGCCACGCCAGTAGCTGCGCCCACGCGGCGTGCAGCACGGTGCTGACGGTGGTGTGGCTGGAGCGGGCCAGCTCGCCGAGCGCGGCCGTGATCCCCGCGGGGACCGCGAACGACTGGACGCCCCGGGCGCCCGGCTCCGGCTGGTGCGGCGGGCCGACCAGCGTCGGGGTGTCGAAGCCGTCGAACACCCCGGCCCAGGCCTCGCGCGCGGCGTCGCGGTCGCGTTCGGCCAGCCAGGCGACGAACCTGCGGTAGGGCGGGGGCGCGGGGAGGCGCTGGCCGGTGTAGCAGGCGAACGTCTCGTTCAGCAGGATCGGGACCGACCAGCCGTCGAGCACGATGTGATGAATGGTGAGCACCAGCCGATGCCGGTCCTGCCCGGTGCGGATCAGCACCGCCCGCACGGCGGGCTCGTCGGCCAGGTCGTAGACGGCTTCGCGTTCGGCCGCGCACAGGCGTTGGATCTGCTCCTCGGGTTCGGACCCGTTGGCGGCGACCTCGAGATAGCGCCAGGCCATCGCCGGGTCGGCGGGGATGATCTGCACCGGCTCGTCGAACCGGTCGCTGAACCGGGCGACGAGGTGCGGGTGCCGGGTGATCACCGCGTGCATCGCGTCGCGCAGCCGGTCGCGGTCGATCGGACCGGCGAGGCTGAGGTCCAGCTGGACCACGTAGAGGTGGTCGTCGGAGCCCCGCATGGTGGTGGCGTGGAACAGCAGCCCCTCCTGCAACGGGGTCAGCGGCAGGACGTCGGCCACCCGGTGGATCCGCTCGAGCTGGTCGATCTGCGGCTGGTTCAGCCGGGCCGGCGCGATGTCCGACGGGGTCAGTCCGCCGCCGCCGTCGCGCACGTGCGCGCAGATGCCGGCCAGCGCCTGGAACCACAGCGTGCTCAGCCGGGCCACCTGCTCGCGGTCGAGCGCCGAGGGCGCCCACGTCCAGGTTGCGTGCAGCTGGGGGCCGTCCTCGGTGTCCATGGTGCCGGCGTTGAGGTCCACGGTGTGCATCAGCGGCATGGGCACCGCGGTGCTGGCGGCGGTGGCCGCCGCGCCGTCCCGGCTGATCCGCCACAGCTCGTCGGAAAGTTCGGCGGCCGCCCCGCCCAGCCGGCCGAGGTAGTTGAACCCGATCGTCGGGTCGGAGCCGTCCAGGTCGACCTCGTCGTTCAGGTAGCGCAGCAACCCGTAGGTCAGCGGGTCGGGCAGGGCGCGCAGCTGCTCCTTGGCGTCTTTGAGCAGCGCGCCCAGGATCGGCGCGCCGGCCACGACGTCCGCCCAGGACAGGCCGCCGACGTTGAGGGCCACCGGGTATTTGGCGGTGAACCAGCCCACGGTGCGGGACAGGTCCACGCCGGCGGCCAGCTCCTCGTCGCGGCCGTGGCCCTCGACGTCGATGCCGATCGGGGCGCCCGCGTTGCCCAGGAATTCCGCCCAGGCCAGCGCGAACCCGGCGAGCAGGATGTCGTTGATCCCGGCGTGGAAGGCGGCCGGCGCCTCGCCGAGCAGCGTGCGGGTGGTCTCGACGTCCAGCAGCACCGACAGGTTCTCGGCGGTCTCGTAGGTGTCCAGGCCGGGACGCACGGCCGGCAGCGCGGGCGGGGTCGCCGCCACCCGACGCCAGGCTTCGGCCCGCTCGGTCACCGCGGGCACGTGCGCGCGCTCGGCCAGCAATGACGCCCAGCGGGCGAACGACGTCCCGCCGGTGGGCAACGCCACCGGCTGCCCGTGGTGGTGCTGGCCCCAGGCGATGTTGAGGTCTTCCAGCAGGACCCGCCAGGACACCCCGTCGACGGCCAGGTGGTGAACGATCAGCACCAGCTGGCCGGTGGGTGCGACCCACAGCGCGCTGAGCATCACCCCGGCGGCCGGGTTCAACCGGGACCGCGCCTCGACGACCGCCGCGTCGGTCAGTTCGTCCACCGAGAGCACGCGGTGCGCGGCGTCCACCGAGCCCGGCTCGGGCACCTGCAGCGACCACTCGCCGGCGTCGTCGTCCGAATGGCGGTCCACCCGCAGGCGCAGCATGGCGTGCCGATCCAGCAGGGCCTGCAACACGGTCACCACGTCGGCCTCGGTGACCCCGGCGGGGGCCTGCAGCACCATCGTCTGGTTGAACTGGTCGACCGGACCGCCCGCACTTTCCACCCCGCGCAGCCAGCGGATGATCGGGGTGGCGGTGATCGCCCCGGTGCCCTCGTCGACCACGCCGTCCTCGCCGTCGGCCGCGACGGCCACCCGGGCCAGCCGGGCCACGGTCTGCTCGGTGAAGATGTCGCGGGTCCGCACCGCCAGGCCCGCGGCCCGGGCCCGGGTCACCACCTGCATCGAGGAAATGCTGTCCCCGCCCAGGTCGAAGAACGAATCGTCGGCCCCGACCCGCTCGACCCCCAGGACCTGGGCGTAGATGCCGGCCAGGGTCTCCTCGACCGGGGTCTGGGGGGCGCGATAGCGATCGGCGTCGGTGTATTCCGGTGACGGCAGGGCCCGCGCGTCGAGCTTGCCGTTGGGGGTCAGCGGCAGCGCGTCGAGCGCCACGACCGCCGCCGGGACCATGTAGGCCGGGAGCCGATCGCCCAGCCGGGCGCGCAGCTGGGCCGGGTCCGCTGCGCCGGTGACGTAGCCGACCAAACGCTTATCGCCGGGACGGTCCTCGCGCGCGATGACGACGGCCTGGTCCACCCCGTCCAGGGCGGCGAGGGCCGAACGCACCTCGCCGAGCTCGATGCGGTAGCCGCGGACCTTGACCTGGTCGTCGGCGCGGCCCAGGTACTGCAGCTGCCCGTCGGAGCCCCAGCACACCAGGTCACCGGTCCGGTACATGCGCGATCCGGGCGCCCCGAACGGGCAGGCCACGAACCGCGACGCGGTCAGGCCGGACCGCTTCCAGTAGCCGCAGGCCACGCCGGCGCCGGCCACATACAGCTCGCCGACGACGCCTTGCGGCACCGGCCGCAGCGACTCGTCCAGCACGAACAGCCCCGCGCCGGGCACCGGCGATCCGATGGGAACGACGTTCGATCCGGCCTTCAGTGGCGCGCTGACCGCCGCGTACACCGTCGCCTCGGTGGGGCCGTAGGCGTTGATCATCGCCCGTCCCGGCGCCCAGGCGTCCACCAGCTCCGTCGGGCAGGCCTCCCCCGCGACCACCAGGGTGGCCGATTCGAGCCCCTCGGGCGACAGCACGCCCGCCGCCGACGGGGTCTGGCTGATCACGCTGACCCGTTCGTCGACCAGCAGCGCGTGGAAGTCCCGCGGGGATCGCACCGCCGAGTCGGGGATGACCACCAGCCGCCCGCCGTGCAGCAGCGCGCCGAAGATCTCCCAGACCGAGACGTCGAAGGCCAGCGAGTGCCACTGCGACCACACGCCTTCGCGCGGCAGGCCCAAGTCCTGGGCTGCCAGCAGCTGGGCGACGTTACGGTGGCTCACCGCAACGCCTTTGGGCACCCCGGTGGTGCCCGAGGTGTAGATCAGGTAGGCGATGTCGTCCGCGTCCGGCGCCGGCAGAGCGGTGGCCGGCTGGGCGTCGATCGCGGGGTCGTTCACGTCGAGGACGACGACGTGATGCCCGCGCAGCCGCGCCGCGAGCTCGCCGGTGCTGATCGCGGCCATCGGGGCGGCGTCGGAGAGCATGAACCCGATCCGCTCGGCCGGCAGCCCCGGGTCGATCGGCAGGTACGCGGCGCCGGACTTGAGCACCGCGAGGATCGCGACGATCGCGTCGGCCGACCGGCCGAACAGCAGGGCCACCCGCTCGCCGGGACCCACGCCGAAGCCGGCGAGCCGGTGCGCGAGGCGGTTGGCGGCCTCGTCGAGCTCGCGGTAGGTCCACGAGCGGCCCTCGAAGCTCAGGGCCACCGCGTCGGGGGTGCGCGCCGCCTGCGCGGCGAACAGCGCCGGGATCGAGCCGGCCTGGGTCGCCGGTGCGGTGAGCACGGCGCGGTTGCCCAGGGCGTCCAGCCGGGCGTGCTCGGCCGCGTCGAGCAGGTCCACCGACGACATCGGGCGGGTGGGGTCGGCGGTCATCGCCGTCAGGACGCGTTCCAGCCGCCGGATCAGCGCCCGGATGCTGTCCGCGTCGAACACGTCGGTGCGGAACTCGACCCGCCCGCCGATCCCGGCGGGCTCGTCGCCGTCGGTCCAGCGTTCGGCCAGCGAGAACACCAGGTCCATGCGGGCCACCTGGGTGTCCAGCGGGATCGAGGTGACCCGCACGTCGCCCAGGGCCAGCCCGGCACCGGGGTCGCCGTCCTGGCCGGCGAAGTTCTGCCAGGCCAGCATCACCTGCACGAGCGGGTGATGGCTCAGGCTCCGCGCCGGGTTCACCCGCTCGACCAGCACCTCGAAGGGCACGTCTTGGTGCTCGAACGCCTCGAGGCTGCGGGCGCGCACCCGGGCGAGCAGGTCGGTGAAGGAGGGATCGCCGGCCAGGTCGACCCGCAGCACCAGGGTGTTGACGAAGAAGCCGACCAGCTCGTCGAGGGCGGGGTCGCGCCGCCCGGCGATCGGGAAGCCCACCGCCACGTCCGTGCTGGCGCTGATCTTCGACAGCAGCACCGCCAGGGCGGCCTGCACCACCATGAAGCTGGTCGAGTTGTACTCGCGGGCCAGCCCGGCGACCTGCTGCTGCAGGTCCGCCGGCCAGTCGACCTCGACGGCCGCGCCGCGCTGATCGGCGATCTGCGGGTAGGGCCGGTCGGTGGGCAGCTGAAGCCGCTCGGGCATGCCGGCCAGCGCCTCCTGCCAGTAGGCGAGCTGCTCGGCGATGCGGCTGCCGCTGTCGGCCAGCTCGCCGAACTGGTCGCGCTGCCACAGGGTGTAGTCGACGTATTGCACCGGCAGGGGCTCCCAGTCGGGGGCCCGCCCGGCGGACCGGCTGGCGTACGCCATGCCCAGGTCGCGCACCAGCGGTCGCAGCGACCAGCCGTCCGCGGCGATGTGGTGGACCACGGCGACCAGCACGTGTTCGTCCTCGGCGACGCGGAAAAGCGAAGCGCGCAGCGGGATTTGGGTCGCCAGGTCGAAGGTTTCGGCGGCGGCGATGTCGATGGCCTCGCGCAGCCGGCCGGCCGACCACCCGCGGGCGTCGACCATCCGCCAGCTCAGATCGGCCCGCTCGGCGGGGAGCACCACCTGCTGGGGTGTTCCCTGCGGCGCGGCGAACACCGTCCGCAGGCTCTCGTGGCGGGCCACCACGTCGGCCAGCGCGGCGCCGAGCGCGTGCGCGTCGAGCCGCCCGTGCATCCGCAGCGCCGCGGCCATGTTGTAGACGGGGGACGGTCCCTGCAGCTGGTCGAGGAACCACAGCCGGCTCTGGGCGAACGACAGCGGGATCACCGCCGGCCGGGCGCCCGCCACCAGCGGGTCCAGCCGGCCCGTGTCCTCGCCGATGCGCGGCGCCAACTGGGCGACGGTGGGCGCCTCGAAGATGACGCGCACCGGAACGCCGGTGTCCATGGCGCTGTTGATCGCCGCGATGACGCGCATCGCCGAGATGCTGTCGCCGCCGAGGTCGAAGAAGGAGTCGTCGACGCCGACCCGCTCGACGCCGAGCACGTGGGCGTAGATGCCGGCCAGGATCTCCTCGGTGGGGGTGGTCGGCGAGCGATACCCCGCGGCGGAGTATTCGGGCGCCGGCAGGGCGCGGGTGTCGAGCTTGCCGTTGACGGTCATGGGCAGCGCGTCGAGCGCCACCACCGCCACCGGAACCATATAGGCCGGCAACCGCTCGGCCAGCTCGGCGCGGGCGCCGGCCGGGTCGGCGGGTCCGGTGATGTAGCCGACGAGGCGCTTGTCACCGGGGCGGTCCTCGCGGGCGACGACGACGGCCTGGTCCACCCCGTCGAGCGCGGCCAGCGCCGAACGCACCTCGCCGACCTCGATGCGGTAGCCGCGGATCTTGACCTGCTCGTCGGCGCGGCCGAGGTATTGCAGCTGGCCGTCCGTGCCCCAGCGCACCAGGTCGCCGGTGCGGTACATGCGGGAACCCGGCTCGCCGAACGGGCACGCCACGAACCGCGACGCGGTCAGCCCGGACCGCTTCCAGTAGCCGTAGCCCACGCCGCGCCCGGCCACGTACAGCTCGCCGACCACGCCGGCCGGTACCGGGCGCAGCCACCCGTCGAGCACGAACAACCCGGCCCCGGGGACCGGCGAGCCGATCGGGGGCGCACCCGAACCCGCGCTCAACGGCGTGCTCGTCGAGGAGAAGATCGTGGCCTCGGTCGGGCCGTAGACGTTGACCATCACCCGCCCGGGCGCCCAGCGGTCCACCAGTTCCGGCGGGCAGGGCTCCGCGCCGATCACCAGCGCCGCGGCATCCAGTCCCTGCGGCGAGAGCATCCGCACCGCCGACGGGGTTTGGCTCAAGACGGTGACCTTCTCGGCGACCAGCAGGGCGTGGAAGTCCATCGGCGAGCGGGCCACCGAATCGGGGACCACGACGAGGCGCCCGCCGTGCAGCAGCGCACCCCAGATCTCCCACACCGAGAAGTCGAAGGCGTACGAATGGAACTGCGTCCACACCTGGTCGGCCGACAATTCGACGCCGACGGCCTGCGCGTCGAACAGCCGGGTCACGTTGTGGTGGCTCACCGCAACGCCTTTGGGCACGCCGGTGGTGCCGGAGGTGTAGATGATGTGGGCGACGTGTTCGGGTGCCGGCGCCGGTAGCGCCGTGACGGGCTGGCGGGCCACGGCGCGGTCGTGGATGTCGATGACCATCAGGTGGTGGCCGTCGAGCTTGTCGGCGAGCGCGGCGACGGTGAGTGCGGCCATGGGCGCGGTGTCGCCGAGCATGAACTCGATGCGGGCCGCCGGCAGGGCCGGGTCGATCGGCAGGTAGGCCGCGCCGGTCTTCAGCACCGCCAGGATGGCCACGATCGCGTCGGCCGACTTTCCGAACAGCAGCGCCACGGACTCGCCGGGGCCCACCCCGCGGTCAATCAGCAAGTGCGCCAGCCGGTTCGAGCTCTCGTCGAGCTCGCGGTAGGTCATGGACCGGCCCTCGTAGGTCACCGCCGGCGCGTGCGGGGTGCGCGCCGCCTGGGCGGTGAACAACTCCGGGATGGACGCCGGCGTGCCGGGCTGGGTCAGGATGGCCCGGTCGCCCCACGCGTCCAGCCGGTCGTGTTCGGCGGGCTCGAGCAGGTCGATCGACGACAGCCGCCGCGCGGGGTCGGCGGTCATGGCGGCCAGCACCCGCCGCAATCGTTCGATCAGCGTCGCGATCCGTGCCGCGTCGAAAACGTCTGTGTCGTATTCGACTTGGAGGCGCATCTCGCGACCGGGCTGGGCCTGCACCGTCAGCGGGTAGTGGGTGGATTCGCGGCTGGTGATGTCGGTGACGGCGAGTTCGTGGTTGCCCGACAGCGCGCTGGCATCGATCGGGTAGTTCTCGTAGGCGAACAGGGTGTCGAACAGCGCGTCCTGCCCGGTGATGCGGTGAATCTCGTTGAGCGCCAGGTGCTGGTGGTCGAGCGTGTGGTTGTACGCGCCCTGCAGCTGGTCGAGCAGGTCGGCGGTGGTGGTGGCGGCGCCGATGTTCGCCCGCACCGGCACGGTGTTGATCAGCAGGCCCACCATGGTGTCCGCGCCGGCGATTTCGGCGGGACGGCCCGACACCGTGGTGCCGAACACGACATCGCGTTGGCCGGTCAGCCCGCACAGCAGTTGCGCGTAGGCGGCCTGCAGCACGGTGTTGACGGTGGTGTGGCAGGAGCGCGCCAGGTCGGCGACGGCCTGGGTGAGGTCGGCGGGCAGCGCGAATGATTCGACGCTTTGCCGGCCGAGCTCCGTCCGGTCCTGGGCCCCGACCAGGGTGGGGGTGTCGAAGCCGGCGAACACCTGGCCCCAGGCCGCGCGGGCGGCGTCGAGGTCGCGGTCGGCCAGCCAGCTGACGAAGCTTCGGTAGGGCGCCGCCGCCGGCAGCCGTTGCCCGTAGTAGGCGGCGAAGATCTCGCCGAGCAGGATCGGCAGCGACCAGCCGTCGAGCACGATGTGGTGGTTGGTCAGCACCAGCCGGTAGCGCTCGGATGCGGTGCGTACCAACGCCACCCGGAACGCGGGCTGCTCGGCGAGGTCGCCGCAGACGGCCGCGCGTTCGGCGGCGCACAGGCGCTCGATCGCGTCGGTGTCGGTGCCATCCAGCTCGAGGTACCGCCAGGCCGGCGCGGGATCGGCCGGGATGATCTGGACCGGCTCGTCGTACCGGTCGCAGAAGCGGGCCACCAGGTTCGGATGCCGGCTCACGACAGTGTGCACGGCGTCGCGCAGGCGGTTCGGGTCGAGCGGGCCGGCGATGCTGATGTTCAGCTGTCCTGCGTACAGGTCGTCGGTCGCCGGCGCGGTGTTGGCGTGGAACAGCAGACCCTGCTGAACCGGGGTCAACGCCAGCACGTCGGCGATACGGTGTTGGCGCGCAAGCTGATCGAGCTGCTGCTGGCTCAGCCGCGCGGGCGCGATGTCCGACGGCGTCAATCCGCCGCCGCCGGAGCGCACGTGGGCGCAGATGCCGGCGAGCGCCGCGAACCACAACCGGCCCAGCCGGGCGACCTGTTCGTCGTCGAGCGCCGACGGCGCCCAGGTCCAGTTGGCGTGCAGGCGTGGGCCGTCCGCGGAGTCGACGGTGGCCGCGTTGAGTTCGAGGGTATGCATCAACGGCATGGCTGTCGACGCGGCGGCGCGGGTGACCGACCAGCCGTCCGGCACGGGCCGCCACATGTCGGCGGTGAGCTCACCCGCGCCGCCCTGGCGCCCCAGGTAGTTGAACCCGATCGGCGGTTCGGGGCCGTCCAGGTCGATCCCGGGGTTGAGGTAGCGCAGCAGCCCGTAGGTCAGCGGGTCAGGCAGCGCCCGGAGCTGTTCCTTGGCGTCTTTGAGCGCCGCGCCCAGCGCGGTCCCGCCGGTGACGACCTGCCCCCAGGAGACGCCGCGCACGTTCAGCGCCGTCGGGTATTTGGTGGTGAACCACCCCACGGTCTGGGACAGGTCGATGTCGCGGCCCAGTTCCTCGTGCCGGCCGTGCCCCTCGACCTCGATGCCGATGGGCGCGCGGCCGCCGCCGAACTCCGCGCACGCCAACGCGAACGCGATCAGCAGGATGTCCTGCACGCCGGCGTGGAACGCCGACGGCACCTCGCCGAGCAGGGCGCCGGTGGTCTCGGGGTCCAGCTCCATGAAGAGGTGTCCGGCCGTGGCGAAGGTGTCCATGTCGGGGCGGACCGCGGGCAGGGCCGGCGGTGTCGCCGCCACCTCGGTCCAGCGCTCCGCCTGATCGACGACGTCGGGGCGGCGCGCATGCTGGGCGAGCCGCGACGACCACCGCGCGAACGAGGTGCCCGCAGCGGGCAACTCGACCGGCCGCCCGCTGTGATGCTGGGCCCAGGCGATGTTCAAGTCCTGCAACAGGATTCGCCACGACACGCCGTCGACGGCGAGGTGATGCACGATCACCACGAGCTGCCCGGTGGCGCCGGCCCACAGCGCGCTGAGCATCACGCCGGCGGCCGGGTTCAGCCGCGACCGCGCCTCGGTGACCGCCGCGTCGGACAGCTCGTCCACCACGTGCAGGCAGTCGGCCGCATCGACCGAGCCCGCCTCGGGCACCGTCAGCGACCAGTCGCCGGACCCCTGGACGCCCGAGCCGTCGACGCGCAGCCGCAGCATGGGGTGGCGATCCAGCAGCGCCTGCAGCATGGTTACCACGTCGGCCTCGGTCACCCCGGCAGGCGCCTGCACCAGCATGGCCTGGTTGAACTGATCGACCTGTCCGCCAACGCTTTCCACGTCTTGCAGCCAGCGGATGATCGGGGTCGCCGCCACGGGTCCGACGCCCTCGTCGAGGACGGCGGCGTCGGCGTCGACCACCTCGGCCACGCGGGCCAGCCGCGCCACGGTCTGCTCGACGAAGATGTCGCGGGTCTTGCACACCAGGCCGGCGGCGCGCGCCCGCGTCACCACCTGCATCGACGAAATGCTGTCCCCGCCAAGGTCGAAGAACGAGTCGTCGACGCCGACCCGCTCGAGCCCGAGCACCTGGGCGTAGATGCCGGCCAGGATCTCTTCGACGGCGTTGTCGGGGGCGCGGTATTGGTCGGCGTCGGAGTATTCCGGCGCGGGCAGCGCGCGGGTGTCCAGCTTGCCGTTGGGGGTCAGCGGCAGCGCCTGCATGACGACCACGGCGGCCGGAATCATGTAGCCCGGCAGCCTTTCGGCCAGCGCGGCGCGGACCGCGGCCGGGTCGGCGGTGCCGGTGACGTAACCGACGAGGCGCTTGTCCCCCGGCCGGTCCTCGCGGGCGACGACGACCGCCTGCTCGACGCCGGCCACCCAGGACAGCGCCGCCCGCACGTCGCCGAGCTCGATGCGGTAGCCGCGGATCTTGACCTGCTCGTCGGCGCGGCCGAGGTAGTCCAGTTGCCCGTCCGCGCGCCAGCGCACCAGGTCGCCGGTGCGGTACATGCGCGATCCGGGCGCGCCGAAGGGGCACGCCACGAACCGCGACGCGGTCAGGGCGGCGCGCTTCCAGTAGCCGCAGGCCACGCCGGCGCCGGCGACATACAGCTCTCCGACGACGCCGGGCGGCACGGGTCGCAGCCATTCGTCGAGCACGAACGACGCCCCGTTGGGCACCGGGGAGCCGATCGGCACTGGCCCTACAGCGCCCGTTCCGGCCTGCAGCGGCGCGCTGATCGCGGCGTAGACCGTGGCTTCGGTCGGCCCGTAGGCGTTGATCATCACCCGGCCGGGCGCCCAGCGGTCCACGAGTTCGGCCGGGCAAGCCTCACCCGCGACCACCAGCGCGACCGACTCCAGGCCCGCGGGCGCGAGCGCGCCCGCCGCCGACGGGGTCTGGCTGAGCACGCTGACCCGCTCGGCCACCAGCAGCGCGTGCAGGTCTTCCGGTGAGCGCGCGACGGATTCGGGCACCACGACCAGCCGGCCGCCGTGCAACAGGGCACCGAAGATCTCCCAGACCGACACGTCGAAGGCCAGCGAATGCCATTGCGACCACACGCCGGTGCGCGGCAACCCGGAGTCTTTCGAGGCCAGCAGCTGGGTGACGTTGCGGTGCGTGACCGCAACGCCTTTGGGTACGCCGGTGGTGCCCGAGGTGTAGATCAGGTAGGCGAGGTGGTCGGGCCCCGGCGCCGGCAACGCGGTCGCGGGCCGGTCTTCGAGCTCGGGATCGTCGACGGCGATGACCGTGACGTCGTGGCCCTCGAGCCGGTCGGCGAGCCCGGGACTGGCGAGCGTGGCGATCGGGGCGGCGTCGGAGAGCATGAAGCCGATCCGCTCGGCCGGCAGCGCCGGATCGATCGGCAGGTAGGCCGCCCCGGTCTTCAGCACGGCAAGGATGGCGACGATCGCCTCGGCCGAGCGCGAAAACAGCAGCGCCACAGCCTGTCCCGGGCCCGCGCCCCGGGCGGCGAGCAGGTGCGCGAGCCGGTTCGACGCCTCGTCGAGCTCGCGGTAGGTCATCGAGTGGCCGTCGCATACCACCGCGGCGGTGTCCGGGGTGCGGGCCGCCTGGGCGGCGAACAGCGCCGGGATCGACTCGGTCTCGGTGGCCGGTCCGGTCAGCGCCGTGCGGTTGCCGAGGGCGTCCAGTCGGGCGTGTTCGGCGTCGTCGAGCAGGTCCACCGCCGACAACGCCTGCGCGGGGTCGGCGGTCATCGCGAGCAGCACGCGCTGCAACCGGCCGATGAGCGCCGCGATGCTGTCGGCGTCGAAGACGTCGGTGCGGAATTCCACGGTGCCGCCGATTCCGGCGGATTCACCCGCGTCGCTCCAGCGTTCGCCCATCGAGAACGTCAAATCCATTCGGGCGGTGTGGGTGTCGACCGGGATGGGCGTGACGTCGACATCGCCGAGGGCCAGTCCCGCGGCGGGCCCGCTCTCCTGCCCGGCGAAGTTCTGCCAGGCCAGCATCACCTGCACCAGCGGGTGATGGCTCAGGCTGCGGGCGGGATTGAGCCGCTCGACCAGCACCTCGAAGGGCACGTCCTGGTGCTCGTAGGCGGCCAGGCTGCGGTGGCGCACCTGGGACAGCAGCTCGGCGAAGGTGGGATCGCCGCCCAGATTTTCCAGATCGACCCTCAATACGAGTGTGTTGACGAAGAACCCGACCAGCTCGTCGAGCGCGGGGTCGCGGCGGCCGGCGATCGGGAAACCCACCGCCACATCGGAACTCGCGCTGATCTTCGACAGCAGCACCATCAGGGCGGTCTGGACCACCATGAAGCTGGTGGCGTTGTGTCGGCGCGCCACGTCGGCGACCCGCTGTTGCAGCTCGGCCGAAAAGTCGATCTCCACCGTGGCGCCGCGCTGGTCGGCCACCAGCGGGTAGGGCCTGTCGGTGGGCAGCGGCAGCCGCTCCGGCATTCCGGCCAGGGCCTCTTCCCAGTACGCCAGTTGGGCGGCGATGCGGCTGTCGCTGTCGTCGAGATCGCCGAACTGCGCACGCTGCCACAGCGTGTAGTCGACGTATTGCACCGACAGCGGCGACCAGTCGGGGCCGCGCCCGTCGCACCTGGCGGCATACGCCACGCCCAGGTCACGCACCAGCGGGGTGAGGGACATGCCGTCGGCGGCGATGTGGTGCACGACGGCGACCAGCACGTGCCGGTCGTCGCGGATGCGGAAAAGCTCTGCCCGCAAGGGGATTTGGGCCGACAGGTCGAAGGTGTAGCGGGCGGTGGCGCCGATAGCCTCATCCAGCTGGTCCGCCGACCAGGTGCCGGCGTCGACGACCTCCCACCCGAAGTCTGCCTTGCCGGCGGGGATCACCACCTGCTGCGGTAGTCCCTCGGGCGCAACGAACACCGTGCGCAGGCTCTCGTGACGGACCACCACGTCGCCCAGTGCCGCACCCAGGGCGTCCGCATCGAGCGGCCCGTCCAGCCGCAGCGCCGCCGCCATGTTGTACACCGGTGAGGGCCCTTGCAATTGGTCCAGGAACCACAATCGGTTCTGCGCGAACGACAACGGGATGACCGCCGGCCGCTCGGCGGCCGTCAACGGCTCCAGCCCGCTGCCGCCCTCACCGATCCGGGGGGCCAGCTGGGCGATGGTGGGCGCCTCGAACACGGCGCGCACCGGGAGGCCGGCGTCGAGGCTGGCGTTGATCGCGGCGACCAGGCGCATCGCGGAGATGCTGTCGCCGCCCAGGTCGAAGAAGGAGTCGTCGACCCCGACCCGCTCGACGCCGAGGACTCCGGCGTAGACGCCGGCCAGGATTTCCTCGGTGAGCGTTTCCGGCGCGCGGTACCGACCGGCCGTGTATTCCGGTGCGGGCAGGGCGCGCGCGTCGAGTTTGCCGTTGGGGGTCAACGGAATCGCGTCGAGCGTCACCACTGCGGCGGGCACCATGAAGGCGGGCAGCCGTTCGCCCAGCGCGGCGCGCAGCTGGGTGAGGTCGGCGCTGCCGGTGACGTAGCCGACGAGCCGCTTGTCACCGGGACGGTCTTCGCGCGCGACGACGACTGCCTGTGCGACGCCGTCGAATCCGGCCAGGGCGGACTGGATTTCGCCGAGCTCGATGCGGTAGCCACGGATCTTGACCTGTTCGTCGGCGCGGCCGAGGCAGAGCAGTTGGCCCACACCGGATCCCGAGCGCTCCCAGCGGACCAGGTCGCCGGTCCGGTACATGCGGGTTCCGGCCCCACCGAAGGGGCAGGCGACGAACCGCGACGCGGTCAGGCCGGCCCGGCCGACATACCCTGCGGCGACACCGGATCCGGCGACGTACAGCTCGCCGACGACGCCGGGCGGCACCGGCCGCAACGCGTCGTCGAGCACGAACAGCGCCGCCCCGGGGACCGGCGACCCGATGGGAACCGGCCCCATCCCGGCCGCCAGCGGCGCGCTGATGGTCACGCACATCGTGGTCTCGGTCGGGCCGTAGGCGTTGACCATCACCCGCCCGGGCGCCCACTGGTCGACGACCTCGGCCGGGCAGGCCTCCCCGGCCATCACCAGCGACACGGAGTCCAGCCCCTCCCGCGAGAGCATGGCCACCGCCGACGGGGTCTGGGTCAACACGCTGACCTGCTGGGCGACCAGGACGTCGTGCAGGTCGTGCGGGGACGCCGCCACCGCCTCGGGGACGACCACCAGTCGCCCGCCGCGCAGCAGCGCGCCGAAGATCTCCCACACCGAGACGTCGAACGCCAGCGAGTGACATTGCGACCAGACCCCCGCGGCCGGCAGGCCCGCGTCCAGGGATCCCAGCAGCTGGGTGACGTTGCGGTGAGTGATGGCGACGCCTTTGGGCACACCGGTGGTGCCCGAGGTGTAGATCAGGTAGGCGAGGTGGTCCGGCCCCGGCGCCGGCAGCGCCGTGTCGGGCAGGGTGTCGACGCGGGGATCGTTGACGTCGATGATCGTCACACCGCGACCGTCGAGCCGCTCGGCCAGGTCGGCGGTGGTGACCGCGGCGACCGGTTTCGCGTCGCCGAGCATGAACTCGATGCGCGCGTCCGGCGAGGAGGGGTCGATCGGCAGGTAGGCCGCTCCCGTTTTGAGCACGGCCAGGATCGACGCGACGGCTTCGGCAGACCGCGAAAACAGCAGCGCCACAACCTGTCCCGGGCCCGCGCCCGCGGACGCCAGGCAGTGCGCCAACCGGTTGGACGCCTCGTCGAGTTCCCGGTAGGTCACCGACAGGTCGCCGCACACCAGCGCCACGGATTCCGGGGCCCGCGCGGCCTGCGCGGCGAACAGCGCCGGAATCGACGCCGGCACGTCGCCGGCCGGCCGGGTCAAAACCGCGTGGTTGCCAAGCTCTTTCAGGCGGGCGTGCTCGGCCTCGTCGAGCAGATCCACCGACGACAGCGGGTGGGCGGGGTCGGCGGTCATCGCGGTCAGGACCCGCTGCAGGCGGCCGATCAGCGCCTCGACGGTCGTGGCGTCGAACACGTCGGTGCGGAATTCCACCCGTCCGCCGATGCCGGCGGCCTCCCCGCGCTCGGTCCACCGTTCGGCCAGGGAGAACACCAGGTCCATGCGGGCCGACTGGTCCTCGACGGGCACGGAGGTCACCTCGAGGTCACCCAGCGCCAGGCCGGCGGCGGGGTCGTCGTGGCCGGCGAAGTTCTGCCAGGCCAGCATCACCTGCACCAGCGGGTGATGGGTCAGGCTCCGGGTGGGGTTGACCCGCTCGACCAGCACCTCGAACGGCACGTCCTGATGTTCGAACGCGGCCAGGCTCTGGGCCTGGACCCGGTCCAGCAGTTCGGCGAAGCTGGGATCGCCGGCCAGGTCGACGCGGAGCACCAGGGTGTTGACGAAGAAGCCCACCAGTTGATCGAGCGCGGGGTCGCGCCGCCCGGCGATCGGGAAGCCCACCGCCACATCGGGACTCGCGCTGACCTTCGACAGCAGCACGGCCAGGGCAGCCTGCACCACCATGAAGCTGGTCGCGTTGTGCTCGCGGGCCACCCGGCGCACCTGCTGCTGCAGCTCGGCCGGCCAGTCGACCACCACGCTGTCGCCGCGCTGATCGGCCACCGCCGGGTAGGGGCGATCGGTGGGCAGCTCGAGTCGCTCGGGCATGCCGGCCAGGGCGCGCTCCCAGTACGCCAGTTGAGCGCCGATGCGGCTGTCGCCGTCGTCGAGGTCGCCGAGTTGGGCGCGCTGCCACAGCGTGTAGTCGATGTACTGCACCGGCAGGTCGGCCCAGTCGGGCGCGCGCCCGGCGGACCGGCTGGTGTAGGCCAGGCTCAGGTCGGCGCCCAGCGGCGTCAGCGACATGCCGTCCGCGGCGATGTGGTGTACCGCGATCACGAGCAGGTGCTCGTCCTCGGTGATGGTGAAAAGCCGTGCCCGAATCGGGATTTCGGCCGCCAGATCGAAGGCGTGGCGCGTCACCGACTTGACGGCGTCGTCCAGCCGGCTCGTCGGCCACGCGGTGGCATCGACGACCTCCCAGCCGAATTCGGCGCGCTCGGCGGGCACGACCTCCTGTCGGGGGGTGCCTTCGTGCGACGGGAACAGGGTGCGCAGGCTCTCATGACGGCTCACCACGTCGGCCAGCGCGGCACCGAGCGCGTGCGCGTCGAGCCGCCCGCGCAGCCGCAGGGCCGCCGCCATGTTGTACAGCGGTGAGGGGCCCTGGAATTGGTCGATGAACCACAGCCGGTTCTGCGCGAAGGACAACGGGATGATCGCCGGCCGCTCCCCCGCCACCAGCGGTTCCAGCCGGCCCGAGCTCTCCGCGATGCGGGGCGCCAGCTGGGCGACGGTGGGCGCCTCGAAGACGACGCGCACCGGTAGCTCGGTTTCCAGCGTGGTGTTGATCGCGGTGATCAGGCGCATGGTGGACAGCGAGTCGCCGCCGAGGTCGAAGAACGAGTCGTCGACGCCGACGCGTTCGACGCCGAGGACTCCGGCATAGATGCCGGCCAGGATTTCCTCGATGGCGGTGCTCGGGGCGCGGTATCCGTTGCCGCCCTGGTAGTCCGGGGCGGGCAGGGCGCGGGCGTCGAGCTTGCCGTTGACCGTCATCGGCAGCGCGTCGAGCACCACCACCGCCGCGGGGACCATGTAGGCGGGGAGGCGCTCCGCCACCGCGGCGCGTGCGCGGGCCGGCTCCGCGGTCCCGGTGATGTAACCCACCAGGCGTTTGTCGCCGGGCCGGTCCTCGCGGGCGACGACGACCGCCTGCTCGACCCCGTCGAGCGCGGACAGCGCGGCGCGGATCTCGCCCAATTCGATGCGATACCCACGCACCTTAACCTGTTCATCGGCGCGGCCCAGATACTGCAGCTGCCCCTCCCCGGATCCGGAGCGGCCCCAGCGCACCAGGTCGCCGGTGCGGTACATGCGGGTGCCGGGTTCGCCGAACGGGCAGGCCAGGAATCGCGACGCGGTCAGCCCGGGGCGCCGCCAATAGCCGACGCCGACACCTTCGCCGGCCAGATACAGCTCCCCGACCACCCCGGCGGGCACCGGGCGCAACCACTCATCGAGCACGAAGAACGCCGCCCAGCTCACCGGGGAGCCGATCGGCGGGAATCCCGAACCCGCCGTCAAGGGCGCGCTCTTGCACGCCCACATGGTGGTCTCGGTCGGGCCGTACACGTTGACCATCACCCGACCCGGCGCCCAGCGGTCCACCAGCTCCGGCGGGCAGGGCTCGGCGCCGATCACCAACGCCGTGCCGTCCAGCCCCTGCGGCGAGAGCAGCCCCACCGCCGAGGGGGTCTGGGTCAGCACCGTGACGCCCTCGCGCACCAGCAGGGCGTGGAACTCCTCGGGTGAGCGGGCCACCGCATCCGGCACGACGACCAGGCGCCCGCCGTGCAGCAGCGCGCCCCAGATCTCCCACACCGAGAAGTCGAACGCATAGGAGTGGAATTGGGTCCACACCTGCTCGGCCGACAACGCGATGCCGAGCCGCAGGTCGTCGAACAACTGCGCGACGTTGTGCTGAGTCACCGCAACGCCTTTGGGCACACCGGTGGTGCCCGAGGTGTAGATGACATGGGCCAGATCGGTGGGCGCCGGCGCGGGCGGCGGGGTGCTCGGCTGGGCCGCCACCGCGGGGTCGGCCACGTCGACGACGATCAGGTCGAAGCCGTCGAACCTGTCGGCCAGGTCGGCGGTGGTGACCGCGGCCATCGGGGCGGCGTCGGTGAGCATGAACTCCACCCGCGCTGCCGGCAGCGCGGGATCGATCGGCAGATACGCCGCGCCGGACTTGAGCACCGCCAGGATCGCCACGATCGCCTCGGCCGACCGCGAAAACAGCAGCGCCACAAACGCACCCGGGCCGGCGCCGCGATCGACCAGCACGTGCGCCAACCGGTTGGCGGCCTCATCGAGCTCGCGGTAGGTCATGGACCGGTCTTCGAACGTCAGCGCCACCGCGTCCGGCGTGCGCGCCGCCTGCGCGGCGAACAAGCCCGCAACGGTCACCGGCTCCATCCGCTCGGACAGCACCGCCTGGTTGCCCCACTGCGCCAGCCGGGCGTGCTCGGCGGTGTCGAGCAGATCCACCGACGACAGGCGCCGCTCCGGGTCCGCGGTCACCGCGGCCAGCAGCCGCTGCAGCCGGTCGATCATCGCCTCGACGGTGTCCGCGTTGTAGACGTCGGTGCGGTATTCGGCAGTCACGGCGATCCCGGCGCGCTGGCCGGACTCGGTGAAGCGTTCGGCCAGTGAGAACGTCAGGTCCATGCGAGCGGTGTTGGTGTGCAACGGCATTGGGGTGACCCGCAGGTCTCCCAGCGCCAGCCCGGCGGCGGGGGCGGTGACCTCCCCCGGGAAGTTCTCCCAGCCCAGCAGCACCTGAACGAGCGGGTGATGGGCCATGCTGCGGGTGGGGTTGAGCCGCTCCACCAGCAGTTCGAATGGCACGTCCTGGTGTTCGAACGCGGCCAGGCTGCGCCGGCGCACCTGGCCCAGCAGCTCGGCGAAGGTCGGGTCCCCGCCCAGTTCTCCGAGGTCGACCCGCAGCACCAGGGTGTTGACGAAGAAGCCGATCAGGTCGTCGAGGGCGGGTTCGGGACGCCCGGCGATCGGGAAGCCCACGGCCACATCGGTACTGGCGCTGATCTTGGCGAGCAGCGCGGCGAAGGCGGCCTGGATCACCATGAAGCTGGTGGCGTTGTGCTCGCGCGCGACCCGGCGGACCTGTTGCTGTAGCTCGGCCGGCCAGTCCACCGCCAGCCGGGCGCCGCGGTGGTCGGCGACCTGCGGGTAGGGCCGATCGGTGGGCAGCTGCAGGCGTTCGGGCAGCCCGGCCAGCGCGTCCGCCCAGTAATCCAGTTGGGCGGCGATGCGGCTGTCGCGGTCGTCCACGTCCCCGAGATGTGCGCGCTGCCACAGCGTGTAGTCGACGTATTGCACCGCCAGGGGCGTCCAGTCGGGGGCCTGCCCCGCGCAGCGGCTCGCGTAGGCGATTCCGAGGTCGCGCGCGAACGGGGTGATCGACCACCCGTCGGCGGCGATGTGGTGCACCGCGACCACCAGCATGTGTTCGTCGTCGCTGACGGTGAAAAGCTCGGTGTGCAGGGGGCTTTCGTGCGACAGGTCGAAGGTGTACCGGGCGGCCGTCTCCATGCTCTCCCGCAGCCGGTCCTGCGGCCACCCACGCGCGTCGATGACGTCGCAGGCGAACCCGATGCGTTCGGCGGGAACCACCACCTGCTGCGGGATTCCGTCGGCCGAGGCGAACACCGTGCGCAGGGTTTCGTGGCGGCCCACGACGTCGGCCAGTGCCGCGGCCAGCGCGTCGGCGTCGAGGTGCCCGCGCAGCCGCAGCGCCACGGTGATGTTGTACATCGGCGAGGCGCCCTGGAACTGGTCGATGAACCACAGCCGGGTCTGCGCGAAGGAGAGCGGGATCACCGCCGGGCGCTCCCCCGCGACCAGCGGGTCGGGACGGTCGGCGTCCCCACTGGTGAGAAGGGCCAACTCGGCGACGGTGGGTGCCTCGAACACGGCCCGCACGCCGAGGTCGGAATTGAAACTGGTGTTGACCGCGGCGATCAGGCGCATCGCCGACAGCGAATCCCCACCCAGGTCGAAGAACGAGTCGTCGACACCCACCCGTTCCAGGCCGAGCACCTGAGCGTAGATGCCGACCAGGATCTCCTCGACGGCGGTGGCCGGGGCGCGGTACCGATCGGCGTCCTGGTAGTCCGGGGCGGGCAGGGCCTTGCGGTCGAGCTTGCCCGAGGTCGTCATCGGGAATTCTTCCAGCGCCACAATGTGTGTCGGCACCATGTACTCGGGCAGCCAGGCGCTCAACCGCTCGCGCACCTCGCCGACCTTGGTGTTGGTCCGGGGGTCGTTGGCGTGGATGGTGCGCCGCCGGGCCCCGTCGGGCGCCACGTAGAGATCGGTCAGCGCCGGGAAGGCCTGGTCGGCGGAGGCGATGAAAACCGCACTGAGAGTACCGGGTTGGGCGCCCCAGGTGACAGCGACGCCATATCCGGCGCGCTCACCGAGGCGGTGCAACTCTTCGGCGACGGTGGCGTCGGGACCGGCGTCGGCCTGGGCCAGCGCGTCGGCCAGGGGCAATCCCTGCGCCAGCGCGCCCTCGACACCGACGTCGGTGATCAGTCCGGCGCGCGGGATGTCGGTGATGCGGACGGCGGGGGGACGCCGCGACGTCAGGGTCTCGCGCAGCCCGCGCAGCCCGTTGCACTGCGCCCACGTCAGCGTGGGCTCGTCGGCCACCGAGCGCACGGCCGCGGGAGCCTTGTGGATGGCGACGTCGTAGCGGTGCCGGTTGAGTTCGTTGTCGGCCATTCCACGTTTGACGCGGATGTCGATCCCGACGGCTTCCGGGCGCGAGCGCGCCCAGGAGGTGAAAAACTCCGGCGCCAAAAGCAATTCGGTCTCGCCGAGCATGGCGTGGCGGACGCGCTGGCGGATCTCGGCCGCGTCGGCGGCGTCGCCGCGGGCCAGCGCGATCGCGGTCTGGAACGCGCCCTGCAGGGTGTGGTTGCGGATGTCCCCGATGAAGACCGCTCCGCCCGGCGCCAACAGCTCCATGGCCTTGTCGATGACCTGGGCCAGATATCCCGCGTTGGGGAAGTACTGGACGACCGAGTTGAGAATGATGGTGTCGAAATGACCCTGCGGCAGCCCGTCGGTGACGTGGGCGGGTTGGGTCAGCAGTTCCACGCGGTCGCGCCACGGCAGCTGCAGCCGCTCCATCGCGCGCGCCAGGTTGTCGATCGCGACGGCCGAGAAGTCGGTGGCGACATACTGGTCGCAGTGCGGGGCGATCTGTGAGAGCAGCAACCCCGAGCCCGCGCCGATCTCCAGCACCCGCCGGGGCCGCAGGGACATGATGCGATCGACTGTGGCGGAACGCCATTCGACCATCTCTTCGAGCGGGATCGGTTCGCCGGTGTAGCTGCTGTTCCAGCCGCGGAAATCCTCGCCGAAGTTGGCCGCGAGGTCGGCGCCGTACAGGTCGTCGTAGAGGTGCTGCCACTCCTGGACGTCTTCGGCGTCCTGCTGCAGATCCCGGTCGGTGGTGGCGTTGTGATCGAGCGTCACGTAGGCGACCAGGTGCGAGCCGGTCGCGGTGTCCGCGACGGTGACGGCGGCCTGGGTCACCTGCGGGCAGGCCAGCAGGGTGTTTTCGATTTCGCCCAGTTCGATGCGCTGTCCGCGCAGTTTGATCTGGTTGTCGGCGCGGCCCAGGTAATCCAGGGTCCCGTCGGACATCCAGCGCACCAGGTCGCCGGTGCGATACATCCTTGTTCCGGGCGCGCCAAAGGGGTTGGCGACGAACCGTTCTGCGGTCAACTCCACCCGGCCCAGATAGCCGTGCCCCAGGGCCGGCCCGCTCAGATACAGCTCGCCCACCACGCCTACCGGGACGGGGTTCAGCCACGCGTCGAGCACGCGCGCGCACACGCCGGAGATGGGGGCGCCGATGCGAACGGGTTCGCCCGCCGACAGCCGCGCGCAGGTGACCCAGATGGTGGTCTCGCTCGGGCCGTAACCGTTGAACATCTGGCGGCCCGGCGCCCAGGCGTCCACCAGCTCGGGCAGGCAGGCCTCCCCGACGGCGACCAGCGTGTCCAGGCGATCCAGCCGGGCGCGGTCCAGCGTCGAGATCACGGTGGGCGTCAGGATGGCCGCGCTGACCCGCTGGTCGTGCAGCAAGGCGGTCAGCGCCTCACCGGCATACACCTGCGGCGGCGCCACCACCAGGGCGGCGCCAGATCCCGCCGCCAGCAACAGTTCTCCGACCGAGGCGTCGAAGGTCGGCGAGGCGACCATCAGCACCCGCGCGTCCGAGCCCAGACCGAACAGCTCGCGCTGGGCGGCGGCCCAGCCCAGCATGCCGCTGTGGCCCACCGCGACGCCCTTGGGGACGCCGGTCGATCCCGACGTGAAGATCAGGTAGGCGGTGTCGCCCGCCCGCAGCGGCGAGAGCCGGTCGGCGTCGGTGATCTCCTGCGCCGAGCACGCTGACAGGTCGAGACCGTCGAGACGCACGATCGGGCGCGTCCCGGCGCCCGCGACGTCGTCGGTGCCGCACGTCAACACGCACACCGCGTCGACGGCGTCGAGCACCGAGGCGATGCGCTCGACCGGATGGTCCAGATCCACCGGGGCATAGATGCCACCGGCCTTGACGACCGCCCACCACGCCACCACCAGCTCCGCGCACCGGCCGATCGCCACACCGACGGCGCGCTCCGGGCCGACGCCTGCGTCGATCAGCTTGCGCGCCAACCGCGTTGACCACTCGTCGAGTTCGCGATACGACAACGCCCGCGCGCCGTCGATCACGGCGGGCGCGTCCGGGCCCGCCGCCACCGCCGCGGCGAGCAGCTCCGGCGCCACGCCCACCGGCGCCCCCACGCCGGCCCCGGACATCCTCGACAGCACCAGGTCGCGCTCGTCGCGGTCCAGCAGGTCCATCGATGACAGCCGCCGGGCGGGGTCGGCGGTCATCGCCACCAACACCCGCTGCAGGCGCTCGACGAGTGACGCGATGTCAGCGGCATCGAACACGTCGGCGTCGAATTCGATGTGCAGGCCGAGTTCGCGGCCGGGCAGGGCCTCCACCGTCAGCGGATAGTGGTTGTACTCGCGGTTGGTGAACGCGGCGATGGCCAGGCCGTCGTCGCCCAGGGTCATGCCGCTGTCGATCGGGTAGTTCTCGTAGACGAACAGCGTGTCGAAAAGCTGGTCGTGGCCGGTGACGCGGTGGATCTCGCTGAGCGCCAGGTGCTGGTGCTCGAGCGCGTCGTTGTGACTGTTCTGCAGCTGCGCCAGCAGATCGGCGGTGGTGGTCGTCGCGGTGATGTTGGCGCGCACCGGCACCGTGTTGATCAGCAGCCCGACCATCGACTCCGCGTCGTCGACCTCGAGCTGGCCGACCCGCGACCGCGGGGTGCCGAAGACGACGTCGTGCTGACCCGTGAGCGAGGTCAGCACCAACGCCCACGCGGCCTGCAGCACGGTGCTCAGCGTGGTGTGGTGCGAGCGCGCCAGCTCGCCGAGGGCCCGGGTGGTCTGCGCGGACACGCGAGACTTCTCAAAGCCGCGGCGCCCCTGCCCCAATCGGTCTTCGGGCGCGACCAGGGTGGGAGTTTGCAAGCCGGACAACAGCTCTGCCCAGGCCTCGCGGGAGGCGTCGAGGTCGCGATCGGCCAGCCAGGTGAGGAAGGCCCGGTAGGAGCCGGCGGCGGGCAGGCGCTGCCCGTAGTAGCTGGCGAAGATCTCGCGCAGCAGGATGGGGAGCGACCAGCCGTCGAGCAGGATGTGGTGATTGGTCAGCACGAACCGGAATCGCCGGTCCGCGGTGCGGATCAACGCGGCCCGGAACGCCGCCTGCCCGGCGAGGTCGCACACCGCGGCGCGTTCGGCCGCGCACAGGCGCTCGATTCGCGCGTCGGCGTCGGCCTCCCCGGCGCCGCCGTCGTCGAGCTCGAGGTACCGCCACTCGACCACGGGATCGGCGGGGATGATCTGCACCGGCTCGTCGAACTGTTCGCAGAACAGGGCCGCCAGGTGGGGGTGCCGCTTGACGACGGTGTGCACCGCGTCGCGCAGCCGGTCGGGGTCGAGCGGCCCGGTCAGCGTGAAATCCAGTTGAACCGCGTACATGTCGTCGCCGCCCTGCGCGGTGCTGGAGTGGAACAGCAGCCCCTGCTGCAGCGGCGTCAGCGGCAAGATGTCGGCGATGTGGTGCCGGCGCGCCAGCTCGTCGATCTGCTGTTGGCTCAAACGGGCCGGGGCGATGTCCGACGGCGTCAGCCCCCCGCCGCCGTTGCGGACGTGTGCGCAGACCCCGGACAGCGCCTCGAACCACAGCCGGCTCAACCGGGTGATCTGCGTGGCGTCGAGAACCGATGGCGCCCAGGTCCATTCGGCGTGCAGGTGCGGCCCGGCGCCGGTGTCGATGGTGCCGGCATTGAGTTCGACGGTGTGCATCAGCGGCATGGGCACCGCCGCGGCGGCGCCGATCAACGACAGCCCATCCTGGCTGATGCTCCAGCCCTCCCCCGCCGAATCGGGCGCTGCGCCTTGGCGTCCCAGGTAATTGAAGGCGATGGAGGGGTCGGGTCCGGCGAGGTCGACGTCGGAGTTGAGGTAGCGCAGCAGCCCGTAGGTCAGTGGGTCGGGCAGCGCGCGCAGCTGCTCCTTGGCGTCTTTGATGATGGGCCCCAGCGCCGTGTCGCCGGAAACCACCTGCGCCCAGCGCAACCCGGCCACCGCCAGGGACACCGGGTACTTGGTGGTGAACCATCCGACGGTGCGGGACAGATCGATGTCGGCGCCGAGTTCCTCGTGGCGTCCGTGAGCCTCGACGTCGATGCCGATCGGGGCGCCGGTGTCACCCAAGAATTCCGCCCATGCCAGCCCGAAGGCGATCAACAGGATGTCCTGGATCCCGGCGTGGAACGCGGTCGGCACCTCGCCGAGCAGCATCGCGGTCGTCTCGGCGTCCAGCTCGACCGACAAGCGCCCGGCGCTGGCGTAGGTGTCCACGTCGGGGCGCGCCGCGGGCAGCGCGGCGGGCGCCTCCGTCACCCGCTTCCAGGCGTTCAGCTGGCCGACGACGTCGGGGTGGCGCGCGTGCTCGTTCAGCATCGTCGCCCAGCGGGCAAACGAGGTCCCCGCCGGCGGCAGCTCCACCGGCTGTCCGGCGCTGTGCAGCGCCCACGCAATGTTGAGGTCTTCCAACAGGATCCACCACGACACCGCGTCGACGGCCAGGTGGTGGATGATCACCGCCAGCCGGCCGGTGGATTCGACCCACAACGCGCTCAGCATCGCCCCGGTGAACGGGTTCAACCGCGAACGGGCGTCAAGCAGCGCGTCGTCGGTCAGCGCGTCCACCGCCTGCAGGCAGTCCTGCGCCCACACCGACCCGGGTTCGGGAATGTGGAACGACCAGCCGCCGGTGCCGTCGCGCTCGACCCGCAGCCGAAGCATGGCGTGCCGATCAACCAAGGCCTGCAACACCATTGAGACGTCGGCCGCGGTCACCCCCGCGGGGGCCTGCACCATCACGGTCTGGTTGAACTGATCGACCGGGCCGGCCTGCTCCGCGCCCTCTAGCCACCGCATGATCGGGGTGGGCGGCACCGGCCCGACGCCCTCGTCGACCACCTGCGCCGCTCCGTCGCTCACCCCCGCCACCCGGGCGAGCCGGGCGACGGTCTGCTCGACGAACACGTCTCGGGGCCGGCAGGTCAGGCCCGCCGCGCGGGCCCGCGCCACGACTTGCAGCGACAAGATGCTGTCGCCGCCCAGTTCGAAGAAGGACTCGTCGACGCCGACGCGCTGCACGCCGAGCACCTCGGCGTAGATGCCGGCCAGGATCTCCTCGACCGCGTTGCCCGGGGCGCGGTACTCGCCCGTCGTGTATTCGGGCGTCGACAGAGCGCGGATGTCGAGTTTGCCGTTGGGCGTCAGCGGGAGCGCCTCGAGGACGACCACCGCGGCCGGCACCATGTAGCCCGGCAGCCGCTCGGCCAGTGCGGCGCGCGCCTCGACGGGGTCGGCGATGCCGGTGACGTAACCGACCAGGCGTTTGTCGCCGGGGCGGTCCTCGCGGGCGATCACCACGGCTTGGTCGACGCCGTCGAGCGCGGCGAGCGCGGCCTGGATTTCGCCGAGTTCGATGCGGTAGCCGCGGATTTTGACCTGTTCGTCGGCGCGGCCGAGGTACTGCAGTTGACCGTCATCGCCCCAGGACGCCAGGTCCCCGGTGCGGTACATGCGCGCGCCCGCCCCACCGAACGGGCAGGCCACGAATCGTGACGCGGTCAGCCCGGTCCGGCCGACGTAGCCGCTGGTCACCCCGTCGCCGGCGACATACAACTCCCCCACGACGCCCGGCGGCACCGGGCGCAGCCAGCCGTCGAGCACGAACAACGCCGCACCCGGCACCGGGGAACCGATCGGCGGGATCCCGGATCCCTTCGTCAGTGGCGCGCTGATCGCCACGCACATGGTCGTCTCGGTCGGGCCGTAGGCGTTGACCATCACCCGGCCCGGCGCCCAGCGGTCCACCACCTCGGCCGGGCAGGCCTCGCCCACCACCACCAGCGACGCCGCCGAAAGCCGCTCGGGCGAGAGCATCGCCACGGCCGACGGGGTCTGGGTCAACACGCTGACGTCCTCGCCGGCTAGCACGTCGTGCAGTTCGTCGGGTGAGCGCGTGACGTCCTCGGGGACCACGACCAGCCGCCCGCCGCGCAGCAGCGCGCCGAAGATCTCCCAGACCGAGACGTCGAAGGCGTACGAGTGGCACTGCGACCACACGCCCGACGGCGGCAGGCCGGCGTCCAGCGATCCCAACAGCTGCGTCACGTTGCGATGCGTGACCGCGACGCCTTTGGGGACACCGGTGGTGCCCGAGGTGTAGATCAGGTAGGCGACGTGGTCCGGACCGGGCGCCGGCAAGGCGTCGGCGCGCTGGGCGTCGATGCGCGAATCGTTGACATCGATGACCGGCACGTCGTGGCCGTCGAGGCGGTCGGCCAGATCGACGGTGCTCAGCGCGGCAACGGGTTTGGCGTCGTCGAGCATGAACCCGATCCGCGACTCGGGCGAGGACGGATCGATCGGCAGGTAGGCCGCACCGGTCTTGAGCACCGCCAGGATCGACGCGACGGCTTCGGGCGACCGCGAAAACATCAGCGCCACAGTCTGTCCCGGGCCTGCGCCCAGTCCGGTCAATAGATGCGCCAGCCGGTTGGACGCCTCATCGAGTTCCCGGTAGGTCACCGACCGGCCCTCACACACCAGCGCCACGGCCTCGGGCGTGCGCGCCACCTGGGTGGCGAACAGTTCCGGCACCGACATGGGCGCGCTCGCCGGCAGGTTCAAAACCTCCTTATTACCAAGTTCTTCCAGGCGTGTGCGCTCCGCGGACCGCAGCACATCCAGCGACGCCAGGCGCCGGCTCGGATCGGCGACCATGGTCGCCAGCACACGCTGCAGCCGTTCGGCCAGGTCCGCGACGTCGAAATTCGAAAACGGTTGCCCGGTACCGACAGTGCTCAGGAATTGCTGGTCGCCGAATCCGAGGAAGAACAGTCCGAAGTGGCCAACCGGCCCGAAGCTGGTGTAGGTCGCGGTCGCCGGGATGCCGTTGAGGCTGAGGGTGAGGCGGGCCGGGACGAAGTTGACGACCACCCGGTTGGGCGCCTGCCGCGGGCCGTTGAAGCCGCCTTCGCCGTCCAGCGTCCGCGTCGGGAATTGCTGATGGCGCAACGCCTCTCGAGACCGCTGGTCAACATGCCGGCAAAAGTCGGCGAACGAGGTGTCCGGCGCGGCCTTCAGCACCAGGGGCACCACGCCGGCGAGCATGCCGGGGTGCGTCTTCGACTCCGGGTCGACGCGCCGGCTGACCGGAAAGTCGAGCACGACTTCGTCGGAACCGTCGGCGCACCAACCCCGCACCAGAAGCGCGCAGGCCGCGGTGAGTACCGATGACCGACGGATGCCCAACGTCTTGGACAACTCTTTGACCCTGCCGACCACGGACTGATCCAGTTGCACTGGCGGAGAAGGTGAATACGGGTCTCGCCCGTCATTCAGCGCCGGTGCCGGATAGTCCGCCCCGCTGCCCGCGGGGCGGTGCGCGACCCAATACTCTTGATCTTCACGGAATTTGGCGGACCCCTCGTATTCCAGCTCGCCGCTGACGAGGTCATGCAGGGAGCCGAAGAAGGCGGGGGGAACTGGCTTGCCGGCGGCCAGCGCGGAGTAGACGGCGGCGATCCGTCGTCCGGTCAGCGCGATGCCCATGCCGTCGATGGCGATGTGATGGCAGACGGTGAACCAGTAGTACTCGTCGGGACCCGTACGGAACAAAGCGAATTTGATCATCGGGCCGGTGAGCGGCATCGGCGTTCGCTGGATCGATGCCGCAGTCTCGCGGACTTCCCGCTCCGGATCCGGCGATTCCGTCAGGTCGTAGAAGACCAAGTCGACGTCGTCGTAGTCGACGGCCTTCTGGAAGACCTGGCCGTCGGCCTCGAAGAACGAGGCCCGCAGGCTCTCGGCCTCGTTGACCACGTGTCGCATAGCTTGGTGCAACAGACGGGGGTCGATCGCCCCGTCGATACGGACCAGCACGCCCAGCTGCCACGCCGCGTCGAAATGGCCGGCCTGTTGTGCTAACCAGATATCGAGCTGGCCTCGTGTTACCGGGAGTGCCCGGTCACCACCACGCTCCACTGAACCCCCCAAGCTCTACCGAAGTCCTTCATATGACATCGGTGTAAACATCACAAACCGGCGCGGGTCGGCGTGTCGCGGAGGCTTTTCGCCCGGATATCGGGCCAGTGTTCTTCGATGTAGTGCAGGCATGCGGCGCGGTCGGCTTGCCCAAAAACTACTCTCCAACCGGCGGGAACGGTAGTAAAAGTTGGCCAAAGACTGTGTTGTTCTTCGTTATTGACCAGGACGAAAAAACTGCCGCCGTCGTCGAACGGATTGAGCTGCATTGATGGACCCCCTAACACCGAAACGAAACTCCAAGCGCTGCGCACCACACGAAGTACCGTGCGGCACTTAAGGATTGAGCCGTCAGGCTCGATCAGATGCGGTCGAAAACGGCGCCCGTGAGTTTGGACGCGGTGGCAACTGAGCCATGACGGCCATGGCAGACCCCCTACCCGGGTAGGCCACACGAACGTCAATGTTGCCATTCACGCTCCGCGGTGTACCCCGGCCGCTCGTTTCGAAACATTTGAATTACGTTCTCACGTAAGACATTAACAGCGGCCGTTGTTGCACTCGTGTCTCGCTGTCCAGCAAACAACTTTGACGCTCGGCACCGTTGACATCGCCACGACACGGGTGCCTTACCGTCCTTTTTCACAAGCGACCTAGGGAAATAATGAATTTGCCGGCCCGGCATTCCTGGCGTCGCTTACGTGAACGAAAAATATTTGCCTCTGGCCCCGTCCGGCGGCTCGGCGCGCGGCGCCGTGGCCGCGGCGTAACCGATAAACCCGCCGCAGCTGCGGGCCGAATCATGGCCTTAACAGCCTATTCGCGGCGCGACGATTCTCAGTAGCCAATTGATACCCGGCGACACAGTCCGTTTGCCGCACAGTGCAAAAACGTACGGACGCTTGCTAAACCGCGATTAGCGCCCCGCCAGCAAGGTCGACACATCGAGCTTCGCCGTAGCTGTGGCGAGTCGGATTGCCACGGCGGCGTTCGACCAAGTGGTGCGTTTGCTTTCGGGCGTGAAGCTGCGCGCCTACGGCTGGCTACGTCTGGCGCACGATTCAACCGGCCGTTTTGGCCGGCGGGACCGGACAACCGGCAACCCCGGGGCCTTGTGATTGATCTCACGGGCGCGCTTGCACACCGCTCGTCGGCTTCGCCCGAATCCGTTGACCAAGATCAAGATTCGGCGCACAGCGGGCTCATAGCTTCGGGCGGGCCCCGCTCCGCCGCGGCGCCATCCGGTCGCGACCCGTCGGCGTTTAAGCGCCGACAGGTGCGGGTAGAGCTGCGGCCATGTGGGGGTCAGTGCTGGGCTTGGGAATTCTGGCTGCGCTCAACCCGGTTCGTCTCGGGCTCGCCCTGCTGATGATCTCGCGGCCACGGCCGGGACCGAGTCTGCTCGCCTACTGGATCGGCGGGCTGACGGTATGCGTACCCGAGCTCTTGCTCCCCCTGATGCTGCTGAACTTCACCCCCATGTTCGGGCACATCGCGCACGGTTCGTCTTCCCCTTCTACGGGCGCGACCCTCGGAAAGGTTCAAATCGGCCTCGGCGTGATCGGGCTGTCGATCGCGGCGGCGATGACGGTGCGCTTCGTGACGCGCCAGCGGGTGGCGCAACCCTCGCCCGACGCCCGATCGCCGGCACCGTCGTCAGCCTCCGCGGCGCCCATCGCCATGCCGCGGCTGCTGACCCGGGTCCAAGATGTCTCGAGCGACGACGGCTCCCCCGTCCGGCGCCTGCTCGGCCGCATCCACGACGCATGGGAGGGCGGGTCGTCGTGGGTCGCGTGGGTGATCGGGCTGATTTCGGTGCCGGTCGACGGCGTCCTCTTCATCGTCGCGATCATCATGGCCTCGGGCGCGTCGCTCACCGCACAGTTCGGAGCCGCCATCGCGTTCACCGTCCTGATGTACGCCGTCGTCGAGGTGATCCTCGTCGGGTATGTGGTCACGCCGGCCAAGACGCAATCCCTGCTCCGGGTGCTGCACGACTGGGTGCGGACCTACCACCGGCAGATTTTGGTCATCCTGTTCACGGTGGTTGGGGTGTCGCAGCTGGCCCAGGGTCTGCACATCGTCTGAGCCCCGATCGCGGTCCGCCCCGTGCCGGCGGCTCAGGCCGAGCGCGGAGGGCGCTTCGTCTCGACCAGCGTGCGGGCGATCTGCTCGACCCGGGTGTTCGTCTGCTGCGAGAGGCGGGTCAACAGGCCGAACGCCCCACCGGCGTCGATATTGAATCGTTCCATCAGCACGCCCTTGGCCTGCCCGATCACGTCTCGGGTCTCGATGGCGCGCATCAGTTGCTTGTTCTCGAGGGCCAGCGACTCCTGGCGCTGAGCGTAAAGACTGGCTTCCACGGCGCTGACGGCCTCGAGCGTGTGCAGCAGCTCGGCCGGATCCCAGGAGTCACCGCGCTCGACCTCGCGGGCCACCTCGGCAAGGAGCTGGCTGCTCTCGGAGACTTCCTTCACGCAATGCACCACCCCCACCAGCTCGCCATGGTCGAGCAGCGGGGAGTTGGTCGGCCTCCACACCTTGGGCAGGAATTCGTCGGGGGCGGCGGGATCGGGGATGTCGTAGCGCTGCAGCCGCATCTTATGGGTGTGGCCGGCGCGCATCGCGATCTCGAGGGACGACGCGAGGTTCGACGTCCCCGTCGCCTGCGGGTCCTTGGGATTGTCGGGGAATGCGTCGAACAGGTATTGCCCGGACAACTCGCCGTGTTCCCGGAGCGCGACGCGCTCGTAGGCCCGGCTTGCCGCCCGGATCCGCAGGTCGCGGTCGAGCAGCACGCAACAGACGCCCGAGACCCCTTGGACCATCTCTCGGGCGATCGCGTCGAACTGCCCCTGGTTGCGCATTGTTTATGCCACTACCCGTTTGTAAAAACGCTCAACCACCGAGGATCGCCGACCCGCGGCTGGCGATCCGGGCCCCTCCGGCGCACTATCTCGCTATGAGACGAGAAGTGGGCGCCGAGATTGAAGTCGAAATCACTGCGGCCACGACGCTGGAGTTCCAGATTGCCGTTGCGCCGCACCCGCGTGCTGAGGTCTTCGAGTCGCTGCGCTTCGTCTTGAACGGAGAGCAAATCCGGCCCTTGGAGGTCAGCGGACTGCACGGCAACCGCATCCACAAGTTCGACGCGGAGGTCGGCACGCTGCGCGTGGACTACGCAGCGACGATCGTGGGGCACACTGATCCGGCTCCGGTGACCGAATACGACCAGTCGATGTACCTGCGGCCGAGCCGTTACGCCGAGGCCGACAAGTTCTATGGTTTCGCCGCCACAGAATTCGGCAATGACCGCGATCCGACGGCGCTGCTGGAGCACGTCAGTTCCTGGGTGGGCACCAGACTCAATTACGTACCCGGCTCGAGCGATCCGATTGACGGGGCGGTGGACACCCTGCTCGCCGGCGAAGGTGTGTGCCGTGACTACGCGCATCTGGTCGTGGCACTTCTGCGAGCGGTCAGCGTGCCGGCCCGCTTGGTATCCGTCTACGCGCCCGGGGTAAATCCGATGGACTTCCACGCGGTCGCCGAAGCTTTCGTCGAGGGGCAATGGCGGGTGGTCGACGCGACGCTGCTGGCGCCGCGACAGACGCTGGTGCGCATCGCCACCGGTCGCGACGCTGCCGACACGGCCTTCCTCGATAATCACAAGGGCGCGATCACGCTGGATCGGCTGGTGGTCAGCGCCCTGGTGAACGGCGAATTGCCCCGGGACTCGATCGACCAACTGGTTTCGATCCGCTGAGGTCAGCCGCAAACCCGAACACCGTGTCATCGCATTTTCGATGAAATCCGCTGCGCCACGGCGTGTTTGCGCCACGGCGACGCCAAGAGCCGCGTCGCAAGCCGGTGGCAATCATGATTCGCGCTCGCGTTCGGACACGACCGGAGTAGTGTAAGACCATCGGCGATACCTCGAACGTGACGAATCAAAGCCATGTCATCGTCGATTCGAATGATTTGGCCCACTTCGCGGCCAAGACGGGAGCGTCAATATGGCGCCGCATGACGACCACACCACTGCCGGGGGCCGGCATGCCCCGCCGCTACACACACCGCGCCTGCGCCTGAAACCGAAGTCGCCCCGCAGCGGGTATGTCGATGGAGCGTGGTGGCCGCATAGTGACGACCTGACGGCGGAGCTGCCAGATCTGCTGGCAGTGCTATCGGTTCGGCTTGGTCCCGTGGGTCGTGTCATCTACAACCTCACCGAATGGGCAACGGCGCCAGCAAAATTGGCGTTCGGCCCGCAGACGGTACGGCTCGACGGATACCGCCGCCAGCCGGTTCACACCGTCGAGGTGCTCGGGCTCAATCGCCAGAGAATCACCCTCCTGGTGGTTTCACCGCACACCGACGAAAACGATGCGCACACCGTCATGATGACCGCGGCCGGCCCGAACAACGCCTTGACGGTCGCGAACCTCATGATCAGCGGGCAAAAAGTGGACGCCCGCGAGTAGACCATGTCGGCCACATCACGCATCAGCGCCGGATTCGACTGACCCTGTTTAACCTGACTTCACGGTGCATTTTCGCCGACCATGCGCGTTGCAGGCGGCCCGAATTATTTTGACTTGGAATTTTAGGTCGGTTTAGTTGGTGGCCGCTTTGATAGCGGGACCGGGGTGCGCAGGAGGGGTGTATGCTCGCTAAATCGGGACCTGCCAGGTCCCCAAATCAAAAAGGCCGCGATGTCTGATAAGTCCCCCCGGCAAACCATGGGTAAGAAATCGGGTAAATCCCTGAAAGAAAAACGAGCGGCGAAGCGCGGCAAGGCCGCCGAGATCTCGCAGGCGGAAGCCCTGCTGGTCACCAAGAAGCGCTGAGGCGACGATCTTCCTCGATAGCGCCCGTTTATCCGTGATCGGATGCCGCAGGTCCCCAGCGTGCGTGCGCTAATTAACCCCCGCTACTTTTTCGCTGGATTGTGTTACGGTTGACCCGGATGTAGCTAATTTCATCCGCTCCGAAAGAAAGCGAAATTCGTATGACACAGGGAACCGTGAAATGGTTCAACAGCGACAAGGGCTTCGGATTCATCGCCCCCGACGGCGGCGAAAAGGATGTATTCGTCCACCATTCTGAGATCCAGGAAAGCGGCTTCCGCAGCCTCGAGGAGAATCAGCGCGTCCAGTTCGAGATCACCCAGGGGCCCAAAGGCCCCCAAGCGGTGGGAGTGACCGCCCTCTAGCGGTGGAGCACGAAAACCCCTGGGACTGAACGCATTCCACACGGCCCAAGGGCCGGTGATGCCGTTGTCTCGGCCGCTGGACTCGTGCGCCCGTCGAGATACGCGGGGCGCCAATCCAAAAGCCCCCTTATTGCGTCCGCACTGCGCGCTAGGCGGTGCGGCCCCCCGGCTGGCCTCGTCTACCGCGGGTGAGCATCGCCGTCGCCAACCCGCGTCGCCTCACGTCAGTGTCCGCGATTGCTACGTGCGGCCGGCCCGCGGCGTCCCGAAATCTAATCTCGGACGCTGTCTCTGGCGCGTCGTCGGCGGTCGCGGACAAAAATCGGTCGGGCAGCGCCAATTTGCAGATCGTGCGGACGGTGAGCAGGTACTGCCGGAGCAGCGGACCGGTGGTGTAGGGCAAGTCGTATCTGACGCACAGCGCGCGAACCCGTTGAGCGATCTCGGGGTAACGATTGCTCGGTAGATCGGGAAACAGGTGGTGTTCGATTTGATAGCAGAGGTTTCCGCTCATGAACGCCAACGCCGGACCGGCTCGGAAGTTGGCGGTCCCGAGCATCTGCCGGAGATACCATTCGGGTTTCGTCTCGTTCTCCAAGACCGACGGGGTGAACTTTTCCGCTCCGTCCGCGAAGTGACCGCAGACGATGACCGCGTACGCCCACACGTTGCGTAACCCGTTGGCCACCACGTTCGCGCCGAGCGTGCGGCGCCATCGACGTCGGCCCAGCGCAGGAAAGAAGACGTAATCCTTTGCGGCCTGGCGAGCCATCTTGCGGATCATCACCCGTTTGTGGGCAGATCTACCGGCCTCTGTTGTCTCGCGATCCCGCACCGCGTACAGGCCATGCAGCGCGACGCCCCATTCGAATGCCAGCGCCAGCAACACCGCGCGCAACGGCTGCGCCAGGGCGCTCGGCTCCCACTCCTGATCGCGCGTGACCCGCAGGACTCCGAATCCGAGGTCGTCGTCCATGCCCACGACGTTGGTGAACATGTGGTGCAGGTGGTTGTGAGAGGACTGCCAGTGCTTCGAGGGACCGACCATGTCCCATTCCCAGGTACTGGAATGGATTTCCGGATCGTTCATCCAATCCCACTGACCGTGGCTGATGTTGTGGCTGAGTTCCATGTTCTCGATGCACTTGGCCGCAGCCAGCGCTGCGGTTCCGAGAGCCCACCCGGCCTTCGATCTGCTGCCGATGAGGGTCAGTCTGGCCGCGACCTCCAGGCATCGCTGAAAGGCGATGGCCCGACGGATGTAGTCACGGTCCTTGGTGCCGCGCGAACCTTCGACGTCGCAACGGATCGTGTCCAGTGCGGCCGCGAGGTTCTCGACGTCGTCATCGCTGAGGTGGGCGTATTCAGGTACTTCGGTAATCGCCATGGAATCAGTGAGATTCGGGCTGAGCGGAGGCATGCGGACAGGGCGGGTTTACGAACCGCGGCAAAAGGGGTCACGTCCGATCTTGTGGGTGGTTACGCGCGAGTGGCGAGGATCGACGCGAGGTCAGATAAGCGGCGAACTTCTCGATCTAGAAAAGCGGCCCGCGGGTTTGGGCGGCACGGCGACGCGTCCGGGACCTACCGGTCCGGTGGACGGCCGTATCATCTGTGTGAGAGCACCTGCCTGATCGGCTCGTGGGTTGGTCGATACCCGAGGCTACATGAGTTCTCAAAGCCTTCGGACTCATCAGCGTCTTCCACTCGGTGATAGCCGCTCAAAACAAGCCCACGGGCACCGGAGACCCCCGGCATCGCAGAGCCAATAGTCTGGTGTTTTGGACGCCTGCGCTTTTTGAGAGGTGACGACATGCCCGCACCGTCAGCCGAGGTCTTCGACCGCCTGCGCCAGTTGGCCGCGATCAAGGACGCCACCGCACGCCAGACCAAGACGATCGACGAGGTCTTCACCGGCAAGCCGCTGACCACCATCCCCGTCGGCACGGCCGAAGACGTCGAAGCCGCCTTCGCCGAGGCGCGCGCGGCGCAGGCCGACTGGGCGAACCGTCCGGTCAGCGAGCGCGTCGATGTCATCAGCCGGTATCGCGACCTGGTCGTCGAGAACCGCGAGTTCCTGATGGATCTCCTGCAGGCCGAGGCGGGCAAGGCCCGATGGGCCGCACAGGAGGAGATCGTCGACCTGGTCGCCAACGCGAATTACTATGCGCGGGTCTCCGCGGACCTGCTGAAGCCGCGCACGGTGCAGTCGCTGCTCCCGGGCATCGGCAAGACCACGGTGGGTTACCAGCCCAAGGGCGTGGTCGGGGTGATTTCGCCGTGGAACTATCCGATGACCCTGACGGCGTCGGACTCGGTGCCCGCGCTGCTGGCCGGTAACGCGGTGGTGCTCAAGCCGGACAGCCAGACCCCGTATTGCGCGCTCGCGTGCGCCGAGCTTTTGTATCGCGCCGGCCTGCCGCGAGCGCTCTACGCGGTGGTGCCCGGACCGGGCTCGGTGGTCGGCACCGCGATCATCGACAACTGCGACTACCTGATGTTCACCGGCTCGACCGCCACCGGCAGGCAGCTCGCCGAGCACGCCGGCCGGCGGCTGATCGGTTTCTCCGCCGAGCTCGGCGGCAAGAACGCGATGATCGTCACGCGCGGCGCCAACCTCGACAAGGCGGCCAAGGCGGCCACCCGCGCATGCTTTTCGAACGCGGGCCAGCTGTGCATCTCCATCGAGCGGATCTACGTCGAGAAAGACATCGCCGACGATTTCATCGGCAAGTTCGGCGCCGCGGTGCGCAGCATGAAGCTGGGCTCCGCGTATGACTTCTCGATTGACATGGGAAGCCTGATCTCCGCCGGCCAGCTGGACACCGTAACCGACCATGTGGACGACGCGAAAGCCAAGGGCGCCAAGGTGATCGCCGGCGGCAAGGCTCGCCCCGACCTCGGGCCGCTGTTCTACGAGCCCACGGTGCTGACCGACGTGACGCCGGAGATGGAGTGCGCGGCCAACGAGACGTTCGGCCCGGTCGTCTCGATCTATCCGGTGGCCGACGTCGACGAGGCGGTCGAGAAGGCCAACGCCACCGAGTACGGGCTCAACGCCAGCGTTTTCGCGGGTTCCTCCGCCGAGGGCCAGCAGATCGCCGCCCGGCTGCGGTCGGGGACGGTGAACGTCAACGAGGGTTATGCGTTCGCGTGGGGCAGCCTCGGCGCACCGATGGGCGGGATGGGCCAGTCCGGCGTCGGGCGCCGCCACGGTCCCGAGGGCCTGTTGAAGTACACCGAATCGCAGACGATCGCGACCGCACGCGTGTTCAATCTTGATCCGCCGCTTGGCATTCCGTCGACCCTGTGGCAGAAGTCGCTGTTGCCCATCGTACGGACCGTGATGAAGATTCCCGGGCGGAACTGACCTTCAGCCGCTTGGTGCGGCCCCATTGCCAGGGTGCTACTACAACGCGTAGTATTCGGGCATCTTGCCGCGCACAAGGGGGTGCCATGTGAGGTGGAGTTTCGCCCAGGTCGGGCTGCTGATCATTTGTGTTTTCCACGTCATTCAGGCGGTGATCGGCTTCATCATGAATCCCAGTTTCGCGATCGGGCCCACCGCGCCGACCGTCCAGCTGTTCGGAATGGACTACAACGGGTGGCATGCCGTCGCCGGCCTTGCGTTGTTCGCTCCAGGCCTGGTCTTCGCGATGCGCAAGTCGTGGTCCGTGTTGTATCTGCTGCTCGCCGCGATCGCCGGTGCGCTGCCGGGCATTTGGGCGTTCTTCTCGCATCGGGTCGCGTTCGTGTTCACGTTTCCCAACAACGTCACCGACGCGGTGGTCCACCTGGTGACCGCCGCGATCATGGTGGCGGTGGCCGCCGTGCAAATCCGGATGGACGGCGGGCTCAAGCAATCGCTCGCCGACCTCCGGAAGGCGCGGTAGGTCTTCAAATGCGCCGTTGCGGGTAGTCCTTCGGTCGACGAAGGAGGTTGCGATGGGCAAGCACTCGGAAAAGGATGACGACGAGCCGAAGGGCGGCCGTCCCGGCCCCGCGGATCACGGCCACGAAGGCGGCATGGCCACTCGCGAGAACGCGCCGGAACTCACCGACCCGGACCGTGAGGACTGACCGGATAAAACCTACTTGGAGGGGTTGCGGGCTTCCTCGTAGCGGATGGACGCCACCAAAGCCACGGCGAGCAGGAACAGCAACGGCACGAACACCATCGGGTACGCGGCGACAGCGGCCATGGCGATGAGCGAGCCGGGCACCCCCAACGTCAACGCGGCCGTCGGATGCTTCTCGCCCATGCTGACGATCCTCGCGGGCGCCGCAAACGCGATCGCGGCCTGCTGATACCGATCCGCCCACTCGCCGTAGTACGAGCGGCGGGTCTGTCGGCCGCAGGCCACGCAGTTGCGCCCGTAGGAGTAGCGGGTTTTGAGGCCGCAGCCCATGCAGGTGTGGGTTGTCATCGGGCCCATGCTCTCATCACGGCGAGCGGCCGCCGCGGGCGAGGCGTTCGCCGCCGCCATTCGTAGGCCTGGTCGGGCTGACAGGATTTGAACCTGCGACCACTTGACCCCCAAGTATGTCTCCTGCGTCAACGCGTGTTCGCTTGTGGTCGATTTCCGAGGAAGGCGGTTTTCCAACACTGGCTTACGCCCGCTGACATCACCTAAAGGGCGTACAAAAGGGCGTACCTGGCGGCTTTGGCTTCCGCAGGAAAATTGTGCGCGCATTCGTCGTGAGCGTGAGGCGTTGGGCGTGCCCTGGCATGCGCCGCGCGACATCGCAACCTGACTGATCGCGGGCACTCCAACCGCTCCTCCCAGCAGGGGCATAGTCGGTTCTACGGTCACCCGGCCGCCAACGGAGTTATAACCGACGCATGATTGGAACTTTGCAAGCGCTTCTGGTAGCCGTCTTCGCGGTGCTACCGGGCGCCTTGTACACGCTTGCCCGCGAAAGTTTTGGTGCAACTTGGGCATGGCGACAAACCGACACGGCAACTCAAATTTTCCGCTTCCTCAGTGCGTCAGCGCTGTTTCATGCAATATTCGCTCCACTTACCTACATTGCGTATCAGACGCTTGTGGTCACTGATGCTCTCGCGTACGGCGACCGGATCTCGTGGTGGTGGTGGGCCGCCATAGGGGCGTATGTCAGCGTCCCTTATCTCTTGGGTTACACGACGGAGTGGTCGCGCGACTGGAAAGAATCCTCACGGCGCCTTCTGAAACGGCCGAAGCGCGGCGTCAAGGCGCTGCTTAGTTTCATCGGCGGGAAGGATCCGGAACCGCGGGCATGGGATTGGTTCTTCTCCAAGGGGCCAGTCGGGATCGTTCGCCTGCAACTGATGAATGAAGAGTGGAAGGCTGGGTTATGGGCCGATTCGTTTGCCAGCGGCTACGGGGAGGACGGCGATTTGTACATCGCCGAAACGTACCTCATCGAGAACGATGGACAGCTGCAACTCGAGGAGGACGGGCAGCCTATACCCGGCGGCGTCGGACTCCTGATCCGCTGGTCAGAAGTTAGATATCTTGAATTTAGTCCGTGGCTAACGGAGGAAACCGACAACGGCGAGGACGGGGACGATGGCTGAACGACCAACATCGAAGAGCGGCGGCGGCAAGGAACGCCAAGCTGGAGCAGGTCGCGTCGAGAAGCGCGTCGCGGACGGTGGCGGCATCGAAAAGAAGGGTGGTTATCCATCCGGGTCCAGGCCACAGAAGGGCACCCCGCCGGTGCCGGCTGCATTCACCTCAAAGCCTGCAAACACCACCCCGGCACCAAAGCCCCAACGGTCGCAAGGCTCATCCGAGTAGGCCTCGCCGCAACCTCATCCAGGTTGCTGCAAACTGTTGTGACGTCGGCAACGTCGCACTATCGGGACATCCGTCGCGGACGGCGCCGTCACGTAATCGTCCGAGACATGGATTACGTCCGATCTTGACCATGGGTGGGACCGAGGTTGGGTTGATCGTCGCGCTGCCTTGGTCAGAAGCGCACCCGGCACGAGAATCCTGTCGCACGGGTACACACCGGCTCACTTGTATTGCGGGTTGGCCTTTAGGAACTCGTCGAGATTCAGAACCGCTCGACGCAATGCACGTAGATCCTGTTCCGGTACTTCGACCCAGCCGCCGTCGGAGTCGTCTATGTCATCACCATCTAGATCAACCGCGAGTAGTCCCCGGGGCGCATTTTGGGTGTTGATCAAATCGACGTACGCGCCGTAGTCGATAACGTAGACGTCATACCGCTCGCCCGGCTCGTCTTGAGCGGAGTAGCCGCGGCGGACCAGGTGCAACACACGCGCGTCGAAAAGCGCAGTAAGAAGCCGCTCGCCTGAAGAGCGCTGATTGACCAAGAAGCCGCGGGCACGCTTCTCACGGATGACCGTATCAATTACCCAGTTGAGCAGCTCTATACCGCCGGTTACACCGCGCAGCGCAGATTCCTTATCCGTTTGGAACCACTGGCGGCTGGCGCGCCGCACCTCCGGCATCGATATCTGGCGATCGCCAGCCCGAACGGCCGCCTTCGCTGCGATGTTGATCGCGTCGCGCGGCACGCCTTCGGATGCGCGGACCAGCTCATCGAATACCCGCTTGCTAGTAAAGCCCATCGACACCAGATCACGCTCAGTTCGAAGGCCCGGCACCTGCTCTGCGTCGCTGGCCCCCGCCGTCAGATGCTTAAAAAGCAAGCCACGGAAGAAGTCTCGCGCCCGTTCGCGATCATGCTCGAACACCATGAAATCATCGAGATCGACGTTGGCAGCAAAATCGGCACCGAGCTCGATTCCGATGGTTTCGTTATTCGCCGTGGTCGTTCGAAAGCGCGTCTGCTGCTCGATCGCGGCAATTTTGACGGTGAAACCCTGAACTGGTGTTACGCAACGCACGAGGAATTCACCCAGGTAGGGCTGCATATCCAGGGGCACGCTGCTCCATTCATCCAGCAGAAGCCAGATTCGGCGGGCCCTCAGCGATTCCGCCACTGCGCGCAATGAACGTGCGATCTCGCCGAAGTTGAGGCTAGGCCGCTCCTCACCTTTGCGTTTCGCTGATTGCCTGTTTTGATCGGAATTCGACATTCCGACACCCGCCATCGCATTAGCGGAGAGCCGGGTTAACGAAAACCTTGCCCGCAGTGATGCTTTCTCCTTCTTCTCGTTTTGATGCTCGTAGGATTCTTCGACCTGCCCTCCCTCGACGCGCGTGTTGCGCAGGGCTTGGTCCAGGAAATCGAGGTTCTGCGCGATTGCTTCATCTGCGATGAGTTCGTCGTCGTTTAACACCGCCTCGAGGATCGCGTCGTGAACCTCCAAGAGGAGGTTGGCAAGGAGCCTCGATGTCCGCGCGATCGGCGAGGCGCGCTCCGGGTCGAACAACCCCTCGGCCGAGCCGATGATTCGTAGGTCAATGTAGATGCCAATATCCCCGTACTCGGCCCGCGTCGCAGCAAGGTATCTCAGGGCGTGCGTCTTGCCTGTGCCGCGCCTGCCGTAAAGGACTTGGTGATCAATAGACTCGAGGGCTGCAGCGACCCCAGAATCGACAAAAGTGTCGCGTAGCTGTGCACTCACCCGAGACTCCGCTCTACGTGGGACTCGGTTGAAGGCTCGGTTGATGTCGGAGACGCCTGGCACGTGACCACACTAGGACCATTAATCCTGACAATCGAGCAAGAGGACATGAGCGTCCCGTTCTGAGGCGCCAACGCAACGCATTGGAGGTTGTTTAGGCCGCGCGTGAATTCGCCGGCAAAATGGCAGCTCACCGTTGACCTCGATACTTGGTCGACGTCGGCTGTAAGTCGTATTGCGTGGGCGGCATCCCACGCGGATCCGCTATCAGAGCCTCGACCCACCGTGGCGTCCGCCCATCTTCTGGCGGCGCCGCCCGGTCCGGGGCACGTTTTACCCGCGCCATCAGGTCACCGCCCGCAGACGGGCTCACTCCGCGCCCGCCGCACGGAATCCCAGCGCGAGTTCGCGGCCCGCTGATGTCGTTCCGACTTCGCGACACCCTCACCAACGACCACATTGGTCCACCGTCGTTCGGTGACCGCTAATGTCCAGTAGGCCACACGATCTCAGGATCCACATTGTCTAGTGCCTTCGCAGTCAACACTTTTGCAGCTCGGAATACTTTCGTCGCAGGTCAACTTGGGTGCAGCAGCCAACGAACAGGCGACACCCAACTCCAAATTCATAGGCCCAATTCCTACCCGACCTGTACGACACGCCCGGCCCGCGCAAGCAATTCAAGCCGCGTGTTGTCACCGTCGTCAACCGCCACCGATCGAAAGGCGTTGCACGCCAACGCCGCGTGCTGTTGACCCGTCAACGAAAGCTGTTGATACGTAAACACTTTCGCGGCTTCAGCCTGGTTGACGCGCCACCGCCACACGCCTACCGTCAGCACCCATGACAACGAGCACACCAGCCCCCACGCCCCTGTCCGTCCCAACGCCTCCCGACGCCGCCCACGTCGGCGAATGGGAGCTGAGCGACGACGACCGGATCGTGCAACGACACTTCCACTGCGGCGACCAAACCACACCCAGCGGGCTACACGTCAAGGTCCACGGCTTTCAGTACATCTACGGCGGTTTCGACGGGCTGAGCATCGCGGTCAGCGACGGCCAAGAATCCGTGATGGTGGACGCCGCCGACGTCGAGCACCTGGCCGCCGCGCTGCGTAACGCGGCCGACGAACTCGATAGGCTGGCTGGACGTCTGGGATAGGAGCCCCAATAGAAAAGCCCGCCACCGCAAGGGAGACGAGGGCAATACCGTAACCGTATGAACGCATCCGATCCAACCCTCGCACGGCCCTGCCTCGTGTGCCTACTCGCCGAAAACGACGACATCCTCTTGCCGATACAGCACAACGGCGTCGGCTCAGTCGAACATCACAGGGCAACGGTCACAAGACTTGAGGACGACGAACCTAACCGGCGTATCCGCATGACTGTCCGAATCCACGATCTCGGTACGACTGTCACCAACGACGTGAAGCCTGGCGACCTTATCCATCGCGTCCTCGACGGCAACGACCCACAAAGCCAGGCCTACGTGCGGGCAGCCGACCTTTGGAAGTGGGAGGGGCTCATAATGGACGATCCCGACGGCAACGGAAAGGTCAAGCTGATACGCGCCGTGCGTGGACCCCACCCCGGAGATGGCCACGAAATTCTCGCTCTAGTCGTGGAGGACGGACAGCAGCAGCGTCGACCAGTCTGCCTCGAAATGACCGGCGGCCTGTTCTGCGAATGGAACTAGATCGCCCAGTCCCGTGGTGGGCTGCTCTGTCAGTGGCGCTCGCTGCCCATCGCCACCGACGTCATGGCTGCCCGCTAGGGCCGCAGCCGCGCCTTGAGCGCTGCCGTGAGGTACGGCCCTGGCGAACCTGTGCCCGGCGTGAACGTCACCCCGAACCCGTCAGCCGAAAGGCTCTGCGTCTCAGGTAGCAGTTTTGCCGGCCGAATGAGCACGGCCGCGGCCAACGCCGCTACTACCCGCAGGACCGGCCCCGGCGTCGGCGTTGGCACCTCCGACGGCCACAGGTACCCGGTCACTAGGTCGCTTGCCTCGCTGAGCAGTTCGTCGACCGGCGGCAGGTCGTCGGCCAGCTCGGCGTGGCCGATCGCTCGCAGCGCCGCCTTGACGTCCTCCTCGCTCGCGTATGCCACCACCGGGTCACCGCCTCCCGGCGCGGCGGGTCTTGGCCAGCCCACCCGACCAGGACTGCACGATTTTGAGCACGTGCAGCGGCTGCACCCGCGCGGCGGCGTCGGCCAGGCGCTCGTCGTCGCCCTGGCGCAGCTCGTCGATACGTCGCTTGACGACTGCTCCGTCGACCGGCGCCCCGGCTGTGATCGCATCACCGGCGGCCCGCATGACACTCGACAATTTTTGGACGGGTTGCCATCCGCGTTGCCATCCATACCCCAGGCGGGTACAGAAAAGGCGGTTCCCGATTTCGAGAAAACCGCCCTTTACCTGCAATAACTCTGGTCGGGCTGACAGGATTTGAACCTGCGACCACTTGACCCCCAGTCAAGTGCGCTACCAAACTGCGCCACAGCCCGCGCGCCAGTGGTTCCCACCGGCAGCAGGTCGAAAGCCTACCGCAAGCGCCGGGCCGCCCCGCCCATCGACCTTCCCTGCGCGGCGTCCGCCCCGTGCGCCCAGGCCAGCAGCGCGCGGGTGAGTTCGTCGCGCGTCACGCAGAGCCCATCGCTCAGCGCCGCCGGGCGCCCCGCTTTTCGCGCACCCGCACGTTGATCCGGATCGGCGACCCCTCGAAGCCGAAGGCCTCGCGCAGCCGTCGCTCCAGGAAACGCCGATAGCCCGCCTCGAGGAAGCCGGTGGTGAACAGCACGAACGTCGGGGGCCGGGCAGTGGCCTGGGTGGCGAACAGGATCCGCGGCTGCTTGCCGCCGCGCACCGGTGGCGGGGTGGCCGCCACCACCTCTTTCAGCCAGGAATTCAGCGGGCCGGTGGCGATCCGCGCATCCCACGACGCCAGCGAGGTCTCCATGGCCGGCACCAGCTTTTGCACGGCGCGGCCGGTCTTGGCGGAGATGTTGACGCGCGGCGCCCACCGCAGCTGCACGAGTTCGCGGTCGATCTCGCGCTCCAGCAGCTCGCGCCGGTCCTCGTCGACCAGGTCCCACTTGTTGAAGGCCAGCACCAAGGCCCGGCCGGCTTCGATGACCATCGACAGCACCCGCTGATCCTGTTCGGTCAGCGGGTCCGACGCATCGATCAGCACGATCACCACCTCGGCCGCGTCGATGGCCGAGTGCGTGCGCACCGATGCGTAGAACTCGTGGCCGCTGGCCTGACCGACCTTGCGCCGCAAACCCGCCGTGTCGACGAACCGCCACACCCTGTCGCCCAGCTGTATGAGGGAGTCCACCGGGTCCACCGTCGTCCCCGCGACATCGTGCACCACCGAGCGCTGATCGCCGGCCAGCTTGTTCAGCAGCGAGCTCTTGCCCACGTTGGGTTTACCGACCAGCGCCACGCGCCGCGGGCCACCGGGTTTGGGGCCCACCTCCGACACCGCGGGCAGCGCGGCCAGCACCTCGTCAAGCAGATCGGCCACCCCGCGGCCGTGCATGGCGCTGATCGCGTGCGGCTCACCGAGCCCCAGCGACCACAACATCGCCGCGTCCGCTTCGGCCTTGTCGCTGTCAACCTTGTTGGCGGCCAGGAACACTGGCTTTCCCGACCGCAGGAGGATCCGGGCGGCGGCTTCGTCGGCCGAGGTGGCGCCGACGACGGCGTCGACCACCAGGATCACCGCGTCCGCGGTGCGCATGGCCACCGAGGCCTGCTCGGCCACCAGCTGCTGCAGCCCCTTGGCGTCGGGCTCCCATCCGCCGGTGTCCTGCACGACGAACCGGCGGCCGGTCCACAGCGCGTCGTAGGACACCCGGTCGCGGGTGACGCCCGGGATGTCCTGAACCACCGCTTCGCGACGGCCCAGGATCCGGTTCACCAGCGTGGACTTGCCGACGTTGGGCCGGCCCACCACCGCCACCACCGGCGCCGGGCCGGCCTCCTCCTGTTCGTCGATGCCGAATTCGACGGATTCCCAGTCGCTTTCGTCACTCCATGTACCGTCCTGGGTCACCGCACCGCCCCGCTTCGCTGGTCGACCAAGTCCCGCAGATGGGTGATCACCTGCGCCTCGGTCATCTCGCTGGTGTCGACGACCACCGCGTCGGGGGCGGCCCGCAGCGGCGACACCGCCCGCGTGGAATCCAGATGGTCGCGACGGCGGACGTCGGCGAGCGCGGCGTCGTAGTCGTCGGCCAGCCCGGCCGCCACGTTCTGGTCGTTGCGCCGACGCGCCCGCGTTTCTGCCGACGCGGTCAAAAAGATCTTCACCGGCGCGTCGGGCAGGACGACGGTGCCGATGTCGCGGCCCTCGACGACGACATCGCCCGGCCCAGCGGCCATCTCGCGCTGCAACTCGACCAGCCGGGCGCGCACCGCGGGCACCGCCGACACCGCCGAGACGGCGCCGGTGACGGCATCCCCCCGAATCTCGGTGGAAACGTCCTCTCCGGCAAGCAAACACCGATCGCCGTCCACCGACAGCTGCGCCGTCGACCCGACCCGGCCGACCGCGTCGACGTCGCCCGGATCGACGCCCGCACGCAACACGGCCAGCGTCACCATCCGGTACATCGCCCCCGTATCGAGGTAGCGGGCCCCTAAAGCGCACGCCAATCCCTTTGACACCGAAGACTTTCCGGTACCCGCCGGGCCGTCGATGGCCACCACTACCCCACTCACAGGCCCACCGCCTTGTAGAGCTGCCCGATCTCGTCGCGGCCCAGCGCCCGGAAGCTGCCCGGGCGCTGCTTGCCGAGCGACACCGGCCCAATGTCGGTGCGCACCAACGCTTCCACCGGGAACCCGGCCGCCGCCAGCAGCCGGCGCACGATGCGATTGCGGCCCTCGTGCAACGTGACCCGCACCAGCGTCTTACCCGGGATCGCGTCCACCACCGCGAACTCGTCGACCCGCGCGGGACCGTCGTCCAACTCGATCCCGGCACGCAGCGCCTTGCCGACACCGCGGGGCACCGACCCGGTCACCGTCGCCAGGTACGTCTTGGGCACCTCGTGGGAGGGATGCATCAGCCGGTGCGCGAGTTCACCGTCGTTGGTCAGCAGGATCAGCCCTTCGGTGTCCGCGTCCAAGCGCCCGACGTGAAACAGGTTCTTGTTCCCGCGAACTCGCCGTTCGATCAAATCACCGATACACGGCCGCCCGCGGTCGTCCGACATGGTCGAGTGCACGCCGCGCGGCTTGTTCAGCGCCAGATACACCTGCGAATCGTCGAGGACGATCCGGGCCCCGTCCACACGGATCACCGAGGCGTCCGGGTCGACGCGGGTGCCCAATTCGGTCACCACCTGCCCGTCCACCTCGACGCGGCCCTCGATGATCAACTTCTCGGCGGCCCGCCGCGACGCAATTCCGGCCTGGGACAACACCTTTTGCAGCCGGATTCCCTCAGCTTCGACCATCAATCCTGGTCCACGTCGAAGGTCAGCGCCGGGTCGGCCGCGTGGCCGCCGGAAAGTTTGATGAAACGTGGCTCGCTGTCCAGGGATTCGCTGAGGTCCTCGATCGTGTCCACGTCGGGCAGCAGCGGCGCGATGTCCGGCAGGTCGGCCAGCGACGTCAGCCCCAGGCGCTCCAAGAACAGCTCGGTGGTCGCGAACGTCGTCGCGCCGCTGTCGTCGTCCACCCCGGCTTCGGTGATCAGGCCGCGCGCCAGCAGCGTGCGCATCACCGCGTCGACGTTGACGCCGCGCACCGCGCTCACCCGCGCACGCGTCACGGGCTGGCGGTAGGCGACCACGGCCAGCGTCTCCAGCGCGGCCCGGGTGAGCTTGGACCGCGCGCCGTCCAGCAGCAGCTTTTCCACGTACGGCGCGAACCGGGCGCGGGTATACATGCGCCAGCCCTCGCTGTTCTTCCGCAGGTCGATGCCGCTGTCGCGCGCGGTCAGTTCCTCGGCCATCTCCTGCAGCTTGGTGGCGATCCGATACACCGGCTGTTGCGTGGCGGACGCCAGCGCCTCCGCGGTGACCGGGGTGTCCACCACCAGCAGCAGCGCCTCGAGCACCGAGCCGAGTTCCTCGGACTCCATCGGCGCGGCCTCGGCGATGTCCGGGATGCCCACGTCGAGGTCGGAATCCAGGTCGACTTCGGGTTGCGCGGCGTCGCTGGGCTCCGCACCGTTCAGATGCCGTTCCTCCGCATCGCTGCGCTCTGCGTCGTCACCGGCGGTGCCGAAGCGCCGTTCCTCGGCATCGCCGCGCTCTGCGTCGTCACCGGCGCCCATCATGATTCGTCCCGCACTTCTACCAAGGCTTCACTGACCGGACGTTCCCCGGTCCACGAAATTTGGAGCACGCCAAGCGGCTCTGACTGGTCGAATGCTACCGCCCGCGACCGATACAGTTCGAGCAGCGCCAGGAACCGCCCGACCACCTCCATCGACGCCTCACAATCGGCGACCAGCTCGGAGAACGTCGCCCACGCCCCGCTGCCCCGCGCCTGAAGGATCGCCAGCAACTTCTTGGCCTGCTCGGGGACGGAGACCTGCACCTCGTGCAGGTGCGCCACCGACACCGTCGGGACGGGCCGCGGGCTGAACGCGATCGCCGCGATCTGGGCGAAGCGGTCGGCGTCGACGCCGATCATCACCTCGGGCAACAGCTCGGTGAACCGGTCCTCCAGCGACACGGCGCGCGGGTAGCTGCGCAGCGCGGTGGCCTCCAGCTCGGCGAACATCTCGGCGACGTGCTTGAACGCGCGGTACTGCAGCAGCCGGGCGAACAACAGGTCGCGCACCTCCAGCAGCGCCAGGTCTTCGTCGTCGTCGACCTGCCCGGCCGGCAGCAGCCGGGCGGCCTTCAGGTCGAGCAGGGTCGCGGCCACCACCAGGAACGCGGTGGTCTCCTCGAGCTCCAGCTGGGGACCGATTTCGCGGGTGTAGGCGATGAAGTCGTCGGTGACCTGGTGCAGCGCCACCTCGGTCACGTCCAGGCGATGGGCGAAGATCAGCTGCAGCAGCAGATCGAACGGCCCCTCGAAATTGGTCAGGCGGACCTGAAAGCCGTTCTGCTGGGGCGCCTCACCATTTGCGGTCGCGTTCACGCGCCGAATCGGTCGATGAACTCGCGGGCCAACGCGCGATAGGCGATGGCCCCGGTCGATCGCGGCGCCCACGTGGTGATGGGTTCGCCGGCCACGCTGGTCTCCGGGAACCGGACAGTGCGGGTGATGACGGTGTCGAACACCAGGTCGCCGAACCGCTCCACCACCCGGGCCATCACCTCGCGCGAGTTGACCGTGCGCGGGTCGTACCGGGTCAGCAGGATCCCGCTGATCTCCAGTTTCGGGTTCAGCCGGTCGCGCACCTTGTCGACGGTGTCGGTGAGCAGCGCCAGACCGCGCAGCGAGAAGTACTCGCACTCGGTGGGGATCACCACCCCGTCCGAACAGGCCAGGCCGTTGACGGTGAGCAGACCCAGTGACGGCTGGCAGTCGATCAGCACGTAGTCGTAGCGATCCAGCACCGGGTGCAGCGCCCGGCCCAGCGTCTGCTCGCGTCCCACCTCGTTGACCAACTGGATCTCGGCGGCCGACAGGTCGATGTTGGACGGCACCAGATCCATGTGCTTGACCCGGGTCTGCAGCAGCACGTCGTCGATCGACACCCGCGGCTCCACCAGCACGTTGTGGATGGTCTTTTCCAGCTCGTAGTGCGGGACGCCCAGGCCGGCGGACAGCGCGCCCTGCGGGTCCATGTCCACCAACAGCACCCGGCGGCCGTACTCGGCGAGCGCGGCACCCAGATTGATGGTCGACGTGGTTTTCCCGACGCCCCCCTTCTGGTTGCACATGGCGACAACTTTGGCCGGGCCGTGCGAGGTGCGCGGCTGTGGCTCCGGGATCGCCCGCGGCGGCCGCCCGGTCAGGCCGAGCTCGACGCCGTTGTCCGGCTGCTCGGTCATGGCGGGGGTGTTCGGGAGGTGAACATCGACCGAAAGTCTAACGGGTCCGCGCGCCGAAACCCGGCGACCCGCAGGCAATTAACCAGCCAATATGAGCGAAAATCGGTGGTGAAACGCACATCCCGACAGCCTATTCACTCCAGTCACAGCAGCACCAGTTCGGGGGCGATGTGCCGGCCGCGAAAAGCTGTCGCCAGCGAGGGCACCGCCGGCGGTCGGCCTATCGTGGCCCCTATGGATCTCAAGCGACGGATACCCCTGCTGCGGTGGTCGGTCTGGCGGATGGTCGTCGGGAATCGCAACATCACCACGACGGGCCAGATCGGCGACGGGCGCGAAGCCGCCGCCGTCGAATACGTGCTGCGGAACGCCCGGGCCGGCGACGTCGACGACGTGCTGACGACCATCGACAAGTTCGCCTACGAGAAGTCGATGTTGATCAACGTCGGCGACGAGAAGGGACTGCTGCTCGACGCCGCGGTGCGGCGCGCCGATCCGGCGCTGGCGCTCGAATTGGGCACCTACTGCGGCTACGGCGCGCTGCGCATCGCCCGGGCCGCGCCGAAGGCCAAGGTGTTCTCGGTCGAACTCGCCGAGGCCAACGCCGCCAACGCCCGCCAGATCTGGGCGCATGCCGGCGTGGCCGACCGTGTGACGTGTGTGGTCGGCACCATCGGCGACGGCGGCCGCACCCTGGATGCGCTGGCCGAACACGGGTTTGCCGCTGGCGCACTCGATTTCGTGTTCCTCGATCACGACAAGGACGCCTACCTCGACGACCTGAAGAGCATCCTGGATCGGGGCTGGCTGCATCCCGGCTCGATCGTGGTCGCCGACAATGTGCGGGTGCCGGGCGCACCGAAGTACCGCGGGTACATGCACCGGCATCAGGGCACGCGGTGGAATACCGTCGAGCACAAGACCCACCTCGAGTACCAGTCGTTGGTGTCCGACCTGGTGCTGGAGTCCGAATACCTGGGCTGAGGCGACGCTCGAGCGTCGACTTGTTGTCGACGATTTCGCCGTTTTCGCGCAACAACTCCACGTTCGGCGGGGGACGCAAAGGGAGCGCGCCCGAGCGCGGATTATCGCGCCCGCGGGTGGGCCTCGGCCCACACTTCGCGCAGCGCGTGCACGGTCACCATGGTGTAGATCTGCGTCGTCGTCACCGAGGCGTGCCCGAGCAACTCCTGCACGACCCGCACGTCGGCGCCGCCCTCGAGCAGGTGGGTGGCGAAGGAATGCCGCAGCATGTGCGGCGACACCCCCGAGGTGATGCCGGCTCGCTCGGCCGCGTCCTGCAGGACCTGCCACGCGCTCTGACGCGACAGCCGCCCGCCGCGCACGTTGAGGAAGATGGCCGGCGTCCCACGCCCCCGTCGCGCCAGATCCGAACGTCCGCGCACCAGATAGGCGTCCAGCGCGGCCACGGCGGGGCGCCCGATCGGCACCAGCCGCTGCTTACCGCCCTTGCCGCGCAACAACACTGAGCGGGCCTGGGTGTCGACGTCGTCCACATCGAGGCCGACGGCCTCGGAGATCCGCGCGCCGGTCGAATACAGCAGCTCCAGCAGCGCGCGGTTGCGCAGGGTCAGCGGGCCGTCGGCCGGGCTGTCGCCCCCCGCACCCTCCAGCAGCGCCAGGACCTGGTCGACGGTCAGGCTCTTGGGCAGCCGGCGGCCGGGCGTGGGCGGGCGGACCGCGCGGGCTACGTCGAGTTCGGCCAGCCCCTCGGCGGCGGCGAAGCGGTGCAGGCCGCGCACCGCAATCAGGGCCCGCGCCGCCGACACCGCCGACAGCGCCGCCGCCCCGGTCTCGGGGTCCCCGCGGCGCAGCGCCACCAGGAACTCGCTGACGTCGTCCTCGCCCACCTTGGCCAGATCGTGAATTCCACGGTCCGACAAGTGTTTTGTGTAGCGGCGCAAATCGCGGCGATACGAGCTCAGGGTGTTCGCCGCGACGCCGCGCTCGATCGTGAGGTGGTCGAGGTAACCCTGGAGTTGGGAATCCAGCGCCACCGTCGTCATGGCCCGGCCTTTCGGGCCGCGAACGCCGTCGGCCGGTCGATCCAGGGACTGTCCACCGGCCGTGGCTGCGCGAACCCCTCGGTGACGGCGTGGGCCGCCAAGATCCCCGCGATGGCAATCGAATTCACGATGTCGCCGCTGAATACCCGACGGGCGGCCTCCGCGATGGGAACCCAGCTCATCGTCATGTCGGCTTCCTCGTGGTGCGCCTCGGGCCTGCCCACCTCGGTCAGCCCGGTGGCCAGATAAATCCGTACGGATTCGTCGCTGAAGCCCGGCGCGGAGTTGAGGTCGACCAGCACCCGCCAGGTGTCCGCCCGCAGGCCGACCTCCTCGTGGAGTTCGCGGGCGGCCGTCTGCTGCGGCGGCTCCCCCGCGACGTCGAGCAGCCCGGCGGGCAACTCCCAGAGCCGCCGCCCGAACGCGTGCCGGTACTGGTAGACCAGCGGGATGTTGTTGTCGGCGTCCAGCGCCGCGACGGCCACGGCGCCGTAGTGCTCGACGACCTCGCGCACCGCGGTGGTGTCGCCCGGCATCCGCACCCGGTCGCTGCGCAGCGCGAAAATCTTTCCGGTGTACAGCGTTTCGGAGGACGCCGTGGAGAAGACGTGTTCAGCCACGGGACGCGGGCTCAGGTATGGGCCGCGCGGCGCTGTCCCGATGCTGGATGCCGTTGGACGACTGCTCGGGGATTTCCACCGGCAACCGTTCGCCGGCCTTGTATTCGAGGGCCGCCCCGACGAACGCGACGAACAGCGGATGCGGCCGGGTGGGCCGGCTCTTGAGCTCCGGATGAGCCTGCGTGCCGACGATGAACGGGTGCACGTCCGGCGGGTACTCGACGAACTCGACCAGGTGACCGTCGGGTGAGGTGCCGGAAAACCTGAGTCCGCTTTCCGCGATCTTGTCGCGGTAGGCGTTGTTGACCTCGTAGCGGTGCCGGTGGCGTTCGGACACCTCCGTGGCGCCATACGCCTGGGCCACAATCGAATCCGGTTCCAGCACGGCGGGATAGGCGCCCAGCCGCATGGTGCCGCCGAGGTCGGCCTCGCCGGCGACGATGTCGACCTGGTCGGCCATCGTGGAGATGACGGGATCCGGTGTGTCCGGGTCGAATTCGGCCGAGTTGGCCTCGACCAGGCCGGCCGAGCGGGCGGCCTCGATCACGATGCATTGCAGCCCGAGGCACAGGCCGAGCACCGGCAGGCCCCGGGCGCGCGCGTAGTGGATGGCGCCGAGCTTGCCCTCGATGCCGCGGATGCCGAACCCGCCGGGAATCAGCACACCCTGCACGTCGGCCAGCGCAGCCGCGGCACCGGGCCCGGTCTCGCAGTCGTCGGACGCGACCCAGAGCAACTCGACCTTGGCGTGGTGCTTGAAACCGCCGGCGCGCAGCGCCTCGGTGACCGACAGGTAGGCGTCGGAGAGTTCAACGTACTTGCCCACCAAGGCGATTCGCACCGTTTCATACGGCTCATGCACCCGGCGCAGCAGGTCGTCCCATTCGGTCCAGTCGACATCGCGGAACGGTAGGTTGAGCCGGCGCACCACATAGGCGTCGAGTTCTTCGCGGTGCAGCACCTTCGGAATGTCATAGATCGACGGCGCGTCCGGGGTGGAGATGACGCCGTCGATGTCGACGTCGCACATCAGCGCGATCTTGTTCTTCAGCGCCTCGGGAACGTCGCGGTCGCAGCGCAGGATCAGCGCGTCCGGGGTGATACCGATGCTGCGCAGCGCGGCCACCGAGTGCTGGGTGGGTTTGGTCTTGAGCTCGCCCGACGGGGCCAGGTAGGGCACCAGCGAGACGTGTAGGAAGAAGACGTTCTCGCGACCCAGGTCGTGGCGCACCTGGCGGGCCGCCTCCAGGAAGGGCTGCGACTCGATGTCACCGACGGTGCCGCCGATTTCGGTGATGACCACGTCGGGGCGGTTGCCCTGCGCGTCGGGCTGGGCCATCGCCATGATGCGCCCTTTGATCTCGTCGGTGATGTGCGGGATCACCTGGACGGTGTCGCCGAGGTACTCACCGCGGCGTTCCTTGGCGATGACGCTCGAATACACCTGCCCCGTAGTGACATTCGCCGAGCCGGACAGATCGCGATCCAGGAAGCGCTCGTAGTGGCCGACGTCCAGGTCGGTCTCGGCGCCGTCCTCGGTGACGAAGACCTCGCCGTGCTGGAACGGGTTCATGGTGCCCGGGTCGACGTTGAGGTACGGGTCGAGCTTTTGCATCGTCACGTACAGCCCGCGCGCCGTCAGGAGCTGACCGAGGCTGCTGGCGGTCAATCCCTTACCCAACGAGGATGCGACGCCCCCGCTGACGAAGAGGTGCTTGGTGGCGGTTTGCGGGTGCTTTCGCAACAGGCGACCTCCGTGAAGACGGGCAGGGCTTGAAAAATGTTTCTAGCGAACAACTAGATGGGCCTGCCGACCCACGGAAACCCACCCTAACATCCACGGCGCCGAGCCGCGGTGAACACGCCCGCTACTGAGGCACCGTGATCGACGTCGCCCCGTGACCGGTGCCGTACTGGCCCGCGTGACCGCCGCCGAGCAGGTCGTGCAGGCCGAGCACCGCGGTGATGCGTCCCGGCGCGGCGTCCACGTCGTCGACCGTGCTGATCGCGGAGTTCAGGCCGGCATCGGCGCGGGCCACCGCGACGGCGGCGCCGCCGGTCGCCGAACCGTCGCGCCCGGCGAGCAGCGTGCCCGAGCCGTGCGGGGCCAGCGCGGCCGAGAACCGCGCCACGCTCGCCCCCTGGTTCCCGGCGTCCTGGGGCAGCGCGCCACCGGTGACGACGAGCGCGGCGTTGGCCGCGCCCATCTGATCGCTCGCCTGATAGGTGATGAAGCCGGTGTCGCGCAGCGCCGCCAGCACGGTGTTGCGCTGGGTGTCGTCCACCGGGGGCACCGCGGGGTTGGGGTTGGCCAGCAGGGCGATGCCCATCAGGTCACCCGCCTGCGAACCCTGGTCGACGAGCTTGGTGCTCAGCTGCTGTCCGGCGGGCAGCACCGAGGAGTTCACCACCGTCTGCAGCTTCTCCGCCGAGTTGGCCTCGACGAACTCCTGCGTCAGCGACACCGTCCCGGTCACCGTCCCGCCGGCCTGACCGATGAACTTCGACACCGCGGCCACGTCGTCGTCCTTGGCGTCCGGGGTGCGGAACACCACCACCGACTTGCCGGCCAGCGCGTCGTGCACGATCCGGCCGGCCAGCTGGGTGTCGAAATTGTTTGCCGCGCTGAGCTTTTCGTTCAACACGTTTTTCTGGTCGTTCAGCCCGCTGATCTGGGCGTTGAGGTCCTTCTTCTCGTCACGCAGGCTGGACAGCAACGTGTCCGACAGGAAGCCGGAACCCAGCACGACGCCCACGGCCAGCGCCAGGAACACGGCGGCCAGCGACAGGGCGTGTTGGCGCAGCGAGATCATCTAGGTGACCCACTTCTGCACCATCAAGCAGAAGTGGTTCCAGTAGTCGGTGACCCAGTGCAGCACCACGCCGTCGGTGCGAGACACCCACAGCGCGACGATGACGGCGATCAGCATCGTCAGCGCCAGCAGCGCGATGGCCCCCGCCGAGATGTGGTTGCGGTACAGGGTGGCCACGGCCTTGGCGTCCACCACCTTCTCCCCCACCCGCAGCCGGGTCAGGAAGGTGGACGGGTTGCTGTGCGCACGGGTGCGGTCGAAGAACGTCTCGATGTTGGCGGTGTGGCCGGCGGTCACCAGCAGCGCGGCGCCGTGGTGGTCGGCCAGCAGCAGGGCCAAATCGATCGCCGACCCCGCGGCCGGGAACGTCATCGCGCCGACGCCCAGGTCCTGGATGCGTTCCAGCCCCGGCGCGTGCCCGTCGGCGTCGGCGGGCAGCACGACCTGGGCCCCGCACTTCAGGGCGTCGGTGCTGATCTGGTCGGGGTCGCCGACGATCACTTGCGGGCGATACCCCGCCTTGCGCAACACGTCCGCGCCGCTGCCGACGCCGATCAGGGCCGGCTGATACTCCTTGATGAACGGCTTGAGCGACTTGAGGTCGTCCTCGGCGCTGGGCTCGTCGGCGACGATCACCACGTGCCGGCGGCGCAGGTCGACGTCGACGTCGGGGATGCCGATGCCGTCTATCAGCAGCGGGCTCTCGCTCTTGATGAACTCGATGGTGTTGCCCGCGAACGCCTCCAGATGGGCGGACAGGCCGCTCTTGGCCTCCCGCATCAAATCGGCGATGTCGTGGTCGGTGCGTTCGGTGCCGCGGACCAGCCGCCGGTCGCCGGCGTACACCCCGCCCTCGTGCAGGCGGATCTTGGCGCCGTCTTTGACCTTCTTGAAGACGTCGGGTCCGGCCTCGTCGATCAGCGTGACCCCGTTGTTGACCAGGACCTCGGGCCCCAGGTTGGGGTAGCGGCCCGACACCGACGGCGAGGCGTTGACGACGGCGGCGATGTCGGCCTCCACCAGGGCGTCCGCCGTGATGCGATCCAGATCGAGGATGTCGAGCACGACGATGTCGCCGGGGCAGACCCTGCGCAGCAATCGGTCGATGTTGCGGTCAACGCGGGCAGTGCCGACGAGGCCCGGCCGGGCGGGATTACGGGAAAGCAGGCCTGACATCTTCATGGGGGCGATTCTGTCGGTGATGCGCGGACGACGCGGGGAGGCGCGCCGTAACATTAGCCCCAGAAGTTATCTAGAGTCCCATTAGTAACAGGTCTGTGCCGAACTGGTCTCGAACGTCGACTTGATGCGGCGACACGCCGGGGTTGGCCGCCACAAGTCGACGCTCGCGGAGCCAGGGGCCCGACACAGGGGCGGAGACGGCGGCGGCCGCAACACGGGGCTAGATCTCGTCCTTTTGCGCCGCCTCGAGCAGCTCGCGGGCGTGCGCGCGGCCGCTGTCGGATTCGCCCAGCCCGGCCAGCATCCGCGCCAGCTCGGCGACCCGCTCGTCGCCGCCCAGGCGCCGCACCACGCTGGTCCCCTTGGGCCCCGCGGCGTGCACCACCAGGTGCACGTCGGCGTACGCCGCAACCTGCGGCAGGTGCGTGACCACGATGACCTGGTGGGTGCGCGCCAATCGCGCCAGCCGGCGCCCGATCTGCACCGCCGCGCGGCCGCCCACCCCGGCGTCGACCTCGTCGAACACCATGGTGGTGCCCGCGGCCTCTTTGCGGGAGGTGGCCAGCACCACCTCCAGGGCGAGCATCACCCGGGACAGCTCGCCGCCGGAGGCGCTCTTGGCCAGCGGCAGCTGGTCCATGCCCCGGTGCGCGGCGAAACCGAACTCGACCTGGTCGACGCCGTCGGCGCCGGCGTGGACGAGCTCGCCCGACGGCAGACGCAGCGCGGCCGAGTCGTCGGGGTCCGACGCGGTGTCCGGCGCGGCATCCAGGGTCACGTCGATGGTGAATTGGGCGTCGGCCATCGCCAGCCCGGACAGCTCGGCGGTGACCTCCTTGGCGAGCCGCTTGGCGGCCTTGCGCCGGGTGGCGCTGAGATCGACCGCGGCCTGGGCCAATTCGCGGCCGAGCTCGTCGACCCGGGCTGCCAGCGCCGCCAAGCCCTCCTCGGAGACGTCGAGCTGGGCCAGCCGTTGCCGCGACCCCTGGGCCCACCCGATCACGCCGTCGATGTCCGCGGCGTACTTGCGGGTCAGGGTGCGCAGTTCGGCCTGACGGGCCAGCTTGGATTCCAGCGCGCTGGCGTCGACCGGCAGCTCCTCGAGGAAGCCGCCCAGTTCGCCGGCCGCGTCGACGAGCACGGTCAGCACCTCGCCGATCTGGCCGGCCAGCGCCGTCAGCTTGGCGTCGCCGGTGGATTCCAGTGCGGCCCTTGCCTTTCCCAGGCTGTCGGTGGCGCTGAGGCCGTCGGTCTCCTCGGAGGACAGCGCCGCGCGGGCGGTGGCGGCGGCCTCGCGCAGGGTGTCCAGTTCGGAGAGCCGCACGATGTCGGCGACCAGGGCGTCGTCCTCGCCGGGTTGCGGGTCGACGGCGTCGATCTCGTTGAGGGCGAACGTCAGCCGGTCGGCCTCCAGCGCGAGCTCGCGCATGCGGTTGCGGCGGTCGAGCAGGTCGCGTCGCGCCGACAGCCAGGCGTCGCGCAGTTTGCAGTACCGCTCGAGCGCGGGTCCGGCCTTGGCGAAGCGGTCCAGCGCCGCGCACTGCTCCTCGGGCCGGATGAGGCGCAGCTGGTCGTTCTGCCCGTGCAGGGTCAGCAGCCCGGCGGTGAAGTCGCCCAGCGATTTGGCGGGCACGCTGCGGCCGCCGAGGTAGGCCCGCGACGGCCCGTCACGGCTGACCGAGCGCAGCGCGATCACGCTGCCGTCCTCGTCGCGTTCGGCGCCCGACGCGTCGAGCATCTCGTCGAGCCGCACGACCATGGCCTCGTCGAGATCCGTTGTGCTGAACCGCCCTTCGACGAGGGCCCGCTCGGCCCCCGACCGGACCCGGGTGGCGTCGGCGCGGGCGCCGCCGAGCAGATGCAAGCCGGTGACCACCATGGTCTTTCCGGTGCCGGTCTCCCCCGTCAGCACGGTCAGGCCGCGGTCGAACTCGCCGACCGCCGAGCTGATCGCCCCGAGCGACTCGATCCGGATTTCAGTCAGCATTCAGTCAGGATCCCGTGCTGTGCCGTCAGTTTCCGCGCCACCCGGTCACCGGCAGCCGGAACTTGCGCACCAACCGGTCCGTGAACGGGGCGCTGTCCAGCCGGGCCCATTTCACCGCCGTGTCACAACGTTTCACCTCGATACGGCTGCCGGCCGGGATCAGCATCTCGCGGCGGCCGTCGCAGAACACCAGGGCGTCGTGGCCGTCCGCCTCCACCTCGATCGCGATGGTGGCGTTCGGGCTGGTGACCATCGGGCGACCGAACAGCGCGTGAGCGTTGTTGGGTACCACCAGGATTGCCTCCAGGTCGGGCCAGAGCACCGGGCCGCCCGCGGAGAACGCGTAGGCGGTGGAACCCGTCGGGGTCGACACCAGGACGCCGTCGCAGCCGAAGGCGGACACCGGCCGCCCGTCGATCTCGACCACCACCCCCAGCACGCCGAGCCGGGGGCCCTTTTCCAGGCTGACCTCGTTGAGGGCCCAGCCGTGCGCGGAGACCCGGCCGCCCTGGCGCACGACCACGTCGAGCGTCAGGCGGTTCTCCACCCGGTAGTCCTGTGCGACAACGTGGTCCAGCACCCGGTCGATGGCCTCGGCCTCGGCCTCGGCCAGAAAGCCGATCCGCCCGAGGTTCACGCCCAGCACCGGGATGCCGGCGTTGCGCGCGAGCTCGGCGGCCCGCAGGAACGTCCCGTCGCCGCCGAGCACCAGCACCAGTTCGCAGCCTTCGGCGGCCCGGGGGTCGGCGTCGACGACCTCGATCTCGACGCCCATCGCCCGCATGTCGTCGGGGGCCAGGTGCAACGGTCCCCGGTCGACGGCCTCGGCGGACAGCACCCGAAGCCCGATTCCGTTGTCGCCCAGCGTTTTCTGTACACGGCGGGCCGTCTCGGTGGCTTCTTCGCGGCCGGTGTGGACAACCATTAAGACGGTGCGTTCGGCTGGAGTCACTGCGGCCCGCTTTCCACTGCGTGCCGCACCGCCGCCACCAGGGCGTCGCCGGCGAGCGGACGATCGGCCTGGGCGCGCAGCCGAAGGAAATATTCGACGTTGCCCGACGGCCCCGGCAGCGGGCTCGCGGTGACGTCGACGGTGTGCCAACCCAGCTCGGCGGCGCGGCGCGCGACCGACGTCACGGCGTCGGCGCGCAGGCCGGGGTCGTGCACCACACCGCCCGCGCCGACCTGGCCCTTCCCCACCTCAAACTGTGGCTTCACCATGGGAACGATATCCGCGTTCGGTGCGGCGCATCCAGCCAGCGCCGGCAACACTGTGGCCAACGAGATGAACGACAGGTCGGCCACGACGAGGTCGACCGGCCCGCCGATCGCCTCGGGCGTCAGGTCACGAACGTTGGTCCGCTCGACGACGACGACCCGCGCATCGCTGCGCAGCGACCACGCCAGCTGGCCGTATCCCACGTCCACGGCCACCACTTCGGCGGCCCCGCGGTCCAGCAGGACTTCGGTGAAGCCGCCCGTCGACGCGCCGGCGTCCAGGCAGCGGCGGCCCGCGACGGAGATCCCGAAGGCGTCCAGCGCGCCGATGAGTTTGTGCGCGCCGCGCGAGACCCAGCCGCGTTCGCCGTCGGTGGCCACGGTCAGGGCGGCGGTGACGGCGACGGCGGTGCCGGGCTTGCGCGCGGGCATCCCGTCGATGCTCACCTTGCCGGCGCCGATCAACTCCGCGGCCTGCTGACGCGACCGGGCCAGGCCGCGCCGCACCAGCTCGGCGTCAACGCGGGCGCGTCGAGACATGCGCGCACTCAGCCCTTCTCCGCCGACTCCAGCGCGGCCAACAGGACGTCGTGGGCCTCGGAGAGCCGGCGCGCGATCTCTTCGAGCTCGTCGAGCGAGGGCGCCTTCTCGGGGTCCTCCTGGTCGCCGGGTCGGGGCAGCCGGGCCAGCAGGGCGTCGATCTCGGCGCGAATCTGATCGGGGTCGATACTCATCGCGTTCCTACGTTAGTCGGTGCGCACCAAAGACCAGCGCTGCAGCGCGGCGCGCGCCCGGTCGTCGCCGGCCTCGATGCGCACGGCGCCAGACCCCGGGGCGCCCCACACCGCGCCGGCGACCGCGCGCACGATCGACAGGCCGTCCCCGTCGTCCGGCCCGTCCCCGCGGACCGTGACCGCCCCGTCCGCGACGTCGACCCGCCAGCCCGGTTGCGGGCCGACCGCGAGGCGCCCGGCGTCGGCGTGCAGCGAGCGCAGATCGTGGCCGATGTAGGTGGGGCGCTGGGCGGGCTTGGCGTACACCGCGTCCCGCGCGGAGTTGACCCCGGTGAGCACCATCAGGCTGGGCAGCTCGGCGGCGTTGGCGCCCTCGATGTCGGTGTCGAGCCGGTCGCCGATCACCAGGGGCGCGCGGAAGTCGCCCCGGGCCGCCGCGTCGCGCAGCAGGGCGGGCGCCGGCTTGCCCGCCACCTGGGGTTCGGCGCCGGTGGCCGCCCGCAGCGCGGCCACCAACGAGCCGTTGCCGGGCAGCAACCCGCGCTCGGTGGGCAGGGTGAGGTCGACGTTGGCCGCCACCCATCGCGCGCCGGCCCGGATCGCCAGCGCCGCCTCGGCGAGCTCGGGCCAGCCGATGGTCAGGGACAGGCCCTGCACGACGGCGGCCGGGTCGTCGTCGTTGCTGCGCACTGGGCGCAGCCCGACGGCGGTGATCTCGCCGGCCAGGGCCTCGGTGCCCACGATCAGCACCGGCGAGTCCGGGGGCAGCTGGTCGGCGAGCAGCCGGGCCGCGCTCTGGGCGCTGGTGGCGACGTCGTCGGCGGTGGCGGTGAAGCCGAGTTCGGTCAGGTGCGCGGCGACCTCGTCGGCGCTGCGGGAGGCGTTGTTGGTGACGAAATACGCGCGACTGCGCACCTCGGCCAGCGCCTCAACGGCGCCCTCGGTGGGCTGGCGGCCGCGAAATGCCGTCCCGTCGAGGTCGATCAGTAGGCAATCGTATTCCTGCGCAAGGCTTTTCACGTCGTCGGTTCCGTCGTGTCAGCCGAGTTCACTGACCCGGTCTTCGGCGTCGGTGACTCCGTCGACGTCGGCGGCGGCCGAACGCAGGAACCATTGCAGCGCATCGTCGGTGCGGTCGAGCGCGAGCAGCGTGTCCGCGTAGGCGTAAAAGAGCCGCGCGGCCGTGGAGCCGGTGCGGCTGGGATCCAGTTGCGGCGTGGACAATACGGTCAGCGCCTGCTCCAGCTGCCCGAGGTCCGCGCGCGCCCCGGCGGCGACGATGCGGAGCTCGTCGGCGTCGTCCCCGGACAGCTCGGCGGCCTCCGGTCCGCGCGCGAGCTCGATGGCGCGCTCCGGACGGCCAAGTCCGCGTTCGCAATCGGCGATCAGCGGGAGCAACGCGGACTTGCTGCCCATGCGGCGTGCGGCGCGGAACTCCGCCAGCGCCTGCGACCAGTCGCCGCAGTGGTAGGCGGCGATGCCGACCGCCTCCCGGATGGTGGCGATGCGGCTGGACCGGGCCCGCGCCGCGCGGGCGTGACGCAACGCCGCCTCCGGGTCCTCGTCGAGCAGCTCGCCCGCGGCGACGAGGTGGCGGGCCACCGCGTCGGCGGTGGCCCGGTCCAGGGTGCTCAGTTCGCGGCGAACGTCGGGTGCCAGCTGCTTGGCTTCCACGCCGGGCGGGATCGGCGGCCCGTCCTGCGGGGCGCGATCGGCCTGGGCGTCGCGGCGCGGGCCGCTCTGCGGCTGAGCCGGCCGCGCACGGCCCGGACCGGACCAGTTGCCGGATGCCGGCCGCGCCCTCCGCTCGCCGCGGTGCCTCTGCCTGTCGTCGACCACGCTGCCGAGAATACGGGCAGCGCCACACCTAACTCGGCAGCCGGTTGCCCAGGAGCGGCGCGATCAGCGCCGGGCAGTAGGTCGCGATCGCCACGATGGTGAACCTGCCGGCCGTCTCGTACGACATGCCGTTGCCCTCGGCCATCTTGGACGTCACCGCGTCGAAGGACCCGCCGGGCTCGAACAGCATCGGGCACACCGACTGTCCCATCGCGGTGGTGCCGGTCGGCTGGCTATAGGCGATCCCGGCGTTCGTCAGCGCCGACAGGAACGCATTGCTGAGCATGTCCGCGCGGATCGGCGCCGACATCGCCCCCGACAGAGCCGCGGCCAGCGCCACCAGGCCCGTGATCACCCCCAGGCTCCGCAGGACGGTCGACCGCACACGCGTCGCGAAAATCACCGTGACAACAGTGGTCCTTTCGGGTCACGCCGACGACACGGTGAGGTAAAGATCTGTGCACGCGCGTGTTTCGCGGAGGCTCTACGGCGCCCGGGCGGTCTAGACCTTTTCGACCCCCGCGACGGTGCGCTTGCCGCGGCGCAGCACCAGCCACCGGCCGTGCAGGAAGTCCGCCGGCTGCGGGGCCCACTCCTCGCTTTCGATGCGGACGTTGTTGACCGAGACGCCGCCCTCGCCGATGGTGCGCCGCGCGGCCTTGCGGCTCTCGGACAGCCCGCTGGCCACCAGCAGGTCGACGATCCCGTCGGGGCCACCGGGTTTGAGCTCGGCGACCGACGTCTCGCGCAGCGCCGCGGACAGCGTGGCCTCGTCCAGCCGGCCCAGCTCGCCCTGCCCGAAGAGCGCCCGGCTGGCGTGCTCGACGGCCTCGGTGGCCGCCTCGCCGTGCACCAGCACGGTCAGTTCGCGCGCCAGCCGCCGCTGCGCGGCGCGTTGTTGGGGGCGCTCGGCCGTGGCCTGCTCCAGCTCGCCCAGCTCGTCGGCCGACAGGAAGGTGAACCAGCGCAGGTAGCGGATCACGTCGGCGTCGGCGGTGTTGAAGAAGTACTGGTACCAGGCATACGGGGTGGTCAGCGCGGGGTCCAGCCACAGGCTGCCGCCACCGGTGGACTTGCCGAACTTGGTGCCGTCGGCGGCGGTCACCAGGGGCACGGTCAGCGCGTGGACCGAGGCGCCGAGCTGCTGGCGGACCAGCCGGACCCCGGCGATGATGTTGCCCCACTGGTCGGAGCCGCCGATCTGCAGGCGACAGCCGTAGCGGCGGTGCAGTTCGACGTAGTCGTTGGCCTGAAGGAGCATGTAGCTGAATTCGGTGTAGGAGATGCCGTCGCCGTCCAGGCGGCGCCGCACGGTGTCGCGGTCCAGCATGACGTTGACCGAGAAGTGCTTGCCGATGTCGCGCAGGAACTCGATCGCCGACAGCGGGCGCGTCCAGTCCAGGTTGTTGACGACGACGGCGCCGGTCGGTGAATCGTCGAAGTCGACGAAGCGTTGCAACTGTCCGCCGATCCGTTCGGTCCACTCGGCGACGGTGTCGGCCTCGTTGAGGGTGCGCTCACCAACGTCGCGGGGGTCGCCGATCATCCCGGTGGCGCCGCCGGCGAGCACGATGGGGCGGTGGCCGGCGCGCTGGAAGCGGCGCAGTGCCAGCAGGGGCACCAGGTGGCCGGCGTGCAGGCTCGGCGCGGTGGGGTCGAAGCCGGCGTACACCGTCATCGGCCCGCGCCGGGCTTCGGCCGCCAGCGCATCGAGGTCGGTGGACTGCGCGATCAGGCCGCGCCAGCCCAGCTCGTCGAGGATCATGGTGTACGAGTCTTCCAGAGCGCCGACGGCGGGCGTCGACTTGTGGCGCGGATTCGGGGCGCTTCCCCCAGCGACCCGACGTTCGCCGCGGGTTAGTCGCTGGCACCCGGGGCCGGCGCGCGCGGGCTGCGGCGATACGCCGACACCTCCGGGCGCCCGGGAAGCCACAACCGCCAGGGCCGGTCGGCGGCCTGGCTGACACCGACCCGCGGGCCGGACATCGAGCTCAGCGGTTCGTGCAGCTCGAGCGTCACCGGGCTGTTGCCGTCGAACAGGTCGATTCCGTTGTCGTCCATGGTGATTCCCATGGCAGCGCACAGGTTCCCCGGCCCGCGCGCCAGCGCGGCGGTGTGCACCAGCTCGCCGCGGCGGGCCCGGGCGGCGTCGGTGCCGTCCTCGATCGCGGCCGCCCGCAGCAACACCGCGGCCGCGGTGCCGTCGGGACCGCACGAGACGTTCGCGCAGACATGGATGCCGTGGCTGCGGTAGGTGTAGAGCCGCCCCGGCGGCCCGAACATCACGAAATTGCGGGCGCGCAGGCCCTTGTAAGAGTGCGCCGCGGCGTCCGGCCACGGACCGTCGGGCACTCCCCCGTAGGCCTCGACCTCGACGACTATCCCGCTCACACCCCGCGCGGTGAGGGTGGCGCCCAGTAACCGGCGCGCGGCCTCGACCGGGTCGACCAACAGCTGCGCCGCCGCCGTGCTTGCGCGAGATCGTCGTCCAGCCTCGACCAATTGAAGATCCTGAATCCTCTTTTCAGTAACCCAACGAACCTACCGGCGGCCCGAACATGGCAGTATCCCGGTGTCCGGGACCCGAAGGAGGCCGACATGCACGCGATAGACCCGGCCGCCACGGCGTGGCTGCTGGCCAGCACCGCGCTGGTCTTGCTGATGACGCCCGGCCTGGCGATCTTCTACGGCGGCATGGTCCGCACCACCGGGGTGCTCAACATGATGATGATGAGCTTCATCTCCATCCCGCTGGTGACCGTGGCGTGGCTGCTGATCGGCTACACCCTCGCGTTCTCCGAAGACGGGGCCAGCGGGTTCGTCGGCAACCTCAGGCATTTCGGGATGCTCGGCATCACCCCCGACACGGTGCACGGCACGGCGGTGCCCGAGTTGCTGTATGCCACGTTCCAATTGACGTTCGCGATCATCACGGCCGCGCTGGTCAGTGGCGCGATCGCCGACCGCGCGAAGTTCGCCGCCTGGATGGTTTTCGTCCCGGTCTGGACGATCGCCGTGTATTCGATTGTCGCCCACTGGGTCTGGGGGCCGGGCGGCTGGCTGGCCAAGTTGGGCGTCCTCGACTATGCGGGCGGGCTGGTCGTCGAGATCGTCTCGGGTTCCTCCGCGCTGGCGCTGGCGCTGGTGCTCGGGCCGCGCATCGGTTTCAAGAAGGACGCCATGCGGCCGCACAACCTGCCGCTGCTGTTCGTCGGTGTCGGGCTGCTGTGGTTCGGCTGGTTCGGGTTCAACGCCGGCTCCGCCCTGGCCGCCAACGGAACCGCCGCGGCCATCTTCCTCAACACCTTGGTCGCGGGATGTCTGGGCATGCTGGGTTGGCTTGCGGTCGAACAGATTCGCGACGGCAGGCCCACCACGTTCGGTGCGGCGTCGGGCGTGGTCGCCGGCCTGGTGGCCATCACCCCATCGTGCGGGACCGTCAACACCCTCGGCGCGACGATCGTCGGCCTGGCGGCGGGTGTCGTGTGCTCGTTCGCGGTGGGCGCGAAGTTGCGCTTCAACTATGACGATTCGCTCGACGTGGTGGGCGTGCACTTCGTCGGCGGCGTGGTCGGTGTGTTCCTGATCGGGCTGCTCGCCACGGCGGTCATGACGGCGGGCCCGCGCGGCCTGTTCTACGGCGGCGGCGTCGGCCAGCTGGGCAAGCAGACGCTGGCGATCGCGGTCGTCGCGTTCTACGCGTTCACCGTGTCGTTCGTGCTCGCCAAGGTGATCGACCGAGTGGTGGGTTTCCGGCTCAGTACCGAAGACGAAACCACCGGCGCCGACCTCACCCAGCACGCCGAAACCGCCTACGCCGAAGGCGTGCACGGGCACCTGCCGCAGCGACGCCCGGCGATCGGCGAGCGCTTCAACTAGGCCCGCCCGGGGCCGCGAAGGCCCGGATGCTGCGACCCCTTGACAGCGCGGCCGCGCGCGACGAATATTCATCACATGATGAGTTCATCCCGTGATGAATTAATCTCGGACCGGGCCGAGCCGGCGGTAGAGATCGATCACCTTCGCGTGATCCGCGGTAAACGCCCGGCCCTGCACGACTTCTCCGTGCAGATCGCGGCGGGCAGCATCACCGGCCTGCTCGGCCCGTCCGGCTGCGGCAAGACCACGCTGATCCGATGCATCGTCGGCACCCAGATCGTGACCTCGGGTCGCGTCGTTGTGCTCGGCAAGCCTGCCGGCAGCGCCGAACTGCGCCGTCGCGTCGGCTACCTGCCGCAGGACCCGACCATCTACAACGACCTTCGCATCGTCGACAACGTTCGCTACTTCGCCACGCTGTACGGGTTCGACGGCCGGGCCGCCGACGCCGCCATCGAACGAGTCGGGCTCAGCGATCACCGAACGGCCTTGTGCGGCAACCTGTCCGGTGGCCAACGCACCCGGGTGTCGCTGGCCTGCGCGCTGGTCTGCCAGCCCGATCTGCTGGTGCTCGACGAGCCCACCGTGGGACTCGATCCGGTGCTGCGCGCGGACCTGTGGGACCAGTTCGCCGAATTGGCCCGCGCGGGGACCACATTGCTGGTTTCCAGCCACGTCATGGACGAGGCCGACCACTGCGGGGACCTGCTGCTGATGCGCGAAGGCCGGCTGGTCGCCCACACCACCCCGTCCCAACTGCGAGAGGACACCGGATGCACGTCACTGGAGGACGCGTTTCTGTCCATCATCAAGCGCAGCACCATGCGCGAAGCCGGTTAGGGCTCAACGGGTATACGGCGACCACGACGCGGATCCTGCGCCAGTTGGCCGCCGATCACCGCAGCGTCGCGATGATCCTGTTGGTGCCGGTCCTGGTGATCACCCTGATGTACTTCATGTTCGAAAACGCCCCGCACCGCCCGGGCGGCCCGACCCCGTTCAACAACGCCTGCCTGATCCTGCTCGGCCTGTTCCCGCTGTTCGTGATGTTCATCATCACGGCGATCACCATGCAACGCGAACGGGCCTCGGGAACGCTGGAGCGCATCCTGACCACTCCGCTGCGCCGGCTCGACCTGCTGATCGCCTACGGCACCGCCTTCTCGACGGCCGCTGCGGCGCAAGCCGTTCTGGCGTGCATCGTGTCGTTCTGGCTGCTCGGCTTCGACACGGCGGGCAGCCCGCTGTGGGTGTTCGTGATCGCGATCGTCAACGCCGTGCTGGGAGTCGGACTCGGCCTGTTGTGTAGCGCGTTCGCGCGCACCGAGTTTCAGGCCGTGCAGTTCATCCCGCTGGTGATGGTGCCGCAGCTGCTGCTGGCCGGCATCATCGTGCCGCGGGCGGTGATGCCACACTGGCTGCAATGGATCAGCAATGTGCTGCCGGCCAGCTACGCGCTCGAGGCCCTGCAACAGGTGGGCGCGCACCCGGAGCTGACCTTCATCGCGGTGCGCGACATCATCGTGGTGTTGGGCTTCGCCCTGGCGGCGCTGTGCCTGGCGGCGGCGACGCTGCGGCGACGGACCGGCTAGTGGCGATCGCAAGCGCGGCGCAGCCGGGCGCAGCGGGTCGCCACCATGAGATAGTGGCGATCGCAAGCGCGGCGCAGCCGGGCGCAGCGGGTCGCCACCATGAGATAGTGGCGATCGCAAGCGCGGCGCAGCCGGGCGCAGCGGGTCGCCACCATGAGCTAGTGGCGAGCGCCCAGTGACGACTACCAACACCGGCCGCCGGCGACGGGGCCGGCCCTCCGGAAACTCCGATACCCGGGAGCGGATACTGGCTAGCGCCCGGGAATTGTTCGCGCGCAACGGTATTCGTAACACGTCGATACGTGCGGTGGCCGCGTCGGCGGGGGTGGATTCGGCGTTGGTGCACCATTACTTCGGCACCAAGGAGCAGCTGTTCGCCGCGGCCGTCCACATCCCGGTCGATCCGATGGACGTCATCGGCCCGCTGCGCGAGGTGCCCGTCGAGGAGCTCGGCTACCAGATTCCGTCGATGTTGTTGCCGCTGTGGGATTCCGAGATCGGCGCGGCGTTCATCGCGACGCTGCGCTCGATCCTGGCGGGGTCGGAGATCAACCTGTTTCGCGCGTTCATTCAGGACGTGATCGCCGTCGAAGTCGGTGCCCGCGTGGACGATCCGCCGGGAAGCGGAATTATTCGCATCCAATTCGTGGCGTCGCAACTGGTGGGTGTGGTGATGGCGCGCTACATCCTGCAACTGGAGCCGTTCGCGTCGCTGCCGGCCGAGCAGGTCGCGCGAACCATCGCGCCCAACCTGCAGCGCTACCTCACTGGGGATCTGCCGGAGGGCCTTGCGCCATGAGCCGGGCGTGCTCGTCGTCGTCGACGTCGCGGGCCTCGTCGATCAGCAGCACCGGGATGCCGTCCTCGATCCGGTAGGCGCGGCGCAACCGGGGGTTGTAGAGCACTTCCCCACCGCCCGTTTGGGAGACCAACACCAGCGGGCCGCGGTCGGCCGGGCACACCAGGATGTTCAGCAGTGCGTCGTCGATCATGACCGCGCCCCGCTGAGCTCGGAACGCACCCCGGGAGTCAGCCGGCGGTAGTGTTCGGTCTCCGCATCGAAATACCAGACGTGCCGTCCCGCCTTGGGAATCCCGGCGGCCCGCAGCGCGCTGACGGTCGGGCGGTAGGTCGCGCTCAGCGTCATCTCCGGGACCACGCAGACGATGTCGGGCCCGAGCCCGATCGGGATCTTGGCGAAGGCCTCGGTCAGGTCGGCCGCCGTGATGGAGGCGCCCGGCAACAGCGTCACCGCCGACACCGCCACCTCGTGGTCGCGCACGGGCACGTTGTAGGTCACCGCGAGGTCGACGCCGTTGATGCAACCCAGCGCGTCGGTGACCGGCTCGGCGTAGACCAGCCCGCGCGGGGTCCGCACCACCGAGCCGCGCCGGCCCGCCAGCCAGTAGTCGCCGTCGTCGTCGCGGTAGAAGAGGTACTCGGTCGAGATCCAGGTATCGCCGGCGGCGAACACCCCGCGCTTGACGGAGGCGCTCGGATCGATCGGGCCGTTGGACGCGGCGAGCAGAACCCCGACCTGTTTGGGTTCGGCGATCTGCACGAAGCCCCGCTCGTTTTCCAGGATCAGGTCGTGTTCGGTGTCGTAGGCGCCCAACTCGATGCGCCCGGCACCCGGCAGCGGGCGGCCCTTGCTGCCGACCTTGGCGCCGGACACGTTGGCCAGCACCGCCTGACCGTCGGTGGTGGCGAAGAACTCGACGACGTGAGCGGGCGCGAACGCCTCGACGACACGCCCCCACAGCCCGGTCGGCATGCCGGAGCCGATGAACAGGCGCACCGGGTGGTTGCCGTGCAGGACGAAGGGCGGATCGGCCGGGTTGTCGAGGATCTCGCCGAGCATGGCCCAGGTGTAGGACACCACGGTGACGCCGTACTGGCGCACCTCCTGGATGAATCGGGTCCGGTCCAGGCCGCGCGACAGCGCGATGCGGGTGCCGCCGACCACCGCGCCACCCAGGCTGACCAGCAGCGCGGACTCGTGGTGCAGCGGTGTCAGGCAGTACACGGTGTCGCGGCGGTCGAGGGCGGCCGTCGAGGCCGTACCGAACGCCGAGACCGCCCAGCGGTAGTTGGTGATCTGCTTGGCCACCAGCTCGCCGCCGGCCGAGCTGAACGCGATGAACGCCAGGTCCCGGGCCAGCCCCGGGTTGGGCCGATACCAGCCGGGCAGCTCGACGGCGTCCGGGTCGATCTGTTCCATGTCGATGACCTGGGGCTGCTCGTCGGAGTCCTCGGGCAGGTGCAGGTCCCGCGTCTCGCCGCCGCCGAGCACCAGCACCTGCCGCAGCAGTTGGCCGTCCGACTCCAGCACCGCGTCGAGGTTGGTGGGGTCGGTGAGGATCTCGGTCACTCCCCCGAGCCGCACCGAGGCGGCCAGGTCGGCGTCGGGCCGCATCACCACCGCGATGGCGCCCAGGCGGGACAGCGCGGCGATGGCCACCAGCGCGCTGGGCCGGGTCTCCATCAGCACGCCGACCCGGTCGCCCTGGCGCACCCCGACCTCGATGAGGCCGCGGACGACGTTGTTGATGCGCCGGTTCACCGCCTCGTAGGTGTGCACCCGCCCGTCGAACAACAGGAATTCGCCCTGCGGGGCGTCGTGCGCCTGCTCCTCGATGATGCGGCCCAGCGAGATCCTGGTGTGGTCGTTGATCTGCCCCAGCCGGACCAGTCGCGGCAGCGTGCGGGCCGTTTCGACGGCCAGGGTGCGCACGGATTTGTTGGCCGCGACGACGGTGTTGGCCGCGCCGCGGACCATGCCCAGCGCCGCCTCGGAGGCCTCCCCGATGCCGTGCGCGAGCCGGGAGCTCAGCGCCACGCCGCTGTCGGTGTGCTCGGCGGGCTGGTCGGCCATCGGCGCGATGCTGGTGGGCTTATCGCCGCCGGCGGACAGCCATCGCACCCATTCCGCGACGGTCGGCCAGCTTTGTTGGGCCGCCTTGGACCCGACGACCAGGCCGAAGTGGCCCGTGCGGATGGTGGATTCGTAGACGTCGGCGTCCGGTGCCGCGCGCCGGATGCCGCGCACCGAGGCCGGCTGGCCGATGTCGTCGACCTCGCCGACGAAGGCCAGCACCGGGCAGGTGATGTCGGTCAGGGTGACCATCTGTCCGTTGACGGCGAAACCGCCGGTCATCATCCGGTTGTGGGCGATGAACTGCTTGAGCAGCTCGGAGATCGCGGGACCGGACCACGCGATCCAGCCTTCGCGTTCGAGGAAGCGCCGCTGCTGCTCGCGCGGCAGCAGCGCCTCGCGGTCGTGCAGCTGGCGGACGAAGTCGACCCGCGCCTTGGCGGTCTTGAGGGGGTCGAGCATCTGGAAGCCGGTGCGCGCCATCCAGCTGGGGATGGCCAGCCGGCTGAAGACGTGGTCGGCCATGAAGTTGGCGGCGGGCGCGGCGAAGTTTGCCGGGATGCCCATCGGCAGGGCGGCCAGGGTGTCGACCGGGGAGCCGAAGGTGACGATGCTGGCCAGGCTCTTCGAACGCCGGTAGGCGGCGACCTGGTAACACCACATGCCGCCCTGCGAATAGCCGACCAGATGGATGTCGCTGCCCGTGGTGTCCCGGACCGTGTCGATGGCCTGACTGAGCGCGACGATGTGATCGGCCAGCGTGCGGCGCATGCCGCCTTCGACCTTGTCGGGTTCGCCGAAGTCGATGACCCAGGGATCGAGCCCCCGGCTGTGCAGGATCCCCACCGCGCCTTCGTCGCGGGTGACGTCCCACATGTCGGCGGACATCATCATCGGATGCACCATCAGCACCGGCGGCCCGACGGGCGATTGGCCGGGCCGACTGTCCGGCGGGAAGTACCGCCGGAGCTTGTACATCGGCACGCTCTCGACGATCTGGGACGGCGACGGCACCGTGCCGGTTTCCAAGCCCCCCAGTCGCAAGACTTCCAGCCCGTTCTGCGCGGTAGCGATCAGCCGCGCGACCGGTCGTGTGACCATCGAAAGATTGACATCCACTGCTGCTCCCTGAGTCTTGACAGCTTGGACATCATGGCACATCTGGGCAGCTAGAAGGGCGGTGGTTACACCGATCCGGCGGCGGCGGGCGCCGTGCGGACAGACCCGCGCTCCGCTGGGAAGGCGGTGGCTCGCCGTCGGCTTCGGCCCCCGACTCGGCGTGTGCCGCGGCGGTAGGTCGTTAGCCACCGGCGCCCCGCCTGGTGGCTCGCTGTGAATCACCTGCGCGCCAGTTTGTCCGGCAGGGCACGGGGTACGCAGTCGATGCGCTTCGGTCACGACGCGTCGTCGCGACCGTTTCGGTTGAAATCCACAGCTGGGCGCTATGAGACCGCCGGACCGCGTTCCTTCCAGCCCGAAGGAGAGGTCACTGCATGACGCGATGGACGTACTCGGCCGGCACGGTCACGGCACACCCCAGCGCAGTGCCGCTGCGCACCCCACGACTCACCCAGGAAACCAGCCCGGGCCGGTGATCCGGCACGACGCAAGCGCAGAAGGGACTTCACATGTTGTTGCTCGGCAACGGCGGACGGCGCAAAGGCCGCACCGCCGGAAGTGACGGACTGGGCGAGGTCTCGCACCTGGCCGAGCGGGCGCTGTACGACGTCGCACACGGTCGTTTCGAACGCTCGCTGTCCGGGCTGACCGCCGTTGCGGCGCTCGTCACGACGGCCGAAATCTACTTCGAGCACTACAAGGCGAGCTTCGGCAACAAGTGGATGTGGAGCCCGATCGTGGTGACGCCGCCGGTGGTCGTCGCCGGCGTCGGGGGCGTGTTCTCGCGGCGCTGGGCCAAGCTGTGGCTCCCGATCACCGCCGGCATCTACACGGCAAACGGTCTGATGGGCGAATACCTGCACGCGCGCGGCGTCGCCCGCAAGCCGGGCGGATGGAAGCACGCGTCCTACAACGTGCCCATGGGCCCGCCGATCGCGGCGCCGGGATTGATGTGCATGGTCGGCGGGATGGGGCTGCTGGCGTCGATCCTGCGCCGCGAACGGTTCCGGGGTTAGGCATCGGGATCATCGAGATGGCTGACACCTCGCGCCCCGACCACCTGCCCAACCTGCGCCCCGACGGCAAGCCGCCGCACCCGTCCTGGCTGCCCAAGCAGCGCCGCGGCACCACGCCCCAGATGATCGGGCGCTACCCCGATTTCGACGTGCTGGAAACCGCCGGCACCTGGGACGAGGCCACCAGGAAAGTCGTGCTGGCCCGGCTCGAACCTCCCGGCCCCCTGCGGTTTTTCACCGCCGAAGAGGAGCCGTGCCTGCGCGCGTTCTGCGACACGGTGCTCGCGCAGGACGCCGAGCCGCGCGTCCCGGCGGCCGAATCGGTCGACTCCAAGCTCGCCGACGGGCGCCTCGACGGCTACCAGTACGCGGACATGCCCGACGACCGCGACACGTGGCGGTTGGTGCTGCGCGGGCTCGACGAGACCGCCGCCAGATACGGCGCATCCTCCTTCGCCGCCGCCGGGACCGAAACCCGCGAACAGATCGTCGGGCAGTTCTCGCAGGGCGAGCTGGAGGGCGGCGCCTGGGAGAACCTGAACGTCAAGCGCGCCTGGTCGGTGTGCATGCGAATGACGCTGTCCGGCTTCTACTCCCACCCGTGGGCCTGGAACGAGATCGGGTTCGGCGGCCCCGCCTACCCGCGCGGATTCATGCGCCTGGGCGGCGCCACCGGGCCCGACGCCGCGCGCGAACCGTACGAGATGCCCGGCGCCACCGACGAAGACCCCGTGCAAGTCGTGCAGAACGGTGAGGTGTGATGGGCGACTTCTGGCGGGGCCTGCTCAAGGGGGCCGTCGGCCCGAAGGACAACGAGTCGCGGTTCCTGCTCGACGTGCATTCGCGCGACCTGCCCGGCGAAAAGACCATGCGCCGCTACCGCGACGACGACGAGGTCGACCTGGTGGTCGTCGGGGCCGGCGCCGGCGGCTCGGTGCTGGCGCAGCGGCTGGCGCGTGCGGGCTGGCGGGTCGTGATCCTCGAGGCCGGCCCGTTCTGGCACCCCGACGAGGACTGGGTGTCCGACGAGGCCGGCTCCCACGCGCTGTACTGGACCCAGAAGCGCATCATCGGCGGTGACGACCCAATTGAGCTGGGCAAGAACAACTCCGGGCGCGGGGTGGGCGGCTCCATGGTGCACTACGCCGGCTACACCCCGCGGTTCCACCCCAGCGATTTCGCGACCCGCACCCTCGACGGGGTGGGCGCCGACTGGCCCCTGCGCTACGAGGACATCCGACCCCACTACGAGCAGGTCGAGCTCGAGTTGCCGGTGGCCGGCCAGAATTGGCCGTGGGGCGACCCGCATCGCTATCCCTTTGCCCCGCATCCTATTTCGGGGGCGGCAGCCAAAATCTGGCGGGGCGCGCTCAAGCTCGGCATCGAGATGCGGGTGGGGCCCGTGGGCATCGTCAACGGCACGTTCGGCAACCGCCCGCACTGCATCTACCGCGGCTACTGCCTGCAGGGCTGCAAGGTCAACGCCAAGGCCAGCCCTTACGTCACGCACCTTCCCGACGCGCTGGCCCACGACGTGGAGATCCGCGCCAACTGCATGGCCTCGCGCGTCGAACTCGACGAGACGGGCGCGGCGCGGGGTGTGGTCTACTACGACGAGGTGGGCGGCAAAGAACGGTTGCAGCGCGCCAAAGTTATTGCTGTAGCCGGGTATTCGATCGAAACACCGCGCCTGTTGTTGAACTCGGTGAGCGAGCGCTTTCCGAACGGGTTGGGCAACAACGACGATCAGGTCGGGCGCTACGTGATGGTGCAGGGCGCCACCCAGTCCGCGGGCCGCTGGTCCGAGGAGGTCCGGATGTACAAGGCGCCTCCCCCGGAGGTGACCTCCGAACAGTTCTACGAGACCGACCTCTCTCGCGGGTTCGCCCGTGGGTTCTCCATCCAGACGGTGTCGCCGATGCCCATCGGCTGGGCCGAACACGTGATGGCGGACGGGCACTGGGGCCGCGCCCTGCGCGAGTACATGCGCGACTACAACCACTGGGCGACCGTCGGCGTGCTCAACGAGTTGTTACCGCTGCCGGACAATCGGGTGACGCTGGCCGAAGAGAAGGACCCGTACGGCATCCCGGTCGCCCGGTTCGACTACACGCTCTGCGACAACGACAAGGCCAACATGGCCTACTCCACCAAGGTGATCGGCGACATCCTGCACGCCGCCGACGCCCAGGACGTGCTGACCATCGAGCGCTTCGCCCACCTGATCGGCGGCGCCCGCATGGGCACCGGGCCACAGAATTCGGTGGTCGACTCCGATCACCGGGTCTGGGGCGTGCCGAACCTGTTTCTCGCCGACGGCTCGGTGTGCCCCACCCAGGGTTCCGCCAATCCCGCGCTGACGATCATGGCGTTGGCCTCGCGGCTCGCCGAACGGATGGCCACCGGAAAGATCGATACCGGCGTGGGGCGGGGGTCGAAGGCTGGAGCCCGTGGCTGACCTGAAGATCGACACCGCGACCACCTTCGCCCCCCGCGTGCTGCGCGAGTACGCCCTGCTCGCAGACGGCGAGCGGGGCGCGCTGATCGGACCGCAAGGCGACGTGGCGTGGATGTGCGCGCCGCACTGGGATTCCGACGCCGTCTTCTCCAATCTCATTGGCGGCGGCGGGGTTTACGCCGTCACCCCGACCGACGTGCGGCACGTCTGGGGCGGCTACTACGAACCGGGCAGCCTGATCTGGCGCAACCGCTGGACCACCCGCGACGGCATCGTGGAATGCCGTGACGCGCTGGCCTTTCCGGGCGACCCGGACCGGGCGGTGCTGCTGCGGCGTCTCACCGGCTGCCGCGGGACGGCGCGGGTGCGGGTGCTGCTGGCGCCGAGTGCGGGATTCGGCCGGCACGGCCCCGGCAAGGCGACCGTTCATGACCGGGTGTGGAGCGCCCGCTCGGGGCCGCTGCGCTGGCGCTGGCAGGCCGGTTGCGACGCGCGCCCCGTCCGGGCCGCCCAGGAGAAGGGCGAGTTGCTCACCTGTGAGATCACGCTCGAGGAGGGCCAGCACCACGACCTGGTGCTCGAACTGTCGGAACACGCACTGCCCGACCAACCCCCGGACCCCGACCTGGCCTGGGAGGCCACCCCCGCGGCCTGGCAGCGCAGCGTGCCCGAGCTGAGCTGCACCATCGCGCCCCGCGACGGGCGCAGCTCCTACGCCGTGCTGCGGGGACTGACCAGCAGCGGCGGCGGCATGGTCGCCGCCGCCACCATGAGCCTGCCCGAACGCGCGCACTCCAACCAGAATTACGACTACCGCTATTCCTGGATCCGCGACCAGGTGTACGCGGGCATGGCCGCCGCCGCCGTCGGCACGACCGAGCTGCTCGACCGGGCAGTGGAGTTCATCAGCGCCCGGCTGCTCGAGGACGGCCCGAACCTCAAGCCCGCCTACACCATTACCGGCGGCGCCGTGCCCGGGGAGGAAACGCTCGACCTGCCCGGCTATCCCGGCGGCGCCGACAAGATCGGCAACTGGGTCAATCAGCAATTCCAGCTGGATGCCTTCGGCGAGGCGCTCCAGCTGCTGGCCAAGGCGGGCGCCGCCGACCGACTCGATGCCGACGGCTGGCGCGCGGCGCAGACCGCGATCAAGGCCATCGAAAAGCGTTGGCGCGAACCGGATGCCGGCGTCTGGGAGATCGACAACGAGCGCTGGACGCAGTCACGTCTGGCCTGCGTGGGGGGGTTACGCGCCGTCGCGAAACTGGCCGGCGCCGGACCCGAGGTGGCCGCGTGCGCTCCGCTGGCCGACGCGATCCTCGCCGAGACCGCATCGGAAAGCCTGCACCCGCACGGGTATTGGCAACGCAGCCCCGGGCAGAAGGGGGTCGACGCATCGCTGCTGCTGCCGCCGGTGCGCGGGGCCGTGCCCGCCGACGACCCGCGGACCATCGCCACGCTGGACGCCGTTCGCCGGGAACTCGCCGACGACGGGTTCGTCTACCGCTTCCGGCACGACGAACGCGACCTCGGCGACGCCGAGGGAGCGTTCCTGCTCTGCGGGTTCATGATGGCGCTGGCCGAACACCAACAGGGCCATGCCCATTGCGCGATGCGGTGGTTCGAGCGCAACCGCACCGCCTGCGGGCCGCCGGGCCTGTTCTGCGAGGAATACGACGTGCAGCAGCGCCAGCTCCGCGGCAACCTCCCCCAGGCGTTCGCGCACGCGCTGATGCTGGAATGCACTGCCACCCTCACCGACGACGCCGCCCACCATGACTGATCGGGTGCCCGACACCGAGCGAAAGGGATTGCGATGACTCAGACAGTGGTGATCACGGGAGCCAGCGCCGGCATCGGTCGCGCCACCGCGAAGGAGTTCGGGCAGCGCGGCGCGAACGTCGCCCTGCTCGCCCGCGGCGCCGCCGGGCTGGAAGGCGCGGCCCGTGACGTCGAGAACGGCGGCGGCAAAGCCCTGGCCATCCCGACCGACGTGGCCGACCACGCGGCCGTCGTCGCCGCCGCCGACGAGGCCGAAGCCGCGTTCGGTCCCATCGACGTGTGGGTCAACGTCGCGTTCACCTCGGTGTTCGCGCCGTTCACCGAGATCAGCCCCGAGGAGTTCAAGCGCGTGACCGAGGTGTCCTACCTCGGCTACGTGCACGGCACCATGGCCGCGCTGGCCAAGATGCGCCCCCGCGACCGCGGCACCATCGTGCAGGTCGGCTCCGCGCTCGGGCAACGATCCATCCCGCTCCAATCGGCCTACTGCGGAGCCAAACACGCCATCAACGGGTTCACCGAGTCGGTGCGCTGCGAGCTGCTTCACGAGGGCTCGAAGGTGCGGATCACCGTGGTGCAGATGCCCGCGGTCAACACCCCGCAGTTCTCGTGGGTGCTGTCCCGGCTGCCCCGCCACCCCCAACCGGTGCCGCCGATCTATCAGCCCGAGGTCGCCGCCCGCGGCGTGCTGTACGCCGCGGATCACCCAGGGCGCAAACAGTATTGGGTCGGCGATTCGACCATGGTGACGCTGCTGGCGCAGAAGTTCGTCGCGCCGCTGCTGGACCGCTACCTCGGCCGCACCGGATACGACTCGCAGCAGACCGAGGAGCACGTCAGCGCCGGCCGGCCCCACAACCTCTGGGAACCGCTCGACTCGCAACCCGGCAGCGATCACGGCGCCCGCGGCGAATTCGACGACGAGTCGCACACCCACAGCCCGCAGCTGTGGGCGTCGCAGCACCCGGTCGTCAGCGGCACCGGCGCGCTGGGCGCCGCGGGTGTGGGCGCGTGGCTCGCGGCGCGCGCCGGCCGCCGGTGGGCGCGATGACGACCGCCGCCCGGCTCGACACGACCATCGACGAGGTCACCGCGCAGGTCTACAAGATCCCCACCGACGCACCGGAAGCCGACGGGACCCTGGCCTGGTCGTCGACCACGCTGGTGCTGGCCGAGGTGTCGGCCGGAGGCGAGCGCGGAATCGGCTACACCTATGGCGACGGCGCCTGCGGCAAGCTGATCACCGGGCCGCTGGCCGGCACGCTCACCGGGCACAACGCCATCGACATCCCCGCCCGGTGGGAGTCGATGGTCAAGGCGATGCGCAACAACGGGCGGCCGGGGTTGGTGTCGTGCGCGATCTCGGCGATCGACACCGCGCTGTGGGACCTCAAGGGCAAGCTGCTGGGGCTGCCGGTGTGCCGACTTCTCGGCATGGCGCATCCCGCGGTGCCGATCTACGGCAGCGGCGGCTTCACCACGTACGACGAACGCACCACCCGCGCCCAGCTCGAACGCTGGGTCGACGAGTGGCAGATCCCGCGCGTCAAAATCAAGATCGGCGAGTCATGGGGCTCCGACGAGCGTCGCGATCTTGATCGAATCGCCTTGGCGCGCAAGGTGATCGGTCCCGACACCGAACTCTACGTCGACGCCAACGGGGCCTACCAACGCAAGCAGGCGATCCGGGTGGCCCACGCCATGGCCGATCACGACGTCACGTGGTTCGAAGAACCCGTCTCCTCGGACGACCTGGCCGGGCTCCGCGAGGTGCGCGACCAGGTGACCCCGGACGTCACCGCCGGCGAATACGGCTATGACCTGGCCTATTTCCACCGAATGCTGGCCGCCGGCGCGGTCGACTGCCTGCAGATCGACGTCACCCGCTGCGGGGGCATCACCGACTGGGTGCGCGCCGCCGCCGTGGCCGCCGCCCGCAACGTGGACGTCTCCGGGCATTGCGCCCCCAACCTGCACGCCCACGTCGCCACCGCCATCCCGAATCTGCGGCACCTGGAGTACTTCCACGATCACCACCGCATCGAGCACATGCTCTTCGAGTGCGCGCTCGCCCCCGAGGGCGGCGCCCTGCGGCCGGATCAACACCGGCCCGGGTTCGGCCTGGAGTTCAAGCACAGCGACGCCGAGCGGTACCGGGTGGCCTGAGAACCCCGCCGCTGCCGGCAGGCATGGACGGGGCCAAAAACGGGAACCGATACGCCAGGGTTTTCACAAACGGAAATGGAGCAAGGCGCGATGACAGTGAACTCGGACGACGAAACCGTGGAGCGCCACGAGGCGCTCATGCGTGACGTCGTCGAGGAGAGCGACCTCAGCGCGGTCGACTCGGTGCTCGGTCTCGGCGATCCGCAGCGCGTCGGCCGGTTCCGGTTCTTTCTGGACGGCCATCGCTGGGAATGGTCGGACGCGGTTGCGCGCATGCACGGCTACAAGCCCGGACAGGTGCAGCCCACCACGGAACTGTTGCTGCAACACAAGCATCCCGAGGACCGCGAACGGGTAGCGGCCGTGCTGGAGCGGGTGATGAAGGGGAAGCCGTTCAGCAGCCGGCACCGCATCATCGACACCGCCGGGCGCACCCACTGCGTCGTCGTCGCCGGGGATCGGATGGTCGACGACGCCGGTGCGCTGGCCGGCACGTCCGGCTTCTACGTCGACGTCACCGACTCGCTGCACACCGACATCACCAATGTGCTGTCGGCGGTCGCCGACGCCCGAGCCCGCATCGAGCAGGCCAAGGGCGTGCTGATGGTCACCTACGGCATTTCCGCCGAGCGGGCGTTCGACATCCTGGTGTGGCGTTCCCAGGAGTCCAACCTCAAGGTGCGCGACGTCGCCGGCCGCTTCCTGGACGCCGTGGCCAGCAAGGCGTCAGCGGAAACGCAAAGCCATGTGGACCAGGCGCTGCTGACGCTGGAATAGCACGCGCCAGTAGGGTCGGGCCGGTGGCGCACCTACTCGGAGCCGAGGCCGTACACCTCGAATACCCGACCCGGGCGGTGTTCGGGTCGATCACGCTCGGGGTCAACGACGGCGCGCGAATCGGCATCGTCGGGCGCAACGGCGACGGCAAGTCCAGCCTGCTGCGGCTGCTCACCGGCCAGCAACAGCCCGACTCCGGCCGGGTCACCCGGCGCAGCGGGCTGCGGGTCGGCGCGCTAAGCCAGGCCGACACCCTGGACCCCGACCACACCGTGGGGTGGACCCTGGTCGGCGACGCCGCCGAACACCAGTGGGCCGGCGACCCGCGGGTCCGCGACGTGGTCACCGGGCTGGTCTCCGACATCGCTTGGGACGCAACGGTTGCCACGCTCTCCGGTGGGCAGCGCCGGCGGGTGCAGCTGGCCAGGTTGCTGGTGGGCGAATGGGACGTCATCGCGCTCGACGAGCCCACCAACCACCTGGACATCGAGGGGATCAGCTGGCTGGCCGGCCACCTGAAGGGGCGCTGGGCGCGCAACACCGGCGGGCTGCTGCTGGTCACCCACGACCGCTGGTTCCTCGACGAGGTCGCCACCACGACGTGGGAGGTGCACGACGGGATCGTCGAGCCGTTCGACGGCGGGTACGCGGCCTATGTGCTGCAGCGCGTCGAGCGAGACCGGATGGCCGCCGTCGCCGAAGCCAAGCGGCAGAACCTGATGCGCAAGGAGCTGGCGTGGCTGCGTCGCGGCGCCCCGGCGCGGACCTCCAAGCCCAAGTTCCGGATCGAGGCCGCCAACCAGCTGATCGCCGACGTGCCGCCGCCGCGTGACACCGTCGAGTTGGCCAAGCTGGCGAGCGCCCGGCTCGGCAAGGACGTGATCGATCTGCTCGACGTGTCGGTCTCGTTTGGCGGCCGGCCGGTGCTGCGCGACGTCGAGTGGCGGATCGCCCCGGGCGAGCGCACCGGCATCGTCGGGGCCAACGGCGCCGGGAAGTCCACGCTGCTGGGGTTGATCGACGGCACGATCGCGCCCGATGCCGGCCGCATCAAACGCGGCAAGACGGTGCGGCTGGCGGTCCTCGACCAACAGGGCGACGCGCTGGGCGCGGTCGACGACGACCGGATCGCCGACGTGCTGGGCCGGCTGCCCGGCGCCTACCAGGTCGACGGCCGTGAGGTGACCCCGGCTCAGCTGCTCGAGCGGCTCGGCTTCGGACGCGGCCAGCTGTCCGCCCGCGTGGCGGATCTCTCCGGCGGCGAGCGTCGGCGGCTGCAGCTGATGCTCACGTTGCTGTCCGAGCCCAACGTGTTGCTGCTCGACGAGCCGACCAACGACGTGGACACCGACACGCTGGCGGCAATGGAGGATCTGCTCGACTCCTGGGCGGGAACGCTGATCGTCGTCTCGCACGACCGCTATCTGCTGGAGCGGGTCACCGATCAGCAGTACGCGGTGCTCGACGGCCGGTTGCGGCACCTGCCCGGCGGCGTCGACGAGTACCTGCGGCTGGCCGAGCGGCGGCAGGACGGGGCGGGCACCGAAGAGGCGCGGCCGGCGCAGGCTTCGCGGTCGGCGCAGGAGTCGCAGCCGTCGCAGGCGTCGCGGCCCGCGATGTCGGGCGCCCAGCGCCGCGCCGCCGAGAAAGAAGTAGCCTCCCTCGACCGCCAGCTCGCGCGGCTCGCGGACCGGATCGAGGACAAACACCACGAACTCGCCGCCCACGACCAGTCCGACCATGTCGGCATCACCCGGCTCACGCAGGAGCTGCGCGCGCTCGAAGACGAGGTCGCCGCGACCGAGAGCCGTTGGCTGGAGCTTTCGGAATTGCTCGAATAGCGGTGAGCGGCTACAGCTTTCGTGATGCGGTGTAGGTGTGCGACCTGGTGGTGTGAACGAATTTCGTTATGCCCCACTGTGTTTGATCGCCAGCACTGACCGGGCTAGTTGTTTGTCGGTGGTGGTTGGGGTTGGAAGGGGTCATACCACCACCAGTCGGCGCGCTCACCGGTAGGTCCCGGACACGGCGGCACCGCGGGCGGGGGTCGGGTGGGTGGGTGTGCCAGTGATCCCGGGCTCAGGATTTGGCCGGCCTCGTCGGTGACGGTCAGGGCGTCGGCGGGTCCGGTGAGGGTGATGGCGCCCCGGTGATGCAACCGGTGGTGATACGGGCAGACCAGCACCAGGTTGGCCAACTCCGTGGGGCCACCGTCTTCCCAGTGCCACAGGTGATGCGCGTGCAGGCCACGGCTGGCCCCACAACCGGGCACCACACAGGTGCGGTCGCGGTACTCCAGCGCGCGGCGCAGCCGCCGATTGATCACCCGCGTGGTCCGGCCGGCACCGATGACCTCACCCTCGCGTTCAAACCACACCTCACAGGTGGCATCACAGGTCAACAAGCGACGCTCGGCATCCGAGAGCAGCGGACCCAAATGCAGGGTTGCCGCGCGCTGCCCGACGTCGAGGTGGGCCACCACGGTGGTGTGCTGCCCATGGGGGCGGCGGGTGGCCTCGGCGTCCCAGCCCGCCTCCACCAGCCGCATCAACGCATCGACGGTGCTCGGCAACGGCGGCCGCTGATCGGATGAACCCGCGCCGTTTGCGTGGTCGTGTTTCCACTCGGCGATCAGCGCCTCACGATGAGACGCCAAAGCGGCGTCGAACTTCGCGGCATCCAAGTGGCCCAGCATGATCCGATAACAGGCGCCCCACTCGGTGGCGGTCGTAGTGATCGAACGCTCCGGCTCGATCTCGGGCCCAGGTTCGGACTCGGACTCTGACTCGGACCGAGGTTCAGGTTCGGGTCGCGGTTCCAGCTTCACCGCGGTACGCAACTGACTGACCGTCGCCACCGCGGCCAGCTGCGCGTAATGCTCATCAGATCCCTCACCCGCGCGCGCCGCGATCACCCCAACCTGATCGGCCGACAACCGACCCTCCCGCAGGCCGGCGGCGCAGCGCGGAAACTCCTCGAGCCGGCCCGCAATCGCGGCCAGCGTGTGCGCATTGGCCGACGAACACCCCAGCTTCCAGGCCACCAACGCCGGCACCGAGCGCGCCCCGGTCACACCACACAACCCGTCACGATCAATCTCGGCCACGATCTCCACAACGCGCCCATCAATCGCATTGCGCTGACCCGCCAACTCCGCCAACTCCCCAAACAACACCTCAAGACGGTCACTCGCAGTGACCACCACAGCCTCAGCGGACGCGATCGACGACATGCTGTCATCATCACAGCCACCACCGACAACACCGGCCGCCTACGGAAGCGACCCGCTCAGTGCCAGCGCAGCAGCACCAGTTCGGACCCGAAGCCGGGTCCCGTCGCGATCATCAGCCCGGGGCTTCCGCCGGGCGGTGGCTTGGCGATGGTGTCCCGCAGGATGTGCAGCACCGACGCGGACGACAGGTTCGCGATTTCGCCGAGCGAGCGCCAGGTCAGCTCGTGCGCCTCCGGCGGCAGCTCGAGGCACTTGGCGATGGTGTTGATGACTTTGGGGCCGCCGGGGTGCGTCACCCAGGCGCCGACGTCGTCCTTGGTCAGCTGGTGCGCGGCGAGGAACCGGCTCACGTCGTCGGCCAGGTACCGGTCGATGACGGCGGGCAGTTCCGGCGACATCACCAGCTGGATGCCGGCCGAGCCGACGTTCCAGCCCATGATGTGCAGCGATTCGGGGTACAGGCGGCTGCGCGAATCGAGGATGTCGGGCCCGGCCGAGCTCAGCTGCTCGGCGCGACGGTCGCCGACGGCGACCACCGCGGCGGCGCCATCGCCGAACATCGCGGTCCCGACCAGCCCCGACACCGTCGGGCCGACCGCGGGGAAGGTCAGCGAGCACAGCTCGACCGATACCAGGGCGGCGACGCCGTCGGGGGCGCCACGCAGGTAGTCGTGCAGCCTGCCGACCCCCGCCGCCCCGCCGGCGCAGCCCAGCCCGAACAGCGGCACGCGGCGCACGTCCGGGCGCAGGCCGAGGCGCCCGACGATCCGGGCGTCGAGCGACGGCACCGCGACGCCGGTGACGGTCGTGGTGACGATCGTGTCGATGTCTTGCGGGACGAGCCCCGCCTCGTCGAGGGCGCCGAGCAGCGCGTCGCAGCCCAGTTCCACGGCCTTGTCGATGAAGACCTCGTTGGCCTCACCGAAGTCGGTCAGCGCGTGGTACCGCTCGAGCGGCACGACGAAGTGGCGGCTGTTGACCTTGGCGGCAGCGTGCAGACGCCGGACGATCTCTTCATGTTCCTTCAACGCGGGGAACTCGACGATGTGGTCGGTGATTTCGCGTTGGCTGTAGCGATGCGGCGGCAAAGCGCCGAACACACCCGCGATGACGCTCATGCTCTACTCTCTTGATTGCCAACCAACGTGAACACGATTCCGCGTAATGCCGGAAGTTTATTCGGTTGGCTGTGGTCTTGCAAAAGTTTCTGGTATTCAACACATGTCAGATTGACTGCGCGTGGTGTACGCGTAATCATGTCCGCCAGCGGGGAATTCGTCATTCGATTTCGTCGTCTTCCGCCGCATCGAGCGCCATGGCGATTAAATCGTCGGGGCTCAAAGAATCGATATCGTCACCGCTGGGACCGGGTTCATTTGCGTCGCCGTCGGGTGTTTCCGGCACACCGGCGAGTAATAGGAGTTTGTCGAGCAATCCCGTTCTGCGAAGTTCACGCACAGGAATCCTCCTCAGCGCGGACCATAGTTTTTCGTCGTCGGATTCCTCGCGATCGTCATGGAGTAGTTGCCGGCGAAGATGATCGGCCAGCGCGGCCGGGGTCGGGTAGTCGAAGATCACAGTGCGTGACAACGCCGTCCCGGCATGTGTGGTGAGGCGGTTGCGCAATTCGACCCCGGTCAGTGAGTCGAACCCGAGGTCGCCGAAGGCGCGGTCGTGGTCGATGGCCTGTCCGCCCGGATATCCCAGCACGGCCGCCGCGTGCTCGCACACCAACCCGAGCAGCACACGCTGCTGTTCGTCGCGCGGCAGGCCGTGCAACCGCTGGGCCAAGTCGGGCGAGCGCGTCACGGTGGCGGGCGCGGCCCCCGATCCCCCCGGCCCGCGCCCGTCGCCGAGCCAAAACCTGTCTCGCGCAAAGCCATACGTCGGCAATTCAACCCGCCGCGCGTTCAAGCCGGCGAAGACGCCCGCCCAGTCGAGGTCGAGTCCGCGGGTGAACAGCTGCCCGGCGGCGGCCAGGGTCGATTCCGTCTCGGGGCGGTCCTTGGGCATGGTGGCCAGCGACGCCGCCCGCTCGGCGCTCAGTGATTGGTCCACGGCGGCGGTCAGCGCCGCGCCCGGTCCCAGCTCGAGGAAAATCGCGGCGCCGCCCGCCTCGGCGGCGCGCACCCCCTCGAAGAAGCGCACCGGCCGGCGCACGTGTTCCACCCAGTACTGCGCCGATCCGTACTCGGCATCGGCCGGCCGCCCGGTCAGGTTCGAGACCAACTCGACTCGGGGGCGCCGCGGTTCGATGCCGGCCGCCGCCGCGGAAAACTCGCCCAGCATGGGCTCCATCAGTGGGGAATGAAACGCGTGGGAGACCGCCAACCGGTGTACGCGCCGACCGGTTTGCGCCAGCCGATCGGCCAGCGCCGCGACCGGTGTCTGTTCGCCGGAGAGCACCACCGACTGCGGGCCGTTGACCGCCGCGATGCTCACCCCACCGTCCATCAACGCGGCCACCTCGGCCTCGCCGGCGCCGACCGCCACCATCACCCCACCGGCCGGCAGCCGTCCCATCAGCCGGCCGCGGGCCGCCACCAGCCGGGCCGAATCGGGCAGCGACAGCGCCCCGGCCACGCACGCCGCGGTGATCTCCCCCACCGAATGTCCCATCACCACATCCGGTGCGACACCGAAGGATTGCCACAGCGCCGCCAGCGCGATCCCCAACGCGAACAATGCCGGCTGGGCAAACTCCGTGCTCTGCAACAACTCCGGGTCCGCGCCCCACATCACCTCGCGCAAGGGCAGCCGCACATGCCCGTCCACCACTTCGACGGCCTCGTCGAAGGTGCGGGCGAACACCTCGAAGCGGTCGTAGAGTTGGCGCCCCATCCCGAGCCACTGCGAACCCTGGCCGGGAAAGACGAACACCGTCTTGCCCGGCGGCATGCCCCGGCCCACCGACACACCCGAATGTGGCTGCCCCGCCGCCAGCGCCGCCAATCCCGTTGCCAGCTCCCCACGATTGCCACCCACCACGACCGCGCGGTGCTCGAAAGACGCCCGGGTGCTGACCAATGACCAGCCCACGTCGAGGGGGGTGAGATCCTCCCGCTCGGCCAGGTGGTCCGACAGCCGCCGCGCCTGGTTGGTGAGCGCACGTTCGGATCGGGCCGAGAGCACCCACGGCACCGTGAGGCCTGGGTCCGATTGCGCCGCATCGGGTTGGGCGGGAGGCTGTTCCACGACGAGGTGCGCGTTCGTCCCGCCCATGCCGAACGATGACACCCCGGCCCGCCGCGGGTGGCGCGTGGACGGCCAGGGCACCGCCACGGTATTGACTTGCAGTCCAAGGCGATTCAGATCCACCTCGGGATCTGGGCCGGCATGGTTGAGGCTCGGCGGAATCGTCGAATGGTGGATCGACAGGACGGCCTTGAGCAGACCCGTCACGCCGGCGGCGCCGCCGGCGTGGCCGATGTTGGTCTTCACCGATCCCACCCGCACCGGATCGTGTGCGCGCACGCCGAAAACCTCACCCAGCGCTTGGGCTTCGATCGCGTCACCCACTTTGGTTCCCGTGCCGTGGGCCTCGACGTAGTCGATGTCCGCCGCGTCGAGGCCGGCGTCGGCGAGCGCGCCGCGGATCACGTCGGCCTCGCCACGCGCCGACGGCACGGTCTGGCCGGCCGGGCTGTGCCCGGCGTTGGCGACGGCGCTGCCGCGAATGACGGCGTGGATGCGATCGCCGTCGTCGAGCGCGGCCGGCAGGGGCTTCAGCAGCACCAGCCCCGCGCCCTCACCGCGCACGTAACCGTCGGCGCGCCGATCGAAAGCGTAGGTGTGGCCGGACACCGACACGGCACCGAATTCCCGTTCCAGCATGGCGATTTCGTCGGCCAGGTTGAGGTGAACCCCGCCCGCGATGGCCAGCGACGACTGCCCGGTCCGCACGCTTTCGCATCCGAGGTGCACCGCCACCAGAGACGAGGACTGGCCGGAGTCGACGGTCATGCTGGGCCCCTGCAGCCCGAAGGCATACGAGATCCGGTTGGCGATCATCGCCCGGCTGATGCCGGTGAACGTGTGGTGGTCGAGGTTGTCGGCGAGGTCGCGCAGCGTCAGCGCGGCGTAGTCATCCGTCATCACCCCGAGGTACACCGAAACCGGTTCTGTCCGCAGTGTGTCGGGAACGATGAATGCGTTCTCGAACAGCTCCCAGGTCAATTCGAGGGCCAGCCGTTGCCTCGGGTCCATCGCGCACGCCTCGCGCGGCGACAGGTTGAAGAAGTCGGCGTCGAATTGCTGCGCCTCCCCGGCGAATTGGGTGTTCTCCCGCCCGTCGCGGATGAGCCGCCACAAGGCCTCGGGGCCGGCCGCTCCGGGGAACTTGCACGCCAGCCCGATGATCGCTACGTCTGTCGAGGCCAAGGTCAGGGGCCGACTTCGTCGTCGAGGATGGCAAAGAGCTGACTCTCGGTGGCGGTGGCGAGGTCGTCGTCGAACGCGTCCTCAGGCTGATCCGGCAGCGCGGACGGTGTCGGACCGGTCGCCGTCGCCAGCAGACCCTCGAGCCGGGCGACGAGCTGTGCCCGGTCGGCGGGGCTCAGCCCGGGCCGGCCCAGCAGTGCCTGCAGTTCCCGCGCGATGTCGTCGAACCGGGCGATGCGATCGGGCTCGGTGGCCGGGGCGGCGACGGAGCCGGTGGCCAGTTCGGTTCCGAGGTGTTCGGCCAATGCGGCCGGCGTGGGGTGATCGAAGATCAGCGTGGGTGAAAGGGTAAGCCCGGTAGCGATTTTGAGCCGGTTTCGCAGTTCGACGGCGGTCAGCGAGTCGAAACCGAGGTCACCGAACGCGTCGTCGGCGTTGACGTCGGCGGTGGTGTGCCCCAGTACCGTGGCCGCGTTGCCGCAGACCAGTTCCACCAATTCGGCTTGTCGCTGTTCGGGACTCAGGCCGTCCAGGCGCGCCCGCAGGCCCGTCAGGGACACCATGTCGGTGTGCTCGAGGACCCGCCGGGCGGGGCGGGTGGCCAGCTGGCTCAGCAGCGGCGGCAGCGTGGCGCTGTGGTGCGCCAGCGCGCCCCGGTCGAGGCGGGTGCCCACCACCATGGGCCGGTCGCCGAGCAGCGCGGCGTCCAACAGATCCAGCGCTTGCCGGGTGGACAACGCGCTCAGCCCGGCCCGGCTCATCCTGGCCCGATCGGCCTCGCCGAGGTGGTGCGTCATCGCCGACGGCTCTTCCCACATCCCCCACGCCACCGACAATCCCGGCAGTCCCCGGGCGTGGCGATGGGCCGCCAGCGCGTCGAGGAAGCTGTTGGCCGCCGCATAGTTGCCCTGACCCGGCGCACCCACGATGCCGGCCATGGACGAAAAGGCCACGAACGCGGCCAGGCCCAGTTCTTTGGTCAGCTCGTGCAGGTGCCACGCGCCGTCAACCTTGGCGCGCAACACCGCGTCGATACGCGCGGGAGTCAATGACGCGACCATCGCGTCGTCGATCACCCCCGCGGCGTGGAACACCGACCGCAGCGGGTAGTGCGAGGGCACCCGCGCCAGCAGGGCCGCGACCGCGTCCCGGTCGCCGACATCGCAGGCCACCACCGACACCGAGGCGCCCAGGTCGCGCAATTCGCCTGCCAGCTCGGCGATTCCGGCCGCCTGCTCCCCGCCGCGACTGACCAGCATCACGTGGGGCACCCGATGCCGCTCGACGAGGTGGCGGGCCACCGCCGACCCCGCCATGCCGGTGCCGCCGGTGATGAGCGCGGTCCCGCCCGCCAGCCCCGCGGGGCCGTCCGGCATGGTGAGCACGACCTTCCCGATGTGACGCGCCTGGCTGACAAAGCGGTAGGCGTCGGCGGCGCTCCGCGCGTCGAAAGCCTTGACCGGCAACGGCGCCAGGGCCCCACCGGCGAACAACGTCATCAATTCGGCCAGCATCTCCGCGATTCGATCCGGGCCGGCCTCCATCAGGTCGAAGGCGCGGTACCCCACCCCGGGGTGGGAGTGCGCGACGACATCCGGATCACGCAGGTCGGTCTTGCCCATCTCGATGAAACGACCACCCCGGCCCAAGAGCCGCAGGGACGCATCGTTGAATTCACCGGCCAGGGAGTTGAGCACCACGCCGAAGCCCCCGGCGCCCACCGCCGCGCGGAACTTGTGCTCGAACTCCAGCGTCCGCGAATCCGCGATGTGGGCATCGTCGAAACCCATGGCGCGCAGCGTGTCCCATTTGCCGCGACTGGCCGTCGCGAACACCTCCGCGCCCCAATGCCGGGCCAGCTGCACCGCGGCCATGCCGACCCCGCCGGTGGCCGCGTGCACCAGCACCCGTTGGCCCGCCCGCAATCCGGCCAACACCGAGAGCCCGTAGTACGCGGTCAGGAACACCACCGGCACGCCGGCGGCCTGAGCCATCGACCAGCCCCGCGGCACCCGCGTGACCAGCCGCCGATCGACGGTCGCCTCCGAACCCGCCAGCCCGAAGATCCCCATCACCGCGTCGCCGACGGCCACATCGGTGACGCCGGAACCGACTTCGGTCACGATGCCGGCGCCCTCGGCACCCAACTGCGCGGCACCGGGATACATGCCCAGCGCCACCAGCACGTCCCGGAAATTCACCCCGGCCGCGGCCACCGCCACCCGCACCTGTCCGGCTTCCAGCTCCGCCGGCGGGTACTCCTGGACCGCCAGATCCTCCAGCGTCCCGGCGTCGCCGGCGGCCAGCCGCCACACCGACGGCGGCTCGGGCAGCGACAACAGCGCCCGCTGGCCGGCCGGCTTCAGCCGGGCACTGTGGGCGATGCCGTCGCGCACCACCAATTGCGGTTCGCCGCAACCGATCACCGTCACGACGTCCAACGAGCCGTCGGTGTCGACCAACACGATGCGGCCCGGATGCTCGGCCTGCGCCGAGCGCACCAGCCCCCAGACGGCCGCGCCGGCCAGGTCGGAGACGTCGTCAGCGGACAGGGTCACCGCACCACGGGTCTGCACCACCAACGTCCCGGCCGCGTCGCCGGACAGCCAGGACTGCAAGACGCCGAGGGCCTCGTGCGCCGCGGCGTAGACCGCGGTGATCGAAGCGCCCGGGGGCGGCTCCCACACGGTCACGCCCTGGCCAACCCCGTTGCCCGGGAGCGAGATCGGCGACCACACCACGTCGAGGAGCTCGCCGCTCCCGGCGCGGGCCGCCAGCGCCGCCGTCAATTGGTCGGCCGACACGGCGCGCGTCACCAACTCCCGCACCGAGAGCACCGGCAGGCCCGACGCGTCGGCCAGGTCGACCGACACGGCGCCGGTGCCCGCCGGCGCCAGCCGCACCCGGACCCGCGACGCACCGGCGGCGTAGAGGCTCACGCCCTGCCAGGAGAACGGCAACACGGTCTCGATCCGCTCGTTCGCCACCCCGAGCGCGTGCAACGCCGCGTCCAGCAGCACCGGGTGGATGCCGAAGCCGCCGGTCGCGACACCGGCGTGCTGCGGGAGCTCGACCTCGGCGAACGTTTCGGCCCCCCGCCGCCACACGGCCCGCAACCCCTGAAAGGCCGGGCCGTACCCGTAGCCGCGGTCCGCCAGGCCGTCGTACGCGCCGGCCACGTCCACCGCCTCGGCGCCGACGGGGGGCCACACCGACAGATCCGTCACCGGGGTGGTCGCGCCGTCGCGCAACAAGCCCTCGGCGTGCAAAATCCAATCCGTTTGCGCCGCACGCGAATACACGGAGACGGCCCGCGCTCCGGTGCCGTCGGCCGCCTCCACCACCACCTGCAGCTGCACGACCCCGCCCGCCGGGACCGCTAGCGGTGCCGACAGCGTCAGTTCCTCGATCACCGAGCAGCCGACCTCGTCACCCGCCCGCAGCGCCAGCTCCACGAAGCCCGCCCCGGGGAACAGCACCGTGCCGGCCACGGCGTGGTCGCCCAGCCACGGTTGGGCGGCCGTCGACAGCCGGCCCGTCAACACCACACCCCCGGAATCCGGCCGGTCCACCACCGCCCCCAGCAACGCGTGCTCGGCCTCGGCCAGACCCAGGCTGGCGATGTTCGCCGATCCTACCGAATCGCTCGACAGCCAAAACCGGCGCCGCACAAAGGCATACGTCGGCAACGGGATGCGCCGCGCGCTCAGCCCGGTGAACGCCGCCGACCAGTCCAGGTCCGAACCTGTCGCGAACAGCTGTCCGGCCGCCGACAGCAGCGAGTCGACCTCGGGGCGGCCCTTGGCCATCGACACCACCGACATCGCGCGGTCGGTGGTCAGGCACTGGTCGACCGCGGCCGTCATCGCCGCCCCGGGGCCGACCTCTAAAAACACACCGGCGCCTAGCGATTCGGCCAGCTGCACGCCGTCGACGAACCGAACCGGCTTGCGCACATGGTCAACCCAGTACGCGACCGTCCCATAGTCGGGCCCGGCCAGCTGCCCGGTCAGGTTGGACACCAACGCGATCCGCGGCTCGCGTGCCGACACGCCGGCCACCACCGCGGCGAAGTCCCCCATCATGGGTTCCATCAGCGGCGAGTGGAACGCGTGCGAGACCGCCAGCTGCCGCACCCGGGCGCCCCCGGCCGCCAGCCGGTCCGCGACCACCTTCACCGCCGACTCCGAGCCCGAAAGCACCAGGGATTGCGGGCCGTTGACCGCCGCGATGCCGACGTCGCCGTTCAGCAGCGGCGCCACGTCGGCCTCGGTCGCGGTCACGGCCATCATCACCCCACCGGGCGGCAACTGCGCCATCAACCGGCCCCGGCTCGCGACGAATCGCGCCGCGTCGGACAGCGAGAGCGCGCCCCCGACGCAGGCCGCGGCGATCTCCCCCACGGAGTGGCCGATCACCACATCCGGTGTGACGCCCAGGGATTCCCACAGCGCGGCCATCGCGATCTCCAGCGCGAACAGCGCCGGCTGGGCGAATTCGGTGCTCTGCAACAACTCCGCGTCGGAGCCCCACATCACCTCGCGCAACGGCAGCCGGCAGTGGGCGTCCACCGCGGTCACCGTCTCGTCAAAAGCCTGGGCGAACGCGGGAAAGCGTTCGTACAAGGCCGCGCCCATGCCCAGCCACTGCGAACCCTGACCGGGAAACACGAACACGCGCTTGCCCGCCGCGCGGGTGCGCCCGGTGATCGCGCCCGGGACCGGCGCCCCCGCGGCCAACCCCGCCAGGCCGGCTGACAGGCCCGCACGGTCGGCGCCGATCAGCACCGCGCGGTGCTCGAACGCCGCCCGGGTGGTCGCCAACGACCAGCCCACGTCCACCGCGGGCACATCCGGTGTGGCGCCCAGGTGGTCCAGCAGGCGTTGGGCCTGACCGGCCAGCGCGTCGGTCGAGCGTGCCGAAACCACCCACGGGACAATGGGATTCGAGCCGTCGTGCGCCGCGGGCACGTCGTTGGGTTCGGCGGGTGCCTGCTCGACGATCACGTGGGCGTTGGTGCCGCTGATCCCGAAGGAGGAGACGCCTGCCCGCCGCGGCCCGCCGTGATCCGGCCAGGGCCGCGGGTCGGTCAGCAGCGACACCGCCCCGGCCGACCAATCCACGTGGGGCGACGGGACATCCACGTGCAGCGTCCTGGGCAACACCCCGTGCCGCATCGCCTGCACCATCTTGATCACCCCGGCCACGCCCGCCGCGGCCGAGGTGTGGCCGATGTTGGATTTGATCGATCCCAGCCACAGCGGGCGGTCCGCCGGGCGGTCCTGTCCGTACGTCGCGAGCAGCGCCTGCGCCTCGATGGGGTCCCCGAGCACGGTCCCGGTCCCGTGGCCCTCCACGGCATCCACGTCCGCCGCCGTCAGTCCGGCGTTGGCCAACGCGGCCCGGATGACCCGCTGCTGCGACGGCCCGTTGGGTGCGGTCAAGCCGTTGGACGCGCCGTCCTGGTTCACCGCGGTGCCCCGCAGCAGCGCCAGGACCGGGTGTCCCAGGCGCCGGGCGTCGGCCAGCCGCTCCAGCACCAGCACACCGGCGCCCTCCGACCACGAAGTCCCGTCCGCCGCCCCGGCGTACACCTTGCAGCGACCGTCGGGCGCCAGCGCCCGCTGCCGGCTGAATTCGACGAACGCCGCCGGGGTCGCCATGACGGTCACTCCCCCGGCCAGCGCCAGGTCGCATTCCCCGGACCGCAACGACTGCGCGGCCAGGTGCATGGAGACCAACGAGGACGAGCACGCGGTGTCCACCGAGACCGCCGGGCCTTCCAGCCCCAACACGTACGACACCCGGCCCGAGGTGACGCTCAAGGTCGAGCCCGTGAGCCCGTAGCCCTCCAGCTCGCCTTTCACCTCGCCGCCATACCCGGCGTGAATGACCCCCGCGAAGACTCCGGTCGCCGTGCCGCGCAGCGCGAAGGGGTCAATTCCCGCGCGCTCCAACGCCTCCCAGCAGATCTCCAGCATCATCCGCTGCTGGGGGTCCATGGCCAGCGCCTCGCTGGGCCCGATGCCGAAGAACCCGGCGTCGAAGTCCCCCGCGTGCTGCAGGAAGCTGCCGTGGCGGGTGTACATCTTGCCTTTCGCGTCCGGGTCCGGGTCGTAGAGGCCCTCGACGTCCCAGCCGCGATCGAGCGGGAAGTCCGACACCGTGTCCCGCCCCTCGGCGACCAGCTCCCAGAGGGCGTCCGGGGTGTCCACGCCGCCGGCGTAGCGGCAGGCCATGCCCACCACCGCGACCGGTTCGGACAGTTGGCCTTCCAGCTCGGCGACGCGCCGCCGGGTCCGCCTGAGATCCGCCGTGAGGCGCTTCAGGTAGTCGACGTGCTGCGCGGTGCCGGGCGTTGCCGCTCCTGGCGGGGTGTCAGCGGCCGAGTTCTTCATCGAGGATCGCAAAGAGTTGGCTTTCGGTGGCGGCATCGAGGTCATCGTCGAGGTGTTCGGAGTCGGCCGGATCGGCGGGCGCAATGGCGCCGAGCAGGGTGTGGATGCGCGCCCGCAGCACCGAGCGGTCGTCGGCATTCCAGTCGGGCGCGCCCAGCAGCGCCTGCAGTTCGCGGGTGATGTCGTTGACCCGGGCCATCAGGTTCGGCTGCACGTCGGTGCCGGCCCCCGCCAGTTGTGTGTCCAGGTGCCCGGCCAGCACGGTCGGCGTGGGGTAGTCGAAGATGAGTGTTGGCGAAAGGGTAAGGCCCGTCGCGTTTTTGAGCCGGTTACGCAGCTCGACCGCGGTGAGCGAGTCGAAGCCGAGCTCCTGGAACGCGCGGCCGACGTTGATGTCGGCCGGGTTCGGCACGCCCAGCACCATCGCCGCGTTGCCGCGAACCAGGTCGATCAATTCGCGCTGCCGGGCCTCGGGGCTCAGGCCGTTCAGGCGTGCGCTCAGACCCGTGCTCGACGCGGCGGCGCCGGTGTCGTCGACCACGCGCCGGGCCGGGCCGGCGGCGAGTTCGCGCAGCAACGGCGGCAGCGCGGCGACGTTGTCCGACAGGGCGGCCCGGTCCACGGCGGCGGCCACCAGCACCGGACGGTCGACCAGCATGGCGGCGTCGAAGGCCGCCAAGGCCTGCCCGGTGGGCAGCGGCGCCAGGCCGATCCTGCTCATCCGGGCCTTGTCCCGGTCGCCGAGGTGCGCCGTCATCGCCGAGGCCTGTTCCCACAGGCCCCAGGCCAGTGACAGGCCCGCGAGGCCGTGGGCGCGCCGGTAGGCGGCCAGCCCGTCGAGGAAGCTGTTGGCTGCCGCGTAGTTGGCCTGTCCCGGGGTCCCCACGATCCCGGCCATCGACGAAAACACCACGAACGCCGACAAATCCAGATCGCGGGTGAGCTGGTGCAGGTTCCAGGCACCGTCGACCTTGGCCCGCAGCACCGCGTCCACCCGGTCCGGGGTCAGCGACGAGATCAACCCGTCGTCGAGGATCCCGGCGGCGTGAACGACGCCGCGCAGCGGATAGTGCGCCGGTATCCGGGAAAGCATCGCCCCCACCGCGTCGGGATCGGCGACGTCGCAGGCCTCCACCGACACGTCGGCGCCGGCCCGCCTCAGCCCGTCCACCAGTTCCGCGACACCGGGGGCCTCCGCGCCGGCCCGACTGACCAGCACCACGTGGGCCACCCCGTAGCGGTCGACGAGGTGGCGGGCCAGCGCCGAACCGGCCATCCCGGTGCCGCCGGTGATCACCACACTGCCCCCGGCCAGCCCGCCGCCGCAGCCGCTGAGCACCTCGCCGGGCCCCGACGGCACGGTGAGCGCGACCTTGCCGACGTGGCGGGCCTGGCTGACGTACCGGTAGGCCGCCGCGGCGCAGCGGACGTCGAATGTCCTCTGCGGCAACGGTGTCAAGACCCCGCGGGTCAACAATCCGACGATCTCGGCCAGCATGGCCGCCGTCCGGTCCGGGCCGGCCTCCAACAGGTCGAAGGCCCGGTACTGGGCGCCCCCATATTGTTCGGCGACGACGCGCGGGTCGCGGACGTCGGTCTTGCCCATCTCGATGAATCGCCCACCGGGCGCCAACAGCCGCAGCGAGGCGTCGGTGAAATCGCCGGCCAGGGAATTGAGCACGACATCGAAGCCGCGGTCACCCGCCACCGCGCGGAACTTCTCCTCGAACTCGAGCGTGCGGGAATCCCCGATGTGGTCGTCGTCGAATCCCATCGCGCGCAAGGTATCCCACTTGCCGCGGCTTGCGGTGACGAACACCTCCGCACCCCAGTGCCGCGCCAGTTGCACCGCGGCCATGCCCACTCCCCCGGTGGCGGTGTGCACCAACACGCGCTCCCCGCAGCGCAGCCCCGCCAGCACCGACAACCCGTACAGCGCGGTGAGGAACACCACCGGCACGCCGGCGGCCGCGACCAGCGACAGCCCGTCGGGCACCGGTGTCACCAATCGCTGGTCGACCACCGCCTCGGAGCCGACGACCCCCAACAACCCCATGACCGGATCACCGACGGCCAACCCGGTCACGTCGGAGGCGACCTCGACGACCACACCGGCGCCCTCGGCCCCCAGCTGGCCGCCGCCGGGATACATCCCCAGCGCCACCAGCACATCGCGGAAGTTGACCCCGACCGCGGCCACCGCCACCCGCACCTGCCCGGCAGTCAATTCGGTTCGCGGGCAAGGGCTTACGACGAGGTCCTCCAGGGTGCCCTCGCCGCCGGCGTCCAACCGCCAGCCGCCGGCCGGCAGGCCGATCGCGGAGTCCGCCCGCACCGGCCGCAGCCGGGCCGCATAGGCGACACCCCGGCGGACCACCACTTGCGGCTCACCGCAACCGATTACCGCGTGGGCATCCAGCGACCCGTCGGAGTCGATCAGCACCATGCGGCCGGGGTGCTCGGCCTGCGCCGAGCGCACCAGGCCCCACACCGCGGCGCCGGAAAGGTCCGAAACGTCTTCGCCGGCAAGCGCGACCGCGCCGCGGGTCCGCACGGCCAGCACCCCGTCGCCGTCGGCGCGCAACCACGATTGCAGCACCTCCAAGGCCTCGGCGGCCGCCGCGTGCACCGACTTCACCACGTCGCCGCCGTGATCGGCCAGCTCCCACACCGTGGCCTTCGCGCCGTCGTCCTCGCCGCCCAGCGTGATCGGTGACCAGGTCACGTCGAGCACTCCCTGGGCGAGCGGGCGCTGCGCGGGAACCGCCGCGGTGGCCAATTGCTCGGCGGAGACCGGGCGCATGGCCAACGCGCCCACCGACAGCACCGGCAGCCCCGCTCCGTCCGCCAATTCCACCGAGACCGCCCCGGCGCCGGCGGGCGCGATCCGTACCCGCGCCCGCGCCGCGCCCGACGCGTGCAACGACACGCCCTGCCAGGAGAACGGCAACACGGTCATGTCCTGCTCGCCGGCGGCCCCGATCGCGTGCAGCGCGGCGTCCAACAGCACGGGATGGATTCCGAAGCCGCCGTCGGCCGCGGCGGCGTCGGGCACGGCGACCTCGGCGAAGAGCTCGTCCCCGCGCTGCCACATCGCCCGCAATCCCTGGAATGCGCGGCCGTATTCGTAGCCGCGCCGGGCGAGCGCGGCGTAGGCGCCCGAGACCTCGACCGCGGTCGCCCCGATGGGCGGCCACACCGAGAGGTCCGCGGCCGGCGTCACCGCCCCCGGCCGCAACAGTCCCTCGGCGTGCAACACCCACTCCGAACCCGGCTGCGCGGCATCCGAATACACCGACAGCCGACGCCGACCCGACTCGTCGGCCGCCCCGACCACGAGTTGCACCTGCACTCCGTCGCCGGCGGGCAGCACCAAGGGCGCCGACAGCGTCAGCTCGTCGAGCACGCCGCAGCCGACCTCGTCACCCGCGCGGATGGCCAGCTCGACGAATCCCGCGCCGGGGAACAAGACGGTCTGGCCCACCGCGTGATCGGCCAACCAGGGGTGGGCGGCCGTCGACACCCGGCCCGTGAGCGCCACACCGCCGGAGTCGGGCCGGGGCACCACCGCGCCGAGCAGCCCGTGCTCGGCACCGCTAACCCCCAGGGTGGCGGCGTCAGACGAGCCCGTCGATCCGCCCGGAAGCCAAAAGTGTTGCCGTACAAACCCGTACGTGGGCAGGTCGACACGCCGGCCGCCCAGGCCGTCGAACGCGCCGCGCCAGTCCACACCCACGCCCGCCACGAACGCCTGCCCGGCCGAGAGCCAGAAGCGGTCCGGGCCGCCGTCGTCGCGGCCCAACGACGGGATGACGCAGCCCTGTTCGTCGTCGGGCAGGGTCTCTTCGATGGCGGCCATCAGCACGGGGTGCGGGCTGGATTCGATGAACGCCCGATAGCCCGCGTCGCAGGCGCAGCGGACCGCCCGCTCGAACTGCACCGTCCGCCGGATGCTGCGGAACCAGTAGTCGGCGTCCAGTCCCGCGGTGTCCATGAGCTCACCGGTCACGGTGGAGAAGAACGCGACCGAGGACGACCGCGGTGCAATGCCGTCCAGCGCCGCGGCGAGGGGCTCGCGGATCGCGTCCACCGCGGCGGAATGCGAGGCGTAGTCGACATCGATGCGGCGGGCGCGGATGTTGTCGGCTTCGCACCGCCGCATCAATTCGCTCAGCGCGTCCACCTCGCCGGAGACCACCACCGCCGAAACACCGTTGACCGTGGCGATATTCAATCGCTCACCCCACGGCGCGATCAGCTGCTCGGCGCGCGGCAGGGCGCAGGCCAGCGAGACCATGCCGCCCCGGCCCGACAGCCCCACCAGCAGCCTGCTGCGCAGCGCCACCACCCGGGCGGCGTCTTCCAGCGACAGCGCCCCCGCCACGCAGGCCGCAGCGATTTCGCCCTGGGAATGGCCGATCACCGCATCGGGCACCACGCCCACCGAACGCCACAACTCCGCGAGCGACACCATGACCGCCCACAGCGCCGGCTGCACCACGTCCACCCGGTCCAGTCCGGGCGCGCCCGGCGCGCCGCGGATGACGTCGATCAGCGACCAGTCGACGTGATCGGCGAGCGCCCCCGCGCACCGGTGCAGCTGCTCGGCGAACACCGTTGAGCCGTCCAGCAATTGGGCGCCCATGCCGGCCCATTGCGAGCCCTGGCCGGGGAACACGAACACCGTCTTGCCGGGCGGGTGCGCGCGGCCCACCGCGACGCCGGCCCCCTGCTCGCCGGCCGCCAACTCGGCCAGCCCCCGCAGCAGCTGCGCGCCGGTGGCGCCCACGACCACCGCGCGGTGCTCGAAGCGCGACCGCGTCGCGACCAGCGACCAGCCCACGTCGACCACCCGCAGCGCGGGGTGGGCCTTCACGTGCGCCAGCAGCCGCGCCGCCTGGTTCGCAAGCGCCTCGGCCGACCGGGCCGAGAGGACCCACGGCACCACCACGTCATCGCCTGGGGGCGAGTCGCTTTCGGGCTCCGGCGCATACTGCTCGACGATGACGTGCGCGTTGGTGCCGCTGATGCCGAACGACGAGACGCCCGCGCGGCGCGGCCGGTCGGGCGTGGACCAGGGGCGCGATTCGGTCAGCAGCGATACCGCGCCGGCCGACCAATCCACGTGCGGCGTCGGCTCATCCACGTGCAACGTCTTGGGCATCACGCCGTGGCGGATCGCCTGCACCATCTTGATCACTCCGCCGGCGCCGGCCGCGGCCGACGTGTGACCCATGTTGGATTTGATCGACCCCAGCCACAGCGGCCGGTCCGCGGGCCGGTCCTGCCCGTAGGTGGCCAGAAGCGCCTGCGCCTCAATCGGATCCCCGAGCGTGGTGCCGGTCCCATGGCCCTCCACCAGGTCCACATCCGCGGTGCCCAGCCGCGCGTTGGCCAGCGCCGCCCGGATCACCCGTTGCTGCGAGGGCCCGTTGGGCGTCGCCAGCCCGTTGGACGCGCCGTCCTGGTTCACCGCGGAGCCGCGCACGACCGCCAGCACCGGGTGTCCGAGCCGGCGCGCGTCGGCGAGCCGCTCCAGCACGAGCACGCCGACGCCCTCGGAAAACCCGGTGCCGTCGGCCGCGCCCGCGTAGGCCTTGCAGCGGCCGTCGGCGGCCAGCGCCCGCTGGCGACTGAATTCGATGAACATCGCCGGCGTGGCCATCACCGTCACGCCGCCGGCCAGCGCCAGATCGCATTCACCGGAACGCAACGACTGCGCCGCCAAATGGAGGGCCACCAGCGACGACGAACACGCCGTGTCGACGGAGACCGCCGGGCCCTCGAGCCCCAACGAGTACGCCACCCGCCCGGATGCCACACTGAGCGTCGAGCCGCGCAGGCCGTATCGCTCCAAGTGTCCGGGCACCCGGCCCTGTCCCCCGTAGGAGCCGTGAAAGATCCCGGCGAACACGCCGGTCGACGAACCGCGCAGGGTGACGGGATCGATTCCGGCCCGCTCCAACGCCTCCCACGACACCTCGAGCAGCAGGCGTTGCTGCGGGTCCATCGCCAGCGCCTCGCTGGGCGCGATCCCGAAGAAGGCGGCGTCGAAATCCCCGACGTCCGAGAGGAACCCGCCGCAGCGCGCGTAGGACTTTCCGACCGCGTCCGGATCCGCATCGAAGAGCCCGGCCAGGCTCCAGCCGCGGTCCGACGGGAACTCCGAGACGACGTCGCGGCCCTCAACCACCATCTCCCACAACGCCTCTGGCGAGTCCACCCCACCGGGATAGCGGCATCCCATGCCCACCACCGCCACCGGTTCGGTGGTGGCGGCGAGGTATTGGCGGTTCTCGCGCTTGAGCCGCTCGTTTTCCTTCAGCGATTGGCGAAGGGCCCGGACGAGCTCTTCGGTGTTGCCGTTCATCGAACGCGGCCTTTCGTGTCACTCACAGCGCCGGCTCCTCCAAAGGGCCGTCGGTCGACCCACCGTCACAACCTCCCCGCCGCCCCAAGAGGGCGCCTCAGGGCAGGAACGGAGGTACACGAGCGACCATCAGTGCCAACGCAACAACACCAATTCGGAACAGAATCCCGGCCCCATCGCGAGCATCAGGCCGGGACTTCCGCTCGGCGGCGGCTTGGCGAGGGTGTCGCGCAGCACGTGCAACACCGACGCCGACGAAAGATTGCCGATCTCGCCGAGCGAACGCCAGGTGAGTTCGAGGGCCTCCGGCGGCAGGCTGAGCGCCGCGTTGATCGCCTCGATGACCTTGGGCCCGCCGGGGTGGCTGACGAACGCGCCGATGTCGGTCGGCGTCAGGCCATGGGCGCCGAGAAACTGGGTGACGTCGTCCTCGATGTATTGCTCCACGACCGCCGCGACGTCCTTCGACAGGACGAGCTCGAATCCGCCCGAACGCACGTCGAAGCCCATGGTGCGCAGCGAATCGGGATACAAGTGGCTGCGCGAATCCAGCACGCTGGGCCCGGCGGCGGCGAGCTGTTCGGCGCGCCGGTCGCCCACGGCCACCACCGCCGCGGCGCCGTCGGCGAACAGGGCGCTGCCGACCATCCCCGCCAGCGACGGCTTGTATCCGGGGTAGGTCAGCGAGCACAGCTCGACCGAGACCAGGGCGGCGACGGCGTCGGGCGCGCCACGCAGGTAGTCGTTCGCTCGGGCGACACCGGCCGCGCCGGCCACGCAGCCGAGGCCGAACAGCGGCACGCGGCGCACGTCGTCGCGCAGGCCGAGCCGCGCGGCGATCCGGGCGTCCACCGACGGCACCGTCAGTCCGGTGACGGTCGTCGTGATCAGCACGTCGACGTCCTGCGCCCGCAGTCCCGCCTCGTCGAGCGCGCCGGACAGCGCCTCGCAGCCGAGGTTCACGGCGTGCTCGGTGAAGATCCGGTTGGCCATGCCGAAGTCGGTCAGCGTGGGGTATTGCTCGAGCGGCAGCACCAGGTGGCGGCTGTCGACTTTGGCGCTGGCGTGCAGCTGCCGGACGATGTCTTCGTAGTCCGCGAACTCGGGGATGCTCACGAAGAAGTCGGTGAGCTCGCGCTGCGAATAACGGTGCGGCGGTAGCGCACCGAAGACGCCGGCGACGACGCTCATTGGTTTCCCACCCCTTGGTCACGGGGATCCGGCCCGAAACGTTCATCCGGATCGCTTTGAGCCCGCAGTCTAGTCGGCGAGACAGCGCGGGGCACGGAAACCGACGTCATCTCAACGGCTCCCGCGCCCCCGGTCCTCGAGCCGCTCTTTGAGCGTTCCGGCGCTGGCCAGGACGTTTTCGATCTGCTCGGCGACCCGGACCGGCGCGGTGCCGCCCCACGCGTCGCGCGACGCCACCGAGCCCTCGATCGTCAAGACCTCGCGAACCTGCGGTGTCAGGTCGCCGCTGATGGCGGCCAGCTCGTCGTCGGTCAGCTCGTCGAGCCCGACGCCGCGCTGCTCGGCGGCGCGCACGGCCGCACCGGCGGCCTCGTGCGCGGAGCGGAACGGCACCCCCTGGCGCACCAGCCATTCGGCGATGTCGGTCGCCAGCGTGTAGCCGGCCGGCGCGAGGGCGGCCATCCGGTCGACGTCGAACGTCAGGCTTCCCACCAGCCCCGCCATCGCGGGCAGCACCAGCTCCAGCTGGGCCACCGAATCGAACACCGGTTCCTTGTCTTCCTGCAGGTCACGGTTGTAGGCGAGCGGCTGGGCCTTCAGCGTGGCCAGCAGGCCGGCCAGGTTTCCGATCAGCCGACCCGACTTGCCGCGGGCCAGCTCGGCGATGTCCGGGTTCTTCTTCTGCGGCATGATCGAGCTGCCGGTGGACCACGAGTCGTGCAGGGTGACGTAGCCGAATTCGGTCGAGCTCCACAGGATGACGTCCTCGGCCAGCCGGGACAGGTCGACGCCGATCATGGCGAGGACGAACGCCGCCTCCGCGGCGAAATCTCGGGACGCGGTGGCGTCGATGGAGTTGTCGGCGGGGGCCGCGAAGCCGAGCTCCGCGGCGATCGCGCCGGGGTCCAGGCCCAGCGACGACCCGGCCAGCGCCCCGGAGCCGTACGGGGAGATCGCGGCCCGCTTGTCGAAGTCGACGAGGCGGTCGACGTCGCGCAGCAGCGGGTGGGCGTGCGCGAGCAGGTGGTGGGCCAGCAGCACCGGCTGGGCGGACTGCAGGTGGGTTTTGCCGGGCATGATGGCGTCGGGGTGCGCGGCGGCCTGGGCGGCCAGCGCGCCGACGACGTCCAGCGCCCCGGCGGCGACCCGGCGCACCGCGTCGCGCAGCCACATCCGGAACAGGGTGGCCACCTGGTCGTTGCGCGACCGGCCGGCCCGCAGCCGCCCGCCCAGCTCGGGCCCGACGCGGTCGATCAGCCCGCGTTCCAGCGCCGCGTGCACGTCCTCGTCGGTGACCAGCGGCGAAAAGCTGCCGTCGGCGACGTCGGAGGCGAGCTGGTCCAGGCCGGCCAGCAGCCCGTCGCGCTGCTCTTCGGTCAGCAGCCCGGCCCGGAACAGGATCACGGCGTGGGCCCGCGAGGCGACGATGTCGTAAGGGGCCAGCACCCAGTCGAAATGGGTGGACTTGCTCAGCGCGGCCAGCGCGTCCGACGGGCCGTCGGCGAACCGCCCGCCCCACAGCGACCCCTCGCGCGTGCTCACGCTTCGGCCGGGCCCGTCACCGTCTGATCCCGGCGGGACGCGATCTTCGACGACAGGCCGTGCACGTAGACGAAACCCTTTGCGGCCGACTGGTCGAAGCTGTCGCCCTCGTCGTAGGTGGCCAGGTTGAAGTCGTACAGCGATTCGGCGCTGCGCCGCCCGTTGACCGCGATGTGGCCGCCGTGCAACACCATTCGCACCTCGCCCGTCACGTGCTCCTGGGTCTTGGCGACGAAGCTCTCCAGTGCCTCCTTGAGCGGGGAGTACCACAGCCCGTCGTACACCAGCTCGGCCCAACGCTGATCGGTGTGCCGCTTGAACCGGCCCAGCTCGCGCTCGAGCGTGACGTGTTCGAGTTCGGTGTGCGCGGTGATGAGCACCATGGCGCCGGGCGCCTCATAGATCTCGCGGCTCTTGATGCCCACCAGCCTGTCCTCGACGACGTCGAGGCGGCCGACGCCCTGCGCGCCGGCGCGGGTGTTGAGCTCCTCGATGGCGCCCAGCACCGACACCCGCTTGCCGTCGATCGTCACCGGCACGCCGCGCTCGAACCCGACGATCACCTCGTCTGGGGTGCTCCAGTTCAGCGTGGGGTCTTCGGTGTAGGCGTAGACGTCCTTGGTGGGCGCGTTCCAAAGGTGTTCCAGGAAGCCGGTTTCCACCGCGCGGCCCCACACGTTCTGGTCGATCGAGAACGGCGAGCGCTTGGTGACGTTGATCGGGATGGCGTTCTCCTCGGCGAACGCGATCGCCTTCTCGCGCGTCCAGGCGTAGTCGCGGACCGGCGCCAGCACCTCGAGATCGGGTGCCAGCGAACCGAATCCGACCTCGAACCGGACCTGGTCGTTGCCCTTGCCGGTGCAGCCGTGCGCGACGATGCTGCCGCCGTGCTCGCGGGCCGCCGCCACCAGGTGCTTGACGATCAACGGCCGGCTGATCGCCGACACCAGCGGGTAGCGATCCATATAGAGGGCGTTGGACAGGATGGTGGGAAGGCAGTAGCCCTCGGCGAATTCGTCGCGGGCGTCGACGACGACGGCCTCCACCGCCCCGCAGTCCAGGGCCCGCTGGCGGATGACCTCCATGTCTTCGCCGCCCTGGCCGAGGTCGATCGCCACCGCTACGACCTCACGGCCGGTCTCCTTGCCGATCCAGCTGATGGCCACCGAGGTGTCCAGACCGCCGGAATACGCCAGGATGACGCGTTCTGACATGAACCAATCTCCTTAGGTTGAAATCGCTTACGTGAGTTTTTCCAATGTGGTGGCCAGTTCGGCGCCGGTCATCGGCTCTCGGGCGGCCACGAAGACGGTGTCATCGCCGGCGATGGTGCCGACGACGTACGGTAGCGCCGCGCGATCGATCGCGCTGGCCAGATAGTTGGCACCGCCGGGCGGGGTGCGCAGCACCGCGAGGTTCGCGCTGGAGTCGGCCGACACCAGCAGCTCGCCGAGCAACCGGGACAGCCGGGCGGTGCCGCCCGACACGCCGCGCACCGGGCTGCCGTCCTCGGGAACGATGTAGACGCCGACGCCGCCGTCGGCGCCGCGCAGCTTCACCGCGCCCAGCTCCTCCAGGTCGCGCGACAGGGTGGCCTGGGTGACCTCGATGCCCTCGCCGGCCAGCCGGGCCGCCAGTTCGCTTTGGCTGCTGATCGACGCCGACGACAGGATCGCCACGATGCGGTCCTGGCGCCCGGCCCGGGTGGTTTCGGGCGTGGTTTTCGAGCGGGTCATGACCGCCGCTCCAAAAGCCATGTCAGCAGCGCCTTTTGGGCGTGCAACCGGTTCTCGGCCTCGTCGAAGACCACGCTGGCCGGGCCGTCCATCACCTCGTCGGTGATCTCGTCGCCGCGATGAGCCGGAAGGCAGTGCAGCACAATGGCTTCCGGGTCGGCCAGCGACAGCAGGTCGGCGTTGATCTGATACGGCCGGAACGGTTCGACCCGGTCCAGGCCGTCGCCCTCCTGGCCCATCGACGTCCACGTGTCGGTGACCAGGACGTCGGCGCCGCGCGCGGCCGCCCCGGCGTCGGCGGTGACGGTGACCGAGGCGCCGGTGTCCTCGGCGCGCCGGCGGGCCGCGGCCACGAACGCCGGATCGGGGGCGAAGCCGTCCGGGGCGGCGATCGTGACGTGGATGCCGGCGGTGACCCCGCCGAGCATCAACGAGTGCGCCATGTTGTTGGCGCCGTCGCCGAGGTAGGTCATCCGCAGGCCACGCAGCGCTCCCTTGCGTTCGGCGATGGTCTGCAGGTCGGCGAGCACCTGGCAGGGGTGGAACTCGTCGGACAGCGCGTTGACCACCGGCACCGTCGCGGCCCCGGCCATCGCCTCGAGTCGCTCGTGGGCGAACGTGCGCCAGACGATGGCCTCGACGTAGCGGGACAGCACCCGCGCGGTGTCCTCCAGGGTCTCGTCGCGGCCCAGCTGGGTGCTGCGGGCGTCGACGACGACGGCGTGCCCGCCGAGCTGGGCGATGCCCACCTCGAACGAGAACCGGGTGCGGGTGGAGTTCTTGTCGAACAGGACCGCGACCCCGCGCGGCCCCTCCAGCGGGCGGGCGCTGAACGGGTCCTTCTTCAGCTCGGCGGCCAGCTGCAGCACTTCGGACTGCTCGGTGGGCGACAGGTCGTCGTCGCGCAGGAAATGCCTAACCACGTGCGGCCCCCTCGAGAATTCCCGGCAGCGCGGAAATGAACCCGTCGAGCTGGTCTTCGGTGATGATCAGCGGCGGCGCCAGCCGGATGACGTCGGGCGCGGCGGCGTTCACCAGGAACCCGGCCTCGCGCGCGGCCGCCTCGGCGTCCTTGGCCCGCGCCGCGGTGAGCACCACCCCGCACAGCAGTCCGCGCCCGCGCACGTGGTCGACGAGCGGGTGACCGAGCCCCTCGATGCCGTGCCGCAACGACTTGCCCAGCACCTCGGCGTGGCGGACCAGGTTGTCGGACGCCAGCACCCGCAGCACCGCCAGCGCCGCCGCGGTGCAGACCGGATTGCCGCCGAAGGTGCTGCCGTGCAGGCCCGGCGTCATCAGCTCGGCGGCGCGCCCGACGGCCAGGCACGCCCCGATGGGCAGGCCGCCGCCGAGCCCCTTGGCCAGCGTGACCACGTCGGGGGTGATGCCGTCATGCTGGTGGGCGAAAAACGTTCCGGTGCGGCCCATCCCGGTCTGCACCTCGTCGAGCACCAGCAGGGCGCCGTGCCGCGCGGTGACATCGCGCGCGGCGGCCAGGTATCCCTCGGGCGGGACGACGACGCCGCTCTCCCCCATGATCGGCTCCAGAAACACCGCCGCGGTGTCGTCGTCGACCGCCGCGGCCAGCGCCGCGGCGTCGCCGTACGGCACGTAGGTGACGTCGCCGGGCAGCGGGGCGAACGGCGCCCGCTTGCTCGGCTGCCCGGTCAGCGCCAGCGATCCCATCGTCCGGCCGTGGAAAGCCTCGTGCGCGGCAACCAGTTTCGTGCGGCCCGTGAGCCGGGACATTTTGAAGGCCACCTCGTTGGCCTCGGTGCCGGAGTTGCAGAAGAACACCCGCGCCGGCGTTTCCTCGGGCGCGCCCAGCAGGGCCACCAGTTCCTCGGCCAGCGCGATGCCGGGTTCGGTCGCGTACAGGTTGGACGTGTGGCCCAGCGTCGCCATCTGCCGGGTGACGGCCTCGATGATCGCGGGGTGGCGGTGGCCCAGGATGTTGACCGCGATGCCGCCCAGCAGGTCGAGGTAGCTCTTGCCGTCGACGTCGGTGACCACGGCCCCGTCGCCACTGGCCAGGGCCATCGCGGGGGTGCCGTAGTTGTTCATCATCACGGCTTCCCAGCGCCGCTTCAGGGCGTCGGTATTACTCATGCCTTCCACCTGCGCCGCTCCTCCTCATCGCTGCGCTCTGCATCGTCGCCGGCGGATACCACCTTGGTGCCCGTGCCCGCGTCGGTGAAAAGCTCCACCAGCACACAATGTTCGACCCGGCCGTCGATGACGTGCGCGCTGGGCACGCCCGCGGTCACGGCCCGCAGACACGCCTCGACCTTGGGAATCATGCCCGCCTCCAGCGTGGGTAGCAGTTGCGACAGTGTGGCCGTGTCGATTTCGCTGACCAGCGAATCGCGGTCGGGCCAACTCGTGTACAGGCCTTCGACGTCGGTGAGCATCAACAGCTTCTCGGCGTGCAGCGCGTCGGCCAGCGCCGCCGCGGCGGTGTCGGCGTTGATGTTGTGCACCACACCTTCGGCGTCCGGCGCCAGCGTCGACACCACCGGAATGCGCCGTGCGGCAATAAGATCCAGCACCGCGGCGGTATTGACCCGCTCGACGTCTCCCACCAGGCCGATGTCGGTGGCCACGCCGTCGACGGTGACGCTGCGCCGCACGGCGGTGAACAACTGGGCGTCCTCGCCGGTGATGCCGACCGCGTACGGTCCGTGCGCGTTGATCAAGTTGACCAGCTCGCGGCCGACCTGGCCGAACAACACCATCCGCGCCACGTCGAGCACTTCCGGTGTGGTGACCCGGAATCCGCCCTTGAAGTCACCCTGGATGCCGAGCCGGCGCAGCATCGCGCTGATCTGCGGGCCGCCGCCGTGCACGACGACGGGGTGCACGCCGCAGTTGCGCAGGAACGCCATGTCGGCGGCGAACGCGTGCCGCAGCGTGTCGTCGGTCATGGCGTTGCCGCCGTACTTGATGACGACGATCTTGCCGTGCAACTGCTTGAGCCAGGGCAGCGCCTCGGCGAGCACCTGCGCCTTGACCGCGGTGGATAAGTCGCTGGCGCGGGTCATGAGCTGTAGGCCGAATTCTCTTCGACGTAACCGTGGGACAGGTCGGTGGTCCGGATGGTGGCCCGTCCGTCGCCGAGCCGCAGATCGACGGCGATGTCGATGTCGGCTTCCGAGAGATCCACCTCGCGCGCCCCCGGCGCCCCCACCCCGTCGGCGAAGACCGTGGAGCCGTTGAACGACACCGTGATCCGATCGGGATCCAGGGCGATGGGCGCGATGCCGACGGCGGCGAGCACCCGTCCCCAGTTGGGGTCCGAACCGAACACCGCCGTCTTGACCAGGCTGTCGCGGGCGATGGTCCGCGCGGCGACCAGGGCGTCGTCCTCCGAGGCGGCGCCGGTGACGGTGACGTTGACGCGCTTGGTGACGCCCTCGGCGTCGGCCTGCAGCTGCGCGCACAGGTCGTCGCAGACACGCAGCACGGCGTCGTCCAGATCGCGCTGATCCGGCGCGATCCCGCTGGCCCCGGAGGCCAGCAGCAGCACCGTGTCGTTGGTCGAGCACGCGCCGTCGATGTCGAGCCGGTCGAAGGTGCGCGCGGTGGCGTGGCGCAGCGCGGAGTCCAGTGCGGCGGCGTCGACGGCCGCGTCGGTGGTCAGCACGCAGAGCATGGTCGCCAGCGACGGCGCGAGCATGCCCGCGCCCTTGGCCATCCCGCCGATCGTCCAGCTGTCCGGGTGGTGCAGCGCAACCTGTTTGGGCACGGTGTCGGTGGTCATGATGGCCTGGGCCGCATCGTCGCCTCCGGACAGGCCGCCGGCCATGTCCTGCACGATCGCGCGCACGCCGGACAGCACCTTGTCCATCGGCAGCCGGTCGCCGATCAGCCCGGTGGAGCACACCGCGACCTCGATGGCCCCGGTCTCGGTGCCCCAGTCCGACAGCGCGGCCGCGACGGCCTCGGCCGTGGCGTGGGTGTCCTGGAACCCGCCCGGCCCGGTGCAGGCGTTGGCGCCGCCGGAGTTGAGGATCACCGCGCGCAGCGCGCCCGTGCTCAGCACCTGCTGGCTCCACAGCACCGGCGCGGCCTTGACCCTGTTGCGGGTGAACACGCCGGCGGCCGCGTAATCGGGCCCCTCGTTGAAGACCAGGGCCAGGTCGCGCTTGCCCGAGGCCTTGATGCCGGCGGCGATGCCCGCCGCCCGGAATCCGGCCGGCGCGGTGACGCCCTGCTCGCGCAGCAACCGCGGCGTCTCGGTGCGCGTCACGGCGCCACCCCGATCACCGAAAGGCCTTCCGTCTCCGGCCAACCCAGTGCCAGGTTCATCGACTGCACGGCGGCCCCGGCCGTGCCCTTGACCAGGTTGTCGATCGCGGCGATCGCCACGAATGTCTGGGCCGCCTCGTCCACCGCGGCGGCGATGTGCGCCGCGTTGCTGCCGATCACCGCACCCGTGCGGGGCAGCTGACCGTCGGGCATCAGGTAGATGAAAGGCTCTGCGTCGTAAGCCTTTTCGTAGGCCTCCCGCAGCTGCGGCAACGACGCACGGGTGCGGGCGGTGCACGTGGCCAGGATCCCGCGCGACGTCGGGATCAGCACCGGGGTGAATGACACCGTCACGTCGCGGCCGGTGACGGCCCCCAGCCCCTGGGCGATCTCCGGGGTGTGCCGGTGCGCCCCGGCGATGTTGTAGGCGCGCGCCGACCCGATGACCTCGGCGCCCAGCAGGTCGGTCTTGGCCGCCCGCCCGGCCCCGGAGGTGCCGCTGACGGCGACGACCGTGACGGCGGGCTCGACGAGGTCCTCGGCCAGCGCGGGCAGCAACGCCAGCAGCGCCGCGGTCGGGTAGCAGCCGGGAACCGCGATGCGGCGCGCGCCGCGCAGCCGCTCGCGCGCGCCCGGGAGCTCCGGCAGCCCGTAGGGCCAGCTGCCGGCGTGCGGGGTGCCGTAGAACCGCTCCCACGCGGCGGCGTCGGTGAGCCGGAAGTCCGCGCCGCAGTCGATGATCACGGTGTCGGGGCCGAGCTGAGAGGCCAGCGCGGCCGAATGGCCGTGCGGCAAGCCCAGGAACACCACGTCGTGGCCCGCGAGCACGGCGGGCTCGGTCGGCTCGACGACGCGCTGGGCCAGCGGCGTCAGGTGCGGATGGTGCTCGGCGAGCGTGCTGCCGGCGCTGGCAGCGGCGGTCAGCGCGCCGATCGACAGGCGCCCCTGGGCGTAGGCCGGGTGCCCGAGCAGCAGGCGGAGGATTTCACCGCCCGTATAGCCGCTGGCACCGGCAACTGCCACCTTGATCACGTCGGCCATTTCGACGATTTTGCATGGTTATGCAGTAGTTTGCAAATCCATTCCATCAGGCGCGGAGCTCGGCGCCGACCGACTCGGCGGCCCGGCGCACGGCGGCCTCGCGGGCCGCGGTGGCGTCGTCCTCGGTCAGCGTGCGGTCCGGCGCCCGGAACCGCAGCGCGAAGGTCAGCGACTTGCGGTCCTCCCCGATCTGCGGGCCGGTGAAAACGTCGAACAGCTGCAGGTCTTCCAGCAGCTCGCCCGCGCCTTCGCGCACGGCGTCGGCCACCGCCTGAGCCGGTACGTCCGCCGGCACCACCAGGCTGACGTCCTGGAAGACGGCCGGGAACGGAGACACCCGGGGCGCGGGCAGCGCCGCGGCGAGGGGCACGGCGTCGAGATCGAGCTCGAGGGCGCAGGTGCCCTTGGGCAGCCCGGAGCGCTCGGTCACGGCCGGGTGCAGCTGGCCCGCGTACCCGACCGTCGTGTCGCCCACGAGCACCTCGGCGCAGCGGCCCGGGTGCCACGGCAGCTGCTGCGCCGCCCGCAACCGGACGTCGATGCCGGCGGCGCGGGCGATGATGCGCACCGCCTCGAACGCGTCGGCGGCCTCGGCGCGCCGGCCCGGCCCCCAGGGGCCGCGCGCTTCCCGCAGGCCGGTCAGCACCGCGGCGACGTGCTGGGGTTGGCGCGGCAACGACGCGTCGAGCGCGGCGATCTCGGCGTCGGTGGGCCGGCGGTCGACGGGGATCGGCGTCACGCCGCGGGTCTCTGCTGTCGGCTGCACCACCTGCGCAAGGGCATAGAGCGAAACGTCGACCAAACCGCGGGATACGTTGCGCACCAAGGCTTCCAGCAGCGCCGGCAGCAGGGTGGTGGCCAGGTGCGGGCGGTCGGCCTCCAGCGGGTTGAGCACGTCGGTCGTGACGCGCCGCGGATCGTCGGGCGGCAGCCCCCACAGGTCGAACGCCCCGGCGGGCAGAAAAGGCGTCGGCAGGATCTCGACGTACCCGGACTGGGCCAGCGACCTGCCGATGGCGCGGCGGCGCTGTTGCACGGCGGACAGCCCGCGGCCGGCCGGCGCCGACGGCAGCACCGACGGGATGACCTCCAGGCCCTCGAGCCGCAGCACCTCCTCGACGAGGTCGGCGGGCTGCAGCAGGTCGGGTCGCCAGCTGGGTGGGGTGACCGTCAGCGTGTCGCCGCGTTCGGCGACGCCGGCACCGATTTGGGACAGCCGCTTGGCGGCCGTGCCCGAAGCGTAGGCCACACCGGCGATGCGGCCGGGCAGGTCGGCGGCGATGTCGATCGGCGACCCGGCCCACTCGTCGCGGGGCGGGTCGCCCCGCCAATCGGTCAGCGTGTCGGACACCGCGCCGCCGGCGATCTCGGCGAGCAGCGTGGCGCAGCGGTCCAGCGCGGCAACGGAAATGGCCGGATCCACGCCCCGCTCGTAGCGGCGGGCGGCCTCGCTGGGCAGGTGCAATCTGCGCTGGGTGCGCGACACCGCGGCGGGATCCCAGACCGCGGCCTCGAGCAGCACGTCGGTGGAATCGGCGCGCACCTCGGTGCTCGCCGCGCCCATCACGCCGCCGATCGCCGTGGTCGCCGTGTCGTCGACGATCAGGACGTCGGCCGGTTCCAGTTTGCGTTCGATGTCGTCGAGGGTGACGACGGTCTCGCCGGGACGGGCGAAGCGCACGCCGAAGCCGCCGGTGATGCGGTTGCGGTCGTGGGCGTGCAGGGGGTGGCCCAGCTCGAGCATCACGTAGTTCGTGACGTCGACCGCCGGGGAGGTGGGGCGGATGCCCGAGAGCAGCAGGCGGCGCTGCAGCCACCACGGTGACACGGCAGCCGGCTCGATGCCGGTGACCGGGCGCAGCGCGAACCGCCGCACGCCGGTGTCGGGCTGCACCGTCAGCGGCCAGGCCTCCCCGTTGGCCGGCAACGGCTTGACGTCCGCGGGGTCGACGAAGTCCAGGTCGTAGGCGCAGGCGACCTCGCGCGCCAGGCCCCGCAGCGACATGCCGTAACCGCGGTCGGGGGTGATGGCCAGGTGGAAGATCACGTCGTCGAGGCCCAGCACGGCGTGGCCGTCGGCGCCGGGTTCGGCGGTGCCCGGCGGCAGCACCAGAATCCCGGAATGGTCGGCGCCCAAACCGAGTTCGGCCGCCGAGCAGATCATTCCCTCCGAGGTGCGGCCGTAGGTCTTACGCGCGGCGATGGCGAATCCGCCGGGCAGCGTGGTGCCCGGCAGCGCCGCCACCACGAGGTCACCGGCCACGAAGTTGGTTGCGCCGCAGACGATCTCGCGGTCTTTATCCTCGCCCACGTCGACGTGGCAGAACCGGATCGGCTTCTTGAAACCGGTGAGTTCCTCGATGTCGGTGACGCGGCCCACCGTAAGCGGGCCCTCGACCGGGCCGAGGGTGAGAACCTCTTCGACCTCGTGGCCGATGTCCACCAGCGCCTGCTCCAGCTCGGCGGGGGCCACGTCCCAGCCCGGCGCGCCGGCGTTCACGACCTCGCGCAGCCAGCTGTACGGAACGCGCATCAGGCACCCACCCCGAACGGCAGCGAGAACCGGACGTCGCCCTCGACCATGTCGCGCATGTCCGGAATCCCGTTGCGGAACTGCAGCGTTCGTTCCAGGCCCATGCCGAACGCGAAGCCGGAGTATTCCTCGGGGTCAATTCCGGCCGCCCGCAACACGTTTGGATGCACCATCCCGCAGCCGCCCCACTCCACCCAGCCCGGGCCGCCCTTCTTGCCGACGAACCACACGTCGACCTCCGCGGAGGGCTCGGTGAACGGAAAGAAGTGCGGGCGGATGCGGGTCCGCGCCTCGGGGCCGAACTCGGCGCGCGCGAACGCGTCGAGCGTGCCCCGCAGGTGCGCCATGGACAGGCCGCGGTCCACCGCCAGGCCCTCGACCTGGTGGAAGACCGGGGTATGAGTGGCGTCGAGCTCGTCGGTGCGGAACGTGCGGCCGATCGAGACGATGTAGACGGGCAACTCGCGGGCCAGCAGCGTGCGCACCTGCACCGGCGAGGTGTGGGTGCGCAGCAGCTGCCGAGAATCCTCGGGCGCGATGTAGAAGGTGTCCTGCTCGCTGCGCGCGGGGTGGTCGGCGGGAAAGTTGAGCGCGTCGAAGTTGAACTGTTCGCTTTCGACCTCGGGGCCGTCGGCCACTTCCCAACCCATGGCGATGAAGGTGTCGGCGACGTGTTCGGCGAGGATCGTGATCGGGTGCCGCGCCCCGGTCGGCTGCCGCGTCGACGGCAACGTGACGTCGATGCGCTCGGCGACGAGCACGGCGGCGTCGCGTTCGGCGCGCAGGGCCGCGAGGCGTTCGTCGTACCCCTGCTGGGCCTCGCCCCGCGCGGCGTTGACCCGCTTGCCGGCATCGGCGCGTTGGTCTTTGGCAACGCTCCCCAGCGCCTGGCGCGCGAGCGCCAGCGGTGAGCGGTCGCCGAGGTGCTCGGTCTTGGCGCGCGCCAGCGCGTCGAGGTCGTCGGCCCGGGTGAAGGCCTGCCGCGCGGCGTTGACCGCCGCGGTCAACGCTTCGGGCGACAGGTCGACGGGTTGCTCACCCACGCGGCGACACTCTCCTTGCTGACGAGGCTATTAGGGCTGCCCGCATCGATGGTGCATTCCGCGCGGCACGGGACGACTGCTGATCATAGTGATCGGATCCGCGGCGCCCGGCGGGCGCTGGGCAACTGCGCGGCGGGACTCAGCCGGCGACGGCCGGCGCCGGACCGGGCAGCGTGTCGTCGCCGTCCAGCGGCGCGACCGGCAGGCCCCGGCCGGTGACGTACTTCGCCCCCGCGTAGGCGACCACGGCGCCGAGGAGACCGAACACCGGGGTCGCCGCCATGGTCCCCCAGTGGTGGGCCAGCATCAGGAAACCGAAGCCCGAGGAAGCCGCCAGCATCAGGTACCGCGCCGGTGTCCAGTGGATCGGCTGCCGGAACCGCGCCGACACGAGCACGCCCAGGATCACCGCGACGGTGTGACCGGCGTCGGTGAAGTCGCCGCCGACGATCGCCGAAGCGATGCCCGCCGCCACCCACCAGCCGACCCAGGCGGCCCGCCAGCGCGACGGGATCACCGCCGTCATCGCGCCGAGCACCGCCAGCGCGCCGTAGCTCATCCCGACGTCGCTCGCCCGGGTGATCGACACGGGCAGCCAGCCGAATTCGACCGCCCCGGCCAGGGCGGCGGCCACCAGCAGCGTCGCGCCGATGTGGCCGACGAGAAACGCCACCACCAGCCGGATGGTGCGCAAATGCAGCTCCGCCAGCGCCAGCAGGCAGGTCAGGAAGGGCAGCCAGAAGTAGAGCGGCCCGGCGTCGACGACCAGCGCGCTGCCCAGCAGCGTGCCGAGGTGCCCGTGGGCCAGGTTGTGCAGGTTGGTGCTGGCGCGGGCGACGATGACGTCATGTGCGTCCGGGCCGAGCACCAGGATGGCGCAGCTGATGGCAAGCAGCAGCGCCGCATACCCCACGGTGAATTGGACCCGGGCGAGCCGGGACACGATGCCCCCTAGCATTGGCACCCATTATGGCTGCGGTTTTGTTTCGGCTGTGTCATCAGAGCCTGACAACTCCCTAAAAGTCTTGAGGCGATATATCGCCAAATCGGCGGGCAGGCCGGCGGGCTTCGGCCCGAAAACCGGTTTGCGGGTCCGCTTGGCCTCGACGCCCAATGCGTCCAACTCGCTTTGCGGTATGAGATCCAACGTTGAACTCGACACCATGATTCCACCTTTGGTGGCCCGTTCCATAACTCGTGCGGCGATATTCACATCCACGCCGAGCCAATCCGAGGCCAGCCGCTGCGGTCGTCCGGTGTGGATCCCCACGCGCATCCGCGGTGTGTAGCCCTCCACCTCGACCGATCCGACCGCCTCCTTGGCGGCCAACACGGCCCGCACGGCGACCGTCGGATCGCCGAACACGGCCATGAGTCCGTCACCCATGCGTTTGACGATGTGCCCGCCGGCGTCGAGCAGCGGCGGCTCGAGGGCCCGCGCCACCTGACGCAACAGCGCCAGCGCCGCGTCGTCGCCGGCCCGCAGGGACCACGTCGAAAACCCGACCAGGTCGGTGAAGACCAACGTCACCTCCGGATTGGCCGGCCGGCGGGAAACGCCTTCGGTCAGCGCCTGCCACACCTGCAGCACCCCGAGGCTGACCTCACGCGACACCGCGTCGCGGTCCCCCAGCAGCCGGTCGGCCGCGCGCGCCGCGGCGCGCGGACCGCCGTCGCCGGCCGTGGACAACGGATCGCCGAACTCGGGGTCCCCCGGCAACAGCCGGCGTGCCCGCCGGACCAGGGCGACCGCCCCGGGGCTGTGATTGCGGCCGTGCAGCCATTGGGTCGCGTTGTGCACCGACAGCGGCGTGCGCCGCGAAGCGGAGTGCGCCGCGCGGGATTCGTCGGGCTCGCCCGGCTTCAGATCGCGACGCGCGAGTTCCACCTGGCCAGGTTATTTGGTTTCGTCAGAGGCAGGCAACGACGGCCCCGGCGGGTGTGTCACAAGTCGCACCTCACCGCCTGATCACGGTGGCGGCACACCGGTGTGGAACCTCGATAACAGCTGCGGGGACACATCACCGAAATCGTAGACAACACTCGTTGTCAAAAGTTATCGTGAGGCCAATCGGTGCAGGAGGCCGCGATGACTGCCAGATCGACTACCCCCGCTGATCCGCTCGGACCAGATTCTTTGACCTGGAAGTATTTTGGCGATCTGCGCACCGGAATGATGGGCGTGTGGATCGGTGCGATCCAGAACATGTACCCCGAACTGGGCGCCGCCGTCGAGGAGCATTCGATCCTGCTGCGCGAGCCGCTGCAGCGGGTGGCCCGGTCGGTCTACCCGATCATGGGCGTGGTCTACGACGGCGACCGCGCGGCCCAGACCGGGCAGCAGATCAAGGGCTACCACCGCACGATCAAGGGCGTCGACGCCGAGGGCCGCCGCTATCACGCGCTCGACCCCGACACCTTCTACTGGGCGCACGCCACGTTCTTCATGCTGATCGTCAAGGTGGCCGAGTACTTCTGCGGCGGCCTGACCGAGGCCGAGAAGCGGCAGCTGTTCGACGAGCACGTGCAGTGGTACCGGATGTACGGGATGAGCATGCGGCCGGTGCCCGGGTCGTGGGACGAATTCCAGGAGTACTGGGAGCGGGTCGGTCGCGAGGAGCTGGAGATCAACCAGGCGGTCCTCGACATCTTCGACATCCGCATTCCCAAACCCAGGTTCGTGCTGATGCCGACACCGATCTGGGACCAGATCTTCAAACCGCTGGTGGCCGGGCAGCGCTGGATCGCGGCCGGGCTGTTCGAGCCCGCGGTCCGCGAAAAAGCCGGTATGCGTTGGACTCCGGGTGACGAGGTGTTGCTGCGATTGTTCGGCAAGATCGTCGAACTCGCGTTCCTGGCGGTGCCCGACGAGATCCGGCTGCACCCGCGCGCGCTGGCCGCCTACCGCCGCGCCGAGGGACGGCTGCCCAGCGACGCGCCGCTGGTCGAGGCCCCGCCGTTCATGGCGCCGCCGCGCGACCGCCGCGGGCTGCCGATGCACTACTTCCCGCCGCCGCCCAAGTTGCCGTTCGACCCCGCCCTGCAACCCGCCCGGGCGCTGCTGGAGCGGGCCGGATCGCTGGTGCACACGACGTTGTCGCTGGCCGGCCTGCGCGCCGGGCGGGGCCGCCCGAAGCGCGCGGTCAAGGCCGCGTAGGCAGCTTCAGGGCCCGCGCGCTCTGGTACAGACAGATGGCCGCGGCCGACGCCACATTCAGGCTCTCGGCGCCGCCGGACATCGGGATGCGCAGCCGGTGGTCGGCCGCCGACGCGATTTCGCTTGGCAGGCCGTGGGATTCGGGCCCGAACAGCCACGCCGTCGGCCTGCCCAGCAGTTCGCCGGCCTCGTCCAGCCGTCGCTCACCGTCCACGGTGGTGGCGAGCGCCTGCAGACCCGCGGCACGCACCGCGTCCACGGCGGCGAGGGCGTCCGGCGCGACGACGACAGGGACGCAGAAGATGCTGCCGGCCGAGGCGCGCAGGCATTTGCCGTTGTACGGATCGACGCTGTGGCCGCCGAGGATCACGCCCGCCGCGCCCATCGCGTCCGCGAGGCGGATCAGGGTGCCGGCATTGCCGGGCTCGCCGATCTCGACGGCCACCGCGAGCAGCTGCGGCGCGCCCGCCAGCACGTCGTCGAGGCGGGTCGCCGGCATGTCGCACACCGCGACCAGCCCCGCCGGGGTGACCGTGTCGGAGAGCGCCTTCGCGGCGCGCTCGGTGACCGGGTGGACCGGGCAGTCCAGCCCCGCCAGCAACGACGCATGGCGCTGCTCGGCGACCTCGGTGACAAAGACGTCGCGGACCAGGCCGCGACGCGAGGCCGCCTCGACCAGGTTCGGGCCTTCGGCGAGGAAACGCCCCGCCCGACGGCGCCCGACGTGGCGATGCAGTTTGACCGCCGCGGCGACCCTGGCCGAACGTTCGGTCAGCACCTGCCGGTCGGGCATCTTCGGTCGGGCCGGTTAGGCGGCTTCTCCCGAATCCGAGGGGGCGTTGACGTCCTCGGGCAGCGCCGCGCGGGCGATGTCGACCAGCGCGGTGAAGGCGGCCGGGTCCGCGACCGCGATGTCGGCCAGGTTCTTGCGGTCCACCTCCACGCCGGCGGCCTTGAGGCCCTGGATCAGCCGGTTGTAGGTGATGTCGTTGGCGCGCGCCGCCGCGTTGATCCGCGAGATCCACAGCTTGCGGAACTCGCCCTTGCGCGCGCGGCGGTCGCGATAGGCGTACTGCAGCGAATGCAGCTGCTGCTCTTTGGCTTTGCGGTAGAGCCGGGATCGCTGGCCGCGATAGCCCTTCGAGGCCTTGAGAATGCTGCGCCTCTTCTTGTGGGCGTTGACCGCCCGCTTCACGCGTGCCATTGGATGTTCCTACTCTCGTTCATGCGTAGTGGGTCGATAAATGGGTTCGCCGTGCCAGCTCGCGATGCGGGTCTGGCCGGCGTGGTGATCAGCCGTTCAGCAGCCGATTGATCCGCTGGGCGTCGTTGGCGGCCACCACGGTGCGGCCGTCGAGCCGCCGGGTCCGTTTCGTCGGCTTGTGCTCGAGCAGGTGCCGGCGGTTGGCCTTCTGCCGGACGATCTTGCCGGTTCCGGTGCGCCGGAAGCGCTTTGACGCCCCGCTATGGGTCTTGGCTTTGGGCATGTTTCCTCTGGTTCTCGCTCGGTTCTCGTTATTAGGTCAGTTCGACTAGGTCAGTTCGACGACGGTTCGGCGTCGGCGGCGTCGGAATCCGGTGCCGCTGCGCCCCCCACCTCTTCGGGGTGCCGCGCCCTGGCGCGGGTCTTCGCGCCGCGGTGCGGCGCCAGCACCATCGTCATGTTGCGGCCGTCCTGCTTGGCCGACGTCTCCACGAAACCGTATTCGGCGACGTCCGCGCCCAGGCGCTGCAGCAACCGATAGCCCAGCTCGGGCCGCGACTGCTCACGTCCGCGGAACATGATCGTGACCTTCACCTTCGATCCCGCCTCCAGGAAGCGGATGACGTGGCCCTTTTTGGTCTCGTAGTCGTGATCGTCGATCTTGGGTCGCAGCTTTTGTTCCTTGACGACGGTCTGCTGCTGGTTGCGGCGGGATTCGCGCGCCTTTTGCGCCGCTTCGTATTTGAACTTGCCGTAGTCCATGATCTTGCAGACCGGCGGCCTGGCGTTCGGGGCAACTTCGACAAGGTCCAGATCGGCGTCCGCAGCGACGCGCAGTGCGTCTTCGATGCGCACTATGCCTACCTGCTCTCCCCCTGGGCCAATCAATCGGACTTCAGGTACGCGGATGCGCTCGTTGACGCGGGTCTCAGTGCTGATGGGGCCTCCCTTGTTGGGCTTCTCTATGTCCTGCGGTGACGACCGTTGCCTGGGTTCGTCGGGAAGCAGCGGCGGAAACACCACACCACGAGCAAAAAAGCCCTGCACAAGCAGGGCCCAATGCCGACCGATCGCGGCCGAGGGCTACTCGGGCCGCCCGCGCTGGACGCGGAACAGGCATACGCGCTGCCTGTGACCGGACCGTCGAACCTTCCGCAGATCCGCACAGGGATCTCGTCGGTTCGCGGTGGGAGTGGGACTCCACTTAACTGTTCCTGGCGTTCGCCGGGATGGTCGCAGGCGTCAGTTTAGCAGCCTTGAGGTGCCTTTTAGCACTTCGGCCGGTCGGCGGCGCCGCGCCGGCCACCGACCGGCCCCGAAAAACGCGTGCAAACTCGCGCCCGCCACTCTTAGCGCTTCGGCAAGCTTTTCACGGATTGAGGGCATATCCTCGCGGTCTGTGACACTCGCTTCTCCTCGTTCAGGCCCCCGTTCGGGGCCGCACTTGGGGCCCCGTAGCCGATCGAACTCGCGGTATCGCTGGGTGCCCGCGGCGGCCGGATGGACCGTGGGTGTCATCGCCACCGTGTCGCTGCTGGGCAGTGTGTCCCCCCTGATCCGTTACCTGATCAAGGTTCCGCGCGAGTTCATCAACGACTATCTGTTCAACTTCCCCGACACCAGCATCGCGTGGTCGTTCGTGTTGGCCTTGTTGGCCGCGGCCCTGACCGCGCGCAAGCGGATCGCCTGGCTGCTGTTGCTGGGCAACATGATTCTCGCCGCCGGCCTGAACGCCGCCGATATCGCCGCCGGGGACAACACCGCCGCCGAGATCTTGGGCGAGAATCTCGGGTTCGCCCTGCACATCGTCGCGATCGTCCTGCTGGTGTTGGCCTATCGGGAGTTCTGGGCCAAGGTCCGCCGGGGCGCGCTGGTCAAGGCGGCCGGCGTGCTGGTGGCCGGCGATGTGGTGGGGATCTTGGTGTCCTGGGGCCTGGTCGAGTTGTTCCCCGGAACGCTGGCCCGCCCGGATCGCCTGCCCTACGTGGCCAACCGGGTGGTCGGATTCGCGCTCGCCGATCCGGACCTGTTCACCGGCCGGCCGCACGTGTTCCTCAACGCGATCTTCGGTCTGTTCGGCGCGCTCGCGCTGATCATGGCGACGATCGTGCTCTTTCAATCTCAGCGCGCGGAGAACGCGCTCACCGGCGAGGACGAATCGGCCATCCGCGGGCTGCTCGAGCTGTACGGCAAGAACGACTCCCTGGGCTACTTCGCCACCCGCCGCGACAAGTCGGTGGTTTTCGCCCAGAGCGGGCGCGCCGCCATCACCTACCGGGTCGAGGTCGGCGTCTGCCTGGCCAGCGGCGACCCGATCGGCGATCCCCGGGCGTGGTCCCAGGCCGCCGACGCCTGGCTGGGTCTGTGCCAAACCTACGGCTGGGCGCCCGGCGTCATGGGCGCCAGCACCCAGGGGGCGCGGACATATCGCGAAGCCGGCCTGAACGCGCTGGAGCTCGGCGACGAGGCCATCCTGCGGACCGCCGACTTCAAGCTGTCCGGCCCCGACATGCGCGGAGTCCGACAGGCCGTGACCCGCGCCCGCCGGGCCGGCCTGACCGTGCGGATCCGGCGGCACCGCGACATCGGCGCCGACGAGATGGCCGACACCATCACCCGCGCCGACGCCTGGCGCGACACCCAAACCGAGCGCGGGTTTTCCATGGCGCTGGGCCGCCTCGGCGACCCCGCCGACGGGGACTGCCTGCTGGTCGAGGCCCTGGACCGGGACGGCGCCGTCGTCGCGATGCTGTCGCTGGTCCCGTGGGGAACCACCGGCGTCTCCCTGGACCTGATGCGCCGATCGCCCCAGTCCCCCAACGGCACCATCGAGCTGATGGTCAGCGACCTCGCACTCAACGCGGAAAACCTTGGCATCACCCGCATTTCACTGAACTTCGCGATGTTCCGCTCGGCTTTCGAACAGGGTGCCCAACTGGGCGCCGGCCCCGTCGCGCGGCTGTGGCGCGGGTTTTTGCTGTTCTTCTCGCGGTGGTGGCAGCTGGAGACGCTGTATCGCTCCAACATGAAGTACCAGCCCGAATGGGTGCCGCGGTATGCCTGCTACGAGGACGCCCGCCTGATCCCGCGGGTCGGGGTCGCCTCGGCGCTGGCCGAGGGCTTCCTCGTCCTGCCGTTCGGCCGGCGCAAGCCGCACACGGGTCACCACCCGGCCGTCCCCGCCCGGCTGGCCGCGTCCGGGCTGCTGCACCACGACGGGAGCGCGCCGGACGTCAGCGGGCTGCAGAGGCGCCAGGAGTCGGCCGACGAGGAAGAGGCGAGATCCCGGCTGCCCGAGCAGGTTCGGGTGCGCCTGGCCAAGTTGAAGGTGTTGCGGCGCAAGGGCATCGACGCGTATCCGGTGGGCCATCCGCCCAGTCACACCGTCGCCGCGGCGCTCGACACGGACGACCGGGAGACGATCACCGTCTCCGGCCGGATACTGCGAATACGCGACTACGGCGGGGTGCTATTCGCCCACCTGCGTGACTGGTCGGGGGAAATGCAAGTGCTGCTGGACAATTCGCAGTTGCAGCGCGGGCGAACGGCCGACTTCACGGCGGCCATCGATCTTGGCGACTTGGTCGAGGTCTCCGGCCACATGGGCTTTTCCAAGAAGGGAACCCGCTCGCTGATCGTCGGCGACTGGCGGATGATCGGTAAGTGCTTGCGGCCGTTGCCCAACAAGTGGAAGGGGCTCACCGATCCGGAGGCCCGGGTGCGGACCCGCTACGTCGACCTGGCGGTCAATCCCGAGTCTCGCGAATTGATCACGGCACGCAGCGAGGTGTTGCGCTCGGTCCGGCAGACGCTGTTCGACAAGGGGTTCATCGAAGTCGAGACCCCGATCCTGCAGCAGATCCACGGCGGAGCCACCGCCCGGCCGTTCGTCACGCACATCAACACCTACGACATGGACCTGTTCCTGCGGATCGCGCCGGAGCTCTACCTCAAGCGGTTATGCGTCGGCGGCGTCGAGCGGGTCTTCGAGCTGGGCCGGGCCTTCCGCAACGAGGGCGTGGACTTCAGCCACAACCCGGAGTTCACCCTGCTGGAGGCGTATCAGGCGCACGCCGACTACAAGGTCTGGATCGACGGGTGCCGCGAGCTGATCCAGAACGCCGCCGAGGCCGCCCACGGCGAGCAGGCCGTCATGCGCCCCCGCGACCAAGGCACCGGTGGCGGCCTCAAGCCGGTCGACATCTCCGGCGTGTGGGCGGTCAAGACCGTGTACGACGCCGTCTCCGAAGCACTCGGCGAGCACATCGACCCCGCCACGCCGCTGCCCGCGCTGCGCAAGCTGTCGGATGCCGCGCACATTCCGTATCGGGCGCACTGGGACGCCGGGGCGGTGGTGCTGGAGCTGTACGAGCATCTGGTCGAGGACCGGACCGAGGAGCCGACGTTCTATATCGACTTCCCGACGTCGGTGTCGCCACTGACCCGCCCGCATCGCAGCGAGCCCGGCGTCGCCGAGCGGTGGGACCTGGTGGCGTGGGGTGTCGAGCTGGCCACCGCCTACAGCGAGCTCACCGATCCGGTGGAACAGCGTCGCCGCCTGCAGGAGCAGTCGCTGTTGGCCGCGGGTGGGGATCCCGAGGCGATGGAGCTCGACGAAGACTTCCTGCAGGCGATGGAATACGCGATGCCGCCCACCGGCGGACTCGGGATGGGCGTCGATCGCCTCGTCATGCTCATAACGGGTCGCAGCATCCGGGAGACGCTGCCGTTCCCGCTGGCCAAACCCCATTGATCGAGGTCAGCAACACTGCGCTCGTAGTGGGCGAACATTAGGCAAACAGGTTCCGGGCCGGTAAACAATAGATCACAATGACTCACGTGACAGCCTCGACGAACGGTGCGCCCGCGCAGTTCCTGGCCCTTAGTCACACCTCGCTGATGCATGGCTGGGTGCCGACGACGATCCAGGTGCTGGCCGCCGTCGTGCTGACGTTGGCGGTCGGGTGGCGGTCGCGTCGCTGGCGCGCGGTGCGGATGCCGGTGGCGGCGCTGAGCGGCGGCGCCGCCGCCTACCTGACCCACTGGTACGTCGTCGACCATGGACTCTCCGAGGAGCCGGCGCCGACGGCGCTGTGGGTGTGGATCGCGCTGACGGGCGTGGCGGCGGCGGTGCTGGTGCTGGGCTGGGGCAGCGCGCGCCGCTGGCGGCGCGGCGCGGGGATGCTGGCCGTGCCGTTGTGCTTGCTGAGCGCGGCGCTGGTGCTCAACCTGTGGGTGGGCTACTTCCCCACCGTCCAGTCCGCGTGGAGCCAGCTGACGTCGGGCCCGCTGCCCGATCAGACCGACCAGGCGACCGTTACCGCCATGGCCGCCAAGGGAACCCGGCCACCGCACGGCACCGTGGTGCCCGTCGCGATCCCCTCGGACGGGTCGCACTTCAAACACCGTGGCGAGCTCGTGTACCTGCCGCCCGAATGGTTCGCCACGTCCCCGCCGCCGCCGTTGCCGACCGTGATGATGATCGGCGGGCAGTTCAACACGCCGGCGGACTGGACCCGTGCGGGCAACGCGGTCAAGACGATCGATGACTTCGCGGCCGCGCACGACGGCAAGGCGCCGGTGTTCGTGTTCGTGGACTCCGGCGGCGCCTTCAACAACGACACCGAATGCGTCAACGGGGTTCGGGGCAACGCCGCCGACCACCTCACCAAAGACGTCGTGCCCTATATGGTTTCGGCGTTCGGTGTCAGCCCGCTGCGGTCCAACTGGGGTGTGGCGGGCTGGTCCATGGGCGGGACCTGCGCCGTGGACTTGACCGTCATGCATCCCGATATGTTCAGCGCGTTCGTCGACGTCGCCGGCGACTTCTTCCCCAATGCCGGCAACAAGGCCCAGACCATCACCCGGCTGTTCGGCGGAAACGCCGATGCCTGGGCGGCTTTCGATCCGTCCACGGTGATCACCCGGCATGGGCCGTACCGCGACGTCGCCGGCTGGTTCGCGATTTCGTCGGACGGTCCGCCGACGGCGCGCCGGGACATCACATTGACCGACAGCGGCGCCATCCGTCTGGCCGGACGCGAGGCGGCCGCCAACCCCGCCAATCAGACCGCGGCCGCCTATTCGCTGTGCGCGCTCGGCCGCGCCAACGGAATCGACTGCGCCGTCGTTCCGCAGCCCGGCCGGCACGATTGGCCGTTCGCGGACCGCGTGTTCGCCGCCGCGCTGCCCTGGCTGGCCGGAGCGCTGGGCACCCCGGGCATTTCGCGGACGCCGTTGCCCTCCGCCCCGGCCGCCGGCGCCCCGGTCGTCGTTCCGGCCGAACGTTCCAAGACCGCGATGCGGTAGCTCGGTGGTATCCGTTGCGCGCGTTCGGCGTGCGGTCTTCGCGCGGCACTGCCATCCGTGGAGCGCGTGGAGCCGGTGGGCGAGCACGCCGTTGATCCTGGTGCCGCCGTGGACGCGGCGGTGGAGCCACGCGGCGTGGATCGCGCTGTGGCTGGCCGCGAACCCGTTCGTTTTCGGCAAGCCCGCCCATCACCGCGCATGGTCGACGCGGGCGATGCTGGGCGAGGAGCTGTGGATCAGTCGTCGCCCCCGCGATGCGGCGGCGTTGGTCAGCGCGGCGACGTCGGCCGCCGCGTTGGGCGCGGTGCTCGCCGCCCGCCGCCACCGGCTGCGGCCGGCGCTGATCGCGGTCGCCGTGCAGATGGCGCTGACCCTGGTGTACTGGCAGCAGATGGTCCGGTATCTCGAGCGGCGGGCGCGGTAGCCTCACGGGACCTTGTGGGCGAGAACACCGTTCGTCGCCGAGGACGGCAGCCGCCACGTAAGCGCGGTGACGATACGCAGGTATGGTTATCCGATACCTCCGTATCGTGAGGCGATGCGGGTGTATTGTCCGGCCGTGGGACCCACCCGGCTGTTTCCGTACGACCCGCCCCCTCCAGCAGACCCTTCGCCCAAGGAGCGGATTCGCGACGCCGCGCTGAGCTGCTTTGCCGTTCGCGGCATCGCCGCCACGACGTTGCGCGCGGTCGCCGAGACCGCGGACGTTTCGATTGGGCTGGTACAGCACCACTTTCGCACCAAGGCCGCGCTGAGCGCCGCCGTCGATCAATACGTCCTGCAAACGGTGAGTGAGGCATTGGAACCCGCTACGCTGCCCGAACCGCCGTCCGACAATCTCAACGAGGCAGGGCGGCGGCTGACCGCGCTGATGGTCGAACGTCCCGATGTGATGTCCTACCTCGGGCGTGCGCTCGCCGAGGGTGGCGCATTGGGTTCGGTCATCTTCACCGGTCTGGTGGGTATCAGCGCGGGGCAGGGTGATCAGTTCGGGCAACAGGGCAAGCTTCGGCCCGACCTCGATCCCGATTGGGGGGTGCTCAACCCGCTCATCCTGCGCATTGGCGCCATCATTCTGCATCCCTACATCGAGCTTTACCTGGGTGAGTCGTTCTTCAGCGCGCCACAGCTGCGACGGTGGGACGCCGCGGTCACGAGCCTGATACGGCGCGGGCAATTCGCCGAGGAAACCGAGCTGCAGGACAAGGACGTCATCGCCCGGTGAGCGGCCAAACGCAGCGTTAAGACGGCCGGCACGCCGGTCAGGTGCTATACACGAAACACCATGGACGAGCGCACGGTAACCGCGCATAGCGCACAAATTCTCGACCCCGAAGAGCCCGGCGATCGTCTGGTACTGGACCGACTTCGAACCGATCCCACCGTCGAGGTCGTCGACCGGCTCGACGCGCAGCTGGCCAATCTGCGCGGCCTCCACCCGCCACCGGATTCGACCCTCCTCGGCGAGGGAACCCGGTGGGCGTACTACCCGTGGCGGCGCGCCGTCGTTGCGGTGTTGGGGCCGCGGGGGTTTCGGGCGTTACGACTTGATCGCAACAGGAACAACATCACCATTGCGGAACAGGCCAGGCTCAGCTCGCTGACCATTGGCGTCGCCGGCCTGAGCGTCGGGCATGTCATCGCGCACACCCTGGCGGTCCAGGGATTGTGTGGCCGGCTTCGCCTGGCGGATTTCGATCATTTGGAACTATCGAATCTGAATCGGGTGCCGGCCACTGTGTTCGACCTCGGGTTGAACAAAGCTCAGGTGGCGGCGCGCAGGATCGCCGAGCTCGATCCCTACCTGGCGGTGGATGTGCTCGACACCGGAATCACCGCAGACACCATCGATGCGTTCTTGGATGGACTGGACATCGCCGTCGAAGAATGCGATTCGCTCGACATGAAGGTCGCCTTGCGGCTGGCGGCCCGTGACAGGCGTATCCCCGTGTTGATGGCGACCAGCGACCGGGGGCGGGTCGATGTTGAACGCTTCGATCAACATCCCGAACGCCCGATCATGCACGGATTGCTGGACGGGCTCGACGTCGAGCTGGTGGCAGGCATGAGTACCCGGGACAAGCTCCCTCACATGCTGCGTTACGACGAAGCCGAGCACATCTCGCCGCGCACCGCCGCATCGCTCATCGAGATCGACCGGTCGCTGTCGACGTGGCCGCAGCTGGCATCCGATGTCATTGTGGGCGCCTCGGCCCTGGCCGAGGCCGTCCGCAGAATCGGACTGGGCGAACAGCTTCGATCCGGCCGGTGCCGCATCGACACAGGCTGGGCGCTCGACCAGCTGCGCGAGGTCGACGCGGCCCAGCATCGCCCTGCGCGTGACAACGACCAGGGAGACGACCCGGCGGCCCCCGCGGTCGACGACACGATTGTCGCCGCCGCCATGCGCGCCCCCTCGGGCGGAAACAGTCAGCCGTGGCGCATCGACGCGCAACCGACCGAGCTCACCATAAGCATTGCCACAGAACATACTTCGACGATGGACGTGGGCTTCCGCGGCAGCGCCGTCGCGGTGGGCGCGGCGCTGTACAACGTCAGAATCGCCGCCGCCGCCCGCGGGGTGCTCGGCCCGGTGACCGTATCCGAAGACGGCGCCGGGTCTCCGCTGCGGGCCACCATGCACTTTGGAACCGGCAGCGACCCGGCCCTGGCCGATCTCTATGAACCGATGATCGTGCGGGAGACCAACCGGCATCGCGGCACACCTCAACCGCTCGACGATCAGACGACCAAGTTACTCACCGTCACGGCCGAGCGGGAGGGCGCACGCCTGCACCTGCTCACCGGGCGAGACGAGCTTTCGCGGGCCGCAACGATTTTCGGCGCGGCCGACCGCATCCGGTACTTGACGCCGCATCTGCACGCGGAGATGGTCTCGGAACTGCGCTGGCCCGGAGACCCCGACCCCGACACCGGTATCGACGTGCGCTCGCTCGAACTCGACGCCAGCGACTTGGCGCTGATGGATATCGTGCGCCGGGCCGACGTCATGGCTTATCTTGCGGAATGGGACGCCGGCAGCGCGCTGGGCGACGGGATGCGCGACGAAGTCCTCGCCGGCTCCGCCCTGGCCGTGCTCACCGTGACCGGGGGGCGCCTCCGTGACTACGCCCGCGGCGGGTCGGCGGTCGAGGCGGTATGGATCGTTGCCCAGCGCGAAGGCCTCGCCGTCAGGCCGCTGTCGCCGGTCTTTCTGCATGCGCGGAATGCTGCTGATCTCAATGAGTTATCGGCCGCTTTCGGCGACGAATTAGCCCGATTACAAGACGGATTTGCGCGCCTGATCGCGACCGATCCCGAGGAATCGATCGTGCTGGTCTTGCGCTTGGCCTCCGCGCCGCCACCGTCGGTGTCCAGTCGCCGCAGCCCGAGCCGGGTCCGTTCGGGGCGCCCGTGATGCGCCCGTCGTGCGACGAGCGCGCCGGGGCCATCGGACCTCAGAACGGTTTCGCCGTGAATCCCCATCGCAACAAAGCCGACTCGCGGCGGGCTTGACGACTCAGCCGAGGGTCCCGCGCGCCGGTCAGCGCGCTCGGTCCGCCGCGCGCCCCGTACATCCAGTACGCCTGCAGGTAGGGCACCGGTGTCGAATGACCGCGGTGCATTGCTTGCAGACCCGCTGCGGCAAGCTCATTCGACAGTTCCGCGATGGTGAACGCCGCCGCCTCGCTCGCAATGGCGTCTTGGCGCAGGACGGCCGGCGAGTCGGGGTCGGCGATCGCCAGCATGCTGGGGGCGGCCGCCGGGTCCCGGAGTCGCTGAAAATCGGAAATCCACACTGCGGCCCCACTGCGGCGTTGGATCGCTTCGATCTGTCGAAGGGCGCCGCGCAAGGTGTCGAAATCGGGTAGCTGATGCAAGGTCCACATGCACGAGACGGCGTCCCACGGGGCCGTTGAAACCCGCTCCGGCAACGCGGTGATGTCCTCCCGACGCAGTTCGACACGTTCTCCGATCCCTTCGGCGTCGAACAGCGCCCGCGCCGTGGACAGCATGTTGGGGGCGAGATCGACGGCTGTGGCCCGAACGTCGGGTCGTCGGCGCAGGACGGCGCTCAACGCACGACCGGAGCCGACGCCGAGATCCAGCAGGCGGCCGCCTGGAGGCAGCAGCGCATCAAGCGCGCGAGCGCACAAGTCGTACACCGCGCACATGCCGGGGTTGGATGCGCCACCGGTGTGGAACTGTGCGACGGACTCCGGATCGTCCACCACCATCGGCTCAGGAATGCGCTCCCGCCCCGGCGGATGCGACCGCTCACGCAAAACGATCCCAGGCATTCGCCACAGCGGCCGAATTCTCTTCACCCTCAACCTTTCATGGGGTCCGCATGATCGATTTCTCGTCAGGCTCTGGCGGCAGTCAGCTACCCGGCCGAAGTGTCGCAAATGATTATTAACCTGTCCGCGCAGTCTGCACCGGCGTCCCGTTGAATTTCGCTGCGTCGAAACGGACGTCCTGGAATACTTGTCCGGTCAGCGGGGGCCGGCAAGCTTTCGGCCTGCGCGGTCGTTCGACCGGCGTAGGCAACAGCATTTCCGCAGGAGGTAGGCGTGGTTCAGGCCCTTGCAAGTGACGGCATCGAATGCCTGCCCCTGCCGCCGGTGAATCCGATGCCTTACCGTCAGCGCCTCGCGGCGGTACGGGAATTCAGCACGGGAACCGAACGGCTGCGTGACGCCGGCGGGCGGGTGACGTCGTTCAAGTTAGGGCCGCGATGGCTGATGCCCCCGATGGTGTTGGCGACGTCTCCGGAGGCCATCCGCGACATCCTCAGCACCAAAGACGATTCCGTGGACAAGACCACCCCGGTCTTCGACCAAGTGCGCCGCGTCATCGGCGCCAGCCTCACCGATCTTCCCTTCGAGCAATGGAAGCCACGCCGGCGCACCCTACAGCCGGTGTTCACCAAGCAGCGGGTGAGCGAGTTCGGCGGCCACATGGAGCAGGCGGCGCAATCGGTGAGCGAAAGCTGGCACGAGGACGCCCTGATCGATTTGGACGCCGAATGCCGCACGATCACCTTGCGCGCGCTGGGCCGATCGGTGCTCGGGCTCGACCTGGAACAACGGGCCGACGAGGTCGTCGAGCCACTGCGAATCGCGTTGGCCTACGCGGTCAGGCGCGCGACGCGCCCACTCCGTGCGCCGCGCTGGTTGCCCACACCCGCGCGTCATCGCGCGCGAGCGGCGAGCGCCAAACTTCACGCGCTGACACGGGAGATCCTGCGGGACTGTCGCGCCGATCCGACACGAGTCGCGCCCCTGGTCCATGCCCTGCTCGCCGCCGAGGATCCAGAAACCGGAAAACGGTTGTCCGATGACGAGATTTGCGACGAGCTCGTCATGTTCCTCTTCGCCGGCCACGACACCACGACGACCGCGTTGACGTATGCGCTGTGGTCTCTGGGACACCACACCGATTGCCAGAACCGCGTGGCCGCGGAAGTCGCGGCCCTGCCGGATCGGCCGCTGACGTCCGACGACATTCCACAGCTCGGCTACACGGTGCAGGTCATACGGGAATCGTTGCGCCTGTGCCCCCCGGCGCCTACGGGGACACGCATGGCATCCCGCGACGTCCAAGTCGGCGGCTACCGGGTGCCCAAGGGCACGATGCTCATCGTGGGGCGAATGGCCGTACAACGCGACCCGCAGCTTTGGGACGACCCGCTTCGATTCGACCCGGAACGATTCAGCCCGGAGAACTTCAAGGCTCTCGATCGGTGGCAATACGTGCCCTTCGGCGGCGGCCCCCGCTCGTGCATCGGCGACCATTTCGCCATGCTCGAAGTCACACTCGCCTTGGCGACACTCATCCGGGGAGTCGAAATTCGCTCACTCGACGACGAATTTCCGCTCGCGTTGCACTTCACCATGATCGCCGGCGGTCCGATCCGCGCGCGCGTCCGACCGCGCCGCTAACCCAGCCCGCCGCGCCTTCCCCGTCGCTACCGAGTCCACGCGACCCCGATCACACTCGGGCGTCAACGTGAGCGAATCATTGCTAGACGCACTAGGCAATGCCAAACGCGGCGCACCGGTTACCGCTACCGTTAGGGCAATGTCGGGCACACTGGACCACCTGGTCACCGCTGCCGCCGCCGAGTTGATGGCGGCCACCGCGGCGGACTCCGCCTCAATCAGCGAACGCGTGCTCGGCAACCTGGTTCGCGACCTGGGGGTGGACTTCAGCTTCCTGCGCCACAACGATCACACCATCCGCGCGACCATCCTCATCGCCGAATTCCCGCCGCGTAACGCCGACCCCGACCCGATCGGGTTGGTGTATTTCGCCGACGCCGACTCCATCTTCGCGCGCACCGAACACCTCAAGGTGCCCGAGGTGGTCCGCCCCGAGCCGGAGAACGCCGACTATCAGAACCGCATCGAAGCGGGCACCGGAGTTCCCGCCGTCTCGCTGGCCGCCGTTCCGCTGCTGTCCGGCGACGTCACCACCGGCACACTCGCCTTCGGCAAACTCGGAGACCGCGAATGGCTACCCGAAGAACTCAATGCGCTACAGGCGATCGCCGCGCTTTTTGCGCAGCTGCAAGCCCGCGTCGTCGCCGAACAGCAAATTCACTACCTCGCCGAGCACGATGAACTCACCGGGCTGCTGAACCGAAGGGCGCTCATCGCACACCTCGACGACCGGCTGGCGAAGGGACAGCCCGGCCCGGTGTCGGTCGTGTTCCTCGCCATCGACCGCTTCAAGGTCATCAACAGTCGCCTCGGCCAAGACGCCGGCGACCGATTCATCGAGTCCTTCGCCGCGCTACTACGTGAGGCCACCCGCGTTCCCTCCGTCATCGCCCGCTTCGGCGGCGACGAGTTCGGCGTCGTGCCGTCCGCGGCCATGGACGTCGAGGCCGCCGAAGCGTTCGCACACTCATTGCACGGTCGGGTTCACCAACAGATCCCCATCGACGGCGAAATGCTCAGTCGCACCGTAAGTATCGGCGTCGCGGCAGGCCTACCCGGGGACGAGACCACGTCAGACCTGCTACGGCGGGTCGACCAGGCCACCCGGTCGGCCAAGGCCTCCGGCGGCAACAACGTCGCAACCTTCCGCCCGGAGATGTCTACAACGGACATGATCCGCAACGACATCGAGCTGCATCTGGAAGGGATGATCGAGGGCGGTGGCGGTGCGCTGGTCCTCCACTACCTTCCGGAATTCGACATGCGTACCGGCGAGATTCTCGGCACCGAGGCGCTAATCCGTTGGCAACACCCAACTCTGGGCCTGTTGATGCCTGATTCGTTCATCCAGGTCGTGGAATCGATCAACCTCGGCGCCAAGCTCGGCCGCCTCGTCATGCGCTCCGCGTGTGCGCAATTCGGACTATGGCGCTCGCACGGTGTCGGCAAGGGCACGGTGCTGCGAATCAACGTATCTCCCGTGCAGCTCGTCACGGCCGGTATCGTTGACACGGTCGCCGCCACCCTCGACGAGTTCGGTCTTGATCCCAGCACCGTATGTCTGGAGATCACCGAAAGCGTTGTGGTCCAAGACATCGACGCGACACGTCAGACGTTGTTCGGGTTGAAGGATGTTGGCGTACAGATCGCGATCGATGACTTCGGCACCGGCTACAGCGTGTTGACATATCTGAAATCTCTTCCCGTCGATTCACTCAAGATCGACAAGGGTTTCGTCCAGAATCTCGACACCAACGCCGGAGATCTGGCGATCGTGCGCTCGACGATGGCCCTGGCCGACGCCTTCGGGCTCGATGTCGTGGCCGAAGGGGTGGAAACCGTGGCCGCGGCCGAAAGGCTGCTCAGCCTGGGCTGCCATCGCGCGCAAGGCTTTTTGCTGTCCCGCCCCATCGACAGCGCGGCGATGGAATCACTCCTGGCCAAACGCGTCATCCCGATGAACTTCTCCAGCACGCGGTTTCCTGGAACGGGAAACGCGGTTTAGATCCGCCAGAAAGTGCACACGGGAGACGGTCGGGCACTCAGGCGCGACGTTGGAACAGGTAGTAATACGCCGGGGACTTCCTGTCGTCGAGTTCCTGCTCGTCGCCGCTGAATAACAGCGTCCAGCCGGGAGTGAAACGTCGTTCGATCTCGGGGTGATCGATCCCCGGCACGCCGAACCGGCCGCCGGGAGGGAACGCGGCGATGAACAGCCGCGCGTCGGGCGCCGCCACGGCGCTGACTTCCCGGACGTACGCCTCACGGTCGCCGCCACTCATGTTGTGGATGCAACCGTTGTCGACGATCAACCGGAAGCCAGTCCCGATCCCGGACTGACTCAGCTGCGTCACATCGGCACGAACAAAATTGATGGAGACATCGGCTTTGCCCGCTTTCGCCCGCGCCTTTTCAAGCGGTTTCGCGACGTAATCGACCCCGGTGACCTGCCAGCCCTGCTGGGCGAGATAGATGGCGCAGTCCCCGGTGCCGCATCCCACGTCGAGAGCCCGCCCCTTGGGCAGCGCCGGCGTGTCACCAGTTCCCTCGACCAGATCCCGCAGCCCCTGCCCGATCGGGTGTCCTTCCCACGGCGTGAAGCCGACGCGGTAGAAGAACCGAAATCGCGTGTGTCGAGATGCCATAGCCGCAATGATGGCATCCGCGGCAACCGGCCCGACACCACCTTCCCGGTTTACCACTTTCGCGGCCAACCGGGACCGTGCCATCAACACGTGATTTCTTCCAATGCCGAAAAGCGGCTGAGGATTTCGGCGTTCTCGGCGCACATCAGCTTGAATTGCGCCGGCTCGGCATGAGCGGAAAGGGTGCGACGGTCCCACCACATCACTTTGGTTCGATAGTTTTCATTCGGATAGGCGGCCGCCGGAACGCGTGCGGCCACGACGCCCCCGGAGGATTGCCACTGCTCCAGCACATGGGCCGCCGCGGTAGCCATCACAAATTGAGCACCCAGCAACGTCATCGTCGGCAGGGCCGTGCGGGCCAATACTCGGGAAAGCGACTGATTGCCATATTCGCGGGAATTGGCCCAGGCGCTTTTCACCTCCACGACGCCGAACGGCAGCCGGTTGGCGATCATATGACGCAGCAGGGAAAGGCCGGGATTGCCTTTCCACTCCACCAGAGCGTGGGAGTCCTCGGGCGAGCGCAACGGCCCCACGACGCGCGTGCCCCCGACCACGCGCCCCTCCGGGTCAAGGGCCGCGAAGAACAGCGCCGTGTCCGCGCCGTCCGAAATCGCGTCCACGTCGAGCACCCAATCCAAGCCGTGCCTGCGATAGCTGTGCGCTGCGCCTTCCAGGTATTGATTCCACAGATCGGGCTCCCCCCTCGGCGTGGACGCGACGACCCAGCATCCCGTCGCGTGATCGCGCCAGCCGGACCGAACGTCCGGCCGCGGGGCATCAAACACTCTTGCTTCGAGCTGAGCCGCTTCCATGGGTTTGCCTCCACCTATTAACCGTGCGAACCGAACTATTTCGTGAACGCGTCTTGAATCGTTTCTCAATTCGACTCGCGACAAATAACCAAGGAGATTGTGACATAACAAGCTAATGGCGGCTGTGCAGCGCGGGCGGAAAATATCAACGCGGGCTTGTTAGGCGCCGCACGGGATTTGGCGAAAACGTCAGCTACTGTTCAGTAACACGCGACCGCGGCCGAATTATGGTTAACGCCGGTCGGGGCTAGAGCACGGGAAATGCGAACCGCAGCGACTCCAAGAACTGACAACGGATGTTGCCGATTTCGACCGCGGCGCGCAGTACCGTGGCGGCATGCCCGACGAATCCAGCACTGAAGGTGCCGCCGACGCCGGATACGACGACGCCGGTACGCCGACGTTCGAGTCCGTGCGCGACAAGATCGAGGCCCGGTACGCGACGGCACAGGGCTCGGCCGAACTCGACGCGGAGTCACCCGAGGGACGATCGGTCGAGGCCGAGTACGACGAGCGCCGTCGCGCGGCGGCCGAGCGGCTGGCCCAGATCCGCGAGTCGATGCGGCGCGACGACCAGCCGTGAGCGACGCCGGGCGTGTGTCCCCTCAGTGCTCGCCAGATGCCTTGCCCGACAACGTCATTCGGGCCTTGTCGCGAAAGCGGGCTCAGGCGGTGGCTTTACGGCGGCGGGCCGGCCGGCGCGTCGGAGCGCTGGCCGGCGGCGCGCTGCGCCCGATGACCTCGGCGAGGAACTTCCCGGTGTAACTCTCCGGCACCGCCGCGACGTCCTCCGGAGTGCCTTCCGCGACAACGGTTCCGCCCTCAGCGCCGCCTTCCGGCCCCATGTCGACGATCCAGTCCGAGGTCTTGATGACGTCCAGGTTGTGTTCGATGACGATGACCGTATTGCCTTTGTCGACAAGGCCGTTGATGACCTTGAGCAACTTGCGGATGTCGTCGAAATGCAGACCCGTGGTCGGCTCGTCGAGGATGTACACGGTGCGCCCGGTGGATCGCTTTTGCAGTTCGGCGGCCAGTTTCACGCGCTGCGCCTCGCCGCCGGACAGCGTCGGCGCCGGCTGGCCGAGCCGCACATAACCGAGACCGACGTCGACCAGGGTGCGCAGATAGCGGTGGATGCCGGTGATCGGCTCGAAGAACTCCGCCGCCTCCTCGATGGACATGTCCAGCACCTCGGAGATGGTCTTGCCCTTGTAGTGCACCTCGAGGGTTTCCCGGTTGTAGCGGGCCCCCTGACACACCTCGCACGGCACATACACGTCGGGCAGGAAGTTCATCTCGATCTTGATGGTGCCGTCACCGGTGCACGCTTCGCAGCGGCCGCCCTTGACGTTGAACGAGAACCGGCCCGGTTGGTAGCCACGGACTTTGGCCTCGGTGGTGGCCGCGAACAGGGTGCGGATCTTGTCGAACACGCCGGTGTAGGTGGCCGGGTTCGACCGCGGCGTGCGGCCGATCGGCGACTGATCCACCCGCACCAGCTTGTCCAGGTGGTCCAGCCCGGTGACCCGAGTGTGGCGGCCGGGGACCAGCCTTGCGCCGTTGAGCCGGTTGGCCAGCACCGCCGCGAGGATGTCGTTGACCAGAGTCGACTTGCCGGAACCGGACACGCCGGTCACCGACGTGAGCACGCCGAGCGGGAACGAGACGTCGATGCCGCGCAGGTTGTGCTCGCGGGCGCCGACGACGGTGAGCTGACGGCGCCGGTCGACGGGACGCCGGATCGCCGGCATCTCGATGCTTTCCTTGCCCGACAGGTAGGCGCCCGTGATCGACTCCTTGTTGGCCAGCAGCTCGCTGTAGGTGCCGCTGTGCACGATCTGGCCGCCGTGCTCACCGGCCCGCGGGCCGATGTCGACGATCCAGTCGGCGTGCGCGATGGTGTCCTCGTCATGCTCGACGACGATCAGCGTGTTGCCCAAACCCCTTAGCCGAGTGAGGGTTTCGATGAGGCGACGGTTGTCGCGCTGATGCAGCCCGATGGACGGCTCGTCGAGCACGTACAGCACGCCCACCAGCCCGGACCCGATCTGGGTGGCCAGCCGAATGCGTTGCGCCTCACCACCGGACAGCGTGGCGGCCGCGCGGGACAGCGACAGGTATTCGAGACCGACGTCGAGCAAAAATCCCAGCCGCGACTGGATTTCCTTGAGCACCTGCCCGGCGATCGCCTGCTCGCGCGGCCCCAGGGTGAGGGTGTTGAGGAAGTCGGCGCAATCGGAGATCGACAGCTCGCAGACCTCGGCGATGGACTTCTTGCCGCGATTGCCCGCGCTCAGCGACACCGCCAGGATCTCCGGCTTGAGCCGGGTCCCCTCGCAGACCGGGCAGGGCACGTCACGCATGAAGCCCTCGTAGCGCTCCTTCATCTGCTCGGATTCGGTCTGCGCCATCTTGCGCTGCAAAAACGCCAGCACGCCCTCGAAATCGGCGTAATAGGAGCGGGTCCGGCCGTACCGGTTGCGGTAGCGCACGTGCACCTGGTGGTCGGAGCCCTCGAGGATCGCCTTGCGGGCCTTGGCGGGCAGTTTGCGCCACGGGGTGTCGACGTCGAAGCCCAGCTCGTCCCCCAGCCCGGCCATCATCCGGGTGAAGTACTCCGCGGTGTGGCCCGTCGACCACGGCGCCACCGCACCCTCGGCCAGGGTGCGCTCGGGGTCGGGCACCACCAGGTCGGGGTCGACCTCCTTGCGGATGCCCAGGCCGCTGCATTCCGGGCAGGCGCCGTACGGCGAGTTGAACGAAAACGACCGCGGCTCCAGGTCGTCGACGGCCAGCGCGTGCCCGTTCGGGCAGGCCAGCTTCTCGGAGAACCGCTGCTCGCGGTTGTGGGCGTCGTGCTCGTGATCGACGAACTCCAGCACCACGATGCCGTCGGCCAGGTTCAGCGCGGTCTCCACCGAGTCGGTGAGCCGCTGCTTGGCGCTGGCCTTCACGGTGAGCCGGTCCACCACGACCTCGATGTCGTGCTTCTCCTGCTTCTTCAGCTTCGGCGGATCGGTCAGCGGATGCACGACGCCGTCGACCCGGACCCGGCTGTAGCCCTGGGCGTTGAGCTTGTCGAAGAGGTCGGCGAACTCGCCCTTGCGGGTGCGCACCACCGGCGCGAGCACCTGAAACCGGGTGCCCTCCGGCATCGCCAGCACCTGGTCGACGATTTGCTGGGGCGTCTGGCGGGCGATGCGCTCGCCACACACCGGGCAGTGCGGGGTGCCGGCGCGGGCGTACAGCAGCCGCAGGTAGTCGTAGACCTCGGTGATGGTGCCGACCGTCGATCGCGGGTTGCGGTTGGTGGACTTCTGGTCGATCGACACCGCAGGCGATAGGCCCTCGATGAAGTCGACGTCCGGCTTGTCCATCTGCCCGAGGAACTGGCGGGCGTAGGCCGACAGCGACTCCACGTAACGCCGCTGCCCCTCGGCGAAGATCGTGTCGAAGGCCAGCGACGATTTGCCCGAACCCGACAGCCCGGTGAAGACGATCAGCGCGTCGCGGGGCAGGTCGAGGTCGACGCCGCGCAGGTTGTGCTCGCGGGCGCCCTTGATGATCAGACGGTCAGCCAACGCCGCCCCTCTCAGGAACTATCTGCTACTTTTCCGCAGCCACAATGCCGATCCCGGATCGGAGTTGCGCACGGCGCATTCCATGCTATGTGCCCATACCGACAAGCAGTCTGTGACCAGTAACGTGGCCGCTATGACTGCCCAGGACGGCCCCACTGACAAGCTTGTCGACACCTACACGGGACACGTCGACCCTGGTACCGCGGCCCGCCGGACCCTACCCGGCGCCACGATCATAAAGGCGTCGGTGGGCCCCATGGACAACAACGCGTATCTGGTGACGTGTTCCGCCACGGGCGAAACCCTGCTCATCGACGCCGCCAACGACGCCGACGACCTGATCGGCCTGATCCGGCAGCACGCACCGAAGGTGTCGCTGATCGTGACCAGCCATCAGCACTTCGATCACTGGCAGGCGCTCGACGCCGTGGCGAAGGCGACCGGCGCGCCGACCGCCGCCAACGAGATCGACGCCGAGGCGCTGCCGGTCAAACCGGACCGTTTGCTGGCGGGCGGCGACACCGTGCAGATCGGCGAGCTGAACTTCGACGTCATCCACCTGCGGGGGCACACCCCCGGATCGATCGCGCTGGCCCTGGACGGACCCGCGACCGGCGGGGTCACGCAGCTGTTCACCGGCGACTGCCTGTTCCCGGGCGGCGTCGGCAAGACGTGGCAGCCCGGCGATTTCGACCAGCTGCTCGACGACGTCACCACCCGGGTGTTCGACGTGTATGACGACGCGACGGTCATCTACCCCGGCCACGGCGACGACACGGTGTTGGGCGCCGAACGCCCCCATCTGAGCGAATGGCGCGCGCGGGGCTGGTAGCGCCGGGCCCGGCGGGCGGCGGTTACGTCGTGGTGTGCACGATCAGGACGTCGGTCTTGGCCCGCCGCGAGACGTTGGCCGGCACCGATCCCAGCAGCCGGCCGGCGATGGTGCTCAGACCGACGTTGCCGACCACGAGCAGGTCCGCCTGCTCTTCCTCGGCGAGGTGCACCAGCGCATCGACCGGCGCCCCCACGATCGGGCGCTCGTCGATGTTCTGCGCGCCCGCCGCGTGCGCGCGGTCCTTGGCGTCGCGCAGAATCGCGTAAATCGGCGCGGTGCCCGAAACCTTGTAGCTTTCGTCCCGGAGGGCGTCGGCGGCCCGGGCGTCCTCATGTTGGGGCAAGTACGCCGAGGCGACGATCAGCTTGGCGTCCGGCCCGGCGATCTGCGCCGCCTTCTCCACCGCACGCATCGACGAGTCCGAGCCATCGGTTCCTACCACCACAGTCCGATAGGCGCCCATTTACCCTCCCAGTTTCGGTTGGTCAGCCAACCCAAGACAGTATCGCGTTTGCTCGATGCAGAGGAGATAGATGAACGACACGGTGTGGCGTGGCACACCCGTGATTTGCGGCGCCTGGCTGGGCCAACGGACAATATCGGAAATGGCAAAACAATCGAATGCGCGATTCGGCGACGGAAAGCATTGCATGACGCCGCTTTTCGTGAATACGGGCGCGAACTGCAAATGCGGCGGGTGCTGTTGGTGACCGGTTCGACCGACCGCGCCCTACAGTAACAAGCATCATGTCCATGCCCACCCTCGAGCCGATTTTCGAGCCGCGCGCCGGGGATGTTGTCGATAAAACCGTCGCAGCGGGCCCCCGCGGCAGGTTGCTCGATCCGTGGGCGATCGCCCTGTTCGCCACGGCCGTCAGCGCCGCCTGGGCCTGCCGGCCTTCGCTGTGGTTCGACGAGGGGGCCACGATTTCGGCCGCGGCGAGCCGGACGCTGCCCGAGCTGTGGCGGCTGCTGGGCCACATCGACGCCGTCCACGGTGCGTACTACCTGGTGATGCACGGTTGGTTCGCCCTGTTTCCGCCCACCGAGTTCTTCTCGCGCCTGCCCAGCGCCCTTGCCGTGGGCGCCGCGGCCGCAGGGGTCACGGTGTTCACCAAGAAGTTTGCGACGCGCCCGACGGCGGTGTGCGCGGGCGTCGTCTTCGCCATCCTGCCCCGCACGACGTGGGCCGGCATGGAGGCGCGTTCCTATGGCTTCGTCGCGGCCGCGTCCGTATGGCTGACGGTGTTGTTCGTGGCCGCCGTCCGGCGCAATCGGCCCCGCTGGTGGATTTGCTACGCGCTGGCATTGGCGCTGTCGATCCTGCTCAACGTCAACCTGGTGCTGCTGGTGCCGGTGTACGGCGCGATCCTGCCGCTGTTGCTTCCCGGAGGGTCCCGCAGGTCCCCGGTCGTGTGGTGGGTCGCCAGCTCCGCCGCCGCGGTCGGGGCGATGATCCCGTTCGCGCTGTTCGCCCATGGCCAGGTGTGGCAGGTCGGCTGGATCTACCCGGTGAGCTGGCATTACGCGTTCGACATCATCCTGCGGCAGTATTTCGACCACAGCGTCGCCTTCGCGGTGCTGAGCGCGGTCGTGATCGTCGCGGCGGCGCTGGCCCGGTTGGCCGGCGCGCCGGCCCCGGCCGGTGACCTGCGCCGGTTGTTGACCTTCTGTGTGGTGTGGATGGTCATTCCGACCGCGCTGGTCGTCATCTATTCCGCCGTCAGCGAGCCGATCTACTACCCGCGCTACCTGATCTTCACCGCGCCCGCGATGGCCATCGTCCTGGCCGTCTGCATCGTCACGCTGGCCCGCCGGCCCTGGCCGATGGTCGGCGCGGTGCTGCTGTTCGTCATCGCCGCGGTGCCCAATTACCTGTTCGTCCAGCGTTGGCCGTACGCCAAGGAGGGCTGGGACTACAGCCAGGTCGCCGACCTGATCGCCGCACACGCCGCCCCCGGCGACTGCCTGATGGTGGACAACACCGTGCCGTGGCGGCCCGGCCCGATCCGGGCGCTGCTGGCCACCCGGCCGGCGGCCTTCCGGTCGCTGATCGACGTCGAGCGCGGCGTGTACGGCCCGAAGGTCGGCTCGCTGTGGGACGGCCATGTGGCCGTCTGGCTGACCACGGCCAAAATCGACAAATGCCCCACCATCTGGACCATTACCAATAAAGACGCCTCGCTGCCGGATCACCAAGCGGGACAATCGCTCCCGCCCGGAAGCGCATTCGGGCGCGCCCCGGCATACCGATTCCCGGGCTACCTGGGCTTCCACATCGTCGAGCGTTGGCAATTCCATTACTCGCAGGTGGTGAAATCCACCCGGTAATCCCCGACGGGTCAGCCCACGCTGGCGACCGGCCGCGCCTGGCGCGTGGCCCGGGTCGCGGCGTACGACACCGCCACACCCGCGGCGCTCACCGCGGTGAAGACCGTGAACAACAAATGGGCCGCGACCGCCTCGCCACCGGTGGCGGTGTTGACGACCACTCCGGCCAGTCCGGCGCCGATCGCCGCGGAGGTCAGCTGGACGGTGTTGATCGCCGCGGAGGCGGCGCCGCCCTCGGCCGGATCGTTGACGCAGGCCATCGCGCGGGCCGAGAGGTGCGGCCAGGCCATCCCGATGCCGATGCCGGCGACCAGCAGGGCCACCGCCCACAGGGCGGCGGTCCAGTTTGACCCGTCGCCGTGCCGGGCGACCGCGCCCAGCGCCAGGCCGGACGCGGCCACCAGCGGCGCCACCATGACCACCCGCCCGATCGTGCGCGGATTTTCCAGCGAGGCGCTGACGATTTCGCTGACGGTCCAGCCGAGGGCGAGGGCCGCGCCCAGGAAGCCGGCCGCGATCGGCGTGAGGTGGGCCAACCGCTGCCCGAACAGCGGCACATAGGTGTTCACCATCGCCGCGCCCATCAGGACACCCATGGTGAGGTAGATCCACTTCAACGGGCCGGGAGAGAACACGCTGGGCGGCAGGATGGCCGCGTGCATGCGCCAGTCGACGATCACGAACAGGCCGACCAGCATGATGCCGGCCGCAAGCAGGCCGTAGGTCGCGACGGTGTTGCGGGGAATCTGCGCGCCGCTCACGGCCAGCGCGGCCACACCGATGATCAGCAGCGACCACACCGGCACCTTCATCCGCGGGATGCCGTTCGTCGGGTCGACGCTGGCCAGCGCGACCGGCACCAGCAGGGCCATCAAGACGGTGAGGACGGCCATCGTGACGAACGCCCACCGCCAGATCCCGAGCTGCGCGAACAGGCCGCCCGTCGTGGGCCCGACCACCGTCGCGACGCCCCACATCGCTGACACCAGCGCCGAGCCCCGCGTCCACAGCCAGCGGGGCAGCGCGGAGTTGATCACCGCGTAGCCCAGGCCGGCCAGCAAGCCCCCGGCCACCCCCTGCATCGCGCGGCCAGCAATCAGAACATGCATGGTCGGCGCGGCCGCGCAAACCATGCTGGCGATGCCGAACACGGCGAGTCCGAACAGATACGACGACCGCGCCCCGACGCGCAGCAGCATCGGATTGACCATCGTCGCCGCGACCACCGACCCGACCAGGTACAGCGTCGTCACCCACGCGTAGAGCCGGCTTCCGCCGATCTCGGCGATCGTGTTGGGCAACAAGCTGGTGGTCAGGAACTCGTTGGTGGCGTACAGCGCTACCCCACCGGCTAGCAGGATTGACGTCCTCAGATACCGGGCGCCCAGCAGCTCTCGCCAGCCGCCGGTGATAGTCGCCGCGTCGGTCACCCCTCTACCGTATGGGGTGCCGCGGGGTTACCCGGCGCAGATCGGTTGCCAGCAAACTCATTTCAGGCCGGCGGCGTCCATCCCGCGCAGTTCCTTCTTCAGGTCGGCGATCTCGTCCCGGAACCGCGCGGCCAGCTCGAATTGCAAGTCCCGGGCGGCGGCCATCATCTGCGCGGTCAGGTCCTTGATCAGGTCGGCCAGTTCGGCGCGGGGCATGCTGGTCGTGTCGCGGCCCTCGAACACCCCGGCGCTGACCGCGCGGCCCGGCTCGCCCTGTGCGCGCCGACCGCGGGACGCATTGCGCCCTGACCCGCCGATCTCCACCACGCTGGCTTCTGTATCAGACGCCTCGCGATAGACCTGGTCGAGGATGTCGGCGATCTTCTTGCGCAGCGGTTGCGGGTCGATCCCGTTGGCCTCGTTGTAGGCGATCTGCTTCGCCCGGCGCCGTTCGGTCTCGTCGATGGCTTCCTTCATCGAGTCGGTGATCGTGTCGGCGTACATGTGCACTTCGCCGGAGACGTTGCGGGCGGCGCGGCCGATGGTTTGGATCAGGCTGCGCGATGACCGCAGGAAGCCCTCTTTGTCGGCATCCAGGATGGCGACGAGCGACACCTCCGGCAGGTCCAGGCCCTCGCGCAGCAGGTTGATGCCGACCAGCACGTCGTACTCGCCGAGCCGCAGCTGGCGCAGCAATTCCACCCGGCGCAGCGTGTCGACCTCCGAGTGCAGATAGCGCACCCGGATGCCCATCTCGAGCAGGTAGTCGGTGAGGTCCTCGGCCATCTTCTTGGTGAGCGTGGTGACCAGCACCCGCTGGTCGGCGTCGGTGCGCTTGCGGATCTCGCCGATCAGGTCGTCGATCTGCCCCTTGGTCGGTTTGACCACCACCTTCGGGTCCACCAGGCCGGTGGGCCGGATGACCTGCTCGACGAACTCGCCGCCGGACTGACTGAGCTCATAGGGGCCCGGGGTGGCCGACAGATACACCGTCTGCCCGACCCGGTCGGCGAACTCCTCCCACGTCAGCGGGCGGTTATCGCACGCCGACGGCAACCGGAACCCGTATTCGACCAGGTTGCGCTTGCGCGACATGTCGCCCTCGTACATGCCGCCGATCTGCGGCACGGTGACGTGCGACTCGTCGATGACCATCAAAAAGTCTTCCGGGAAGTAGTCGAGCAGGGTCGCCGGCGGCGAGCCCGGCCCCCGGGCGTCGATGTGGCGGGAGTAGTTCTCGATGCCCGAACAGAATCCGACCTGGCGCATCATCTCGATGTCGTAGTTGGTGCGCATCCTCAGGCGCTGCGCCTCGAGCAGCTTGCCCTGGCCCTCGAGTTCGGCCAGCCGGGCGGCCAGTTCCTCTTCGATCGTCGAGATGGCGTGGGCCATCCGCTCGGGGCCGGCCACGTAGTGGGTGGCCGGGAAGATGCGCAGCGAGTCGACCTGGCGGATCACGTCGCCCGTCAGCGGGTGCAGGTAATACAGCGCCTCGATCTCGTCGCCGAAGAACTCGATGCGCACCGCCAGTTCTTCGTAGGACGGGATGATCTCCACGGTGTCGCCGCGCACCCGGAACGAGCCGCGGGTGAAGGACAGGTCGTTGCGGGTGTACTGGACGTCGACCAGTAGCCGCAGCAACCCGTCCCGGGGCACCTCGTTGCCGACCCGCAGTTCCACCGAGCGATCCAGGTACGACTGCGGGGTGCCCAGGCCGTAGATGCACGACACCGACGCCACCACGACCACATCGCGCCGCGACAGCAGCGACGACGTCGCGGAGTGCCGCAAGCGCTCGACGTCGTCGTTGATCGAGCTGTCCTTTTCGATGTAGGTGTCGGTCTGCGCGATGTAGGCCTCGGGCTGGTAGTAGTCGTAGTACGACACGAAGTACTCAACGGCGTTGTGCGGCAACATCTCCCGCAGCTCGTTGGCCAGCTGGGCGGCCAGCGTCTTGTTGGGTGCCATCACCAGGGTGGGCCGCTGCAGGCGCTCGATGAGCCAAGCGGTGGTGGCCGACTTCCCGGTGCCGGTGGCGCCGAGCAGCACCACATCGCGCTCCCCCGCCCTGATCCTGCGCTCCAGCTCGTCGATGGCCGCCGGCTGGTCCCCGGCGGGGTCGTGCGGGCTGACGACCTCGAAGCGGCCGCCGGCGCGCACCAGCCCCGCCACGGCCTCTTCGGCCGGGCGATATTCCGAATGAGCGACTACCGGATGTTCCGTGGCGAATGCCATGCCACCAGGGTAGAGGCGATCACCGACAAGTGCCTTGGAGCTGGTCTTTGCAGGTCGTCGTCCTGACGGTTGAGGGATTCGCTCATGGAGGATCTTGGTAAAGACGAGGCTGCGTCTTTGGTCGAGCTTGGTTTTGGCTGGCGCTAGACGGGGGCGCTCCGGTCGACGGCGTATACCGATACGCCTCAGAGATGCTCGACGTCCGGTCAGGGAGGTTCTCGCGCGGATAGCCGAACCACCAAATAGTGTCTGGCTCTCCCGGTTGGCGGGAGGACGAGGACGGCTGGTTTTCCTCGAAGTCGACCAGAAAGTAGTACAGGACGGCCCCCGCGGCCGTCCTCGGCTAACCCGCGGGACGCGTCCACGTCCGGGTGACCGGGTCGCATTGCAGCAGGTAGCCGTCGCTGGAGGTGCTCATGGCGAACACCGAGGTGCCCGGCCGGTCGCACGAGCTACCGGCCGCGTGCACGCCCATCGTGATCGGGGCCTTGGCCCAGCTGCTGCCCTCGCACACGATCTGCTCGTTGTTGGTCGGGTCGTAGGCGACCTTGCCGACATCGGCGCACAACCCGCCCAGCACGGGCGGCGCCGGGGCGGACGCGGTGGTCGAGGCGTTGATGACCTGGGTGGGGTCGCCCAACGCCACGCCGGCCGGCGCGGCGCCGGCCCGGGTGGCCACCACGGGCACCCGGACCACCGCCCCCTGAGCGCCGCACTCGTTGCTGAGCACGGTCTCGGTCTGCGTGCCCCGCAGCGTGCCGTCGGCCTGCGGCGCCAGCGACCACGCGACGGTTTCCTGCTGGGTGGCAGGCGCGTGTCCGTTCGGCTGGGCGCAGCCCACTCGCAGCTGCTCGGGCGCGCCTTGCCAGTAGCCACCCACGTAGCGCAACGTGTCGGCCTGGCCGCCGCCGGTGGTGCTGGCCAGTTGGTGGGTGGCATCGTCCAGCTGGGTCCCGGTGGCCGCGCATCCGTTGGTCGTGCAGGCCGACCGGAACGCCCACCAGTCGGTGGTGGCTCCGCCGTGCCGGATGCCGATGCCGTTGGTGGTCCGCTTGGTCTGGTCATAGTCCAGCCGATAGGTCCCATTCAGCGCCGGTCCCCCGGCGGCGGGTGCGGCGCTGGGAGCGGGCAGGGACGGTTTGGAGGCGAGCGCGGGGCTGGGCGGCGGCGTGGTGGGCTCAAACGAGTACAGGATCGACCAGGTCGCCGCGACGGCGACGAGCACCGCGCACACCAGCGCCGCGGCCCACCGGGTTTTCGACGAGAACCGGTGGTTCAAGGCGGCGAGCCCGCGCCGGCGGTGCGGCGCCAACGGGGCGGTGCGCGGCGGCGGGCGGCGGGCTTCGGAAACCCGCGCGCTGACGGCGGTGGCGAACTCCCGGCACCGCGCGAACCTGTCCTCGGGCCGTTTGGCGAGCGCCGTCGAGAACACGTCGTCGAGCTCCGCCAGCTCCGGCCGAAAGTCGCTGAGGCGGGGAGGCGTCTCGTGCAGGTGCCGGCTGATCACCGCGATCGGGTTGGAATGCTGAAACGGTGGCGCACCGGTCAGCAGATGGAAAGCCGTTGCGGCCAACGCGTATTGGTCGGCCCTCCCGTCGATCGGAGCGCCGGCAAGCTGCTCGGGCGCGGCGTAGGCCACGGTTCCCACCGCGACGTTGGTTTCGGTGATCCCGCTCACGTCGCCCAGGTGGCGCGCGACACCGAAGTCCGCCAACAGGATTCGGCGTTCCCCGTCTTCCGGGTGGGTGAGCAGGATGTTGGCGGGCTTGACGTCGCGGTGCAGCAGGCCACGGTCGTGCGCGTAGTCCAGCGCACCCGCGACCGCTTGCACGATGGCACACACCTCGTGGATCGGCATGCCCTCGGGGTGGCTCTGCTTGACCAACCGCGACGCATCGGTGCCCTCGACATAGTCCATCGAGATCCACAGATGCCCGTTGAAAGCGCCGCGGTCGTGGACGCCGACGATGTGGGGATGCCACAGCGTCGCCGCGAGATCGGCCTCCCGATTGAACCTTTCGCGAAACTCGGGATCGGCCGTCACCGCCTCGGCGAGGACTTTGATCACGTCGCGGCGCGGCAGCCGGGGATGCAATGCCAGGTAGACCTCGGCCATGCCACCGGCGCCCAGTTGCCGCAAGATCGTGTAGCCGGCAAACGACGCACCATTCCCCACCGCACCGGAATCGCTGTGTGGTTGCGCCGCTTGGGGTTCCGCGTTCGGCAGGGAACTCACCGGTGGTATCCGGCGAAACAGCTGCCCGATCGGCATCGCGGGTAACGAGTGAAAACCCGCGCGCAGGGCGTCGCGGGCCTGGCGCGGGTTGGTCAGCAGTCGTCGCCCGGTGCCGATGCGCCGGGTCGTTCGCTTGTGCTCATCCATCAATGCGTTGGTCCCCCTCCGATCGAATAATGCCGCACGGCCGTAGGCGATTCGACTCCGCCGACTATGAAACAGCTATGAATAGCCGTGCCGAAACAAAGGGAAGTCACAGCCGGATCCCATAGAAGCACGGCCGGCGCGACCCGATACTTGAGTGGTGACTCGACCCGCCCCGCCTCTGCTGACCATTCGGCACGACGGGTCCCAACGATCCTTCGCGGCCGGACACGAAGTGGTCGTCGGACGCGACGCGCAGGCCGACGTGCAGATCGCCGATCCGCGCATCTCGCGCGCGCATCTGATCCTGCGTTTCGATCAAGGCCGCTGGCTGGCAATCGATAACGGTTCGCTGAACGGGACCTATCTCAACGGTTACCGGATGCCGGTCATCGATATCCACGACGGCCAGAGCATTCACGTCGGAAACCCGCGCGGCCCGCACCTGACCTTCGCGATCGGGCCCCGGCAGGGCCAGGCGACCCGCCCGGCCCGCACCCGGCCCAGCCACGATTCCGGGCCACCGACCCTGACGTGGTCCGCGGTTGGCGAGCAAACGAATCCGACGCATCATCGGCCCCCGCCGCGCCGCGGCGTTCCCCGAGGTCCGCTGCCTCGCCCCGCGCCCCCGCTGCCGCTCGCGGCGCCTTCGCCAGTGCGCGGCGCACCACCGGAGGAGCTGACCGTCATCGATCCCGGCTCGCCCGCCAGGTTGCGGGCCGCGCCGGCAACGGAATTCACGGTGATCGACGCAAAGACGGCCGACGTGTCGAACCTGGCGACGCGCTTTGTGAGATTGCTCTCGCCGCGCGCGTCGTCCGCCGCGGGCACGACCGGCGCCCTGACCATCGGGCGCGCCCCCGAAAACGACATCGTCGTCCCCGACGTATTGGCGTCGCGCCGGCACGCGACCTTGGTGCCCACACCGCTGGGCACCGAGATCCGGGACAACAGCGTCAACGGCACGTTCGTCAACGGCACCCGGGTCGGGTCGGCGATCCTGTCCGAGGACGACGTCGTCACCATCGGCAACGTCGACCTGGTGTTCCGTGGCGGCACGCTCACCAAGCGCAGCGAAGCCGCGTCGCGGAGCGGCGGGCTCGAGGTGCGCAACGTCAAGTACGTCGTCGACAACGGCAAACAACTGCTCGACGACATCTCGCTGGTCGCACGTCCCGGAACGCTCACCGCGGTGATCGGCGGGTCGGGCGCCGGAAAGAGCACCCTGGCCAGGCTCATCGCCGGCTACACCACACCCAGCTCGGGCTCAGTTACGTTCGAGGGACACAACATTCACGCCGAGTACGCCTCCCTGCGCAGCAGGATCGGCATGGTCCCCCAAGACGACGTCGTGCATCGCCAGCTGACCGTCAACCAGGCGCTGGGCTACGCCGCCGAGCTGCGGCTGCCGCCCGACACCGGCAAGGCCGACCGCGCCGGCGTCGTCGCCCAGGTGCTCGAGGAGCTCGACCTGACCAAACACGCCGACACCCGCGTCGACAAGCTGTCCGGCGGCCAGCGCAAACGCGCGTCGGTGGCGCTGGAACTGCTGACCGGCCCGTCATTGCTGATCCTCGACGAGCCCACGTCCGGCCTGGACCCCGCGCTCGACCTGCAGGTCATGACCATGCTGCGCCAGTTGGCCGATGCCGGTCGTGTGGTGCTGGTAGTGACGCACTCGCTGTCCTACCTCGACGTCTGCGACCAGGTGCTGCTGATGGCCCCCGGCGGCAAGACGGCCTACCGCGGCTCGCCCGAGCAGATCGGCGACGCGATGGGCACCACCAACTGGGCCAAGATCTTCACCCAGGTCGGCGCCGACCCGGACGAAGCCAATCGCCGCTTCGTGGAACGCAGCGAGGCCCAAAAGCGCATGCCGGACAAGGCCGATGAGCCGAGCGGCCTGGGTGAGCCGGTGCACACCAGCGTGCGACGCCAGATCTCGACCATCGCCCGGCGGCAGTTCCGCCTCGTCGTCGCCGACCGCGCCTACTTCGTCTTCCTGGCGCTACTGCCCTTCATAATGGGTTCGCTGTCCCTGACCGTCCCGGGCAGCAACGGATTTCATGCGCCGGGGCCCAATGCGGGAACGCCCGACGAGGCCGCACAGATACTGGCCCTGCTGATGCCGGCCGCGGCATTCATGGGCACCGCCTTGACAATTCGCGATCTGGTCGGCGAACGGGCCATCTTCCAGCGCGAGCAGGCGGTCGGCCTGTCGACCACCGCATACCTGCTCGCCAAGTCTGCGGTGTTCTGCGCGTTCGCCATTTTGCAGTCCGCGATCGTCACGGCGATCGTGGTGGCCGGCAAGGGCGCACCGACGCGCGGCGCAAATCTGTTCGGCCACTCCACGATTGGGGCCACGGTCGAGCTGTTCGCGACCGTGGCCGCGACGTGCGTCGCCTCGGCCATCCTGGGCCTGGCCATCTCGTCGCTGGTGCGCTCGAGCGAGCAAATCATGCCGCTGTTCGTGGTGACGGTGATGGCGCAGCTGGTGCTGTGCGGCGGCATGGTGCCCGTGACCGGCCGGCTCGGCCTGAACCAGTTGTCGTGGGCGATGCCGGCGCGCTGGGGCTACGCCGCCGCCTCGTCGACGGTGGACCTGCGGCACCTGGTGCCCGGTTCGCTGCTGTCCCAGGACCGGTTCTGGCAGCACGCGCCGAAGACCTGGCTGCTGGACATGGCCATGCTGGCCGCGCTGTCACTGTTGTATGGCGGGTTTGTGCGGTGGAAGATCCGGTTGCGCCGGTAGGGTGTGATCATTCAGGAGGAACAGCGAGATTCATCCACCCAAACACGAGACGTTCGACTTAGTGGGCCGCACCAACACCGATCCCAAGGGAATCGTGCGGGCCGTGGACGAGTATGCGGTGCACCCGTGGGGTCTCTACGTCGCCCGCCCCACCCCCGGCCGCGCCCAGTTTCACTACCTCGAATCGTGGCTGCTGCCGTCGTTGGGCCTGCGCGCCACGGTCTTTCACTTCAACCCCGGCCACGAACGCGACCACGACTACTACCTGGATGTGGGCGAATACACGCCTGGGCCCGAGGTGTGGCGCTCCGAGGATCATTACCTCGACATCGAGGTCCGCACCGGCGACCGCGCGGAACTGTGCGATATCGACGAGTTGCTCGATGCGGTCCGCCACGGCCTGCTGACCCCCGAGGTCGCGGAGCTGGCGGTGCGACGCGCCGTGGCCGCCGTGGATGGGTTGGCCCGCAACGGCTATGACCTGTCGCGGTGGCTGGCCGCCGGCGGCATGGAACTCACCTGGCGCGGCCGCTGAGCGCGACCGCACTACCCTGGCCGGTGGTTGGTGATGCTGTCGAACTCGTCTTTGACGATGCGGTACCAGCCGCAGGCTAGTCGTTCCAGCCCCTGACGGTCGGTGATGGTCACGATGCCGCGGCTGTAGCGGGTCAGGTGCCGGGCGTGGATGCGTTGTGCCGTCTCGGACACGGTGGCCCGGGACGCGGCACGTTCGACGGCTACCCACGGTTCCAGGAACTATGTCGGCGCCCCGACACAAGGATTACCCTGGCGCCTATGTCCGCGACCCAACACAAGCCCGTCCAGGCGGCGTTTGGGCGAGTGGTGCTGGTGGCGTCGCTGGGCGGCATGAAAGCCCTGGGCACCGTGCTCGCGGGTCTGCCGGGTGATTTTGCGGTACCCGTCGTCGTCGCCCAGCATCGCCGCCCCACGCTCAGCGGCGACGATCCGCTGGCCCAGATTTTGTCCCGCGCGAGCTCTCTGCCGATTCGAGTCGCCGAGCCGGGGGCGTCGGCGGACAAACCGGGCATCACCATCGTGCCCGCCGGAAGGACGGCAACCATCGATGCGGACGGCGCCTGGATGCTCGCCGAGGAAGCGTCCAAGGCCAGCGTCGGGGACGCCGTCCTGACCAGCTCCGCCGCGCTGGTGCCGACTGTCGCCGTGATCCTGACCGGGCGGCTGGCCGACGGCGCCAACGGATGTCGCGCGGTCAAGCGCAACGGCGGGCGCGTGCTCGTCCAAGACCCGGCGACGGCCGAGGCGTCGAGCATGCCGGCGCACGCGATCGCCACCGGCTGCGTGGATTTCGTGCTGCCGCCCGATCGCCTCGCGGCGGCGGTGCTGGCCCTGACCACCGCACCCGGGGGCGCCGAACCGCTGACGGTGCCCGTGCCGCCGTGGGCATGTCTTAACTAGTCGGCATGACGGACTTCGCGAGCCTGCCCGGTGCGGTGCGCGAAGCGCTGTACGACGAACCCGTGCCCGACTGGCGCTCGCCCACCCTGGCCACCCTCACCGACGACCGGTTCTCCGATCCGCACTGGATCTTCGAGCGCAAGTTCGACGGCATGCGCTGCCTGGCGTTCCGCGACGGCGATCGGGTCCGGCTGTTGTCGCGAAATCGTCAGCCGCTCAATGGAACCTATCCCGAATTGGTGGATGCGCTTGCCGCCCAACCGGTCACGCGGTTCGTCGTGGACGGAGAGGTGGTGGCCTTCGACGGCCGGCGGACCAGCTTCGCCCGGCTGCAGGGTCGGCTGGGCCTCACCGATCCCGACGTGGCCCGGGCGTCGCCGGTGCGTGTATTCTACTACGTATTCGATCTGCTGCATCTCGACGGCATGTCCACCGTCGAGGTGCCGCTCCTCTGGCGAAAGAGGTTGCTGCGCAAAGCGATCGACTTCGCCGACCCGCTGCGCTGTGCGCCGCACCGCGTCGGGGACGGGATCGCCGCCTACCGGCGCGCATGTGAGCGCGGGGACGAGGGAGTGATCGCCAAGCGGGCCGACTCCACCTACCAGGGCGGTCGCTCGAAGAACTGGCTGAAGTTCAAATGCGTGCGCGATCAGGAGTTCGTGGTGGGGGGCTACACCAGTCCCAAGGGCAGTCGAGTCGAGTTGGGCGCCCTGATGCTCGGCTACTACGAGGGCGGCGACCTGGTCTACGCGGGCAAGGTCGGCACCGGTTTCGACGACGCCACGCTGCGCCGGCTGCACGCGCGCCTGTCACCGATCACCCGGGACACGCCGCCGTTCGCCCGCGGTTTGGTGCGCGAGGCCGGCGCGAACTGGGTATCCCCCGAGATGGTGGTTCAGATCGGATTCAGCGAGTGGACGCGTGATGGCAAGTTGCGCCATCCGCGCTACCTCGGCATGCGCACCGACAAGGAGCCCGGCGAAGTGGTGCGGGAGACGCACTGATGGCCCGCGTCGACGTCGAGATCACCCACCCGGACCGCGTTCTGTTTCCCGCCGACGGGATCACCAAACGCGATCTCGCCGCCTACTACGACCAGGTGGCCGACACCATGCTGGCGCACCTGCGGGGCCGGGCCCTCAACGTGCAGCGCTATCCCCGCGGCATCGCCGAAACAGGGTTCATCCAGCAGGATTTCGCCGATTCGCTACCAGACTGGATGAGTAGTGTCCGGGTGGCCAAGGAGGGCGGTACCGTAGAGCATCCGGTCGTCGAACGGCCGGAGGCGCTGCGCTGGCTGGCCAATCAAAGCTGCATCACCCTGCACATGTGGCAGTCGCGCCGGGCCCGGCTGGACCACCCGGACCGGCTCGTCTTCGATCTCGACCCGTCCGACGGCGACTTCGCCGTGGTGCGAGCGACCGCACGCGCCACCGCCGGGGCGCTCGGGGACCTGGGCCTGGCGTGCTACGTCCAGACCACCGGCTCGCGCGGGCTGCACGTGGTGACTCCCTTGCGCGCCGACACCGATTTCGACACCGCCCGGCAGTTCGCCCGCGACGTCAGCGAAGTGGTCGCCGCGGACGATCCCGCGCATCGCACCGTCGAGGCTCGCAAGGACAAGCGCGACGGGCGGGTATACCTCGACATCATGCGAAACGCCTACGCGCAGACGGCGGTTGCGCCGTATTCGGTGCGGGCCCGCAACGGCGCGCCGGTAGCCACACCGCTGGAATGGGACGAGCTGGACGCCGGGCGGTTGCGGGCCGACCGGTTCACCATTCGAGACGTGCCCAAACGGCTTGCCGGACAACCGGATCCGTGGGCGCACATGTCGCGGCACGCCCGCTCGCTGGCCGGCCCGCTGCGGCGATTGGCGAGGCTACGTGCCTGAGCTGCCCGACGTGGAAGGGTTTCGGCGGCAACTGGCCGCGACCCTGCCGCGGCGGCGAATCCGGCACGTGCAGGTGCACGATCCCGGGATCCTGCGCAACACCACCGGACAAGCGCTGGCGCGCCGGTTGACCGGTCACCGCTTCGCCGGCCCACGCCGGCACGGCAAGTGGTTGGTGCTCCCCACCGACGGCCCGGCGCTGCTGATCCACAGCGGCATGACCGGCCGGCCCTACTATGCCCCCGACGGGGCCGCCCACGACCCCTACGAGCGGCTGGTGGTGTCGCTGGACGGGGGCGAGCTGCGCTACGCCGACCTCCGCAAATTGCGCGGGGTGTGGCTGGCCGACGATGCCGACGACATCGGGCACATCACCGGCCCGCAGGGACCCGACGCGTTGGGTCTCGGCCTGCGCGAGTTCCGCGCGGTGCTGGCCTCGCGGTCGGCCCGCTCGCGGCAGCTCAAACCCACGCTGATGGACCAGTCGGTGCTCGCCGGCCTCGGCAACCTGCTGGTCGACGAGATCTGTTGGCGGGCCAAAACCCGACCGACCGTGGCGGTCGCGGACTTGGGCGACGACGACGTAAAGGCCTTGCACGCCGCGATGACCCGGGTGCTGCGCACCGCGGTGCGCCACGGCCGGGTGCCCGGCCTGCCGCGCTGGCTCACCAGGGTGCGTGACGAGCCCGACCCGCGCTGCCCCCGCTGTGGGACGCGGCTCGAGCGCGCCCGGGTGGGCGGAAGGGCGACGCTGTGGTGTCCGCGCTGCCAGCCGTAGCCAAACGATCTGGCTCGGAAATCACGCGGGTTGTAATGTCACCGGCTATGAGCTGCAAAGGCCACAGGTTCCTGCCGGTCGCCGCGGTGACGGTGATCGCCGCCGGGGCCCAGTTGTATCCGGCGACGGCGAGCGCGGACCTTCACAACATCACCTATCGGGCCAGGATCGACGGCGTCACGACCGGCAGTCAGGCCACGTTCGTCATCAACGGCGGCCAGACGAACACGGCCGGGCTGAGCTCGATGCCCGGCAACGCATTCGAGGCCGACACCGTGTTGCCCGATCCGCAGCAGGCCGGCATGCGCATCGTGCTGCACTTCCCGTACTCGGCGAACGTGCACTGCGAGATCGACGTGGACGACAACGTTTTCGTCCAGGCCGACCAAATGGTCCGGCCGGTGGCCGGGAACGCCGATCCCAACAACGGCGCGCTGCAGTGCGGGGCGCCCCTGCCATGAGTGCCGTAGTGGCTAGGGACGCCAGCCCGTCGCGTCGGCCCACTCCCAGGCCCGCCGGTAGGCGTCGAGAAACCACGGCTCCTTGACGGCAACATAGGCCGCAATGTCTCCCCCGCCGTCGGTTTCGGCGGTGCGCTTGACGCTCAGGTACTCCGCCCGCGCATCGGGATCGGCGGTCAGCCAGTCGGGGAACAGCAGGGCGAACTGCTGATTGGGCCACCCCTCCACCCGGATGTGCACATTGGTGGGCCGGCCGGGATCCGCAGAGGCGTGAATCCGCTTGGACCACAACGCCGGATCGTCATCGCGGTCGTAGCGGTCGACGGTGCTGCGCGCGTCGCTCTTGGCGACATCGCCGACGATGCGCTCGATGCGCGGGTACCCGGCGGACAACAAGGGTTCGGCGAGTTCGTCGGCGACGGCCAGGGATTCGACGGTGATCTGGATGTCGATGAGGTCCTTGGCGGGGAAATCCGGCACGGCCGTCGACCCGATGTGGTCGACGCGCAACGCCCGCTGCCCGCAGGTCGTCCTCAGGCGGTTGACGATTCGCTGCGCCTGGTCCGGCCAGGTCGGGTCGGGCGGCGCCAATTGGACCGGCGCCCGGGCGATCTGACGCGTGCTCAGGTTGTGAGCGAACGGCACGATGCGGTTGTCCCACACCTGTTGGGCGCGTTGCACCAGGTCTTCCGGGCTGCCCGAGTTGTCCAGCCAGATGTCGGCGACCGCGCGGCGCTGCTCGTCGCTGGCCTGCGCGGCGATCCTGGCGCGGGCGTCGTCTTCGGCCATGCCGCGCTGGTCGACCAGTCGCCGCAGCCGCACCTCGACGTCGGCGTACACGATGACCACGAGCGGGAACAGCGGCGCCATCCCGGACTCCACCAGCAGCGGAATGTCCTCGACCACAACCGAATCCTCGGGCACCGAGGCGATGATCTCCGCGCGGCGCCGGCCCACCAGCGGGTGGACGATTCCGTTCAGCGTCTGGCGGGCCTGGTCGTCGCGAAAGGCCTTGGCGGCCAACGCCGGTCGATCCAGCGATCCATCCGGCAGCAGGATGTCGGCACCGAACGCCTCGACCAGCGCCGCCAGCCCTTCGGTGCCCGGCTGGACCACCTCACGCGCGATGACGTCCCCGTCGACGATGACGGCGCCGCATCGCTCGAACGTGGACGACAGCGCCGACTTGCCGGCGCCGATGCCACCGGTCAACCCGATACGCAGCATGGCGTCCTCAGGTCAGGATCACGCGTTGCCGGCGAGTTTCTCCCGCAGCGCGGCCAATTGGGCATCGCTGGCCAGCGATCCGCCCGCCTTCTCGGCGGGCGCACCGTTGCCCGGCGACTGCTCGCCGGCCGTGTGGCCAGCCGCCTCGGCCGCCGCGAACTTCTCCATCTGCGCGGTGTGCATCTTGTGCCGGCGCTCGGCCTCGGCGTAGCGGGCCTCCCACTCGGTGCGCTGCTTGTCGAATCCCTCGAGCCATTCGTTGGTCTCGGAGTCGAAGCCCTCGGGGAAGATGTAGTTGCCCTGCTCGTCGTAGCTGTCAGCCATGCCGTACTTCGCCGGGTCGAACTCGTCGGTGTAGTCCTCGTTGGCCTGCTTGAGCGACAAGGAGATCCGGCGGCGCTCCAGGTCGATGTCGATGACCTTGACCATCGCGTCGTCGCCGACGGCAACCACCTGGTCGGGGACCTCGACGTGGCGCTCGGCCAGCTCCGAAATGTGCACGAGGCCCTCGATGCCCTCCTCGACGCGGACGAACGCGCCGAACGGAACCAGCTTGGTGACCTTGCCGGGCACGATCTGGCCGATGGCGTGGGTGCGGGCGAAGTGGCGCCACGGGTCTTCCTGGGTTGCCTTGAGCGACAACGAAACCCGCTCGCGGTCCATGTCGACGTCGAGCACCTCGACGGTGACCTCGTCGCCGACCTGGACCACCTCGGACGGGTGGTCGATGTGCTTCCAGGACAGCTCGGAGACGTGCACCAGACCGTCGACGCCGCCGAGGTCGACGAACGCACCGAAGTTGACGATGGAGGAGACGACACCCTTGCGGATGGCGCCCTTCTGCAGCTGGTTGAGGAACTCGCTGCGCACCTCGGACTGCGTCTGCTCCAGCCACGCCCGGCGCGACAGCACCACGTTGTTGCGGTTCTTGTCCAGCTCGATGATCTTGGCCTCGATCTCCTTGCCGATGTACGGCTGCAGATCGCGCACCCGGCGCATCTCGACCAGCGAGGCGGGCAGGAAGCCGCGCAACCCGATGTCGAGGATCAGGCCACCCTTGACCACCTCGATGACGGTGCCCTTGACGGCCTCGTCCTTCTCCTTGAGCGCCTCGATGGTGCCCCAGGCGCGCTCGTACTGCGCGCGCTTCTTGGACAGGATCAGGCGGCCCTCTTTGTCCTCCTTGGTGAGAACCAGGGCCTCGACCTCGTCGCCCACGGAAACGACCTCGTTGGGGTCGACGTCGTGCTTGATCGAGAGCTCGCGGGCGGGGATGACCCCCTCGGTCTTGTAGCCGATGTCGAGGAGCACCTCGTCCCGGTCCACTTTGACGATCGTGCCCTCGACGATGTCGCCATCGTTGAAGTACTTGATCGTTTTGTCTATTGCGGCGAGAAAGTCCTCGCTGGAGCCAATGTCGTTGACGGCTACTTGGGGCGAGGTGACGGCGGGACTCGGCATATTGTTGGGGTGCTCCGGACAGGTTTGGTCGTAGGGACAATTGGGATTTACCCATCGAGGCTACTCGACTGTGCACACGCTGGCCAAACCCAGTCCCGGCGGCTCACCCGGTTCGATGGGCCACCCGGTTGGTGAAGGCGCCGTGGTAGCTCATCGGCACGTGGAACGGCAGCCACGCCTCGGCGATCGGGCCGTCGGCCACGTGGGCCGCGTCGACCACCATTAACCTGCTGCGATGCTGCGATTCGTGGTATCCGACGGTGAGTAGCCAGCCGTCGTCCTCGGCCGTTCCGCCGGGTCGCGGCACAAACGTCGGCTCCACCAGCACGTCCCCGGGCGGGCAATAGGTCTGGACCGCGCCGGTGCGGTGATCGATGCGGGCGATTCCCTGGCCTGCAAACCTGGCCGGGTCCTGGACGGTCACGTAGGAGACGTCGTGCCGGGTCGTGGAACGCCGCTGGTCGATCTGGGGGAACTCGCACCCGAAATCGGCTAACGGCTCGCGGGACACGCGCCCCGACGGGGCGATCCGGAACCGCGTCAGCACCACGGCGTCGTCGATGGCCCCGTAGTCGTCGAGCTGGGCGATGTCGGAGCGGATGTGGGCGGTGTATTTCTTCATGCCCGCGTAGGTCTGCGGCACGAACCGTGGCAGCTCGACGACGACGTCGTCGCCGTCGTCATATGCGTTGGTGAAATGCCAGTGATAGAACGGATCGGTCTCGGCCACCCGCACCCGGCCCCCGTCGCGCGGCGCGAGAACGAAGTACGACGGCGCATCCCGCTTGAAAAATATGGAGTCCCAATAGGATTGGTGGCCGACGAGCGCCCACGGGTTGATCCGCAGCGGCGACACCACGAAGATCGCGTAGCGCCGGGTCAACGCCATGTCGTGCACCACGCCCATCCCCGGCAGCGGCACCGCCCGCAGGTAGCGGGTCACACCGTTGGCGCCGGTCTCGTAGAGCCGCAGGCGCATCCGCGGCACCGCCTCGCCCGCCAGCTCCCGCAGCCGGCGCCACCGCTCGCGACCGCGGGCCCCGCGCAGCGCGTGGCGCAGGTCGATCCGCGGGAAGTACGGGTCGAACCCGAAGTTGATCTTGGTGTTGGTGGCCGGGTCGTAGGTGTAGTGCGCTGAATAGGCCCGGACCGCACCCTTGAGCGCCCCGCCGAGGTTTGACGGCCCAATGGTGTCCAGGGTGTCGAGATCGAGTTCGTGCGGCGGTCCGCCCTCCCAGAGCGCCAGCAGCTGATTGCGGTTGACCATGACGCTGGTGTTGGCGGTGTTGGCCGGAAGCCGCAGCGCGTTCGCCAGCGTGCCGCCGTCGCGCTGGTAGGCGAAGCCGCGGTCCACCAGGCGTCCGGCCGCCGTCGACTTCAGGTAGTGCTTGGTGCGGACGAAGCGGTTGCGGAAACGCACCCCCGACCCGTCGAGCACGAACGCGCTGACCATCCCGTCGGCATCAAAAATGCTCTCCACCTGAGTCGATCCGAGCGTCCAGCGGCCCGACCCGTTCCGGTACAGGGTGCCGAGGAGCCCGTCGGGGATCGTTCCGGTGATTTCGGTGACGTCGACGTCGGTTTCGCCGACGATGTTTTCCCAGTAGCGCGACGGAGCTTGAACGTCTGCCAGAACCATAAAAGACAGTGTGTCTATTATCGCTGGGCGTTGTCAATGGTCTTGATGTCGTCGGCGTTGAACGGCAGGGCCGCCCCGCCGTCCCAGCACAGCGCGGTGAGGTGTTCGACGAGCGCCTCCCGCGGCATGGTTCCCGTCCGGCACCACCACTCCGCGGCCGCCACCGCCGACCCGACGATGGCCCGCGACCAGGGCGCCGCCGCCATGCGCGCGGCCTCGGAGCCCGACGACGACGCCAGCATCCATTCGACCGCGCCGGCCAGCTGCTCGAAGACACTGGTCGACGGGTCACCGGTGAGGGCCCGGTAGAGATTCGGCTCGGCTTCCATCCACGCGCTGATCACGTCGAAGAACAACGCCATCCGCTCCCTGAGGTCGGTGGAACCGGCTGCCCGAGTGGTGATTTCGGCGAGCAGCCGCTGCGAGGTGCGTTTGCTCAGCTCGGCCAGCAGCGCGTCACGGCCGGGGTACATGGCATAGACCGCCGAGCGGACGAAGCCGGCCTCGCCCGCGATGTCGACCAGTCCGGCGGACGGCCCCTTGGCGCGGATCACCCGCTCGGCGGCGTCGAGAAGCTCCGAGCGCCGCGCGCCGGGATCCACCCGCGAGCCCGCCGGGCGACCACGACTGCGCTTTGCCGGGGGCATCGACGGTGGCCTGTCAGTGCGCCGCAGCGTCCCAGCTGCGGCCGTAGCCCACCGAAACCTCGAGCGGGACGTCCAACGGGTAGGCGCCGCCCATCTTGTCGCGGGCCAACGCTTCGAGCTGCTCGCGCTCCCCCGCCGCGACCTCGAACAGCAGCTCGTCGTGCACCTGCAGCAGGATCCGGGAGGACAGCCCGGCGTCCTTGATCGCCTTGTCGGTTTCGATCATCGCCACCTTGATGATGTCGGCGGCGCTGCCCTGAATGGGCGCGTTGAGCGCCGCCCGCTCGGCGGCCTCGCGCACCTGGCGGTTACTGCTGTCGAGTTCGGGCAGATAGCGGCGGCGGCCGAACACCGTCGACGTGTAGCCGTCCTTGCGGGCCTGTTCCACCACGGCCATCAGGTAGTCGCGGACTCCGCCGAACCGGGCGAAGTACTGCTCCATCTGGTCTTTGGCCTCTTCGGTGGAGATCTTGAGCTGGGCGGACAGCCCGTAGGCGCTCAATCCATAGGCCAGCCCGTAGGACATGGCCTTGACCCGGCGGCGCAGTTCGGCGGTGACCTCCTCGATCGGCACGCCGAAGGCGCGGGAGGCGACGAACGAGTGCAGGTCCTCCCCGGTGTTGAACGCCTCGATGAGCCCCTCGTCCTTGGACAGGTGGGCCATGATCCGCATCTCGATCTGGCTGTAGTCGGCGGTCATCAGCTCGCTGTAGCCGTCGCCGACCACGAACGCGTCGCGGATCCGCCGGCCGGCCTCGGTGCGGATCGGAATGTTCTGCAGGTTCGGCTCGGTCGAGGACAACCTGCCGGTGGCCGCGATGGTCTGGTTGAACGTGGTGTGGATGCGCCCGTCGGAGGCCACCGAATTCAGCAGCCCGTCGACGGTGACCTTGAGCCTGGTGGCGTCGCGGTGGGCCAGCAGATGTTGCAGGAACGGGTGACCGGTCTTGTCGAACAGCGACTGCAGCGCGTCCGCGTCGGTGGTGTATCCGGTCTTGGTGCGCTTGGTCTTCGGCATCTCCAGCTCGTCGAAGAGCACCGCCTGCAACTGTTTCGGCGAGCCCAGGTTGATCTGCTTGCCGATCACCGCGTACGCCGCTTCGGCCGCGTCGCGGATCAGGTGGGCGAAGTCGCTCTGCAGCTCGGTCAGCAACTCCAAATCGACGGCGATGCCGGCGTTTTCCATCCCCGCCAGCACCCGCTGCACCGGAAGCTCCATGCCGCTGAGCAACGAGGTCGAGTTGATGCGGGCCAGCTCCTCGTCGAGCGCGTCGGCCAGATCCAGCACCGCCACGGCACGCAACAGCAGCGTCTGCACCGCCTGGTCATCGGTGCCGTCGGTGTCGTCGAGCAGCGAAAGCTGTTGCTGCTCAGGGTTTTCGGCCCGCAACTCGCGGCGCAGGTAGCGCAGCGACAGGTCGTCGAGGGAGAAGCTGCGCTGCCCGGGGCGCACCAGGTAGGCCGCCAGCGCGGTGTCGGAGGTGACGCCGGCCAGCGTCCAGCCCCGCCCGGCCAGGTCGTGCATGGCCAGCTTGGCTTCGTGTAGCGCCTTGGGCGGCCCGGGGTCGGCCAACCAGGACGCCAGCGCCGCCTCGTCTTCGGGATCCAGCGTCGCGGTGTCGATGTAGCGGCCCTCGCCGTCGGCGGAGACGATGGCCAGCGCGGTGGCGTCGGCGTCGTAGGCCAGGTGGGTGCCGACGACGGCCAGCCCGAAGCGCTTCCCCGAGCTGTGCTCGGCCAGCCACACCGCCAGCTCGCCGGCTTCCAGCGCGCCGCCGCGCACGTCGAAGCCCTCGTCGACCTCGGGCTCCACCGCGGCCAGGGTTTCGAACAGCCGGTCGCGCAGCACCCGGAACTCCAGGTCGTCGAAGAGCCGGTGGATCTGGTCGCGGTCCCACGGTTGCAGCCGCAGCGTGTCGGGAGTCTGGGCCAGCGGCACGTCTTTGACCAGATCGGTGAGCTCGCGGTTGCGGATCACGCTGGCCAGATGTTCGCGCAGCGCGTCGCCCACCTTGCCGCGCACCGAATCGACGTTGTCGACCAGCGCCTGCAGCGACCCGTACTCGCCGATCCACTTGGAGGCGGTCTTCTCCCCCACACCGGGGATGCCGGGCAGGTTGTCGCTGGGGTCGCCGCGCAGCGCGGCGAAGTCGGGGTACTGCGTGGGCGTCAGTCCGTACTTCTCGACGACCGCGTCCGGGGTGAAGCGGGTCAATTCGCTCACCCCCTTGCGGGGGTAGAGGACCGTCACGTTCTCGCTGACCAATTGCAACGAATCGCGGTCGCCGGTGACCACCAGCACGCGGTAGCCCTCGTTTTCGGCCTGGGTGGCCAGGGTGGCGATCAGGTCGTCGGCCTCGAAGCCCGGCTCGGCGAGCACCGTGATGCCCAGGGCGGCCAGGACCTCCTTGGTGATGTCGATCTGGCCGTGGAACTCGTCGGGCGTCGCCGACCGATTGGCCTTGTACTCCGGATAGCGCTCGGAGCGGAAGGTCTGCCGCGACACGTCGAAGGCCGCGGCGATGTGGGTGGGGGCTTCGTCGCGCAGGAGGTTGATCAGCATGGCGGTGAAGCCGTAGACCGCGTTGGTGGTCAGCCCCCCGCGGGTCTTGAAGTTCTCGGCGGGCAGCGCATAGAACGCCCGGAACGCCAGGGAGTTGCCGTCCAGCAGCATGAGCGTCGGCCTGGTCTGTTCCTCGCTGGCCTTCGTAGCGGTTTTCGTGGCGGGCACGGCTTTCACTTTAGGCACCCGGTGTGACGAGTTGCGCGCCCCGACCGCGCCGTCCGCAGAACTGCAACACGTTTCAGTTTTGTGCGCGGGCTGGGTACGCTGGCCCGGTGCCAGAAGTCATCCGACAAGAACCGGCGGTCGATGGATGGTTCGCCACCGACGACGCCGGTGTCCCGCATCTGATCGGCAGCAAGTGCCCCGAGTGCGGCACCTACGTCTTCCCGCCGCGGGCGAACAACTGCCCCAATCCGGGTTGCGCCAGCGACACGCTGGAATCGGTCGCGCTGTCGACGCGGGGAAAGTTGTGGAGCTACACCGAGAACCGGTACGCGCCACCGCCGCCCTACCCGTCGCCGGACCCCTTTGAGCCGTTCGCCGTCGCCGCCGTGGAGCTGGCCGAGGAGGGCCTGATCGTGCTGGGCAAGGTGGTCGAGGGCACGCTGGCCGCCGACCTGAAGGTCGGCATGGAGATGGAACTGACCACCATGCCGCTCTACACCGACGACGACGGCGTGCAGCGCATCGTGCACGCGTGGAAGCGCGCCGGCGACGATGCAGAGCGAAGCGATGAGAAGGAGCGGCGCAAATGACGACCATGAGCGCTCCCGAACCGCTGTACATCCTGGGCGCCGGGATGCACCCCTGGGGCAAGTGGGGCAACGACTTCACCGAATACGGGGTGGCCGCGGCCCGGGCCGCGCTGAACGAAGCGGGCCTGGACTGGCGACAGATCCAGTTGGTGGCCGGCGCGGACACCATCCGCAACGGCTACCCCGGGTTCGTCGCGGGCGCGACGTTCGCCCAGAAGCTCGGGTGGAACGGCGTGCCGGTCAGCTCGAGCTACGCCGCGTGCGCCAGCGGTTCGCAGGCGCTGCAGAGCGCCCGCGCCCAGATCCTGGCCGGCTTTTGCGACGTCGCCCTCGTCATCGGCGCCGACACCACGCCGAAGGGCTTTTTCGCCCCGGTCGGCGGTGAGCGCAAGAACGATCCCGACTGGCAGCGGTTCCACCTGATCGGCGCCACCAACCCGGTGTACTTCGCGCTGTTGGCGCGGCGGCGGATGGACCTCTACGGCGCCACGCTCGAGGATTTCGCCCAGGTCAAGGTCAAGAACTCGCGGCATGGCCTGCAGAACCCGAACGCCCGGTACCGCAAGGAGGTGTCGGTCGAGGACGTGCTGGCCAGCGCGGTGGTGGCCGACCCGTTGCGGCTGCTGGACATCTGCGCCACCTCCGACGGCGCGGCCGCGCTGATCGTGGCCAGCGCGAAGTTCGCCCGCGAACACCTCGGCTCGCTGGCCGGTGTGCCGTCGGTGCGGGCGGTCAGCACGGTCACCCCGAACTATCCGCAGCATCTGCCCGAATTGCCGGACATCGCAACGGATTCCACCGCCGCGGTGCCCGCACCCGATCGGGCGTTCAAGGACCATATCCTCGACGCGGCCTATGCCGAGGCGGGCATCGGGCCCGAGGACGTGAGCCTGGCCGAGGTCTACGACCTGTCCACCGCGCTCGAGCTCGACTGGTACGAACACCTGGGCCTGTGCCCCAAGGGCGAGGCCGAGGCGCTGCTGCGCAGCGGCGCCACCACGATCGGCGGCCGGGTGCCCGTCAACGCGTCCGGCGGGCTGGCCTGCTTCGGCGAGGCCATCCCCGCGCAGGCGATCGCTCAGGTCTGCGAGCTGACGTGGCAGCTGCGCGGTCGGGCCACGGGCCGGCAGGTGGAAAACGCCACGGTCGGCATCACCGCCAACCAGGGGCTGTTCGGGCACGGTTCGTCGGTGATCGTCGCCCGCTAGGGATTGCCGCCGCGTTGGCTTGCGTTGTGCGGCCACGGTTTTGAGTGTGAAGCCACGGCTTTCAGTGTGAAGCGTGGGCGCGGATTGTCGGCGTGTCGCCGCCGGGGGTTCACATCCAAAGCCAACGATTCACACTCGACGGATCGGGTGCTCCTCGGGGTACTCCGAGAGCTATTCCTTGGGCGGGTCCAGGGTCTCCAAGACGACCTCGGCCACCCTCTTCATCGTGGTTCGCCGGTCCATGGCTGCCCGCTGAATCCACTTGAACGCCTCGGGCTCGGTCATCCCCTGTTCGGTCTGCAGCAGCCCCTTGGCGCGCTCCACGAGCTTGCGGGTCTCCAGCCGATCGGACAGTGACGCCACCTCGCGTTCCAGCTCGGCGATCTCACCGAATCGGCTGACGGCCAATTCGATGGCCGGGATCAGGTCGCTGATGGTGAACGGCTTCACCAGGTAGGCCATCGCCCCCGCATCCCGGGCCCGCTCGACCAGGTCGCGCTGACTGAACGCGGTCAACACGACGATCGGTGCGATGCGCTTGCTGGCGATCTCCGAGGCCGCGTCGATGCCATCACGGCGCGGCATCTTCACATCCATGATCACCAGGTCCGGCCGATGGCGCTCGGCCAGCTCGACGGCTTCCTGCCCGTCGCCGGCCTCGCCGACGATCTCGTAACCCTCCTCTCGGAGCATCTCGGCGAGATCCAGTCGGATGAGCGCTTCGTCTTCAGCGATCAGGACCCGGCGCGGCACAGCGGCGTCGGTGTCGGTCGTGGGGCCTGTCATGACGAATATTGTGTCGCGAACGCCTCAGACCAGCGTGCGCGGGGGCGGTGTGGCAGGTGAGGACACCAAATCCTCTATGGTGGGAGGCTGCCTCTAAGGTAAGAGGCCGGCACGCCCTCGTATCCCAACTGGCAGAGGAAACGGATTCAAAACCCGTCCAGTGTGAGTTCGAATCTCACCGAGGGCACCAGCGACCGCGGTCGGTGGCGCCATCGGCTCGGCCGGCTTTCTTCGGTACCGAAGTAGCGGTTCCGGCCGACGCAACCGGTTCACAAGTTTCCATATCGACTCCAATACCTTCCAATGGTATGAATTCGGCCGCATTTATAAACTCTGCGCATTTATAGCTCTTCGTATTGCAGGCAAGAATATGGCGCGCAAAAGATCACTTGAATTCATAATTCGGCGCGGGCAGGACGCGGCCGATCGCGATTTCGGTGGCGACGATCCCGAATCGAATCGGTGACGTCCACCGTCGGCCCCGCTAGCGGTCCCGGGGATCCGCGGGAACCCCGGGCGGGTTCGGAACCGTCAGTCGCCGAATGATCGCGTGACACACACCTGGCCGGATGCCGAAACCTCCGGCCCCGCGGTGTAATTGCCGATGGAATCGCCGGCCACCCGTAGCAGCCAACTCGGATCACTACAGGCGACGCTGCAGCCGTCCATCAGCATGGCGGTAAGGGCAATGAGCGACGCAAGAACGATTCTTCTGAGAACCGCCATCAGGCACCCCTTAGTCGAGGCGAACACGCGTCACGCAGAGCGTCCAACACGTGTTGAATAACCGAACCAAATGACTCGTAAACCCGACAAAAACCCGATAACTAGATGGTTATCAGATCCGGAAACTTACGGGGGCGAAAACGGTGATATTCATTAGACAGCCGACAAATACCCTGCTCAGCGGTTAGGCTTGCTGCGTGGCGGCCAAGGATTGTGGTGGCCCACCGCGATGGCCAGACGGCTCGTCGAAGCGCCCGGACTGTGTAGCCGCGGCGCGGGCCCAGTCGCGCGCACGCAACCAGCACTACGCCGACAGCGCCGCGCGCCAATACCGGGTGCTCGCGATCGCCGCGTGGCTGGCCGTGCTGGTCTGCGTCGACTTCGTCGCTTTGCAGTTGATCACCGGAGTCTGGACGTGGCAGATCATCTCGCTCAACGCCCTCGCCGCGATGATCTTCGCCGCGGTGCCGTGGCTGCACCGTTTCGGTGACCTCATCGCGCCGCTCACCTTCATCGGCGCCGCCTACGTCACGGTCTTCGTCAGCACCTGGGACGCCGGCACGGGTACGGGCGCGCAGTTCTTCTTTTTGGTCGGGGCGTGCCTGGTGGTGCTGTTGCTGGGCATCGAACACACCGTGCTGGCGGCCGGCCTGACGGCGGTCGGGGCCGGGCTGGTGATCGCCCTGGAGTTCCTGGTCCCCCGCGATACCGGATTACAGCCGGCGTGGGCGCAATCCATGACCTTCGTGGTCACCATCGTCTCGGCCTGCGTGATGGTGTTCGTGGCGGTGTGGTTCGCGCTGCGCGACACGCAGCGCGCCGAGGCGGTGATGGAGGCCGAGTACGAGCGCTCGGAAGCGCTGCTGGCCAACATGTTGCCGGGCAGCATCGCCGAGCGTCTCAAGAGCTCGTCGCGCAGCGTCATCGCCGACAAGTACGACGAGGTCTCCGTCCTGTTCGCCGACATCGTCGGGTTCACCGAACGCGCCAGCACCACCACCCCGGCCGACCTGGTGCGGTTCTTGAACCGGCTGTACGGCGCCTTCGACGAACTGGTCGACAAACACGGCCTCGAGAAGATCAAGGTCAGCGGCGACTCCTACATGGTGGTCAGCGGGGTCCCGCGGGCTCGGCCGGATCACGCCTTCGCTCTTGCCGATTTCGCGCTCGACATGGCCAATGTCGCTGCCGCACTGAAGGATCCGCACGGCGATCCGGTCGCGCTGCGGATGGGCATGGCCTGCGGGCCCGTGGTCGCGGGCGTCGTTGGCTCGCGCCGCTTCTTCTATGACGTCTGGGGCGACGCGGTCAATGTCGCGTCGCGGATGGAATCCACCGATTCGGTGGGCCGAATCCAGGTGCCCGAGGCGATGTACGAGCGACTCAAGAACGAGTTCGTCCTGCAGGAGCGCGGCCGCATCGAAGTCAAGGGCAAGGGCGTTATGCGCACCTGGTACCTCATCGGCCGTAAGGCGGACGAAGAGCCCGCCGACCTGCTCACCGGGCGACCACACACCGTCCACGTCTGATCAAAGCCCCTGTACGGTCCCTGTACCAGGGCCCGCGTTTGTGTCAGACTGCGGCCATGACTATCTCCCCTGGCTCTCCTGGAACCCACCCCGTTCCAAGCTTGCTGCCGCATCTGTGGAAATCCGCTCTGCTGTCGGGAATTCTGTCGATCGTCCTCGGTGTCCTGGTATTGGCGTGGCCGGGAATTTCCATCCTGGTGGCCGCCGTCGCCTTCGGCGTGTACCTGCTCATCACCGGTATCGCGCAGGTCGTGTTCGCGTTCTCACTGCACGTCTCGGCGGGGAGCCGAGTTCTGTTGTTCATCAGCGGGGCCGCGTCGCTGATTCTGGCGTTGCTCGCGTTCCGCCACTTCGGTCAGGGCTACGCAATTCTGCTGCTGGCCATCTGGATTGGCATCGGCTTCATCTTCCGTGGTGTCGCCACGACGATTTCGGCCGTCAGCGACCCGCACCTGCCGGGCCGGGGCTGGAACATCTTCCTCGGCGTGCTCAGCCTCCTCGCCGGCATCGTGGTCGTGGCGTCGCCGTTCGAATCGATTGTCACCCTGGCGATCGTGGTCGGCGCGTGGTTCGTGGTCATCGGGATCTTCGAGGTCATTTCGGCCTTCGGCATCCGCAAGGCGTCCAACTCCCTCGGCAGCTGACGCGGGCGCCGGTGGCGCAGGCGCCGACCCATCTACTACACTCTGTCGTAGCCGTTGATCGGGCCTCCGCAGTCGGGAGATGACAGATGAATGTCGTCGATATTTCGCGGTGGCAGTTCGGTATTGTTACCGTCTACCACTTCATCTTTGTGCCGCTCACGATCGGTTTGGCCCCACTGATCGCCATCATGCAGACGGTGTGGGTGGCTACCGGGAACACCGCGTGGTACCGGCTGACCAAGTTCTTCGGCAAGCTGTTTTTGATCAACTTCGCCATCGGTGTGGCGACCGGCATCGTCCAGGAATTTCAGTTCGGGATGAACTGGAGCGAGTACTCGCGGTTCGTCGGCGACATCTTCGGTGCACCGCTGGCGATGGAAGGGCTGTTCGCCTTCTTCTTCGAATCCACGTTCATCGGCTTGTGGATCTTCGGCTGGAGCCGGCTGCCGAAGCTGCTCCACCTGGCCTGCATCTGGATCGTCGCGATCGGTGTCAACGCCTCGGCGTTCTTCATCATCGCGGCGAACTCGTTCATGCAGCACCCGGTCGGCGCGCACTACAACCCGGCGACACGGCGCGCCGAGCTGGACAGCATTTTCGCCCTGCTGTCCAATAACACTGCGCAAGCGGCGTTTTCACACACCGTGGCGGGAGCGCTGCTGACCGCCGGCACCTTCGTCGCCGCCGTCAGCACGTGGTGGATGGTGCGCTCACGCAGGACCGAATCCACCGCCCCCACAGCGGAAACCGAGGCCCGCACCATGTTTCGCCCCGCGGCAATCCTGGGCTGCGGCGTAGTGCTGCTCGCCGCGGTCGGCCTGTTCTTCACCGGCGATCGCCAGGGCAAGCTGATGTTCGTTCAGCAGCCGATGAAGATGGCGTCGGCAGAAGCGTTGTGCCGCACACAAACCGACCCCGACTTCTCGGTGCTGACCATCGGCACCCACAACAACTGCGGCAGCGTCACGGAAGTGATCAAGGTGCACTACGTGCTGCCGTTCCTGGCCGAGGGCAAGCTCAGCGGCGTGACGCTGCAGGGAGTGAACGAGCTGCAGCAGCAGTACCAGCACCGCTTCGGACCCGACGACTACCGGCCGAACCTGTTCGTCACCTACTGGTCGTTCCGATTGATGATCGGGTTCCTGGTGTTCCCCGTGGCGTTCGCCCTGGCCGTGCTGTGGTTGACCCGCGCCGGGCGAACCCCCAAGGGCCGCTGGGTTTCCTGGTTCGCGCTGCTCACCATCCCCACGCCGTTTCTGGCCAACATCTCGGGTTGGGTGTTCACCGAGATGGGTCGGCAGCCATGGGTGGTGGCGCCGAACCCGACCGGTGACCCGCTGGTCCGGATGACCGTCCGCGAAGGCGTGTCGAACCACGTGCCGGGCATGGTCATCACGTCGCTGGTGACCTTCACCGTCGTCTACGCGGTGCTGGCGGTCGTGTGGTTCTTTCTGCTCAAGCGCTACACCGTCGAAGGGCCGCTGGAACACGACGCGGAACCCGCTCCCCCGCAGGCGCCCGACGCTGACGAGGTGGCGCCCCTGTCGTTCGCCTACTAAGGGCGTGATGGGGCTTATCGACGCCGAAAGGAGCTGATCGCAGTGGGACTGCAAGAAGTGTGGTTCGGCATCATCGGGATGCTGTTCCTGGGGTTCTTCATCCTCGAGGGCTTCGACTTCGGCGTGGGCATGTTGATGGAGCCGTTCGCGCGCGTGGGCATCGGTGAAGCCGAACCGTTGCGGCGCACGGCGCTCAACACCATCGGCCCGGTCTGGGATGGCAACGAGGTGTGGCTGATCGTCGGCGGCGCGGCGATGTTCGCCGCCTTTCCCGGGTGGTACGCCACCGTGTTCTCGACGCTGTACCTGCCGTTGCTGGCGATCCTGTTCGGCATGATCGTGCGTGCCGTGGCGATCGAGTGGCGCGGCAAGATCGACGACACAAAGTGGCGCGGCTGGGCGGATTTCGGCATCGCCGCCGGTTCGTGGCTGCCGGCAGTCTTGTGGGGTGTCGCGTTCGCCGTCCTGGTCCGCGGGCTTCCGGTGGACGCCGCGGGCCACATTCACCTGTCGGTCGCCGACGTGCTGAACCCCTATACGGTGTTGGGCGGCTTGGCGACCGCCGGTCTGTTCTTGCTGTACGGAGCGGTGTTCGTCGCGTTGAAGACGTCCGGCGCCATCCGTGAGGACGCCCACCGGTTCGCCGTGTGGCTCTCGCTTCCGGTGACCGGACTGGTTGCGGGCTTTGGACTTTGGACGCAACTGGCGTACGGCAAAGACTGGACCTGGGCGGTGCTGGCCGCCGCGGTGGTCGCGCAACTGGCCGCGGTGCTGCTGGTGTGGCGGCGGGCCTCCGACGGCTGGGCGTTCACGTGCGTCGCGCTGGTCGTGGCGGCCGTGGTGATCCTGTTGTTCGGCTCGCTGTATCCGAACCTGGTGCCCTCGACCTTGAACAGGCAGTGGAGTCTCACCATCTACAACGCGTCGTCGACGCACTACACGCTCAAGGTCATGACGTGGGTGACCGCCTTCATGGCGCCGTTGACGGTGGTGTACCAGGCATGGACGTACTGGGTGTTCCGGCAACGGATCTCGGCCGAGCGGATACCCGCACCCATCGGTCTGGCAAGGCGCCCGTCCTGAGCGGTAACGACCGCGCGAGCCGGGCGCCACTGGACCCGAGACTGTGGCGGGCATCGGCGGCGCTGCGCCGCTATCTGGTCGCCGCGGTGGGTTGCGGGGTTTTGATCTCCGGCTGCGCGATCGGCTCGGCGATCGTGTTGGCGCGCATCGTCGCACGCGTCGTCGCCGATCCCCCCGCGCGCGGCCTGCACGCCTGGTGGGGTCCGCTGTCACTCCTGTTGGCGCTGTGGGTGATTCGCGCGATAGCGCATTGGTTTCAGGGCCGGTTGGGGCAGCGGGGGGCCAGCGCCGTCATCGCGGACCTGTCCGGCCGGGTGCTCGATGCGGTGACCGCCAGGCAGCCCGGCGAGCTCGCGGCGCAACGCGACGCCGCCGCGGTGGTGGTCACCCGCGGACTCGACGGCCTGCGGCCCTACCTCACCGGATACCTGCCGACGTTGCTGCTCGCCGCGATCCTGACGCCGGCCACCGTCGCCGTGATCGCGGCCTACGACCTGAAATCGACGGCGATCGTGGCGATCACGCTGCCGCTGATACCGGTCTTCATGGTGCTGATCGGGCTGGCGACCCGGGACCGCTCGGCGGCCGCCCTGGCCGCGATGACCACCCTGCAGGCGCGGCTGCTGGACCTGATCGCCGGGATCCCCACCCTGCGGGCGTTGGGACGCGGCGCGGGCCCCGAACAGCGCATCGCCGAACTCGCTGCCGCGCACCGGCGTTCGGCCATGGCGACGCTGCGGATCGCCTTCCTGTCGGCTCTGGTGCTGGAATTGCTGGCCACCCTGGGGGTGGCGCTGATCGCCGTCGGAATCGGGCTCCGCCTGGTGTTCGGCGAGATGACCCTCACCACGGGTTTGACGGTGCTGTTGCTGGCGCCGGACGTGTACTGGCCGCTGCGCCGCATCGGCGTGGAGTTCCATGCCGCTCAAGACGGAAGGGCCGCGGCCGATGCGGCGTTCGCCCTCATCGGCGAGCACGCCCCGGCCAAGGGCCGCACCCGGGCGGTGACCGCGCGCGGCGCGCCGATCCGCCTCGAACGTCTCACCGTCGCCGGCCGCGACGGTCGGGCACCGTGGGATCTGGACGCGGTGATCGAGCCCGGCGCCGTGACCGTGCTGACCGGGCGCAACGGTGCCGGGAAAAGCACCACGCTGCAGGCGATCGCCGGCATCACCGAGGCCTCGTCGGGCCGGGTCACCGTCGCCGGGGTCGATGTCGCGGATCTCGAGCCGGCCCGGTGGTGGGCTCAGCTGTCCTGGCTGCCCCAACGCCCGGTGCTCGTTCCCGGCACCGTCGATGACAACCTGGCGCTGCTCGGAGAGCTCGAGGACCGCGAAACCGCCTGTGCGGTATCCGGATTCGACGCCGTGTTGGCCGAACTTCCCGAAGGGGGCGACACCGTGCTGGGGCGCGGCGGCGTCGGGCTTTCTTTGGGACAGCGGCAACGGCTGGGTCTCGCGCGGGCCCTCGGATCGACGGCCGACGTGCTGTTGCTCGACGAGCCGACCGCGCACCTGGACGCGCGCACCGAGGAACGGGTCTTGCGGGCCATCGCGGCGCGGGCGCGCGCCGGTGCGACCGTGATCGTGGTCGGGCACCGCGAGCCGGTGCTGGCCATCGGCGATCGGGTCGTCGAGGTGATCGCCGACCGTGGGGTGCACTATGCCCCGGTCTGATTCGGCGGCGACTCGCCCTGAACCCCTACTTGCCGCCGCGGTGCTGCTGCGGCCCCGGTTGCCGCGCGTGCTGGCCGCGATCACGCTCGGGGTGCTCTCGCTGGGCAGCGCGCTGGCGCTGGCCGGTGTTGCGGCGTGGCTGATCACCCGCGCCTGGCAGATGCCGCCCGTGCTCGACCTCTCGGTCGCCGCGGTCGCGGTGCGCCTGTTCGCGATCTCGCGGGCCGTGCTGCATTACTGCGAGCGCCTGGTCACCCACGACACGGCCCTGCGCGCCGCCGGCACCGCCCGGGTGCAGGTCTATCAGCGGCTGGCGCGTGGGCCCGCGGCGGCCGCCGTCCGGCTGCACAGCGGTGAGCTGGTGTCCCGGGTGGGGGCCGACGTCGACGAGCTGGCCAACGTCTTGGTGCGCGCCCTGGTTCCGATCGGCGTCGCGGCGGTGCTGGCGCTCGCGGCCACCGCGGTCGTCGCCGCCATTTCGCCGGCGGCGGCCGTCGTGCTCGCCATCTGCCTGCTCATCGCCGGTTTCGTCGCCCCTCGCCTCGCCGGGCGGGCCGCCGCGACCCAGGAGGAGATCGCGCGGCAGCAGCATTCCGAGCGCGACACCTCGGCGCTCGTCGCGCTCGAACACGCGCCCGAGCTTCGCGTCGCCGGCCTGCTCCCCGGCGTCATCGCCGAATCGCAACGCCGGCACCGCGCCTGGGGTGACGCCCTGGACACCGCGGCCAAACCGGCCGCCATTGCCGAGGCGATGCCCACGGCGGCCGTCGGGGCCAGCGTGCTGGGTGCGGTGGTGGCCGGGATCGGGTTGGCATCCGCGGTCGCGCCCACCACGCTCGCCGTGCTGATGTTGCTGCCGCTGTCCGCGTTCGAGGCGATGACGCCGCTGCCGGCGGCGGCCGTGCAGCTGACCCGGTCGCGGATCGCCGCGCGGCGGTTGCTCGAGTTGGCGGCCGAGGGCCCGCGCGAGACCGTCGACGCCACGCAGACGACACCGAGGCCGGTCGGCACCTGCCGGTTGTCCGCGGACGTGCGTTCGGGTCACAGCGCGGCAGGCTCGATCCGCGTCGCGCTGGACCTGCCCCCGGGCGCGCGGTTGGCGGTGACCGGCGCCAGCGGCTCGGGGAAGACGACGCTGCTGATGACGCTCGCCGGGTTGCTGCCGCCGCGCGAAGGGCAGGTGCTGCTCGACGGCGTCGCCGTGACTCGGTTCGACGAAGCCGATTTGCGCTGCGCCATCGGCTTTTTCGCGGAGGACGCGCACATTTTCGCCACCACGATCCGGGACAACCTGCTGGTCGCCCGCGGCGACTGCCGCGACGACGAACTCACCGCGGCCCTGGGCGCCGTCGGGCTGGGCGGGTGGCTCGCCGGCTTGCCCGAGGGCTTGGCCACGGTGTTGATCGGTGGCGCGCAATCCCTTTCGGCGGGCCAGCGCCGGCGGCTGTTGCTGGCCAGGGCGGTCCTATCGCCCGCGCGGATCGTGCTGCTCGACGAACCCACCGAACACCTCGACGTCACCGACGCCGACCAGGTCCTGCGCGACCTGTTGGCCCAGGATTCCCGGCTGCTGTCCCGCGAGCGCACCGTGGTGGTGGCCACTCACCACCTGCCCAAGGGAATTGGCTGCGACGAGCTGCGCGTCGATCACAGAGCCTGAACTACCGCGTGTCCGACGGGCAGCGGTCAGCTGGCCGGGCGCTGCCGATGGGCGTCCGGGTGCTCGTCATACCAGCGGTTCTCGAGCTTGCGGACCCGCCCGCGTTCGACCTTGAGCCACACCAAACCCGACCGTGATCGCCGCGATCGCGATCGCGATCGCGCCGCCGATCAGGCTGCGGGTCTCGTGGCCGGTGCCGAGGGCGACGAGGCACCGAAAGACGGCGATCACGCCCACCAGCATGAACAGGTAGCCCGGCCAGCTCATCACGTCGATCAGCGACTCACCCGCATGCGGCCTGGTCGTCCTCGCATGGTCGATGGGGTCGCGAAACGTGTCACCCATGACAAAGTGCCTTTCCCCGTGTGTCCACCGCGGTATCCGGGGGGTGCCTACCTCTTCAACGGTAGCGACGAAGGGTGAGAATGTGCTGTCGGGTAACTGGACGGCCGCTGCCAATCAGGCTGTCCCCCATGGCCGGCGGCACGCTCAGAGGTGTCGGCGGCGCGGCATGAACTCCAGCGACAGCAGCACGAACAGTAGCGGGACGATCTGTGTCATGGAGATCAGCGCGTAGCGCCGCGCGTCGAGCGCGTGCCACTTGCGCACGTATCGGTATAACGACTCGAGCGCGATCAGCGGGTCGAGGATGTGGATCAGCCGGTAGAACACGCGCTGGGTCCAGCCGCGGTTCTTGTCGTCGAATATCTCGGGGAAAGCGGCGAAGGCGAGCGAAACCCGCTGTGCCCCATTGTCTTTGCCGGCCATGATCATGTCGACGCTGAGTCGCTCGTCGAGCCCGTTGGGGGCGCCGCGGCGTCGCCACGGGACGTCGAGGGTGATGTCGCTGCCGCCGCCGGCCGTGGCGTATCGGTGAAAGGCCTGCACCTTGCCGGTGGCGTCCCTGGCGATGATCAGCTGTATCCCCGGGAAACGGCCTTCCAGGACGCCGTCGAGATTCATGTGGAATCCGCGGTCGGCGCGCGCCCCCTTGGACGATTCCCGCACCACCTCGGTCAGCTCGGCCAGCAACGTGTGGTCGAGCTCCTGCTCGGCGACGATTTCGGTTGTGACACCGCAGTTATGGGTGCGCTTAACCGCCTGACGCAGGTTGCGGAACCTGCGGCCCACCATGTCGAAGCCCGGCACGTCGACAACGACGTCGCGCCCAATCGGTATGGCCCGCAACGTTTGTCCCAGGGTGGCCGGGTCGGTCCACAGTTCACGCCGCCGCTCGCCGCACCCCACGACCGCGATGCGCCATCCGTGGGCATGACAGGTGGCGGCGAAATCGGCCACCAGTTCGCCGAAACGCTTCTCGTCGCCGATGGGATCGCCGCTCACCACGGCGATTCCCATCCGCGTCCGGTAGGCCAGCGCCGCGGAGCCGTCGGCGGTGAAGTGGTAGCTCTTGCCGGTCTGCATGGTGAACGGCGCCAACGCGTCATCGCGGGTCACCTTGATCAATTCCCACACGCGCGGCAGGTCGGCGGGCCGCGGGTGTGAGGTCATCGGCCACATCAACACCAGGCCCGAGCTGGCGATCACGACGTCACCGAGCAGATCGAAGGACAGCACGTGCATGCCCAGCCCCGCCAGCACGAAAAACGCGGCCGCAATGGCGTGCATCGTCGTCACCGGGCGGCCCAGGAAGACGCCGCGCGCGATCCACGCCACCGCGACCAGGACCGTCAACGACCACGCCAACCGGTCGGCGAAATGCCAGTTGGGTTGGCTGTGGTGGCGGGCGAGTATCTCGATGAGCCAGCACGCCGCGCACAGCAGCGCCAGGGCGCCGATCAGCCGGGCCGCCCGCGAATCGGCCGAAACGACAACACGTTCGCGCACGCGAGGTCGTGCTGTGACGTCCACCACCGGCCCGTTCACACTCACCTCCCGATGCGCTGACAACAGCTGGGCGGCATGTCTGCCGCCTCTGCACCGAATACCCGGCTACGTCAAAGCTACGCCCGATCACGGCCCATTCGGGAGAGATTCGTGCGGATATCCTGCAGCTATTGGGTAACGGTTTATCGGGGAGAAGACGGAAAGTACTTCAGCACGCCCTCCTGCACCACCGTGGCGAGCGTCTGCCCGGACCGGTCGAAGAAGTGCCCGGTGCCCAGGCCACGCGAATCCGCGGCCACGGGCGACGACGTCGAGTACAACACCCAGTCGTTGAAGTTGACCTGCCGGTGAAACCAGATGGAATGGTTGGCAGACGCGGCGAAGATGCGGTCGAAGCCCCAGGAGAGGCCGTGCGTGGTGATGACCGAGTCCAGCACCGTGGTGTCCGAGGAGTACACCATTGTCGCCGTGTGCAATACCGGGTCCTCGGGAACCTCGCCCAGTGCCTTGACCCAAACCCGGTTGTGGGGCAGCCGGTCCCCCTTCGTCCGCATCACCCACGCCGGGTCATTGGTGTAGCGCCACTCGATGGGCTGCAGGGCGTTGACGAAGTGCGGGACCGTCTCCTCGTACCCGCGCAACAGCTCGCCGATCGTGGGTTGCGTGTGCGGTTCGGCGACCTGCGGCGGCTCGATGCCGTGCTCGAGGCCCCGGCCGCCGGCCATGTAGGAGACCATGGCCGAGCACAGCAACGTGCCGTCTTGCGTCGCGTCGACGCGCCGGTTGGCGAACCGCCGCTCGTCGCGCAGCCGGGTCACGCGGTATTCGATGTCCTTGCCGGTGTCGCCACCGTTGATGAAGTGCACCGAGAGCGCGCTCGGCGGCAGGTCGCCGCGAACCAGGCTCCGGCTGGCCGCGACGAACGCTTGCGACATGAGCTGACCACCGAACGTCCGCATCGGGTTCTTGCTGGGATGCGAGCCGATGAACAGGTCATCATCGAGACGATCGAGGTCGAGTGTCGCCAGCAGTTCCTGGAAATCAGAATCGGTGCTGATGGCGGCCTCTCCTTCGGGTCCGGGCGTTAGACGTCGTCCTCCCCGATCCGGTGCACGTGGATCAGGTTGGTCGACCCTACTGTGCCAGGTGGCGCGCCGGCGACGATGACCACCAGGTCGCCGCGCTTGTAGCGACCGAGTTCGAGCAGCGACTTGTCGACCTGGCGGATCATGCCGTCCGTGGAGGTCATCATCGGGACGATGAACGTTTCGGTGCCCCAGGTCATGGCGAGCTGGCTGCGCACCTCGGGCCAGGCGGTGAAGGCCAGCAGCGGCAGCGGGGTGTGCAGGCGCGCGAGCCGCTTGACCGTGTCGCCGGATTGGGTGAAGGCGACCAGGGCTTTGGCGTCGAGCCGCTCGCCGATGTCGCGGGCCGCATAGGAGATCACGCCGCGTTTGGTGCGCGGCACGTGGGTCAGCGGCGGGGCGGCCGTGGAATTGTCCTCGACCGCGCAGATGATGCGCGACATGGTCCGCACGGCAGCCATCGGATACTTGCCCACCGACGTCTCCCCGGACAGCATCACCGCGTCGGCGCCGTCGAGGACGGCGTTGGCGACGTCGGAGGCCTCGGCGCGGGTCGGGCGTGAGTTCTCGATCATGGAATCGAGCATCTGGGTGGCCACGATGACCGGTTTCGCGTTCTCCCGGGCCATCTGGATGGCCCGCTTCTGCACCAGCGGAACCTCTTCCAGTGGCAGCTCGACGCCGAGGTCGCCGCGGGCCACCATGATGGCGTCGAAGGCCAGCACGATGGCTTCCAGATTGTCGACGGCTTCGGGCTTTTCCAGCTTGGCGATCACCGGAACCCGTCGCCCGACCCGGTCCATCACCTCGTGCACCAGCTCGACGTCGGCCGGCGAGCGCACGAAGGACAGGGCGACCAGGTCGACGCCGAGGTCCAGGGCGAAGGTGAGGTCCTCGATGTCCTTCTCCGACAAGGCCGGTGCCGACACGTTCATGCCCGGCAACGAGATTCCCTTGTTGTTGCTGACCGGGCCGCCCTCGACGACCGTGCAGATGACGTCGTCGCCCTCGATGCCATCGACCACCAGGCAGACCTTGCCGTCGTCGACCAGAACCCGGTCACCGACGGCGGCGTCCTCGGCCAGTTTCTTGTAGGTGGTCGACACCCGGTCGTGGCTGCCCTCGCAGTCGGCGACGGTGATCCGGACGGTCTCACCGTCGGCCCAGTAGGTTGGGCCGGTCGCGAAGCGTCCCAGCCTGATCTTGGGGCCCTGCAAATCGGCGAGCACGCCGACGGCACGGCCGGTGGCGTCGGAGGCCACCCGGACCCGTTCGTAGGCCGCTTTGTGATCGGCGTAATCACCGTGGCTGAAGTTCAACCGGGCGACGTCCATTCCCGCCTCAACCAGCGCCAAGATCAACTCGTCCGAATTGGTCGCAGGCCCAAGGGTGCAGACGATCTTCCCGCGTCTACTCACGCCGACCCAGCATAGTCGCGTGTGACCCCCGGGGCGTGCACATAACGCCGCCGGGACAGTGTGCTTTTACCCACCAAGAACGGTCGGAATCAACGGGAAGGCGGGCAAGTTACGCGCAACCGTCCAAACGGCCGTCGCGACCACGACGGTCAGCAGCACCGGCCGTGACAGCGGCGATGCGCCGCGCGCGCGGCGAACCACCAGCCACGCGGCCAGCATCGGGATTGCGACCAGGACGAAAACGTTGTCGTGGAGCGCGGCCGCCAGGTCACCGTGCACCACGTCATACGTCATCCGCAGCCCGCCGCAAAACGGGCAGTTCCAGCCGGTGAGCCACCTGAAGGGACACGGCGGATAGATCGACGCGGGATTGTGCGGGTCGGCCAGCGCGACGTAGCCGAGCGCGCCGCCCAGCGCGAGGCCGGTCGCGGCCCCGACGTAGCCGAGATGATGACGCAGACCGTGCGCATCGGCATGCGTGGGTGGCAGGGCGGGCCTCGCGTTGGTCACAGTGCTTCCAGCATGCCAGATGCACCGCGCCCCGACGTCATGAGCGGGTGGTCAGCGGCCCGACAGTCGGTTCCGCAGACGCGAGCCCCATCGCCGCCGGGTTTCCGGTTGATCCGAAATCTTTTCGGCGACGGGCTCTTCCGTAGTGGCTTCTGCGCTTTCGGCTTCCGGTTCCTCGTCTTCCGCCTCGTCGGCGGGTTCCGGTTGCGGCGCTTCGGCTTCCGCCTCGGATTCCGGCTCGTCGAGCTCGAGCTCTTCGGCCTCGGATTCCTCCGCCTCGGCCTCATCGGCCACCGCCTCGGCCTCCGGCTCGTCCGCGTCGCCCTCGGATCCTTCGGCTACCGCCTCGTCGGCTTCCGCTTGCGGCGCTTCGACTTCCGTCGCGACCTCCGGCTCGTCAAGCTCGAGCTCTTCGGCCTCGGATTCCTCCGCCTCGGCCTCATCGGCCACCGCCTCGGCCTCCGGCTCTTCGGCGTCGCCCTCGGATTCTTCGGCGTCCGCCGTGTCGGCTACCGCCGCGTCGGCCTCTTCCCCTTGCGGCGCTTCGGCTTCCGCGGCGGCCTCCGGCTCGTCAAGCTCGAGCTCTTCGGCCTCGGATTCCTCCGCCTCGGCCTCGGATTGCTCCGCCTCGGCCTCCTCGGCCACCGCCTCGGACTGCGGCTCTTCGGCTTGTGCCTCGTCGGCGTCGGCGACGGCCGCGGTCCCCACCGCGGATTCGGTCGGCACGTCGTCGTCACCGCCACCCGCCGCGGCCGTCGTACCCGCCGCACCCGCCGTCGCCGCAACGGTCGCCGGCTCCAGTTCGGCGGATTCCTCGTCAACGTATTGGTTTCCGCGCAGGCTCTCGGGATCTTCGCGGCCCCTGGGCGCCGCCATGATGTACACCACGGCCCCGATGAACACGAAAGTCGATGTGAACGAATTGATCCGGATGCCGGCGATGTGGGTGGCGGTGTCGTCGCGCAGCAGCTCGACACAGAACCGGCCCACGCAATAGCCGGCCACATAGAGCGCGAACAGCCGGCCATGTCCCAGCGTGAATCGCCGGTCCGCATAGATCAGCACGGCGAAAATCAGCAGGTTCCACAGCAATTCGTAGAGGAACGTCGGTTGCACGACGAGTGCCACCTGCCCGGTGGAGATCCCGTCCAGCGAATGCGGGTCGATGTATCCCGAGGGGTCCCGGCGGTAGAAGATCTCCAGCCCCCACGGCAGCGTGGTCTCGCGGCCATAGAGTTCCTGGTTGAAGTAGTTCCCGAGCCGACCGATGGCCTGCGCCAGAATGATTCCCGGGGCGATCGCGTCGGCGAAGGCCGGCAGCGGAATGCCGTGCCGGCGGCAGCCGATCCAGGCGCCCACACCCCCGAGCGCCACCGCACCCCAGATGCCCAGTCCGCCGTCCCAGATCCGGATCGCCGCCCCGAGCCCGGCTCCGCCCGGGCCCCAATAGGTTCGCCAGTCGGTGGCCAGGTGGTAGAGCCGACCACCGATCAACCCGAACGGCACGGTCCACAGCGCGATGTCGTAGATCACCCCACGTTCACCGCCGCGCGCCTCCCAGCGCCGGTCGCCGATCAGCAGGGCGGCCACGATGCCGGCGATGATGAACAGGGCATAGGCCCGGATGGGCAGCGGCCCGACGTGCCAGACGCCCTGCGCCGGACTCGGAAAATAGGCGAGCAACTTCGTCACGACGCGGCCGCCCTTTGACGTACACCGGCGGCGAGTTCCTCAGTGAGTGCGCGCAATGCGGTCAAACCCCCGTCCCCCAGCGCCGACACCAGCGCGGAACCGACAATGACACCGTCGGCGTAGCCGCCGATCTGGGCGGCTTGCTCACCCGACCGCACCCCCAGCCCGACACCGACGGGGATGTCCGATATCTCCTTGACCCTGCCCACCAATTCGGGCGCGGCATTGGACACCACGTCGCGTGCTCCCGTGACGCCCATCGTCGACGCCGCGTAGACAAATCCGCGGGACGCCTCGACCGTCATCGCCAAGCGCTGCGGCGTCGAGGAGGGCGCCACCAGAAATATCCGGTCCAACCGATGCTCCTCGGACGCCGCCAACCACTGCCCGGCTTCGTCGGGGATGAGGTCCGGAGTGATCAGGCCGTACCCGCCGGCCGATGCCAGGTCGCGGGCGAAGGCGTCAATTCCGTAGCGCAACACGGGGTTCCAGTAGGTCATCACCACGGCGTGGCCCCCGGCGGCGCTGATCGCCTCGACCGCGGCCAGGGTGTCGCGGACGCGCACTCCCCCGTGCAGCGCGGCCTCGGTGGCCTTGACGATGGTCGGGCCGTCCATGCCGGGATCCGAATAGGGCACCCCGACCTCGACGATGTCGCAACCGGATTCGACCAGGGCGACCATCGCGTGCACGGACGTCGTCACATCCGGGTACCCGGTGGGCAGATAGCCGATCAGCGCGGCGCGACCGTCGTCGCGGCACACGTCGAAGATCGGCCCGAGCCTGCTGGCCTCGCTCTGCTTCACGGTCATCGGTCGCTGGATCCCAACAGCCCGAACCACTGCGCGGCCGTCTCGACGTCCTTGTCTCCACGCCCGGACAGGTTCACCACGATGATCGCGGCCTTCCCCAATTCGGGGGCCACCTTCAGGGCCCCGGCCACCGCGTGCGCGGATTCGATGGCGGGGATGATCCCCTCGGTGCGGCACAGGGTGCGGAATGCCTCCATCGCTTCGGAGTCGGTGATGGGCCGGTACTCGGCGCGTCCGCTCTCGCGCAGCCACGCGTGTTCCGGACCCACCCCCGGGTAGTCGAGACCCGCTGAGATGGAATGGGATTCGATGGTCTGCCCGTCCTCGTCCTGCAGCAGGTAGGAGAACGATCCCTGGAACGCCCCGGGGGAACCGCCGCTGAAGGTCGCGGCGTGCCTTCCGGTTTCGACGCCGTCGCCGGCCGCCTCGAAGCCGATCAGCCGCACGCCGGGATCGTCGATGAACGGGTGGAAGATGCCGATGGCGTTCGATCCGCCACCGATGCAGGCCAGCACCGCGTCGGGCAGCCGGCCCGCCTGCGCCTGGATCTGGGCGCGCGCCTCGAGGCCGATGATGCGCTGAAAGTCGCGCACCATGGCGGGAAAGGGATGGGGCCCCGCCGCCGTGCCGAAGCAGTAGAAGGTGTTGTCGGCATTGGTAACCCAATCCCGGAACGCTTCATTGATGGCGTCCTTGAGCGTCCTCGAACCGCTCTGGACCGAGACGACCGTGGCTCCCAGCAAGCGCATCCGGGCCACGTTGAGCGCCTGGCGTTCGGTGTCGACGGCGCCCATGTAGATCACACACTCCAGGCCGAGCAGGGCGCACGCGGTGGCGGTCGCCACGCCGTGCTGACCGGCCCCGGTCTCGGCGATCACCCGCTTCTTGCCCATCCGCTGAGCGAGCAGCGCCTGGCCGAGCACGTTGTTGATCTTGTGAGAACCGGTGTGGTTCAGGTCTTCTCGCTTGAGGAAGATGCGGGCGCCGGCCTGCTCGGACAGCCGCGGCGCCTCATACAGCGGTGACGGCCGCCCCGCGTAATGCGCCTGCAGATAGTCCAGCGTGTCCAGGAAATCCTGGTTGACGCGCTCCTTCTCGTAGGCCGCGGTGACCTCTTCGATCACGGCCATCAACGCCTCGGCGACGTAGCGGCCGCCGTACACACCGAAATGGCCACCCGCATCGGGTTCGTGGCGGGTGGGTTCGGCGATGGCTGCGCTCGGAAGCGGAAGGTCCGGGCGGGACAGATCCACCATCACCAAGGCTCTACGCGGGGATGGCTCATGGGGTTCAACGTTACAGCGAAGGGGCTCTTCAGTGACGCAGCGACTAGCGAGAAGGTTTCGGACAGGACGGATGGGTGCCCGCGGTGACCAGATCGGCGACCGCGGCGCGCGGGTCACCACTTTTGACCAGACCTTCGCCCACCAACACGGCGTCGGCACCCGCACCGGCGTACGCCAGCAGGTCTGCGGTACCGCGCACACCGGATTCGGCGATCCTGATCACGTTGCTGGGCAGCCCGGGAGCGATGCGCGCGAAGCAATCCCGGTCCACCGCCAGCGTGGCCAGATCGCGGGCGTTGACGCCGATTACGTTGGCCCCGGCCTTGAGCGCGCGGTCGGCCTCCTCTTCGGTGTGCACCTCGACGAGTGCCGTCATGCCCAGCGATTCGGTGCGGTCCAGCATCGACACCAACGCCGACTGCTCCAGCGCGGCGACGATGAGCAACAACATGTCGGCGCCGTGCGCACGCGCTTCGTGGATCTGATAGGGCTGCACCACAAAGTCTTTGCGCAAAATCGGTATCGAGACCGCCGCCCGAACCGCGTCGAGATCGTCGAGCGAACCGTGAAAGCGGCGCTCCTCGGTCAAGACGCTGATGATGCGCGCGCCGCCGTCCTCGTACGCCCTGGCCAGTTTGGCCGGATCGGCAATGGTCGCCAGGGAACCCGCCGACGGGCTGGCGCGCTTGACTTCGGCGATGACGCCGATTCCGGGCTCGCGCAGGGCGGCCATCACGTCGCGGGGCGGCGGCGCGGCCGCCGCGGCGGCCTTGATCTCGGACAGGCTGATGAGGGCTTCGCGCGCGGCAACGTCGGCCCGGACTCCCTCGAGGATGGAGTCAAGCACGGTTGCCGGACTCATGCCTGTCGTTTCCCTTCGCCCTGTCGCCCCGCTGTCATCCCACGGCCACTCGGTTGTCCCCGGCCGATTGCGACGACGTCAATGAAGGGTAGCGGCCCGCGGCTTGCGGCCCGTCACCGACCCTCGGTGTCAGACTCGCTCGGCGCATCGGTTGGGTCACGCCCCTCGTCAAGCGCGTCCCAGATCATCCGCTCCGACATTTCCGGCGTCTGTCGCCCCTCCAGCATCGCCCCGGAGGCGTCGTCGCGTCGGGCAATCGAGCGGCGCGTCGCCGGCGTCGTGTACTTGATGGCGCTGGATCGGGCCGACCCGGAGTCCGACGCGGACCGCATCAGCAGGACGGCCGCGATCAGGGCGCACGCGGCGGCGGCCACCGTGACCCCGGCGCCCCAGTACCGTCGCTCGCTCCCTACCAGCGACATCACCGAGACGTGCGCCAGCTCGGCGCCGCGGACCGCCACGTCGGGCAGCACCCACAGGCTGACGCCCAGGTAACCGACCGCCAGGCTGGCCAGCGCCAGCAACCCCGCCAGCGCGCGCAGCGGCCAGCCCCGCACGGCGATGGCGGCGACGGCCGCGGCCAGCAGCAGCATCGCCAACGGCAGCAGCGCCGTCGACCACGCCCCGCCGGACAACGTCACCTCCTTGGGTGGCCCCAGCCCGTCGAACGACCGGATCACCACCCAGGGCAGGCGCGAGGCCGCCCACAGCGCGCCCGCGGCCACCACCAGCGTCGCCTGGGCGATGCGGATCAACCAGGGACTGTTCAGGGGGCGCCCCGAGGCGTCAGCCATCGCGGCCGGCCCCCGGCTCGGTCAGCGTCTCGGCCGCTGCGATCGCGCTGAGCACCGCGCGCGCCTTGTTGGTCGCCTCGGTGTATTCGTAGGGGCCGTTGGAGTCGGCGACCACCCCGCCCCCGGACTGCACGTAGGCGGTGCCGGCGCGCATCAGGGCGGTGCGGATGGCGATCGCGAAGTCGGCGTTGCCGGCGAAGTCCAGGTAGCCGACCACGCCGCCGTACAGGCCGCGGCGCGTCTTCTCCACCTCCTCGATCAGCTCCATGGCCCGCACCTTCGGCGCGCCCGACAGCGTGCCGGCCGGGAAGCAGGCCGTGACCGCGTCCAGGGCGGTCCGGCCCTCGCCGAGCAGCCCGGTCACCGTCGACACCAAATGCATGACGTGGCTATAGCGTTCGATGTGGCTGTAGTCCTCGACGCGGACGGTGCCCGGCGCGCACACCCGGCCGAGATCGTTGCGGCCCAGATCGACCAGCATCAAATGCTCGGCGCGTTCCTTCTCGTCGGCCAGCAGCTCCTTTTCCAGCAGCTGATCCTCTTCGTCGGTGTCCCCGCGCCAGCGGGTTCCGGCGATCGGATGGGTGGTCGCGACGCCGTCGGCGACGGTGACCAGCGCCTCCGGGCTCGACCCGACGATCGAAAAGTCCGTTCCCCCAGCGTCATTCGGCACGTGCAGCAGGTACATGTAGGGGCTCGGGTTGGTCACCCGCAGCATCCGGTACACGTCGATCGGGTCGACGGCGGTGTCCATTTCGAATCGCTGCGAGGGCACCACCTGAAAGGCCTCACCCGCGGCGATCTGCTCGACGAGGTAGTCGACGATCTTCCCGTACTCCTCGACGCTGCGCTGCGCGCGGTAGCGCGGCTCGGGCCGGTCGAACGTGGCGACGGTCGACGACAGCGGCTGGCCCAGCGCCGCGGTCATCACGTCCAGCCGGGCGACCGCGTCGTCGTAGGCCTCGTCGACCCGCTCGTCGGTCCCGTTCCAGTTCACGGCGTTGGCGATCAGCGTGATGGTGCCCTCGTGGTGATCCACCGCCGCCACGTCGGTGGCCAGCAGCAACAACATGTCCGGCAGGCCCAGGTCGTCGACGGCCAGCTCGGGCAGCCGCTCCAGGCGCCGCACCAGGTCGTAGGCGAAGAACCCGACCATGCCGCCCGACAGCGGCGGCAGACCCGCCAGCGGCCCGGTGGCCAGCAGCTCGAGGGTGGCCCGCAGGGCCCGCAGCGGGTCGCCTCCGGTGGGCGCGTCCTGCGGCACCACGCCGAGCCAGATCGCCTCGCCGTCGCGCACGGTCAGGGCCGAGGGCGCTCCGGCGCCGATGAACGACCACCGCGACCAGGAGCGGCCGTGCTCGGCCGACTCCAGCAGAAAGGTGCCCGGGCGGTTGGCGGCGAGTTTGCGGTAGGCCGACAGCGGCGTCTCGCTGTCGGCCAACACCTTGCGGGTCACCGGGACCACGCGGTGCTCGGCGGCCAGCTGGCGGAAATCCTCTCGTGAGGTCGTCGCGGCGAGGTGGGCGTGCACCGACCCATCCTCCCAGACGCGGGCGGACGGCTCGCGCGCGTAGCGTGTCCGCCATGAAACCTGGTGAGACCGTCGCCGACTTCGAACTGCCCGACCAGACGGGCACGCCGCGCAAGCTCAGCGAATTGCTGTCCAGCGGGCCCGTCGTGCTGTTCTTCTACCCCGCGGCGATGACGCCCGGCTGCACCAAGGAAGCGTGCCATTTCCGCGACCTGGCCGCCGAATTCGCCGCGGTCGGGGCCAACCGGGTGGGGATCAGCGCCGACCCGGTGGACAAGCAGGCCAAGTTCGCCGACCTGCGGAAGTTCGACTACCCGCTGCTGTCGGACACCGACGGCACCGTCGCCGCCCAATTCGGCGTCAAGCGCGGCCTGCTGGGCAAGCTGATGCCGGTCAAGCGCACCACGTTCGTCATCGACACCGACCGCACGGTGCTCGACGTGATCTCCAGCGAGTTCAACATGGACACCCACGCCGACAAGGCGCTGGCGACGCTGCGCGCCCGGTCCTAGCGGCGGCCCTCAGGGGCTGATCGCCAGGAAGACGTAGGCGGCCAGCAGCACCAGATGCACCTCGCCCTGCAGCCGGGTGGCCCGCCCGGGTACCACGGTCAGCATGCTGATCACCACGGTCAGCGCGAGCAGCACCAGCTGGATGGGGCCGAGGCCGAGCACCAGCGGCCCTTTGAGCCAGATCGACGTCAGCGCGATCGTCGGGATGGTGAGCCCGATGCTGGCCATCGCCGAGCCGTACGCCAGGTTCAGGCTGATCTGGATGCGGCCCTTTCGCGCCGACCGGGCGGCCGCGAGCGTCTCGGGCAGCAGCACCAGCGCCGCGATGATCACACCCACGAACGACTGCGGCAGACCCGCCACCATGACAGCGTGTTCCACGGCCGGCGACTCCTCCTCGGCCAGGCCGACCACCGCCACCAGGGCGCAGAGCAGCAGCACCAGGCTGCTCAGCGCCTGCCGCCTGCTGGGCGGATCCGCGTGGCTCTCGTCCTCGAACACGCGCTTTTGGCCCCGCTGCGCGATCGGCAGGAAGAAGTCGCGGTGCCGCACGGTCTGGGTGAACACGAACAGCAGGTACACCAAGAGCGTGGCGATCGCGGCGAAGGCGAGCTGGCTCGAGGTGAACTCCTTGCCCGGATGCCCGGTGGTGAAGGCCGGCAGGACCAGGCTCAGCGTGGCCACCGTGGTGACCGTGGCCAGCGCGGCCCCGGCGCCCTCCGCGTTGAACAGCGTCACGCCGTAGCGCCGCGACCCGAGCAGCAGCGACAAACCGGCGATCCCGTTGGTGGTGATCATCAGCGCGGCGAACGCGGTGTCCCTGGCCAGCGTCGCGGCCTCGTTGCCGCCGGAGGTCATCAGGGCGACGATAAGGGCCACTTCGATGATGGTGACCGCGGCCGCGAGGATCAGCGACCCGAACGGCTCGCCGACTCGGTGCGCGACCACCTCCGCGTGATGCACCGCGGCGACCACGGCACCGACGAGAAACAGCGCGGCCACCGCGACCAGCACCGGTCCCAGCTTCTCGCCCCAGATCACTGCCAGCACGACGACGGCAAGCACCGGAACCACCACGTTCCAGGACAAGACGTCCCGGGACACCCATTTCGACATTGCCCGCCATTCTTGTCGAAGTCATGCGCCCGCGCCCGCCGAAAGTGACGCGGGCCACGCGCTAGCGCTCCGGTTGCAGCAACGCGTCGGCGTCGAAGCAGCTGTGATCGCCGGTGTGGCAGGCGCCGCCGACCTGGTCGACGGTCAACAGCACGGTGTCCCCGTCGCAGTCCAATCGCACCGAGTGGACGTATTGGGTGTGGCCAGAGGTCGCGCCCTTCACCCACTGTTCGCGCCGCGACCGCGAATAGTACGTCGCCTCACGGGTTTCCAGGGTGCGGGCCAGGGCCGCGTCGTCCATCCACGCGACCATCAGCACGTCGCCGCTCCCGCGCTCCTGCACGACGGCGGCGATCAGGCCGTCGGCGTTGCGCTTCAGGCGCGCGGCGATCCGCGGGTCGAGCGTCATCGAACGGTGATCCCCTCTTTGGCCATGGCCGCCTTCACCTGCCCGATGGTCAGCTCCCGGAAGTGGAACACGCTGGCCGCCAACACCGCATCGGCGCCGGCCGCGATCGCGGGTGCGAAGTGCTCCGCCGCCCCGGCGCCGCCGCTGGCGATGACGGGCACGGTGACCGCCGAGCGCACCGCCTGCAGCATCTCGAGGTCGAACCCTGCCTTGGTGCCGTCGGCGTCCATCGAGTTCAGCAGGATCTCCCCCACCCCCAAATCGGCTCCGCGGGAAGCCCATTCGACGGCGTCGAGCCCGGTACCGCGGCGCCCGCCGTGGGTGGTGACCTCCCAGCCCGACGGGGTGGGCACCGAGCCCGGCGGCACCGTGCGCGCATCGACGGAGAGCACGATGCATTGGGATCCGAACTGCCGCGCCATCTCGGCCAGCAGCTCGGGCCGGGCGATCGCGGCGGTGTTGATCGAGACCTTGTCCGCCCCGGCACGCAACAACACGTCGACGTCGGCCACGGTGCGCACCCCGCCGCCGACGGTCAGCGGGATGAAGACCTGCTCGGCCGTGCGCCGCACCACGTCCAGCATCGTGGTTCTTCCCGACGACGACGCGGTCACGTCGAGAAAGGTGAGCTCGTCGGCGCCCTCGGCGTCATAGGCGGCCGCGAGTTCCACGGGATCGCCTGCGTCCCGGAGGTTTTCGAAGTTGACCCCCTTGACCACGCGCCCGCCGTCGACGTCCAGGCACGGGATCACCCGGACCGCGAGGCCGCTGTGGTTGGCGTGCATGTCAGTAGTCCTCCGGTCGGCCGGTGCTGCGCAAAAGGTCGAGGATCTCGGCGTGCGCGGCGGGGCCCGCCGCCAGCGCGGAATCCGACGCGGGGCTCCAGGGCTCGCCGGCCAGGTCGGTGACGACACCGCCGGCGGCCCGCACCAACGCGACCCCGGCGGCGTGGTCCCACACGTGGCCGCCGAAACTGATTGCCGCGCCCAGGATTCCGTCGGCAACGTAGGCGAGGTCGAGGCCGGTGGAACCGTGCATGCGCAACCGCGACGAGACCCGGCTGAGATTCTCCAGCACCGCGATCCGGTAGCGGCCCGGGAACCGGCCCCGGGCGTCCGCGCTGAACGATCCCGCGCCGACGAGGGCGTCGGACAGGTCGATGGCCGCCAGTGGCGGCTGCGGGATCCCGTTCTTGCGCAACGGTCCACCCGACACCGCGGTGTAGCGCTGGTCCATGAACGGCAACCAGGTCAGCCCGGCCACCGGGTCGCCGTGGTGCAGCAGCCCGAGCAGGATCCCGGCCATCGGTGACCCGGCCGCATAGTTGAAGGTGCCGTCGACGGGGTCGAGCACCCACACCCAGGGTGAATCGACGGCCGACCCGCCGAATTCCTCGCCGTGGACGCCGATTCCGGTCGCTTCGGTCAGCGCGGCGACCACCTGACGCTCGATCGCGAGGTCCACGTCGGTGGCGAAGTCGTTGCCCTTCTTGCGCACCGCGGAGTCGGCTCGGTGACCGGCGAGGAAGGGTTCGGTGGCGTCGTCGAGGATTGCCGATGCCGTCTCGACCAACGCGTCCAAGTCCATGCCGCTGTTACTCTCCGACCGCGGCCAGCGCCTGCGGCAGCGTGAATCGCCCGGCGTAGAGGGCCTTGCCGACGATGGCGCCCTCGACGCCGCGGCCGGTCAGGGTGGCGATGGCGCGCAGGTCGTCCAGGCTGGACACCCCGCCCGACGCGATCACCGGGACGTCGGTGCGGTCGGCGACGGCCGCCAGCAGCTCCAGGTTGGGGCCGCCCAGCGTGCCGTCCTTGGTGACGTCGGTGACCACGAACCGCGAACACCCTTCGCGGTCAAGGCGTTCCAGCACCTCCCACAGGTCACCGCCATCGGTCTCCCAGCCGCGTCCCCGCAGCCGGTGGGTGCCGCCCGGATGGGTTTTGTCGATCTGGACGTCGAGCCCCACGGCGACCTTGTCCCCGTGCTCGCCGATCGCCCGCGCGCACCACTGCGGGTTCTCCAGCGCCGCCGTGCCCAGGTTGACCCGGGCGCAGCCGGTGGCCAACGCCGCCGCCAGCGAGTCGTCGTCGCGGATCCCCCCGGAGAGCTCCACCTGCACGTCGAGCTTGCCGACCACCTCGGCGAGCAGTTCACGGTTGGAGCCGCGCCCGAACGCCGCGTCCAGATCGACCAGATGGATCCATTCGGCGCCGTCGCGTTGCCAAGTCAGCGCGGCGTCGAGCGCCGAGCCGTATTCGGTTTCACTGCCCGCCTTGCCCTGCACCAGACGCACGGCGCGGCCGTCGACCACGTCGACCGCGGGCAACAAGATCAACACGCTTTCTCCTTCACGCCGAGACTGCAACTGGCTACGGGTCCCCTCGGCGTTTGTGTCGTGGAATACAGTTTCGCGGAAGCCATCACAGTGCCTGAACCCAGTTGCTCAAGACGGCCGCGCCGGCATCTCCGCTTTTCTCCGGGTGAAACTGGGTGGCCGACAACGGCCCTTCCTCGACCGCGGCCAGGAAAGGCCCCTCGTGGGTGGCCCAGGTCAGCACCGCATCGGGCGATCCCTCCCACTGCTGGGCGGCGTAGGAGTGCACGAAGTAGAACCGGGTGTCCGCGTCGAGCCCCTTGAACAGGACGCTGCCGGGCCCGGAATCGACGACGTTCCAACCCATGTGCGGGATCACCGGCGCCTGCAGCCGCGTCACGTATCCCGGCCACTGCCCGCACCCTTCGGTCTCCACGCTGAACTCGACGCCGCGGGCGAACAGGATCTGCATCCCGACGCACACGCCCAGCACCGGACGCCCGGCCGCGACCCGATCGGCGATGATGCGGTCGCCGTTGATCGTGCGCAGCCCCGTCATGCAGGCCTCGTACGCGCCGACGCCGGGCACCACCAGCCCGTCGGCCGCGGCCGCGGCTCCGGCGTCGGCGGTCACCTCGACCGACGCACCGACCCGCTCGAGGGCGCGCTGAGCCGACCGCAGGTTGCCCGAGCCGTAATCGAGGACAACAACCGATTTCTTTGTCACAGAACACCTTTGGTGGACGGCACGCCCGACACCCGGGGGTCGGGCTCGACCGCCTGGCGCAGCGCGCGGGCCACGGCCTTGTACTCGGCCTCGGTGATGTGGTGCGGGTCGCGCCCATACAGAACGCGGACGTGCAGCGCGATCCGCGCGTTCATGGCGAGCGACTCGAACACGTGCCGGTTGATGACGGTGTGATAGGGCACCGAATTGCCGGCGATCGTGGTGTGCTGCAGGTGATCCGGCTCCCCGCTGTGCACACAGTAGGGCCGGCCGGACACGTCGACCGCCGCGTGGGCCAGCGTCTCGTCCATCGGGATGAAGGCGTCCCCGAACCGGCGGATGCCCCTCTTGTCGCCCAGGGCCTGGCCGAGCGCCTGCCCCAGCGCGATGGCGGTGTCCTCGATGGTGTGATGGCCCTCGATCTCGACGTCACCCTTGGTGCGCACCGTCAGGTCGAAGCTGGCGTGACTGCCCAGCGCGGTGAGCATGTGGTCGTAGAACGGCACCCCGGTGTCGACGTCGACCTGGCCGGTGCCGTCGAGGTCGAGCTCGATGACGATGTCGGATTCCTTGGTGCGGCGCTCGACGCGCGCACGGCGGGCGGCTTTTTCGGTGTTGACGGCGGTCATGGCGCTCCTACGTTGACGGGGGCCGGCTCGGTGGCGGCGATCTGGGCGCTGGCCCGCAGGAAGGCGTCGTTCTCCTCGACCAGGCCGGTGGTGACCCGTAGATAGCCGGGGATTCCGACGTCGCGGATCAGGACGCCGGCATCCAGATAGCGCTGCCAGGTGGCCGGCGCGTCGGCGAACTCCCCGAACAGCACGAAGTTGGCGTCGCTGGGGATCACCCGAAAACCCAGGCGGGTCAACGCCGCCCCCACGCGTTCGCGCTCGGCGATGAGCGCCGCGACGCTGCCCAGCGTGTCGTCGGCGTGCCGCAGCGCGGCGCGCGCGGCGGCTTGGGTGACCGACGACAGGTGATACGGCAGCCGCACCAGCAGCATCGCGTCGATCACCGCCGGCGTGGCGATCAGATAGCCGAGCCGTCCCCCGGCGAAGGCGAACGCCTTGCTCATGGTGCGCGAGACGATGAGCTTGGTCGGATACTCCCCCACCAGCGCCACCGCGCTGGGCTCCGACGAGAATTCGCCGTAGGCCTCGTCGACGATCAGGATGCCGGGCACCACGTCGAGCAGCCGCCGCAGATCCGGCAGCGAAACACTCTGCCCGGACGGGTTGTTCGGGCTGGCGACGAACACCACGTCGGGTTGGCGGTCGGTGATGGCGGCGACGGCGGCCTCGACGTCCAGGCTGAAGTCGTCGGCCCGGGCGGCCTGCAACCATTCGGTGCGGGTGCCGTCGGAGATGATCGGGTGCATCGAGTAGGAGGGAACGAACCCGATCGCCGTGCGCCCCGGGCCGCCGAACGCCTGCAGCAGTTGCTGCAGGATCTCGTTGGAACCGTTTGCCGCCCAGAGGTTTTCGACCCCGAGTGCAACGCCGGTCTGGGCGCTGAGGTATTCGGCCAGATCGGTCCGCAGGGCGACCGCGTCGCGGTCGGGGTAGCGGTGCAGGTCGGCGGCGGCGTCGGCGACCGAGCGCACCACGTCGTCCACCAGCGCCTTGCTGGGCGGGTGCGGGTTCTCGTTGGTGTTCAGCCGCACCGGGACCGCCAATTGCGGTGCGCCATAGGGCGACTTGCCACGCAGGTCGTCGCGCAGCGGCAGGTCGTCCAGTGTCGGTTGCCGCGGCCCGGTCATCGCTCGAACCTCCGCCGTACCGCCTCGCCGTGCGCCGGCAGGTCCTCGGCCTCGGCGAGCGTGATCACGTGCCCGGACACGTCTTTGAGCGCCGCCTCGGTGTAGTCGACGACGTGGATGCCGCGCAGGAAGGTCTGCACGGACAGGCCGCTGGAATGCCGCGCGCAGCCGGCGGTCGGCAGGACGTGATTGGATCCGGCGCAGTAGTCGCCGAGGCTCACCGGCGCATACGGGCCGACGAAAATGGCTCCCGCCGCGCGTATTCGCCCGGCCACGCTCGCCGCGTCGGCGGTCTGGATCTCCAGGTGTTCGGCGGCGTAGGCGTTGACGACCTTGACGCCGGCGTCCACGTCGTCGACGAGGATGATCGCCGACTGGCGCCCGCCCAGGGCGGCGGTCACCCGCTCGCGGTGCACGGTCGTCCGCAACTGGGCGGCCAGTTCCTTGTCGGTGGCCGCGGCCAGGTCCTCGCTGGGGGTCACCAGCACGCTCCCGGCCATTTCGTCGTGTTCGGCCTGGCTGATCATGTCGGCGGCCACGTGCGCGGGGTCGGCGGTGTTATCGGCCAGGATCGCGATCTCCGTCGGCCCGGCCTCGGCGTCGATGCCGACCCGCGAACGGCACAGCCGCTTGGCGGCGGTGACGTAGATGTTGCCCGGCCCGGTGATCATGTCGACGGGCGCCAACTCGGCGTCTGCCCCCGGCGACGATGCGGATCGTGCGCGATCCGAGGAGAAGCCGGGCCATTCGGCCCCGGTATCGGTGCCGCCGTAGGCCAGCAGCGCGACGGCCTGCGCGCCGCCGACGGCCCACACCTCGTCGACGCCCAGCAGCCGGGCCGCGGCCAGGATGGTCGGGTGCGGCAGGCCGCCGAACTGGGCCTGCGGCGGGCTGGCCACCACCAGCGAGGCGACGCCGGCGGCCTGCGCCGGCACCACGTTCATCACGACGCTGGACGGGTAGACGGCGTTGCCGCCGGGCACGTAGAGGCCCACCCGCTCGACCGGTACCCACCGCTCGGTGACCGTCGCGCCCGGGCCGAGCGTCGTCGTCACGTCGGTGCGGCGCTGGTCGGCGTGCACCGCGCGGGTGCGCTCGATCATCACGCGCAGGGCCTCGGCGACCGCCGCGTCGAGTTCGGCGAGGGCTTTCTCGAGCGCCTCCGCGGGCACCCGGACGGCCGGGGGCCGCACCCCGTCGAAGGACTCCCCGAATTCGAGGGCGGCCTCGGCGCCGCGCTCCGCGACGGCCTGCACGATCGGGCGCACCTTGGGCAGCACCGCCTCCACGTCGGCACCGCCACGCGGCAGCGCCGCCCGCAAACGGGCAGCCGTCAATTCCGCGCCCCGCAGGTCGATACGGGCCATCGGCGACGGTCGGATGGTGCTCACGGTGTCCATTGTCCCAGAGGAACTCAAATCGATATCCGACCGGTAGTGTGCCGGTGAAGAGGCCATGCCCCGCGCTGAAATGACGCTGAGACGATAGAGCCGACCCAGGGAGCCGCCATGTCCGCCAAGGATCACCCCAACAACGCCCCCGGCGTCCCGATGGTCTTCCCGCCCTGGTTCGAGCGCTTCCAGATCAAGTACTTCAACCCGGCGGTCAAGCCGATCGTGCGCTACCTGCCCGGCACCGCGACGATCAAGCACCGTGGCCGTACCTCCGGCAAGCCCTACGAGACCATCGTGACCACGTACCGCAAGGGCAACACCTTGGCCATCGCGCTGGGCCACGGCAAGACGAACTGGGTGAAGAACGTGCTGGCCGCGGGCGAGGCGGACGTGGAGTTGAGCCGCAACCGCGTGCTGCACCTCATCAACCCGCGGATCCTGCCCGCCGGCTCCGACGGCGACGGGCTGCCCGCGTTGGCGCGCATGCAGCTGCGCCGGATCGGGGTTTTCGTCGCCGACATCGTCTGAGACCGGGGCGCGCCGACTTTGAGTGTGCGCCAGTGGCTTTCAGTGTGCGGCCACGGCGCCGACACGCCGAAGAATCGCGCCGACGATTCAGACTCAACGCCCAGGTTTCACACCCGATGCGGCCGCGCTACATATCGAGGCCGATGTCGAGCACCCGCACCGAATGCGTCAGCGCGCCGACGGCCAGATAGTCCACGCCGGTCGCGGCGTAGGCGGCGGCGTTTTCCAGGCTGAGGCCGCCGGAGGACTCGAGCAGGACGGCCGGCGCGCGCGCATCCCGGCGTTGCACCGCCATCTGCGTCTGCCACACCGGGAAGTTGTCCAGCAAGATCAGCTCGGGCTTTTCGGGCAGCACCTCGTCGAGCTGCTCGAGTGAATCCACTTCCACCTCACACGGCACGTCCGGCGCCGCGTCGCGGACCGCGCGCAGCGCCTCGACCACCGAGCCCGCCGCCACCACGTGGTTGTCCTTGATCAGCGCGGCATCGCCGAGCCCGAGGCGGTGGTTGACGCCCCCGCCGACGCGCACCGCATATTTCTGCAACACCCGCAGGCCCGGCAGGGTTTTGCGGGTGTCACGGACCTTGGCCTTGGTGCCGTCCACGGCGGCCACCCAGTGCGCGGTGGTGGTGGCGATCCCCGACAGGTGGCAGATGAGGTTCAGCATGGTCCGCTCGGCGGTCAGCAGGCCGCGGGTTTCGGCCCGCACCGTCAGCACGGGCTGGCCCGCCTGCAGCTGGGCGCCGTCCTCGACGCGGTCGACGACCTGGTAGCCGCGGGCGCCGAGCACCTCGTCGAGCACCAGCAGCGCGATGTCGATGCCGGCGATCACGCCGGGCTGCCGGGGCACCATGGACGCGGTGGCCACCGCGTCGGCGGGCACCGTCGCCAGCGTGGTGACGTCGGGCCCGTAGCGCAGGTCCTCGACCAGGCCGCGCCGGATGGTTTCGCGCGCGGCGGTGAGTTCGCAGTCGGACATCGAGGTCATACGACCGCCGCCAAGGCCTCCACCAGCACCGAGTTCTGGTCGTCGGCCAGTCGCAGCACGTTGCTGCGCGCCTGCTCGGCCACGGTCTGCGGGTGTTCCTCGCGGTGGTGGCAGCCCCGGGTTTCGGTGCGGGCCAGGGCCGCGGCCGTCACCGCGCGGGCGGTGACGGCCAGCGCGACGTCCTCGAAGTCGCGACGACCCGCGACGGCGCGCACCTTGGCCCGCGACAGCGTGGTGGACAACCGGGTCAGCCCGGCGGCGTCGCGCACCACCGACGCGTCGCGGCTCATCGCGCGCTGCAGCTCGGCGCGCTCGGGCGCGGTGTGCGCGACGGGCTCGGGTGCGACCGCCCGGGCGGGCCCGGCCGCCGCGGCGTGCGCGGCCGCCGCCCTGCCGGCGCGGCCGCCCACCACCAAACCTTCCAACAGGCTGTTGGACGCCAACCGGTTGGCGCCGTGCAGGCCGGTACGGGCGACCTCACCGGCGGCGAACAACCCGGGCAGCTCGGTTTGGCCGCACACGTCGGTGACGATGCCCCCGCAGCTGTAATGCGCCCCGGGCACAACGGGAATGGGTTGACGGACGGGGTCGACGCCGGCGGCCCGGCAGGCGGCCGTCACCGTCGGGAACCGGTTTGCGAAGTCCCCGATGTGGCGGGCGTCGAGGAAGACGCACGGGTCACCGGTGGCCTTCATCCGCGCGTCGATGGCCGCGGCGACGACATCGCGGGGGGCCAGGTCGCCCATCGGATGAACACCGGCGGTTACCGAATCCCCTTGCCGGTCAATCAGTCTGGCGCCCTCGCCGCGGATGGCCTCGGTGACCAGCGGGCGCCGCCCGCCGGCGGCCCCGGGCGCGAAGAGCATCGTGGGGTGGAACTGGATGAACTCGAGATCGCTGACCGCGACGCCGGCCCACAGGCCCAACGCGATTCCGTCGCCGGTGGATCCCTCCGGGTTGGTGGTCGCGCCGTACAGATGCCCGAGCCCGCCGCTGGCAATGATCACCGAGGGCGCGCCGATGATTCCGTATCCCTGCGGGTTGCCCACCAGGACGCCGGTCACGGCCGCGCCGTCGTGCAGCACGCGCAGGGCCACGTGCCCGGTGCGGATGTCCAGCGTGCGCGCGGCGTGGTCGAGTGCGCGCTGCACCTCGGCGCCGGTGGCGTCACCCCCGGCATGCACGATGCGCCGCCGCGAGTGCCCGCCTTCGCGCGTCAGCGCCCACTGGCCGGGCGCGGATTCGTCGAATCGTGCTCCGTCGCCGACCAATTCGGTCACGGCCGCGTACCCGTCGGCGACGATCGAGTAGACCGCCTGCGGATCGCACAGGCCCGCCCCGGCGACCACGGTGTCGGCGACGTGCGCCTCGACCGAGTCGTCGTTGTCGGGCAGGACGACCGCGATGCCGCCCTGCGCGTAGTGGGTCGCCGTCGCGCCGCGCGCCTGATCGGCCTTGCTCAGCACGACGACGCGGCGCCCGGCGCGGTGGGCGGCCAGCGCGGCGGCCAATCCCGCGACACCGGTGCCGATCACGACGACGTCGGCGCTGTCAGTCCACTGGGGACGGGCGGTCATTCGCCACCGCCCGGCTGCCCGATCTCGATCATGCGCTGCACGCTGCGCCGGCCGGCGGCCGCGATGTCGGGGTCGACGTCGACTTCGTCGGCCCCCTCGACGAGGCAGCGCAGCAGGGCCGCCGGGGTGATCATCTTCATGAACTTGCAGGAGGCGCGGTCGTTGACGGCGCGGAAGTCGACCTGCGGCGCGGCCCGCCGCAGCTGATAGAGCATGCCGACCTCGGTGGCCACCAACACTTTTCGCGCGTTGGTCTGGGTCGCGGCGTCGAGCATGCCGCCGGTGGACAAGATCTTCACCCGGTCCGGGGGGAACGCGCCTTCGCCGGCGAGGTAGAGGGCCGATGTGGCACAACCACATTCGGGGTGCACGAACAGCTCGGCGTCGGGATTCGCGCGGGCCTGGTCGCCCAGTTCGTCGCCGTTGATCCCCGCGTGCACGTGGCATTCGCCGGCCCACACGTGCAAATTCTTGCGGCCGGTGACCCGGCGCACGTGGGCGCCGAGGAACTGATCCGGGCAGAACAGCACCTCGCGGTCGGGGTCGATGGACTCGACCACGTCGACCGCGTTGGACGATGTGCAGCAGATGTCGGTGAGCGCCTTGACCGCCGCCGTCGTGTTGACGTAGGAGACGACGACCGCGCCGGGGTGCTCGTCCTTCCACGCGCGTAACTCGTCGGCGGTGATCGAATCGGCCAGCGAGCAGCCGGCGCGCTGATCAGGGATGAGCACCGTCTTGTCGGGGCTGAGCATCTTGGCCGTCTCGGCCATGAAGTGCACGCCGCAGAACACGATGGTGTCCTCGGCCGCCTCGGCGGCGATCCGCGACAGAGCCAGCGAGTCGCCCACGTGGTCGGCGACGTCCTGGATCTCGGGCAGCTGGTAGTTGTGCGCGAGCACGGTGGCGCCGCGCAACTTAGCCAGTCGGCGAATCTCGGCGGCCCACTGCGCATCGGCGACCACGCCGGCGTAGCCGGTGGGCGAATTCGTGATGTCGGCAACCATGTCTTCGGCGAGCGTGTCCATGCGATTGATCACCGTCATGGGGGCTCCTTTCAGCCAGGAGGTTTTCGACTTATAATCGAAAACATGGCCCATCGTAGCACCGCCCACGAAGTGCTCGCGGTCGTGTTCCAGGTTCGCGAAGTCACCGACGGGGTTGCCAAGGGGCGACCGACGGCGAAACCGCAGCTGAACGTGCTGTTATGGCAGCGCGCCAAGGACCCGCAACGCGGCGCGTGGTCGCTGCCGGGCGGGCAGGTCCGCAACGACGAGGACATGATCACCTCGGTGCGCCGCCAGCTCGCCGAGAAGGTCGACCTCAAGGAACTGGCGCATCTGGAACAGCTCGCGGTGTTCTCCGACCCGCACCGGGTGCCGGGCGCCCGGGTGATCGCGTCCACCTTCCTGGGCCTGGTGCCCTCCCCCGCCAGCCCCGAGCTCCCGCCGGACACCCGCTGGCACCCGGTGAACCGCCTGCCACCGATGGCCTTCGACCACGCCCCGATGGTGGATCACGCCCGCACCCGGCTGAACGCCAAACTGTCCTACACCAACATCGGGTTCGCTTTGGCGCCAAGGGAATTCGCGCTCTCCACGCTGCGCGACATCTACGGAGCGGCGCTGGGGTATCAGGTCGACGCGACGAACCTGCAGCGGGTGCTGGCGCGGCGCGGCGTCATCACCGCGACCGGCACCATCGCGCAATCCGGCCGCAGCGGCGGGCGCCCGGCCGCGCTGTACCGGTTCACCGACGCCGCGTTGCGGGTCACCGACGAATTCGCCGCGCTCAGGCCGCCCGGGGTCCCCGGCTAGGCTTACCCGAACGCGTCGTTGTAGCGACGCGCCATCCGGTCGGCACCCGTGACGTGTCTGGCCCGCCCGCAGGTGACGAGAAGTCGCTCACAGCGCGGCGATGACGTTTTGGTTACCTGCCGTTCGTACGCGAGAATGCCGGGTGGCCACGAAGGGAGCCTCAATGGCTGAGCTCGGCAACCTGGCAGGCACGCATGGCGCGGAATGGATCGCCCGGCCGCCCCACGAGGAACTGCAGCCCAAGGTGCGTCCGCTGCTGCCCTCGGACGACCCGTTCTACCAGCCGCCGCTGGGATTCCAGCACGCCGAGCCCGGGACGGTGCTGCGCTCGCGCGACGTCGAGTTGGCCTTCCTCGGCCTGATCCCGCAGCCCATCAAGGCCGTCCAGCTGCTCTACCGGACCATGGACATGCACGGTCAGCCGGAGGCGACCGCGACGACGGTGATCGTCCCGACCGACCTCGCCCCCTGCCCGGTGCTGTCGTACCAGTGCGCGATCGACGCCGTGTCGTCGCGCTGCTTCCCGTCCTATGCGCTGCGCCGCCGGGCGAAGGCGTTCGGGGCGATCGGCCAGTTCGAGCTCTTCCTGATCGCCGCCGCCGTCGCCGAGGGCTGGGCCGTCTCCGTGCCCGACCACGAAGGCCTGCGCGGCTTGTGGGGGGCGCCGTATGAGCCCGGCTACCGGGTCCTGGACGGCATCCGGGCCGCGCTGGGCTCGGAGCGGCTCGGGCTGTCCAAGTCGGCCCCGATCGGGCTGTGGGGGTACTCCGGGGGCGGCCTGGCCAGCGCGTGGGCCGCCGAGGTGTGCGCCGAATACGCGCCGGAACTCGACATCGTGGGCGCGGTGCTCGGCTCGCCCGTCGGGGACCTGGGCAACACCTTCCGGCGGCTCAACGGCAGCTTCCTGTCGGGCTTGCCCGCGCTGGTGGTGGCCGCGCTCGCGCACATCTATCCCGATCTGGACCGGGTGATCAAGGAGCACGCCAACGAGGAGGGGCGCGCCCTGCTCGACTCGCTGGAGAAGATGACGACCGTCGGAGCCGTCGTCCGCATGGCCGGCAAGAACATGGGCGACTATCTCGACGAGCCGCTCGAGAAGATCCTGTCCACCCCGGAAGTCTCGTACGTCTTCGACCACATCAAGCTGGGCGCCGCGGTCCCGACGCCACCGGTGCTGATCGTGCAGGCCGTGCACGACTACCTGATCGACGTCCACGACATCGACGTGCTGGCCGACGCCTATTCGGCGGGCGGTGCGCGGGTCACCTACCACCGCGACGCGTTCAACGAACACATGATGCTGCACCCGCTGTCGGCGCCGATGACCTTGCGCTGGCTGACGGACCGCTTCGAGGGTCGCCCGCTGACCGAGCACCTGGTGCGAACCACCTGGCCGACGATGTTCAACCCGATGACCTACATCGGCATGGCCAGGCTGTTCAAGATCGCGGCCAAGGTGGTCACGGGCCGCAGGATTCGCCGCCGTCCGCTATGACACGGCCGCTTCCGCCGCGCCGCCCCCTCCCACGGGCAGCGCGGCGGAGGCCCGGCGCTCCGGGGGCAGCGCCCCCAGGTCGTCACGGGCGTCCGCGGCCACCCGCACGGCGTACACCAGCGCGGCGACGCCCACCGGCCACATCAGGCTGACCGCGATCTGCAGGGGACGGTCGGAGAAGAACACCGGCGGCGCCTGGGTGACGTAGGCGACGGACGGGCTCTTGCTCAGCGGCACCGCGTCGAAGTCCAAGGCGCCGTAGGCGAGCCGCACCAGCCCCGCCCCGACCGCGGCGGCCGCGGCGGCGGCGGTCAGCATGCCGACCGACAGGGCGACGACCATTCCCGGGCCGCGGTGCTGTTGCCATTGCCACGCCCACACGGACGCGACCACCGCCAGCACGGTCAACAGGCCCAGCATCAGGGCGGGGGCGACGAAGAAATGCTCGGACTCGTTGCCCAGATAGTCATGCACCCGCTCGCCGGAGCGGGTGAGCGCCACCACGGCGCGGATCGGCGGCGCGATCCACGCCCACAGCGCGCCGATCAGCAGACCGGTCACCGCCGAGCCAGCCGCGACGAGCACGAGCGCGCGCACCCGCGCCCGGCGGGTTACGGCGACGGGCGGGGCCGGGGCGTCCGGGTTGGCCTGCTCGCTCACCGTTGCGCCTCCAGGTCGGCGGAGTCGACCTCACCGTGGCGCGAGCAGCGCGCCCGCCACCCGTCGGGGCGGACCTGCACCACCATCCGGCGCCCGCACGCCGCGCAGAACCGGGGCGGCTCGAGGCCCAGCTGAGCCGCTGTCGGCACGGCGGTGCCCCCTAACTCGCCGGTGTAGACGTTGTAGACGCCGGCGCTGACCGCAGCACCCAGATCGCCAACCACAAGTGTCCAACCCTAGCCGCGGCGAGTCGCTTACAAACTGGCGTTGAGCCCCTTGAGGGGCATCTGCAGGTCGCCGAGCAATTCCAGGTCGGATTCGGCCGGACGGCCCAGCGTGGTCAGGTAGTTGCCGACGATCACGGCGTTGATGCCGCCCAGCATGCCCTTCTTGGCGCCGAGGTCGCCCAGGGTGATCTCGCGGCCGCCCGCGAAACGCAGCATGACGCGCGGCAGCGCCAGCCGGAACGCGCCGACGGACTTCAACGCCTCGCTGGCCGGCAGCACCTCCAGGTCGCCGAACGGCGTGCCCGGCCGGGGGTTGAAGAAGTTCAGCGGGACCTCGTCGGGTCCGAGTTCGGCGAGTTCGGCGGCGAATTCGGCGCGCTGCTCAAGGGATTCGCCCATGCCCAGGATCCCGCCGCAGCACACCTCCATGCCGGCGTCGCGCACCATCGACAGCGTCTCCCAGCGCTCCTCCCAGGAGTGGGTGGTCACGACGTTGGTGAAGTACGAGCGCGCGGTCTCGAGGTTGTGGTTGTAGCGGTGCACACCCATGGCCGCCAGCTGCTCCACCTGCTCGGCGGTCAGCATGCCCAGCGAGCAGGCGATGTTGATCTCGACCTCGTTGCGGATCGCCTCGATGCCCGCCGCGACCTGGGCCATCAACCGCTCGTCGGGACCGCGAACCGCGGCCACGATGCAGAACTCGGTGGCGCCGGACTTCGCGGTCTGCTTGGCCGCCTCGACCAGGCTGGGGATGTCGAGCCGGGCGCTGCGCACCGGCGATTCGAACAGGCCGGACTGCGCGCAGAAGTGACAGTCTTCGGGGCAGCCGCCGGTCTTGAGGCTGATGATGCCCTCGACCTCGACCTCGGGGCCACACCAGCGCATCCGCACCTCGTGGGCCAGCGCCAGCAGTTCGTCGAGCCGGTCGTCGGGCAGCCGCAGCACCTGCAGGACCTGGTCGCGGCTCAGGCCCTGGCCGTCCTCCAGCACCTGCTGCCGGGCCACCGCCAGGATGTCCTCGCCGTTGCCGGTTTCGGCCGTCGGTCGGGTTGCCGCTTGGGTCACCAGGTACTCCCTTGCCTCTTTCTCGTGTCCGCGCGTGGGGACACATCTGCCCCGTGGTGGTGGCAGCCGGAATGAAAAGGTGTTCAAAGTAGGGTAACGGCCGAAGAACTCCGCCTATCCCTGGGTATACGACCATGGTGACCCCGCACGTCGAATACCTGGCGCACCACTACCTGCTGTTGGCGGCGCCGGCATTCCTGCCTGCGGTGATCGTCGTCGCCGTCATCCTGTACATCGCGCTGCGCGACCGCCGCGAAGGCCGCAACGTCACGGGCGCCACCAAGGCCACCTCCGACGCGTCGAAACCCGACACGCCCGATCAAGAGCGTGATTGACGGGCGCCGGATCTGGGCATTAAACAAACAATCACGAACCTACTTGACAGTAATAAGCGGTTGACTTCAATCGGATCTTCCGGGGCAGCCCGGCGCGAGTGGGAGGCACGACGATGCGGCCGAATGAACTGACGATTGTTGCTGAGGCACCGGCGCGCGGTGCGGGGTTGGACCAGGTGATCGGGCTCTCGATCGCCGCGGTGGTGATCACGTTGCTGATGCTGTGGGTGGGCCACGCCCACCGCACGCACCGCATCACCTGGTTGGCCCGCCTCGCGGACAAGGTGGGCGAAAAATTCCACCGACCGAGCTGGGTCGCCCTGCCGGTGCTGGTGTTCACCACATCGATCATCTGCGCGCTGTTCGGCTTCATCTGGGACGTCAGCTGGCATATCGGCAACGGCCGCGACCCCGGCCCGCTGGCCAACCCGGCGCACTACTTCATCATCATCGGGCTGTTCGGCATCTTCCTCGGCGGGATGACGGCGGTCGTGCTGCCTTTCGAGCAGCCCGGCCCGGCGGCGGTGCGCATCACCCGGAACTGGCAGGCCCCCGTCGGCGGTGTGCTGATGGCCGGCTGCGGCCTGTACGCACTGATCGGGTTCCCGCTCGACGACATCTGGCACCGCATCTTCGGCCAGGACGTAACACTTTGGGGCCCAACGCATTTGATGATGATCGGCGGCGCCTGCTTCTCGCTGTTCGCGGTGCTGATGCTCGAGCGCGAGGGTGAGGCCCAACTGGGCGCCGACGTCCTGCACGGCGCGTTCATCACGTTCCTGCGCTACCTGTCGTTCGGCGGCATGTTCATCGGCTTGTCGGTCTATCAGATCGAATACGACTTCGGCGTCGAGCAATTCCGCCTCGTCCTGCAGCCCATGATGATCGCCGCCGCGGCGGCGCTGGCGGCGGTGGCCGCCCGCATCACCATGGGACGGGGTGCGGCCCTGATCGCGGCCGTCTTCGCCATCGCGCTGCGCGGTGGTGTGGCATTACTGGTCGGGCCGATCCTGGGGGCCCCGATCAACTGGTTCCCCCTGTATCTCGGCCCCGCGCTCGCGGTCGAGTTGATCGCGCTGACTCCGCTGATCAAGCGCCCCATCGCATTTGGCGCCGTCGCGGGCCTCGGTGTGGGGACCGTCGGGCTGTGGCTGGAGTCGCTGTGGATCGCGGCGGTATACCACTACCCGTGGCCGGTCGGCATGTGGGGCGAGGCGCTGGCCATGGCGGTGCCGGTCGCGGTGCTGATGGGCATGTGCGGCGCGCTGTTCGGCATGGTGCTCACCGGCCAGCGGCTCCCCGGCCGCGCCGCCGGCATCTCGGTGGTGGTGGTCACGGTGCTGGTGATCGGCGGCGCGGTGGCCAACGGCCTGCACATCGTCGTGCCGCGCCAGAACAACGCCGCCATCACGCTGACCGATCTGCCCGCGGCGCCCGGGCAGCGCATGGTCTCGGCCGACGTCCAACTGCAACCGTCCGACATGGTCGGCCGGCATCCGGAGTGGGTGACGATCCTGTCCTGGCAAGGCCGGATGGAGAACAATCGCGGTCTACAGATCGACGAGCTCGAGCAGGTGGGTCCCGGGCATTACCGGTCGACGCGCCCGCTTCCGGTGTGGGGCACGTGGAAGACGCTGTTGCGGGTTCAGGACGGCTACACGATGACCGCGGTGCCGATCTACGAACCGGCCGACGAGGCGATTCCGGCGCCCGAGGTTCCGGCGTTGCCGGCGATGAACCGCCCGTTCGTGCAGGAGATCACGATCCTGCAGCGCGAACGCGACCAGAACGCGCCGGTGTGGCTGTTCACCGCCGGCTCGATCGTGGTGCTGTTCATGACGCTGATGGTCATCGCCGGCCTGACGTGGGGTGCGGGGCGGCTCGGTAACGCCGTCACCGAGCCGGAGCCCGTCGAGGACAAGCAGCCCGCTCCCCGGGCGGCGTAGGGCGATGACGATTCGCGGCACTCTCCTCGCGGCGTGGGTGACGGCGCTGGTCTGCGGGCTGGTCGCCTGCGGCGGTTCCACCGACAAGTCACCGGCGGCTCCCCTGGTGATCGACGTGACCATCGCCCACGGTCAGGTGACCCCGACCAACGCCACACTGCAGGCCAAGGTGCGCCAGCAGATCACCCTGCACGTGACCAGCGACGTCACCGACGAGCTGCACGTGCACTCGACGCCCGATCACAAGTTCCAGGTCGCGGCGGCGCCCCACCAGACGTTTGACTTCGCCGTCGAGGTGCCCGGCAACGTCGCGGTGGAACTGCACCACCTCGACCGGACCATCGCCACCATCCAAGTGCAGCCGTGACCTCCGCCCACGCGGCGGTGGTGCTCGCGCATGGGCTCGGCGGGTCGGGCGACCTTCCGGTGCCGTACGCCTACGCGATGGTCGGGGCGGCATGGGCGCTGACGTTCACCTTCGCCCTGGTCGCTTTCGCCTGGCGACAACCGCGGTTCGATCCGCTGAAGCCGGGCAGGCCCTTGCCGGCGGCGCTGACGGCGTTCGTCGACGCCCGGGCGAGCCGCTGGGCGGCCGCGGCGCTGGCGCTGGTGTTCGCGCTGTGGGCGGTGTCGGCCGGGATCTGGGGCCCCCAATCGGAGACCAACGCGCTGCTCGGCGCGTTCTACGTGCTGCTGTGGGTCGGGCTGGTGGCCCTGTCGCTGGCCGTCGGGCCGGTGTGGCGGGTGATTTCGCCCATGCGCACGGTGTACCTGCTGCTGCGCCGCGTCACGCCGCGGCGGATCGGCCGGCCGCGGCGGTCCTACCCGGAAGGCTGGGGCTACCGTCCCGCCGCGGTCGGCCTGTTCGCGTTCGTCTGGATGGAACTGGCCAGCCCGAACTCGGCGTCGCTGCCCTGGATCAGGACGTGGATCGCCGCCTACGCCGTGCTGATGCTCGCCGGGGCCTGGCTGTGCGGGCAGCGCTGGCTGGCGCGCGCCGACCCGTTCGGCGTGTACAGCATGGCCGTCTCCCGGCTCTCACCGTTTCGCCGCAATCGGGAGACCGGGCGGATCGTCGTCGGCAACCCGCTCGACCATCTGCCGTCGCTGCCGGTGCGTCCGGGCGTCGTCGTGCTGCTGGCGGTGCTGCTCGGGTCCACCGCCTTCGACAGCTTCTCGTCGTCGCCGACCTGGCGCGGCTTCGCCGATCGGCTCACGCGAGACGTCGGCGTGTCCCCCACTTTAGCGTCGTCGGCGCTACGCACCGCCGGGCTGATCGTCTTCATTTCCGTTGTGGCGGTGACGTTTTCGTTGGCCGCGCGGGCCACCGGCGGCGTGGACCGCGAGCGGCGCCGCGCGCTGCCCGGCCAGATGGCGCATTCGCTGATCCCGATCGTGGTGGGCTACATCTTCGCGCACTACCTGTCGTATCTGGTGGAGCGCGGACAGCAGGCGGTGTTCGCGCTGGCCGACCCGTTCGGCCGCGGCTGGAACCTGTTCGGCCTGGCGCACTTACACGTGGCCTACGTGTTGTCCATGCATCCGCCGCTGCTGGCGGCGATCAAGGTGATTTGCGTGGTCACCGGGCACATCGTCGCGGTGATCGCCGCCCACGACAATGCCCTGCGACTGCTGCCCGCCGGCCATCAGCTCACCGGACAGCTGACCATGATGCTGGTGATGGTCGGCTACACCTTCACCGGTTTGTATCTGCTCTTCGGTGGGTAGGCGTTGCGGCGTGCGCTCCTCCGTAACGCGAACCCTGACCGAACTCGATTGATGACGGGGCGCTCGACCGAGCCGGTCCCCCCGGACGAGCAGAACCCGGCCCGGACGACGTGGCGTCGCCTACGAGCGCTGTCCCGATTCAGCATTCAGTCCAAGGTGATGCTGATGCTGCTGGTGGCCAGCCTGGCCTCGCTGGGAGTGATCGGAACAGTCGAATACGTCGCGGCGCGCAACGCGCTGTTGCCCGCGGCCTCCGAGCGGATGACCCAGATGCGCGCGGCGCAGAAACGGGCCATCGAGACCCTGTTCTCGGATCTGTCGGATTCGCTGGTCGTCTACAGCCACGGAACCACCGCGTTGGACGCGGTGCGCGAGTTCACCGCCGGCTTCGACCAACTGGCCAACGCTCCCGTCGACCCCGGGCAGCAACGTGCGCTGGTGGACTTCTACACCAAAAAGCTGATCGAACCGATCGAGCGCGACACCGGCAAGAAGCTGGCCCTCGACGCCGTGCTGCCGAGCAACAACGCACAGAAGTACCTGCAGGCGCACTACACCGTGGCGGCGAATCGGTCCTCCAATCAGACGGGCTCCACGCCCGACGACGCCGGCGACGGCAGCGCATGGTCGGCCGCCAATGCGCGCTTCAACGACTACTTTCGCGAGATCGCAACCCGATTCGAGTACCGGGACGCGCTGCTGCTCGACACCCGCGGCAACGTCGTCTACAGCGTGAAGAAATCCGCGTCCCTCGGTACCAACGTCCGCACCGGCCCGTATCGCCAATCCAACCTGCGCGACGCCTACGAGAAGGCGATGGCCGCCAACTCGGTGGACTTCGTGTGGATCACCGACTTCGCGCCCTATCAGGCTCAACTCGGTCAGCCCATCGCGTGGTTGACGGCACCGATCGGTCCACCCGGCAACGCGGCCGGGGTGCTGGCGCTGCCCCTGCCGATCGCCAAGGTGAATCGGATCATGACCGCCGACAAGCAGTGGAAGGCCGCGGGCATGGGCGACACCGCCGAAACGTATCTCGCCGGTCCGGACCACCTGATGCGCTCGGATTCGCGGCTGTTCCTCGAGGACCCCCAGCGATACAAACGGGATGCGGTCGCGGCCGGAACCCGGCCGGCCGCCGTCGACACGGCGATCAGGTGGGGCGGCACCACGCTGGTTCAGCCCGTGGCCACCGCGGCGGTGCGCGCCGCCGACCGCGGAGAGTCGGGAACCCTCACCGACACCAGCTATCTGGGCCGGCGCGAACTCACCGCCTACGCCCCGCTGTCCGTGCCCAATTCCGACCTGCACTGGTCGATCGTCGCGACCAGGGAAACCGCCGAGGCCAACGCCCGCGTCATGTCGCTCACCCAGACCCTCGTGATCACCACCACCGCAATGGTTTTCGTTATCTGTGTGGCGGCGCTGCTGGTCGCGCAGATCTTCGTGCGACCCATCCGCAGGTTGCAGGCCGGCGCCCAGGAGATCGGCGCCGGCAATTACGACGTCGCGATCCCGGTCACCTCCCACGATGAAATCGGGGAACTCACGGCCGCTTTCAACGAGATGAGCCGAAACCTGCAGATCAAGGAAGAGCTGCTGGGCGAACAACGCAAGGAAAACGACCGGCTGCTCGGGTCGTTGATGCCCGAGCCGGTGGCGCGGCGATACCGCGAGGGCGAACACACGATCGCCCAGGAGCACCAGGACGTCACCGTCATCTTCGCCGACCTCGTCGGCCTCGACGAGATCTCGGGCAGGCTTTCCGGGCGCGAATTGGTGGGCATCGTCGACGAGCTGATCCGCGAACTCGACTCGGCGGCCGAATCCCTTGGTATCGAGCCGATTCGCACGCTCCACAACGGCTACCTCGCCAGCTGCGGCCTGAACTTTCCCCGCCTGGACAGCGTCCACCGCACCGTCGAATTCGCTGTCGAGATGAAAGACATCATCGCGCGCTTCAACACCAGGACGGGCTACCACCTGGCGCTGCGGGCCGGCATCAACACCGGAAACGTCATCAGCGGACTGGTCGGGCGATCCAGCATCGTCTACGACATGTGGGGCGCTGCCGTCAACCTCGCGCATCAAACACGCAGCAGCACAACGCAAACGGGGATTTACGTCACCTCGAAGGTGTACGAGGTGATGCACGACATCCGTCAGTTCACGCCCGCGGGCACCATCACGGTCGGCGGCGTCGAGCAGCAGATCTGGAAGTTGTCGGAAGGGTAAGGGGCAGGGCCGTGACATCCTTGGACTCGTCGTCGCTGTACTGGGCCGCCGGTGTGGTCATCGGGCTGCCGCTGCTGCTGATCGCCCTCACCGAATGGCATCAGAGCCTGGTCCGCAAGGACAGCCCGCTGGCCCGGCCGGCGTTCCTGTTGCGCAGCTACCTGATCCCACTGGGCGCCCTGCTGGTGTTGCTGGTCAACGTGGCGCGGATGCCGGCGCAGTTCACCTCGGTTCGGGTCCTCGCGACGGTGTTCGGCTTCGTGGTGTTGGTGCTGCTGCTGTCCGGGCTCAACGCGACCGTGTTCGAGGGCGCGCCGCAAGGGACGTGGCGCCAGCGCATTCCGGGCATCTTCCTCGACGTGACCCGGTTCGTGCTGATCGGGGTCGGGCTGGCGGTCATTTTCTCCTACGTGTGGGGTGTCCGCGTCGGCGGCCTTTTCACCGCGCTGGGCGTGACCTCGGTGGTGATCGGGCTGATGCTGCAGAACTCCGTCGGCCAGATCGTGTCGGGGCTGTTCATGTTGTTCGAACAGCCATTCCGGATCGGCGACTGGCTGGACACCCCCGCGGCCCGGGGCCGCATCGTGGAGGCGAACTGGCGCTCCGTCCACATCCAGACCGGCCGTGGGCTACAGATCACCCCGAACTCGGTGCTGGCCACCACCTCGTTCACCAACCTCAGCCGCCCGCCCGGGGGCCACCAATTGGCAATCACCACAACGTTTTCCGAGGTCGACCCGCCCGACCGAGTGTGCGCATTGCTGGAACGGGTGGCCAACGCGCTGCCGCAGCGCAGGCCCAACGCCGTGGCAGCCGCGACGCCCGCCGGGGCCGCCGAGTACCTCCTCACCGTCGGGTTGAGGTCGCCCGCAGACGATTCCGCCGCGCAGGCGACGTTTCTGCGTTGGCTCTGGTACGCCGGGCGGCGCGAAGGCCTGCGCCTCGACGGCGCCGAGGACGACATCTCGACGCCCGAGCGCATCGAGAAGGCCTTGCGGACCGTGGTGGCCCCGGCGTTGCGGCTGAGCCAACCGGATCAGCAGTCGCTGGCGTCGCACGCCAGGATCGTTCGCTACGGTGCGAACGAGATCGTCGAGCACGCCGGCCGGGTTCCCGACAAGATGACGTTTCTGCTCGCGGGCGGTGTGCGATTGACCGCCACCGCCAGGGACGGAACGGCGGTCGCGGTCGGCGGGCTGGACGAGGGCTCGTTCCTGGGGGTGACCGCGCTGACCCGGCAGCCCAACCTGTCCGACGCGCAGGCGGTCGACGAAATCACCGCGCTGGAGATCGATCGCGACCACCTCGTCGAATTGGTGACCAGTAAGCCGCTGCTGCTGCAAGACCTGGGCCGCGCCATCGACGAGCGGCGCGCCAGGGTGCACGAGGCCATGGGGCAGGAGTTCGCACTGTCGGCCACCCCGTGAGCCGGGCGGCGCCGCAGCGCGACGAACGCTGATGTGCGGCCGGGGCGCCAGGCCCAGCGGGCGATGTCATCTTGGGCCGGGCGTCCACGGGCGCAGTCGCGGAAACCACGCGGGCACCGCCTGCCGATAGGCCTCGTAGTCGGTCCCGAATTGGCGCTGCAGGGTGGGTTCTTCGTACCAGCGCACGAACGAGGCCGTCACCGCCCACATCACCGCGGCGTAGATGGCCGTGCCGAGGCTGCCGAACAGCAGGGCCTGGCCGACGATGACCACCAGGAGGCCGACATACATCGGATTGCGGACATACCGGTTGAATGCACTGACGACGAGTCGTCTGGGCGCCGCGACGGGTGCTGGGGTGCCGCCCGCCTTGGCGAACTCCGCAAACGCCGACACCACCGGTACCAGGCCCACACAGATCAGCAGCACCCCGACCATTTGGGCGATCACCCAGTGTGGCAGCGGTTGATGGCAATGCCAGCCGGTGATCAGCCAGGGGATCAGTCCGGCGACGGTCCCCGGGGCGACGAGAAAAAACGCCGCGCTGCCTAGCGCCGCAGTCGTTGTACGCATCATGCTCCCTTCGCTCAGAGCCTGTAACTCGCGCGTTCCCAATGGTTTTCACGCCAGGTACGGCGACGGCGTCCCGCCGCGGGAAGTCGGGCGCCTTGATGACCCGGCGCGCGACCCGTCGTGAAACCTGGCACCGCATAACTCCCCGACTGCGGAGTTTCTCCGCGTCCAAGCTAACGACATCGGCGGAGATAAGTCAACGACCGTAGAATTTCTGTGCGATGCGCCGATGGGCGACCCTCCGCGCCCCGCCACACCGCGTTTGCGGTCGCCACTAACCGATCAGGTGCTCGGCCTTCTTGTTGCCGTCCCAGCGGCGCAAACCCGCGAAGCTGCCGTCGATCTGGGCGGGCCGGCCCGCGATGCGCAACGCGCGGCCGAGTTGGGCGCCACCGACCCGGCGGGCGATCGTGACGTGCGCGGTCCACTGACCGGGCAGGCTGTTGGGCATCGGGCCGGGCACCAGATGCGGGGCGCACAACTCGTGCACCCGGGCGTGCAGGGCCAGCAGCTCGCCCGTCGGCACCACAAGCCGCGCGAAAACGGCGCTGCCGCGGCCGAACAACACCGGCGCGCCGACGAGGCAGCCCAGCGGCAGCCGGTTGCTCAGCGGGGCCAGCAACGGGTCGACGTCGGCGGCGATGCCCTCGGCCACCGCCAGCGTCACGTGCGGGCGGCTGGCCGGCGCCTGGCTGGGAATTCCCGCCGCCGCCAACGCTTCCCAGATGTTTCGGATCGCGGCCTCGGTGTCGCGGTCGAAGGTCAGCTCGATGGAGTGGACCATCAGCCGGCCAGCGTGGCGACCCAGTCGCGGTCGAATGCGCCTGCGCACAGCGCCGCGAAGTCGGCCGCGTCCAGCGACGCCGCCCCCGCGGGCAGCGCGGCGCGCAGCGCGGCCAACCGGGCCAGCGCGGACCGGTTGGACGCCTCCACCACCCCGGGGCACCGGGGCCACGCCCCGATCACCAGCCCGGCGCACGAAACATTGTGTGCGGCAAGTGATTCCAGCGTGAGCGCGGTGTGGTTGAGGGTGCCCAGCGACGGGCTGACCACCACCAGCGCCGGGGCGCCGAGCGCGACGGCGAGATCGCGTGCGGTGACACCGTTTTCGCCGAGTTCGACCAGTAGGCCCCCGGCGCCCTCGACCAGCGTCAGCCGCCCCGGCCGGTCCAACTCCCCGATGAGTGCCAGTAGCTGCTCGCGGGTGGGCAGCGGCATCCCGGCCTGCTCGGCCGCGGCCACCGGCGCCAGCGGCTGCGGGTACCGGGCGAACCCGGCCAGCTCGGTCACCCCGGACAGCCGGCCCACCTCCGCGAGGTCGTCGTCGCCGTCATCGGTGCCGGTCTGGACCGGTTTGCACACCGCTACGTCGAGGCCGGCCCGGCGGGCGTGGCAGGCCAGCGCCGCGGTGACGACCGTCTTGCCGACCCCCGTGTCGGTGCCGGTGACGACCAGGACCGTCACCGGGGTGCCCTAGCCAAGCCCGGCGAGCACGTCGGTGAGCACCCGGCGCGCGAGGTCCAGCTCGGCGTCGTCCAGCGACGCGCGCGCGGTCAGCCGCAGCCGCGAGGTGCCGGCGGGCACGGTCGGGGGCCGGAAGCATCCGACCCGCACGCCGGCGTCCAGGCAGGCGGTCGCGGCGGCCACCGCCACGTCGGGGTCGCCGAGTATCACCGACACCACCGCCGACTGCGGTAGCTCGCGTACCCCGCAGGCCTCGGCGAGGATGCCGGCATGGCGCAGCACGGCGTCCGCGCGCCACGGTTCGGCCCGCAGCACCCGCAGCGCGGCGCGCGCGGCACCCACCGCCGCCGGGGCCAGTCCGGTGTCGAAGATGAACGTGCGCGCCGAATCGATCAGATGGGCGCGCACCGACGCCGGCCCGAGCACCGCGCCGCCCTGGCTGCCCAGCGCCTTGGACAGCGTGGTGGTCATGACCACGTCCGGCGCACCGGCCAGCCCGACCTCGTGCAGCAGCCCGCGCCCGCCGCCGCGCACCCCGAGGCCGTGCGCCTCGTCGACGATGAGCAGGGCGCGATGCCGACGGCACACGTCGTGCAGTTCGCGAAGCGGCGCCAGGGCGCCGTCGGTGGAAAACACCGATTCGGTAAGGACGACCGCGCGTTCCTCGTCGCGCGATCGCAGCGCCGCCTCCACGGCACCGACGTCGCGATGCGGCGTCACCGCCACCCGGGCCCGCGACAGCCGGCAGGCGTCGACGAGCGAGGCGTGCGAAAGCTCGTCGGACACCACCAGCGAACCCCGGCCGGACAGCCCGACGACGGCGCCCAGGTTGGCCGCGTAGCCCGAGGAGAACAGCAACCCCGCGGCCGCCCCGGCGTAGTCGGCGAGCTCGGTCTCGAATTCCTCGTGCAGTTCGGTGTCGCCGGTGACCAGGCGGGACCCGGTCGCCCCGGCGCCCCACAGGCGCAGCGCGGCGACCCCACCGTCGATCACGTCGGGGTGTTGGGACAAACCCAGGTAGTCGTTGGATGCCAGGTCCAGCTCGGTGGCCACGGCGGGGCGCGGCCGCAGCGAGCGGCGCAGCCCGGCCTCGCGGCGCTGCCGTTCCACCGCCTCCAGCCAGGCCAGCGGGGAGACGTCGATCGGTGCCTGCGGGGAGGCGTTCATAGGGGCTCAGCCTAGTGGCGATCGCCAGCGCGGCCGCGGCGACCGCCAACGCGGCGTAGCCGGGCGCAGCGGGTCGCCGCATAGTCCACGCCGGGCGCAGCGGGTCGCCGCATAGTCCACGCCGGGCGCAGCGGGTCGCCGCATAGTCCACGCCGGGCGCAGCGGGTCGCCACTGCTAGCCGACGAGGCGGGCGACCTGCACCATCGCCGAGGTGATCCGGGAGATCTCGTCGGGCGTGCAAATGTAGGGCGGCATCGCGTAGACCAGGTTGCGAAACGGGCGCAGCCAGACGCCGTGGTCCAGCGCCGCCGGCGTGGCGACGGCGAGGTCGACCGGGCGCGCGCATTCGATGACGCCGATGGCCCCGCGCACCCGGACGTCGGTCACGCCGGGCAATGCGCGGGCGGGTTCGAGCCCGGTGGCCAGCCCGGTGCCGATCTCGGCGACCCGCGACCGCCAGTCCTGCCCGAGCAGCAGCTCGACGCTGGCCACCGAGACCGCGCAGGCCAGCGCGTTGGCCATGAACGTGGGCCCGTGCATCAGCGCGCCGGCCTCGCCGCCGCTGATGGTGTGGGCGATCTCGGTGGTGCACAGGGTGGCGGCCAGGCTCAGGTAGCCGCCGGTCAGCGCCTTGCCGACGCACATGATGTCGGGGCTGACGCCGGCGTGGTCGGCTGCGAAGAGCTCGCCGGTGCGGCCGAAGCCGGTGGCGATCTCGTCGAAGATCAGCAGCACGTCGTGCCGTCGGCAGATCTCGCGCAGGTCGCGCAGGTACCGCGGGTCGTGGAAGCGCATGCCGCCGGCGCCCTGCACGACGGGTTCGACGATGACCGCGGCCAGTTCGTCGGCGTGGCGGGCCAGTTGCGCCTCGAACGCCGCGCTGTAGGCGGCGTCGTAGTCCCGGGGCACCTGCGGGGCGAACACCTGCCGGGCCAGGATGTCGGTCCACAGCGAATGCATGCCGCCGTCGGGGTCGCAGACGCTCATCGGGGTGAAGGTGTCGCCGTGGTAGCCGCCGCGCCAGGTCATCAGCCGGTGCTTGCCGGGCCGGTCGAGGCTGCGCCAGTACTGCAGCGCCATCTTCACCGCCACCTCCACCGACACGGATCCGGAGTCGCTGAAGAACACCGTCTCCAGGCCGGCCGGGGTGATCTCGACCAGCAGCTGGGCCAGCCGGGCCGCGGGCTCGTGGGTCAGTCCGCCGAACATGACGTGGTTCATGGCGCCGAGCTGGGCGGACAGGGCCGCGTCCAGGACCGGGTGGCCGTGCCCGTGGATCGCGGTCCACCAGGAGCTCATGGCGTCGAGCGCCTCGACGGGTTCGCCGTCGCGGATCAGGGTCAGCCGGGCGCCGTGCGCCGCGACCGCGACGACGGGTGCGATGGATTCGGCGCCGATCGTGCTGTACGGATGCCACAGGTGCGCGGCGTCGATCGCGCTGATCTGCTCGGGCGTCAGCCCGGCCTTGGCCGCGGGCATAGTGATCGAGGGTAAAGCAGCCGATTCGCGCAAACCCGGGCCGTCGGGAAGCATGGGACATCATGGCCACGCCGCAGCAGCCCGACAGCGCAGGGCCCGCACCCGACCTGGTGGATTACGACGCCGAGGCCCCCGGGGCGCCGCGGGTGATCCGGGTGCGGCTGGCGGTGTGGGACGTCGTCTGCACCGTCACCCTGCTGGTCCTGCTCGCCGTGCTGGCCACGGCGACGACCTGGCCGTCGCGGCTTTTCGGCTTCCTGGCGCATGTCTGCGCGGACGAGACCTGCGGGCCGGTTCCCTTCGGGCTGGATCTGTACATCCACCCGGTGGTGTGGGGCGGGATCGGGGCGGCCCTCACCGCCGCCGTCATCGGCCCGGTGGTGTCCATCCTGAAGGGCTGGTACATGTCTTTCTGGCCGGTTCTGGCTCTGGCGCTGGTCATGGTGAGCTCGGCGGCGGGAACGATGCTGACCTTGTTCAGCGAACGCTATTGGCTCTGATCGGGCCGGCGTCTCCGCCCCGTGACGGGATGGCTACGTCGTAGCCGGCTGAGACCGAAATCACAACTGCGCATACGGGATTGGGCCGCGCCAGTCACCGTCCGGTCACGGTACGACAAATAATCCCCCGGGGCCCTGGCGGCTAACACCATCTGTTGTCAAAGTTACGGTTGTGACTGATGTGAATACGGCCAGTCTGACGGGCCGGTTCACTACGCAAGTGCCATGGACGGCGCGGCCCCAGCGTGGGGGCCGTCGCCCGATCCATGAACCGGGGGCGGACGCGCGAGGTCACCGCGTCGAGGCCCCACGAGCGCCTGAGAGGCCAGAAACATGAAACGCATCTACGCCCTCGCGATCGGTTTGGCCCTGCTCGGGGCGCCGATGGTGGTTCCCACCGTCGCGACCGCCGACCCGGGCGCCAGGTCGATGGACTATCAGCAGGCCACCGACGTGGTGATCGCCCGCGGTCTGTCGCAGCGCGGCGTGCCGTTCTCCTGGGCCGGGGGCGGCATCAACGGCCCCACCCGCGGCACCGGTACGGGCGCCAACACCGTCGGTTTCGACGCCTCGGGGCTGATGCAGTACGCGTACGCCGGTGCCGGCGTGAAGCTGCCGCGTTCCTCCGGGGCGATCTACCGCGTCGGCCAGAAGATCCTGCCGCAGCAGGCCCGCAAGGGTGACCTGATCTTCTACGGACCCGAAGGCACGCAAAGCGTCGCGATGTACCTGGGCAACAACCAGATGCTCGAGGTCGGCGACGTCGTGCAGGTCTCGCCGGTGCGCGCCAACGGCATGACGCCCTACATGGTCCGCATCCTCGGCGCTTCCGCGCCGACGCCACAGGCCCCGGCTCAGCAGCTGCCCACCCAGCAGGCTCCGGCTCAGCAGGCGCCATTGCAGCAGGCACCGGCTCAGCAGGCGCCGACACAACAGGCGCCGTTGCAGCAGGCGCCGGTGCAGCAGTCCCCGTTCACGCAAGCGCCGCAGCAGCAACTGCCCACCCAGCAGGCGCCGTTGCAGCAGGTCCCGACGCAGCAGGCGCCGCTGCAGCAGGTCCCCACGCAGCAGGCGCCGGCGCAGCAGGTGCCGACCCAGCGTGCGCCGTTGCAGCTGGCACCGACACAACAGTCGCCGTTACAGCAGGCACCCGTGCAGCAGCTGCCCACCCAGCAGGCCCCGTTGCAGCCGGCGGGCGCCGGTCTCACCCGGTAATTCCCACGGGTCGTCCGCTGCCTTCCGACGCCCGCCACTCGCTCCCCCGCCGCGCGCGGTCGGGAACGGGTGGCGGGTTTTGGGTAAATTAGCGGTCGATCATGCAGACCCCGACACGTCCTTCCGCACCGATCGCCGCCGCCGATCCGGGGGACTCGGGGGCGCCCACCGCGGAATCCTGGGGGTCGCAGGGGTTCTATCGCGACGACCTCGACGGCTTGCGCGGCATTGCGATCGCGCTCGTCGCCGTGTTCCACATCTGGTTCGGCCGCGTCTCCGGCGGCGTCGACGTCTTCCTGGCGCTGTCCGGATTCTTCTTCGGCGGCAAGATCATTCGCGCCGCGTTGAACCCGGCGGTCACCCTGTCGCCGGTGGCCGAGGTGATCCGGCTCATCCGTCGCCTCGTTCCGGCCCTCGTCGTCGTGCTGGCCGGGTGCGCGGTGCTCACCATCCTGGTTCAGCCGGAAACCCGCTGGGAGGCCTTCGCCGACCAGAGCCTCGCCAGCCTCGGTTACTACCAGAACTGGGAGTTGGCCAACACCGCCTCCGACTACCTGCGCGCCGGCGAGGCCGTCAGCCCCCTGCAGCACATCTGGTCGATGTCGGTGCAGGGCCAGTTCTACGTCAGCTTCCTCGTCGTGATCGCCGGCCTGGCGTACCTGTGCGGGCGTCGGCCGGGCGCCCGGCTGAAGACGGTGTTCCTGGTGGTGCTGAGCGCGCTGACGCTGGCCTCGTTCGTCTACGCGATCATCGCGCACCAGGACAACCAGACGGCCGCCTATTACGACAGCTTCGCGCGCGGCTGGGAGTTGCTGCTGGGGGCGCTGGTCGGGGCGCTGGTGACCCGCATCCGCTGGCCCATGTGGTTGCGCACGGCGCTGGCGACGGTCGCGCTGGGCGCGGTGCTGTCGTGCGGGGCGCTCATCGACGGCGTGCGCGAGTTCCCCGGCCCGTGGGCCCTGGTCCCCGTCGGCGCCGCCATGCTGCTGATCCTCGTCGGAGCCGGCTCGACGGGCGAGCGCGGCGCCCAGGGCCGGCTGCCGCTGCCCAATCGGCTGCTGGCGACGCGTCCGCTGGTCGAGCTGGGCGCCATGGCGTATTCGCTCTACCTCTGGCATTGGCCGCTGCTCATCTTCTGGCTGTCCTATACCGGTCACAAGCACGCCACGTTCCTCGAAGGCGCGGTGCTGCTGGTGGTGTCGGGCGTGCTGGCGTACCTGACCAACCGGCTCGTCGAGGACCCCCTGCGCTACCGGGCCGCCTCGAAGCCGGCACCCCGTCCGGCCGCGCCGACCACCCGGTGGCTGGCCCGCCTCCGGCGGCCGACGCTGGTGCTGGGATCGGCGGTCGTGCTGCTGGGCGTGACGCTGACGGCGACGTCGTTCACGTGGCGTCAACACGTCACGGTGCTGCGGTCGGCGGGCAAGGAGCTCAGCGTCCTCAACCCGCAGGACTATCCCGGCGCACGGGCCCTGACCGAACGCGTGCGCGTGCCGAAACTGCCGATGCGGCCCACGGTCTTGGAGGTGAAGCAGGACCTGCCAGCCTCGACCAAGGACGGGTGCATCAGCGACTTCGTCAACCCCGCGGTGGTCAACTGCACCTACGGCGATGCCGCCGCCGAGCGCACGATCGCGCTGGCGGGCGGGTCGCACGCCGAGCACTGGCTGCCCGCGCTGGACATCCTGGGCAAGCTGCACCACTTCAAGGTCGTGACGTATCTCAAGATGGGCTGCCCGCTGTCGACCGAGCAGGTCCCGCTGATCATGGGCAACAACGCCCCCTACCCGCAGTGCCGCGAGTGGGTGCAACAGACGATGACCAAACTGGTCACCGACCGCCCCGACTACGTCTTCACTACGACCACCCGGCCGTGGAACATCAAGTCCGGCGACGTGATGCCCGCCACCTACATCGGGATTTGGCAAACGTTGTCCGACAACAACATTCCCATCCTCGGAATGCGAGACACCCCGTGGCTGGTGAAGAACGGCCAGCCGTTCGACCCGGCGGACTGCCTGGCCAAACGGGGCGCGACCGCGCAGTCATGCGCGATCAAGCGGTCCGACCTGCTCTCCGACCGCAACCAGACCCTCGACTTCGTCAGCCAATTCCCGCAGCTCAAGGTGCTCGACATGTCCGACGCGATCTGCCGCGCCGACGTGTGCCGCCCGGTCGAGGGCAACATCCTGGTCTACCACGGCGCCCACCACCTGTCCCCCACCTACATGCGGACCATGGCGCCAGAACTGGGCCGCCAGATCGCCGAGAACACCGGCTGGTGGTGAACCGCCTCGCGGACCGCCGTACGTTCGTGAGGGTCCCGCGCCGCGGATAAGGTCGATAGGTGTCCACCAACAATTCCGCTTCAGAACCAGGCGGTCACCAAGAACCCAAACTCGCCACCGTCTGGCCGGGAAACCCATATCCGCTCGGGGCGTCCTACGACGGCGCCGGGACCAACTTCTCCCTGTTCTCCGAAATCGCCGAAAAGGTCGAGCTGTGCCTGATCGACCACCGGGGCGGCGAGTCGCGGATTCCCCTGGAGGAGGTGGACGGATACGTCTGGCACGCCTATCTGCCCAACATCAACCCGGGCCAGCGCTACGGGTTTCGCGTCTACGGCCCCTTCGACCCGGCGGCGGGTCACCGGTGCGACCCCAGCAAGTTGTTGCTCGACCCGTACGGCAAGGCTTTTCACGGCGATTTCGCGTTCGGCCAGGCGCTGTTCTCCTACGACCTGAAGGCCTACCGGGAAAGGGACCCCGAGGGACCCAACGCCGACGGGGCCGACCCGGGAACTCCCCCCATGGTCGACTCGCTGGGCCACACCATGACCAGCGTGGTGAGCAACCCGTTCTTCGACTGGGGATCCGACCGAGCCCCGCTGACCCCCTACCACGAAACCGTCATCTACGAGGCGCATGTCAAGGGCATGACGCAGAACCACCCCAGCGTCCCGGAGGAACTGCGGGGCACCTACGCCGGCCTGGCCCACCCGGCGATCATCGACCATCTCAAGTCGCTCAACGTCACCGCCATCGAACTGATGCCGGTGCACCAGTTCATGCACGACTCGCGACTGCTCGACCTGGGATTGCGAAACTACTGGGGCTACAACACGTTCGGGTTCTTCGCCCCGCACAACCAATACGCCGCCAACCGCAACTCCAGCGTCGCCGAGTTCAAGTCCATGGTGCGCAGCTTCCACGAGGCGGGCATCGAGGTGATCCTCGACGTCGTCTACAACCACACCGCCGAGGGCAATCACCTGGGGCCGACCATCAATTTCCGGGGCATCGACAACGCCGCGTACTACCGGCTCGTCGACGGCGACCTGCGGCTGTACAAGGACTACACCGGCACCGGTAACAGCCTCAACCCGCGCCACCCGCACGTGCTGCAGCTGATCATGGACTCGCTGCGCTACTGGGTGACCGAGATGCACGTCGACGGATTCCGCTTCGACCTGGCCGCCACGCTGGCCCGCGAACTGCACGACGTCGACCGGTTGAGCGCGTTTTTCGATCTGGTGCAGCAGGATCCGATCGTCAGCCAGGTCAAACTGATCGCCGAGCCGTGGGACGTCGGCGAGGGCGGCTATCAAGTCGGAAACTTCCCGGGTTTGTGGACCGAGTGGAACGGGAAGTATCGCGATACTGTGCGCGATTACTGGCGGGGTGAGCCCGCAACCCTGGGTGAGTTCGCCTCCCGGCTGACCGGGTCGTCGGACCTGTACGAGGCGACCGGCCGGCGCCCCAGCGCCAGCATCAACTTCGTCACGGCGCACGACGGCTTCACGCTCAATGACCTGGTGTCCTACAACGAAAAGCACAACATGGCCAACGGCGAGGACAACCGGGACGGCGAAAGCCACAACCGCTCGTGGAACTGTGGCGTCGAGGGCCCCACCGACGACCCCGACATCACCGAGCTGCGCTACCGACAGATGCGCAACTTCTGGGCGACGCTGATGGTCAGCCAGGGCACGCCGATGATCGCCCACGGCGACGAGCTCGGGCGTACCCAGAACGGCAACAACAACGTTTACTGCCAGGACTCCGAATTGTCTTGGATGGATTGGTCTTTGGTCGACAAGAACTCCGACCTGCTGGCGTTCGCGCGCAAGGTGACCGCCCTGCGCAAGCAGCACCCGGTGTTCCGCCGGCGCCGGTTCTTCGAGGGCGAGCCGATCCGCAGCGGCGACGAGGTGCGTGACATCGCCTGGCTGAATCCGAGCAGCCGCGAGATGACGCACGAGGATTGGGGCGAGAGCTTTCACAAGTGCGTGGCCGTCTTCCTCAACGGTGACGCCATCACCGCGCCGAACGCCCGCGGGGAGCGGGTGGTCGACGACTCATTCCTGTTGTGCTTCAACGCCGGCGACGATCCGGTGGAGTTCTCGATGCCGCCCGACGACTATGCGCAGGAGTGGACGGTGGAACTGGACACCAACGAACCGACGGGCAGCAAAGAGGGTCCCGACCAGGTGGTGACCGCCGAGGAGAAGGTGTCGTTGCCCTCACGCTCGTTGCTCATCTTGCGTAAGACTCTGTGACGCATGGATTTACCCATCCTGTCCACCTATCGGCTGCAGCTGCGTGGTGAGTCGAGCGGGTCCGCGTTCACCTTCTCCGACGCGGAAGACCTGCTGGACTACCTGGACGACCTCGGGGTGACGCACCTGTACCTGTCCCCGATCATGACCGCGACCACCGGGTCGAGCCACGGCTACGACGTCACCGACCCCACGACGGTGTCCCCCGAACTCGGCGGCCGTGACGGCCTGGCGCGGCTGTCGGCGGCGGCGCGGGCGCGTGGCCTGGGACTGGTCGTCGACATCGTGCCCAACCACGTCGGAATCGACCAGCCCCGGCAGAACCCCTGGTGGTGGGACGTCCTGCGGAACGGCCGTTCTTCGCCCTACGCAACGTTTTTCGACATCGACTGGGACCTCGACCAGGATGGCCGCATCGTGCTGCCGGTGCTGGGCTCCGACGAGGACGCCGCCGACCTGACCGTCGACGGGGACGTGCTGCGCCTGGGCGATCTGGCGCTGCCGATCGCGCCCGGCACCGCCGGCGGCACCGGTCCCGAGGTGCACGATCGCCAGCACTACCGCCTGGTGGGCTGGCGCAACGGCGTGTGCGGCTACCGCCGGTTCTTCTCGATCACCTCGCTGGCGGGGCTGCGCCAGGAAGACCGCGCGGTCTTCGACGCCACGCACGCCGAAGTCGGGCGGTGGTTCGCCGAGGGGCTCGTCGACGGTGTGCGCATCGATCACCCCGACGGCCTGTCCGATCCGTGCGGCTACCTGGCGTGGTTACGCGAATTGGTCGGCCCCTCGGCCTGGATCGTGATCGAGAAGATCCTGGCGGTCGACGAGGCGCTCGAGCCCACCCTGCCGGTCGGCGGCACCACCGGTTACGACGTGCTGCGTGAGGTCGGCGGCCTCTTCGTGGATCCGCAGGGCGCCCCGGCGCTGACCGCGCTGGTGGAGTCCTCCGGCGTGGACTACCGGGCGTTGCCGGACATGCTGGCCGACCTCAAGATCCGTTCGGCCACCGACACGTTGGGCAGCGAGCTGTCCCGGCTGCGCCGCAGCATCGCTGCCGCCGCCGGCGCCGACCACCCGCAGCTGCCCGCGGCGGTGGCGGCGTTGCTCACCCACCTCGGCGTCTACCGCAGCGACTACCCCGGCCTGGTCGCGCTGTTGCCCACCGCACTGGCCGAAACCGAGGCGGCCGCACCGGAATTGGGCCCGGCGCTGCAGGTGCTGGCCGCGGCGCTGGCCCGCGGCGGCGAGCCGGCCACCCGGCTACAGCAGCTGTGCGGGGCCGTCACCGCAAAGTCTGTCGAGGACTGCCTGTTCTATCGCGACGCCCGGTTGGTATCGCTGAACGAGGTGGGCGGCGAGCCGCACCGCTTCGGGGTCGGCGCGGCCGAGTTCCATCACAGCGCCGCCAGCCGCGCCCGGATGTGGCCGCAGGCCATGACGACGCTGACCACCCACGACACCAAACGCGGAGAGGACGTGCGCGCCCGGATCGGGGTGCTGTCGCAGGTGCCGTCGCTGTGGGCCGAGTTCGTCGCCCGCTGGGAGACCCGCGCCCCCTCCCCCGACCCGGCGACCGGACAGTTCCTGTGGCAGAACATCTTCGGCGTGTGGCCGGTCAGCGGGCAGGTCACCCGCGAGCTGCGCGAGCGGCTGCACGGCTACGCGGAGAAGGCCATCCGGGAAGCGGCCTGGCACACCTCGTGGAACGACCCCGACACCGACTTCGAGGACGCGATCCACCGCTGGCTGGACACGGTGCTCGACGGCCCGGTGGCCGGGCAACTGACCGAGCTTGTCGCGCAACTCAATCCGCACGCCGCCAGTGACGCGCTGGGTCAGAAGCTGCTGGCGCTGACCGTGCCGGGGATTCCGGACGTCTATCAGGGCACCGAGCTGTGGGACGACAGCCTGGTCGATCCGGACAATCGCCGGCCGGTCGACTACGCGGCCCGGCGCGCCGCCCTGCACGAGTTGCAGCACCCGAAGATCCGGGTCGTCACCACCGCGCTGCGCGTGCGCCGCGCCCACCCGGACAGCTTCTTGCGGGGCGACTACGTCCCGGTGCTGGCCGACGGCGACGCCGCCGACCACGTGGTGGCCTTCCGCCGGGGCTCAAATGGCGGAGACATCGTGGTCGCGGTGACCCGCTGGACGGTGCGGCTGGCCGAAAGCGGCTGGGGCAACACCGTTTTGCCGCTGCCCGACGGCACCTGGAAAGACGCGCTCACCGGGGCGGTCGCGGACGGACCGACCTCGGCGGCCCAGTTGTTCGCCGACCTGCCGGTCGTGCTGCTGGAGCGGCACCATGACTGACTTCCGGGTGTGGGCGCCCAAACCCGAACGGGTCCGGCTCGACGTCGAGGGCCAGGTGCACCCCATGACGCGCTCGCGGGACGGCTGGTGGCATGCGAGCGTGGACACCGCGCCGGACGCCCGCTACGGGTACCTGCTCGACGACGACCCCACCGTGCTGCCCGACCCGCGCTCCGCGCGCCAGCCCGAGGGCGTGCACGCCCGCTCCCAGCTGTGGGACCCGGCCGGCGCGACGTGGACCGACACCGGGTGGGCCGGCCGGTCGGTCGAAGGCGCGGTGATCTACGAGCTGCACCTGGGGACGTTCACCGGTGCCGGGACCCTCGACGCCGCCATCGACAAGCTGGACTATCTGGTGGATCTCGGCGTGGACTTCGTCGAGCTGATGCCGGTGAATTCCTTTGCCGGCAGCCACGGTTGGGGATACGACGGGGTGTTGTGGTACAGCGTGCACGAGCCCTATGGCGGCCCCGACGCGCTGGTGCGCTTCGTCGACGCCTGCCACGCGAAGGGGCTGGGCGTGCTGATCGACGCGGTGTTCAACCACCTGGGCCCGTCGGGCAACTACCTGCCGCGGTTCGGCCCCTACCTGTCCTCGGCGAGCAACCCGTGGGGCGAGGGCATCAACATCGCCGACGCCGACTCCGACGAGGTCCGCCGCTACATCATCGGCTGCGCGTTGCGCTGGATGCGCGATTTTCATGCCGACGGTCTGCGGCTGGACGCCGTCCACGCACTGGTGGACACCACCGCCATCCATATCCTCGAAGAACTTGCCACCGAAACCGACTGGCTGGCACAGCAGTTGGGGCGCCCGTTGTCGCTGATCGCCGAGAGCGACCTGAACGACCCGCGGCTGATCACCCCGCGCGATCGCGGCGGCTACGGTCTGACCGCGCAATGGGCCGACGACGTTCATCACGCCATCCACACCGCGGTGTCCGGCGAGCGCCAGGGCTACTACGGCGACTTCGGCAGCCTGGCCACCCTGGCGCACACGTTGCGCCAGGGCTTCTTTCACGCCGCGACCTATTCGTCGTTCCGGCGTCGCCGCCACGGCCGCCCGCTGGACACCGGAGCCATTCCGGCGACCCGCCTGGTCGCCTACACCTGCACCCACGATCAGGTCGGCAACCGCGCCCTGGGGGATCGCCCCTCACAGAACCTGACCGGCGGCCAGCTGGCCATCAAGGCGGCTCTGGCGCTCGGATCCCCCTACACCGCAATGCTTTTCATGGGTGAGGAATACGCGGCGGCCACGCCGTTCCAGTTCTTCAGCTCCCATCCCGAACCGGAGCTGGCCAGGGCAACCGCCGAGGGACGCAAGGCCGAGTTCGCCGAGCACGGCTGGGACGCCGACGAGATCCCCGACCCGCAGGACCCCGAGACGTTCGCGCGCTCCAAGCTGAACTGGGACGAGGTCGACACCGGCGAACACGCCCGCCTGCGCCGGCTGTATCGCGACCTGATCGCGTTGCGGCGCACCGACCCCGACCTCGCCGATCCCTGGCTCGAGCACCTCGCGGTCGACTACGACGAGGACCAGGGCTGGATCGCCGTGTCGCGCGGGCAGCTGCGCATCGTGTGCAACCTGGGCGCCGAGCCCGTGCGGGTGCCGGTCGGCGGCGAGGTCGTGCTGGCCTGGGAGGAGCCGGCCGTCGACGCCGACGGCGCTGTGCTGCAAGGCCATTCGTTCGCCATCCTCGCCGCACCCGCGCGGGCTGTGGATAACTGAGTGGCGGCCGCGGGGCGTCGACCCCGATGATGCGGCCATGAATCATTCTGAATTCGGTCACAAACTGCGGCGGATCTGCTCGCACAATCCGACCCGCCGCGGCCTGAACACCCGGCGCACCGTGCGCCGCGACGCGCCACCCAACCCCACCATCGAGCTGTTATGGACCGGCCCCGGCCCGGGTGACGACGAGACCGCCTGACCTGCGGCTACACGATGGGCCGGCCGTCGGGGCGCACCGCCTGGGCGACCGCGTCGGCGAGTGGATCGATCTCGTCGGGCGCCAGGTCCGAGATCGTCAGCCGGATCCCCGCCGGAGTCCGCATGCGGAATCGGGCGCCCGGCGCCGCCGCCCAGCCCGCGCCGAGCAGCCGTGAGATCGCGACCGCCTCGTCGGGAACCGGCACCCACACGTTGAGCCCGGACCGTCCGTGCGCGTCGAGACCGCGGCCGGCCAGGGCGTCGCACAGCCGCGACCGGCGGTCGGCGTAGTGCCGCTCGGCGTCGGCGACCAGCTCGGCTGCCGCGCTGTCGGACCACAGGCCGACGGCCAGCCGTTGCAACAGGTGGCTGACCCAGCCCGGCCCGAGCCGCAGGCGGCCATGCACGCGCTCGACGGTCCGGTGGTCACCGGCCAGCACGGCCACGCGCAGGTCCGGGCCGTAGGCCTTGGACGCCGAGCGGACGAACGCCCAGTGGGCGGTGCAGCCGGCCAGGGTGCGCAGCGGTACGCCGGCGATGCCCGCGCAGTGATCGTCCTCGACCACCAGCAGGTCCTCGGCGCGGCGCGCCAACACCTCACGCAGGACCTCGGCGCGTTGCGCCGATAGCGCGGCACCAGTCGGGTTCTGCGCGCGGTTGGTCAGGACCAGCGCGCGTACCCCGCGCCCGAGGGCCCGGGCCAGGTCGGCGGTCAACGGCCCGTCGTCGTCCACGCGCACCGGCTCGGCCGAAAGCCCCAGGGCGGCAAGAAGATCGAGCAGGTTCGCCCACCCCGGATCCTCGATGGCGACCCGATCGCCGGGGCGCAGATGCGCGGTGAGCGCGCGCTCGATGCCGTCCAGCGCGCCGCTGGTCACCGCCAGGTGTTCGGCGGGCACCCCGTCTGCGATCAGCGCGTGGCGGGCGAACTCCTCCAGCGCCGGCGAGATCGCCGGCCCACCGTAGAGCACGGGCGCGGCGGGCGCCGGTGCGGGCGGGGCGGTGCCCGCGATGGGCAGCAGGTGCGGGTTCGGGTTGCCGGTCGACAGGTCGCGCACGCCCGCGGGCACCTCGAGCCCGAGCAGCGAACGCGGGCTGGTCGCCGGCCGGTGCCGCACCCGGGTGCCCCGGCGGCCGGCGGTCTCGACGGCGCCGCGATCGCGCAGCAGGCGGTAGGCCGCGGCGGCGGTGTTGGCGTTCACGCCGAGCTGCGTGGCCAGCTCGCGGACGGGCGGCAGCGCGTCGCCGGGGGTCAGGGAGCCGGCCGAGATCGCCGCTTCGATGCTCGCGGCTATGGAATCCGCGCCGGTTCCGGTTATGCTGTTTTGTACTGGCACGCATTACATTATGTACTAGGACAAATCAATGGGCAATTCCGTGGACACCGCATACCCGCCGACCTCACGCACCACCCCGACCCGCTACCGGGAACGCGCCCGCTACGACCGTCGCACCGTCCACGACATCCTCGACGAGGCGCTGGTCTGCCATCTGGGATACCTGAGCGCCGGCCGCCCGGTGGTCCTGCCGACCACGCACGCCCGGCTGGACGAGACGCTCTATTTGCACGGTTCGACCGGCGGCGGCCCGCTCCTGGCGGCGCGGGCGGCCGAGGCAGCGGGTTCGGGCCTGCCGGTGTGCGTCACCGTCACCCTGGTCGACGGGCTGGTGCTGGCGCGCTCGGCGATGCACCACTCGGTGAACTTCCGCTCGGTGGTCGCGGTGGGTGAGGCGCGCGTGGTCGACGACCCGGCGGAGAAGTCGCGGGCTTTGGGCTGCCTGCTCGACCACATCGCGCCCGGGCGCGCCGCCGACTGCCGGGCCCCCGACGCCCGTGAGCTCGCCGCGACCGGGGTGCTCGCGCTCGACCTCGTCGAGGTGTCGGCCAAGGTGCGCGGCGGTCCCCCGGCCGACGACCCGCAGGACCTCCCGCTGCCCCACTGGGCCGGCGTGGTGCCGCTGACCCTGACGGCCGGGACGCCGGTGCCGGCCGCCGACCTCGATCCCGCCATTCCCGCGCCGCCACACCTCGGCCGGCGCCGGGGCTGAGCTCACGCCCCCGGTTGCCGGTCGCGGGCCCGTCGGGTGTTGTCCCACCAGGTTCCGACGACCATGACCGCGCCCGCCCAGGCCATGCCCAGCAGCCAGCCCGCGAGCACGTCGCTGAGGTAATGGACGCCCAGGTAGACGCGCGAGAACCCGATCAGGAACCCCGCGCCGATCGTGACGGCCCACACCGTCACGCGCCCGGCCCACCCCCGGATCAGCCAGCGGGTCAATATCCACGCGGAGATGACCATGATCGCCGCCGTGCCGGTGGCGTGTCCGGAGGGAAACGAGTATCCGTCCGCGTCGACGAGGGCGAACGGCAGGGCCGGGCGATTCCGCCCCACCAAGGCCTTGGCGGTGAAGAGCATCAACGGGACCCCGGCGCCGCACGCCAGGGCGAGCACCACCGGGCGCCACGACCCGCACCGCCAACCGGCCACCATGGCAATCGGCAGGGCGAACGCGGCCAGGAACAGGGGGCCGCCCGCGACGGTGATCGTCCGCAGGACGGTGGTCAGCCACAGGTCACGATGGGTCGCAAGCCACCGGGTCACCGGGTGGTCGATCACGGCGATGCCGTCGCCCTCGAGCACGTCGTCGAGCACTTCGGTGAAGCCGACCGCCAGCGTCACGACCACGGCCAGCCCGAGCAGCAGCGCCACGGCGGCGACCTCGCTGATCGGCAGCCGGCCGGCCAGCGCCCGCCAGCGGTCGCTGATCCGCTCGCGCGCCCACGCCAGGGTCTCGCCGATCACGGCGACGCCCGACACCCTCTCCCGCAGGCCCCGCAGCAGGCGCCCGCGCCGGGCGACCCGGATGGCCGCCCACGCGAGCAGCACGAGCAAGGCGATGGTGGCGGCGCTGACCACCCCGAAACCGGGGGTCCCGGGTCCATACGGCTCGTGCATGTAACGCGGCCCGACGACTAGAGCAGCAGGTAGCGGTAGGCGGGCGACCCGGGTTTCAGGGTTTCGACGTGCAGCTCCGTCGCGCGCATCCTCGACAGCAGGCCGTCCAGGTCGGCCGAGGATCCCAACTGGATGCCGACGAGCGCCTCGCCGGTCTCCCGGTTGTTGCGCTTGACGTACTCGAAGAGCGTGATGTCGTCGTTGGGTCCGAGTACCTCGTCGAGGAACCGGCGCAGGGCGCCGGGCTCCTGCGGGAAGTCGACCAGGAAGTAGTGCTTGAGGCCGAGGTGGACCAGCGAGCGCTCCAGCACTTCGCCGTAGCGCGAGACGTCGTTGTTGCCTCCGGAGATCAGGCACACCACCGTCGAGCCGGGCTCGATATCCGCGTCCAGCAATCCCGTCACCGACAGGGCGCCCGCGGGTTCGGCGATGATGCCCTCGTTCTGGTAGAGGTCGAGCATCGTGGTGCACACCGCTCCCTCGTCGACCGCGGTGATCGACACCATGTCGCCGGCGGCCGCCAGCGCGGCGTAGGTTAGGTCGCCGGCGCGGCGCACCGCGGCGCCGTCGACGAACTGGTCGACGTGATCCAGCGTCACCGGCTCGCCGGCGGACAGGGCGGCCATCATCGCTGCGGCGCCGGCCGGCTCGACGCCGAGCACCGACGTGTTCTCGGTCCGCTCGGCGAGGTAGCTGGTGATGCCGGCGATGCAGCCGCCGCCGCCCACCGGGACCACCACCAGGTCCGGCTCGGTCTCGAGTTGGTCGAGCAGTTCGACGGCGATGGTGCCCTGGCCCGCCATGGTGCGCGGGTCGTCGTAGGGCGGGACCAGGGTGGCGCCGGTGCTTTCCACGTCGGCCAGCGCGGCCTCGGCGGCAAGGTCGTAGGTCGTTCCACCGACGATCAGCTCGATGAAGTCCCCGCCGTGGTAGCGGATGCGGTCACGCTTTTGCATGGGCGTCTTGGCGGGCACGTAGACGCGGCCGTGTACCTGCAACATCCGGCACGCGTAGGCGAAGCCCTGGGCGTGGTTGCCCGCCGACGAGCACACCACGCCCGCGGCCAGCTCCGTCTCGGAGAGCTGAACCAGCAGGTTGTAGGCGCCCCGCAGTTTGTAGGAGCGCACGATCTGCAGGTCCTCGCGCTTGAGGTAGACCCGCGCGCCGGTGATGGCCGACAACCGGTCGCTGAACTGCAACGGGGTCGGCGTCACGACGGCCGCGATCCGCTTGGCCGCGGTGTCGATGTCCGCCGCGGTCAGCGGCGCGACGCTCGGAGGGCGGCTCAATTCAGCGGACACTGATTAATGGTGCCATGCCAGCTGGCCAACTCCGGAATTCAGCCGACCGGGGTCAGCACGAACACCGGGATCTGGCGGTCGGTCTTGGTCTGATACTCGGCGTACTCCGGCCACGCCGCGACGGCCCGCTCCCACCAGACGGCCTTCTCGTCGCCGAACACCTCGCGGGCGTCGTAGTCGCGGGTGACGGAGCCGTCCTGCAACTCCACCCGGGGGTTCTTCTTGATGTTGTGGTACCAGACCGGGTTTTTCGGCGCCCCGCCGAGCGAGGCGACGACGGCGTACTGGCCGTCGTGCTCGACCCGCATCAGCGGCGTCTTGCGGAGTTTGCCGGTCTTGGCGCCGACCGTGGTCAGCAGGATGATCGGCTTGCCCTTCATGTCGGCGGCCTCGGCGCCCCCCGACGCGGCGTACTTGTCGGCTTGCTCGCGAGACCAGTCCCAGGGCGACGGCTCGTACTCTCCAGAAAGCGGCATGCCACCAACTTTAAGCGCGGCGCCCGGTCTGCGGTGACTGAGTTCGCCACAGGGGCCGCACCGGCCCCACGGGTCACGGCTCGAGGGGATAGCGCCAATGCCCACCTCCGAGCGACAACGGCCGGTTCTCATTGTTCGTGGCACATGGCGATCTCTACCTTGCTCCCCCTCGTGGCGCTGCGGCCGTCACGCGACGCGGTCAAGCACACCAAGACGCAAACCATCGAGGCTGTGAACCGCGGCGCGCCCAGCCACACTCAAAACATGGGCTTCGCGCTCGAGGTCCCAGATCTATGACCGCCCAGCCTGATTCGCCAAATACGATTCCAACGGCTGCGCTGCCGAAGGCCAGCCACGCGGTTGGCTTATCCGTGCGGCGAGCGGTTTCACCCCTCAGTGGCCGCGGGTGACTAGCAGATGACGGCCGGGCCGCCGGTGAGGGGGCAGTAGGGAGGTACGCAGCTCACCGAGGTAGTTGAGACCGCGAACGCGAGCAACAGCGCAAACAAGACCCTCGTAACCTTGTTCATAACTAGAAAGTGTAGGTCCGGCCAGGACCCCCAGGTTGGTTACGGCTCGTCCACACCGCTGTCGCTGGGAGGCGGGCAATCGCGCTAGTCCCGGTGCTCGGGTTCGTGCGCGGCGAAGGGACGCAGGCGGCGCTTCGTCTGGTGGTCGTCGGCCCCGGACTCGCCGTCGGCGTGGCGGCCCCGGGTGTAGTCGCCCTGCCACGGCACCCGCTCGCCGGGGGCGCCGTCGGCCGTCTCCTGCTCGCGTCCCAGCGCGCCGCGTGAGCCCAGGAAGAACTCGTGCTTGCGATGCAGTTCCTCGTCGGACTCGATGGGCCGAAGTTCGGGGGCGAACTCCTCCAGTTCGGCGCGGCGCTGCGGGACGATCATGCAGATCGGCTCGTCGACCTCGAAGCGCACCGGCATGAACTCGCGGGTGAATTTCCAGTTCATGCTGAAACTCGAACTGGACCAATCGGTTTCGACGACGCCTTCCAACGCGGAGATGGCGTCCTTGGGATGGTTCGCCGGACCCCGCACCAACAGGTTGTAGCCCGGCGGGGTGCGAAACAGCATCGGCAGATGCCAGGTCAAGATGCCGTAGCCGAAGTGGCTGGAGGGCAGGAACTGGCCGCTCTCGCGGGTGTCGGGCGCGATCATCAGGCTGGTGCGGTCGTCCCCGCCCATCCACGTCGCCGTGAACGCGTTGCGGTTGCGCACCTCCCAGCCGCTCTGATTGGCGATCAGCATCGGCAGGCACCGGTGGGGCCAGCCCTGACGCATCTCCGACATCCACGTCCGCCCGATCGGCGCGGGGGTGATCTGCGGCGCGATCTCATGGGTGATGTACCCGATCAGCGGGCGGGCCTGCCCGGTCGACTCGTCACTCATCAGATCCTCGCTTCACCGATAGGGCCAACGCACTATCGCGACCAAACGTTAATGGTCCGTGAACCCGCGCGCCCGGTGGACGAGTGATCAGCAGGTCCTGGCCAGCTCCGCGATGGCGTTGACGCGCCGGACCGCGGTGGCGATCTCGTCGGCGAACTCACGCCGGCGTCGTGCGATGTCCGGCCCGTCGACGCCGTCGACCAACTCGCGATGCCGGGCCAGTCGCAGCGCCGTCTTGAACAACTCCATCGACCGCGACTCGGCGCTGGCGATCCTGCGCTGCAACTCCCATTGCTTGCCCACCTCGAGGCACTCGGCGAGAAACGCGTCCTCGTCGAACGATTCGTCGTCGTAGGCGGCGAGCCGGTCGGCCACGATGTGGTAGGCGTCGAGGAACGGGCGCAGCACGAGGTGCGCCAGCAGCACGTCGGCCTTCTCCAGCAGGCCGCGTACGTCGGCCGCGTGGGCGGCCTTGCGGGTGTCGTCCACCCGTCCGATCAGGCGCACCTCGTCGGTGAGCTCCTTCTCGAACTGCGCGCGCGCCGAGAACAGGAACTCGAACTTCAGCAACTCGCGCAGGCGCAGCGCCTCATCGCGCACGGCCGTCGGCTGGACCAGGCCCTCGACCGAGGCCTCGGCGTCTTCGACGGCGGCCAGCAGCGCCGTCTCGGCGATCGCGCGGTCGACCACGATGTGAATGGCGGCGTTGCGGTAGAACGCGGCGACCAGGTGCTGCTCCGCCCCGATGCCCCAGACCGGTTCGGTGCCGGCGTCATACACGCTCACGACGCCGGAGGCGACCAGCTGGTGCAGGGTCCAGCGGATGGTGGAGCGATTCGTCAGGTCGGCGGCGCCGGCCACCGTCCAGTTGCGCGCCGCGATGTAGCTCGCCAGCGGCCGCACGGTGGCCAGCACCTCGCTGATCGACAGCGAGCGGTCGGCGCCCAGCAGCGCGAGGCTCACCACCGCGGTCGGGGTGACGGGGGTGGCGCGGTTGATCCGGTGCTCGACGTCCAGCGCGATGCGTTCGATCTCGGTGCTGGCGCCGGACTCTGATGTTTTTTGCAAGGCGCGCAGCTCCTCGAGGCGCTTGCGCAGCGGCAGCGGTTCACCGAAGTCGAGGTAGGCGCGGCCCAGCCGCTCACCCTGCTGGCGCGCCAGCCGGATCAGGAAGCGGAAGTCTTCCGGCCGCTTCGTCGCGCCGTAGGCCTCGGTGGTCATGGCCTCCACCTCGTGCAGCTGGTCGTACACGATCGAGGTCGGCACCAAATACACTTCGGGGCCGTCGATTTCGTCGACCGCGTCGGCGATGTACCGCAAGATCCCGAACACCGGGGGCCGCAGTTTGCCCGTCCTGGTTCGGCCGCCTTCGATGGACCACGTCATGTTGGCGTGGTCTTGCACCAGCTGCGCGGCGTACGCCCGCAAGACGAAGCGGTAGACGGGAATGTCTTTCGTCTGACGCCGGATGAAGATCGTCCCGGTTCGCTTGGCCCAGGCTCCCATCGGGAAGAAGTTCAGGTTGGCGCCGCCGAACGTGAGCGCCGGCGAGAGCCGGTTGGCCTGGATCACCTCGGGCAGCAGCAGCCCGTCCAGATACGAGCGATGCGAAAAGGCAAACGCCAGAGTGGCTTTGCGATCCAGCCTGCGCAGCTGGGCGATCTGGTCCTCGTCGACCAGCACGTCGTATGCCCGCATCAGCCAGCAACTGAAGCTGCGCCAGGCCCGCACCGCCCGCTCGTCCAGCGAGGGCGCCATCTCCCGCAGGTAGGACGCGGCCTCGGCGCGCACGGCGGAAGGGTCGCGGCCGAGGTCGTCGGCCAGCTTGCTCAGCCGCTCGTCATACCATGGCGCGCGCAGCAATCGGGCGACCTCGGCCGGGTCGGTCGCCAGGGGCGTCGTCGACTCCTCGATGAGGCCGGTGCGCTGCAACAGCTTTCGCGCTCCGACGCGACCGATCTCACGGGCGGTGCCCGCCGGCCCGCCGATCATGCCGGCTGCACCGTTGCGGCGCCGGAGGGCTCGTACACCTCGGGCGGCGGGTCGAGCGCGTAGAGCTCTTCGATTTCCTCGGCGTACTTGGCCATGATCGGCTTGCGCTTGAGTTTCATCGTCAGCGTGATCTCGTCGCCGCCGGGCTCCCACAGCGTCGGCAGGATGCGGAAGCGTTTGATCTGTTCCACCCGCGAGAGTTTCGCGTTGCCGGCGGCCACCCTGGCGGCGATCTGGGCGACGACCTCCGGGTCGGCCGCCAGCGCGGCGGGCGACGCGTCGGACAGCCCGCGTTGGGCGGCATAGGGGCCGACCGAGTCGGCGTCGAAAACCATGAGCGCGGTGTTGTAGGGCCGTCCGTCGCCGATGGTGATCATCACCCCGACCATCGGGCACGCGGCCAGGATGGAGTTCTCAATGTTGGCCGGCGACATGTTCTTTCCGGCCGCATTGATGATCAGCTCCTTCTTCCGGTCAACCACCCGCAGGTAGCCCTGCGCGTCGGCCTCGAGGATGTCGCCGGTGTGCAGCCACCCGTCGGCGTCGATCGCCTCGGCCGTCTTCTCCGGCTCCTTGCGGTAGCCCCTCATCACCAGCGGGCCGCGCACCAGAAACTCGCCGTCGTCGGCGATCTTGCCCTCGAGCCCGGGGAGCAGCTTGCCGACGGAGCCCAGGCGCGCCTCGCGGGGGTGGCTGACGGTGGCGACGCAGCTCAGCTCCGACATCCCCCAGACCTCGGCGATCGGAATGCCGATGCCGGCGAAGAAGGCCAGCGTCTCCTTGGGGATGGGCGCTGCCCCGGAGACCGCCCAGCGCAGGTCGCCGAAGCCGAGGCGCTCGCGCAGCTTCGACAGCACCAGCTCGTCGGCCGTGGCCCATTCGGCGGCCAGGTCATCCGGCATCGGCTCTGAGGCCACCAGTGCGGCGGCGCGCTTGGCGGCCACCGACATCGCCCACTGCAACGCCTGCCGGGTGGCCTCGTCTGCCTCGTTGGCGATCGCGAATTCGATTCCCGCCTTGAGCTTTTCCCAGACCCGGGGCACCGCTCCCCACACGGTGGGCCGCGCGTCGGGCAGCGCGGCGGCGATGGCGCGTGGGTCGGAGACCACCGTCACCTGGGCGCCGAACACCTCCAGGCTGTACAGGCCCATCACCCGGTCCGCGATGTGCGCCGTGGGCAGAAACGACGTGACGCGGTCGGCGTACCGGCTGGGCAGCACGGCGTCGAAGGCATACATCTCGAAAAGCAGGTTGGCGTGGGTCATCTCCACGCCCTTGGGGTTTCCGGTGGTCCCGGAGGTGTAGATGAGCGTGGCGACGTCGCCGGGTTGCACTGCCCGCCAGGTGGATTCGAAGTCGAAATCCTCCTGCGCGGCGGCATACAGGTCATCCACGGAGAGGGTGCCGGGCGGCGAGCCGTCGATGCAGACGATGTGCTCGATGGGTGCGCCGCTGGCGCGGATGCGGTCCACGTACTGCGCCTCGCAGATGGCGACCTTGGTGCCGGCGTTGTCGAACAGATACGTCAGCTGCTCGGCCGGCAGCGTGCTGTACACGGAAAACGATGTGGCGCCGAGGTGTTGGGCGCCGATTTCGAAGGGGTAGAACTCGATCCGGTTGGCCATCATCAGCGACACCGTGTCGCCCCGCCGTACCCCCAGGCCCGCCAGCCCGGCGGCGACCTTGCGCACCTGGGTCGCGAGCTCTCGCCACGTCAACGTCTGAGTGTCGCCGGGCGTGCGGAGCGCGACGGCATTCGGGTCGATCGCGGCGGTGCGCTGGAACGCCTCGCACAGGGTGGCCGGATGCTCGGCAGTCGTCATTTCCGTAGCGTACGTCGGTGGTCAGCGAGCACGGAATACATTGATCGAATTCTTCGGTGCGGCAACGACGCCGCTCGGGTCACCTAGTACGTTGGCGATTATGCGGTCCGAACCGGGATTTGACGTACACGATCTTTCCCCACTTGAGCAGACCGCGTTGCTGACCCAGTACGCGCGAGCGCTCGACAGCCGTTGGCCACGGCCCATCCTGGGCGACACGCTCGCCGACGAGACCGTCCGAAAAATCGACTACGACTTCGGCGCGCTCGGCATCCCCAGGAGCGTGGTGTGCCAGTCGGCCCTGCGGGCGAAGATGCTCGATGACCGGGTCCGGGGTTTCACCGCCGTCCACCCCGATGCGGTCGTGGTGGACCTCGGCGCGGGTTTGGACACGGGCCTGTTTCGAGTCGCCCCGCCCGCCACGGTGGACTGGTACAGCGTCGACCTGCCGGGTGTCATCGCGTTGCGCGACCGGCTGCTGCCGACGAGCCGGCAAGCCCACTCGGTCGTCGCATCGGTGGCCGACGAGAGCTGGCCCCAGACCATCCCCAGCGATCGGCCGACCATGGTGATCGCGGACGGGCTGTTCGCGTTTTTGTCCGAGGCGGTGATCGTCGGCGTCTTCCGTCGCATCACCGAGCACTTCAAATCCGGGGAGCTGGCCTTCAACGACTACGGGCACATCGGTTGGTTCAGCCGGCTTGCGGTCAGGCTGGCCCGACAGCAGATGTTCAGCCAGGTTGGTGCACAGTGGGGCTATCCGGGCTTCAAAGACGCGCGGGTGCCGCAGACGTGGAATCCGCGGTTGAGGTTGGTCGAAGAATCCAGCCTGGCGCACGCTCCTGAGGTCGAGTTGTTTCCGGGCTGGATTCGGTTGGCTACCAAGATGTCCGGAAAGTTCAAGGCGTCTGCCCGTAAAGCGCGGATACTCCGTTACCGGTTCGAGCCGGCTCAGGCCGGCGGTGCGGTGTGAATGCCGCACGTACAGGCGTCAATTGACGGACACGTGCAGCGCATCCCCCACTCGATGACCGCGCGGGCGCGGGCCAGCGATTCCAGCTGGGCGTCGATCTCGGCGAGTTTCGCCTCGGCGAGGGCGCGGCTGGCCGGCCGTCCGGGCGCGTCGTCGGCGAACAGCAGCTGGATCTCGTCGAGCGAGAACCCCGCGGACTTGCACAGCGCGATCATCTCGAGCCGGGACAGAATCGAGTCGTCGTAGCGACGCTGGCCGCCTCGCCGCGTCGGCTCGGGCACCAGGCCGATCTGCTCGTAGTAGCGCAGCGTCGTCGCGGCGACCCCGGTTTGGCGGGATATCTCCCCGATGGTGCGGCCACCGGCCATGGCGCCTCCCGACGATTCGATGCTTGACTTAGAGCCAACTCTAAGTCCTTGACTGTGGTTATGGCTATCCCCTCACGCCCCTCACGAGCGGAACTGGACGGATCCCGCTACGCCCTGCTCCGGTCCTTTCGCCGCGACGGCACCGCCGTCGACACCCCGATCTGGTTCGCGTTCGACGGCGACGGATTGGTGTTCCGAACGAAGGTGGGCCCGAAGACCCGGCGGCTGGCCGCGCGCGGCGACGTCGAACTGGTGGCCTGCGATTACCGGGGCCGGGTGCGTCCGGGTGATCGGGCGCCGTGGGTGCCCGGCCGCGCCACGGTCCTGTCTGGCGCCGACGCCGAGCGGGCGAACCGCGTGCTGCACCGCCGTTATGGCTGGCAGTGGAACATCGTGCCGCTGCTCAAGGTGCCGGGCGTGACCAACGTGCACCGGGATCTGTGTCTGCGTGAGAAGGTGCGGCGCGCCCGTGACCGCGGGGTGTGGCCGGACAGCGTCATCGTGCGGGTGCAGCTCGCCTGAGCGTTTGCGAGCGTGCGCCCAGCTTCACACTCGTCGGCGAGTGCGCGGCCCGCTGCACACTCGGCGCCGCTAGCCGCCCAGGCAGCCCGGGCCCAGCAGCTCCTTGAGGTCACCCATCAACGCCGGCGACGGCGTCACCCGAAGCGAGGCATCGAGTTCCAGGGTTGTGATCCGGTCCCCACTGATCAGCCGCAGATGCACCTGCGAGGTCCCCGGGTGCCGGGCCAGCACCTGCTTGAGCGCGCTGACCTTGTCGATGGTGCACTGCCGCGTCGGCAGGCTGACGGCGATCGGCCGGTTCACCTGGGCGCTGGAAAAGTCCGGTACCACAAGTTCGTTGGCGATCAGGCTGATCCGGTCGTCGCGGATGGCCACCTTGGCGTTGATCAGCACGACGGTGTCATCGGCGATGTCGGCGCCATAGGTGGAATACGCGTGCGGGAAGAACATCACCTCGATGCCACCGGTGAGGTCCTCCAATTGCGCTGACGCCCAAGGCATCCCGTTCTTGTTGACGCGCCGGTTGACCGACGCGAGGATGCCGCCGACGCGCACCTGGGTCTCGTTGGGCACGTCGCCGTCGAGGATGGCCGGGATCTGGGTGTCCACCTGCGCGGCGAGCAGGTGCGCCACCCCGTTGAGCGGATGCCCGGACACGTAGAGGCCCAGCATCTCCCGCTCCAGCGCGAGCTTGTGCTTGTCCTCCCACTCGTCGTCGGGCACCTTGATGGTGAACACCGCTTCGGTGCACCCGTCGTCGCCGCCGAACAGGTCGAACTGGCCGATCGCCTCGGCCTTCTTGGTGCCCAGCACCGAATCGACCGCGTCGGTGTGCACCAGGAACAAGCCCTTGCGGGCGTGACCGAGCGAGTCGAACGCGCCGGCCTTGATCAGCGACTCGGTGACCTTCTTGTTGCAGGCGGCGATGTCGATCTTGTTCAGGTAGTCCGAGAAGTCGGTGAACTTGCCCTTGCCGTTGCGGGTGCTGATCAGCGAACCCACCACGTTGGCGCCGACGTTGCGCACCGCACCCAGCCCGAAACGGATGTCCGTTCCGACCGAGGCGAAGTTCACCAGCGATTCGTTGACGTCGGGCGGCAACACAGTGATGCCCAGCTTGCGGCAGTCGGCCAGGTAGACGGCGGCCTTGTCCTTGTCGTCACCCACCGAGGTCAGCAGCCCGGCCATGTACTCGGCCGGATAGTTGGCCTTCAGGTAGGCGGTCCAGTACGAGACCAGGCCATAGCCGGCCGCGTGTGATTTGTTGAACGCGTACCCGGCGAACGGAAGGATGGTGTCCCACAACGCCTTCACCGCTTTTTCGGAGAAGCCGTTGGCGGTCATGCCCTCGTAGAAGCCCTTGTACTCGGCCTCGAGCACCTCGAGCTTTTTCTTGCCCATGGCCTTGCGCAGCGCGTCGGCCTTGCCCATCGTGTAGGAGGCGACCTTCTGGGCGATGAACATGATCTGCTCTTGGTAGACGATCAAACCGTAAGTCTCGGAGAGGATTTCGCGCAGCGGCTCCTCTAGCTCCGGGTGAATCGGCTTGATCGGCTGGCGGCCGTTCTTGCGGTCGGCGTAGTCGTTGTGGGCGTTCATGCCCATCGGGCCGGGGCGGTACAGCGCCAGCACCGCGACGATGTCGTTGAACTCGGTGGGCTGCATGCGGCGCAGCAGGTCGCGCATCGGCCCGCCGTCGAGCTGGAACACGCCCAGGGTGTCGCCGCGGCCCAGCAGCTCGTAGGTGGGTCCGTCGTCCAGCGGGACGGATTCCAGGTCGAGGTCAATTCCCCTGTTGGCCTTGATGTTATCCAGGGCGTCGCCGATGATCGTCAGGTTGCGCAGGCCCAGGAAGTCCATCTTCAGCAGGCCGATGGCCTCACACGACGGGTAGTCCCAGCCGGTGATGATGGCGCCGTCCTGCGGCCGCTTCCACAGCGGAATGGCCTCGGTCAGCGGCTCGCTGCTCATGATCACCGCGCACGCGTGCACCCCGGCGTTGCGGATCAGGCCTTCCAGGCCGCGCGCGGTCTGGTAGATGGTGCGGACGTCGGGGTCGGTTTCGATCAGGCCGCGGACCTCGGCGGCCTCCTTGTACCGCTCGTGGGCGGGATCGGTGATCCCCGACAGCGGGATGTCCTTGGCCATGATCGGCGGCGGCAGCGCCTTGGTGATCCGGTCGGCGATGGCGAAGCCGGGCTGGCCGTAGTGGATGCGTGCCGAGTCCTTCAGGGCCGCTTTGGTTTTGATGGTGCCGAAGGTGATGACCTGGGCGACGCGGTCGGAGCCCCACTTGTCGGCGGCGTAGCGCACCATTTCGCCCCGACGGCGGTCGTCGAAGTCGATGTCGATGTCGGGCGCGGACGGGCGTTCCGGGTTGAGGAACCGCTCGAACAGCAGGCCGTGCGGAATGGGATCGATGTTGGTGATGCCCAGCGCGTAGGCCACCAGCGAGCCCGCCGCCGAACCGCGCCCCGGCCCCACCCGGATGTCGACCGACCGGGCGTAGTTGATCAGGTCGGCGACGATCAAAAAGTACGACGGGAAACCCTTGTCGCAGATGACCTTGATCTCGTACTCGGCCCGGTCGATGTAGTCCTGGCCGACGCCGGACGGGAAGCGGCGCGCCAGCCCCGCCATCACCTCGTGGTGTAGCCAGCTCGCCTGGTCGTGCCCCTCGGGCACCGGGAAGATCGGCATCCGGTCGCGCGGCGCCCAGACCTCGTCGTAGGGCTGCACCCGCTCGGCGATCAACAGGGTGGAGTCGCAGGCGCCGGGGACCTCGTCGTCCCAGATGCGGCGCATCTCGGCGGCCGACTTCAGGTAGTAGCCGTCGCCGTCGAACTTGAACCGGTTGGGGTCCGAGAGCGTCTTGCCGGTCTGCACGCACAACAGCGCCTCGTGGTTGTGGGCGGCGTCGCGGGTGACGTAGTGGCAGTCGTTGGTGGCCAGCGGCGGAATGCCCAGCTTGCGGCCGATCTCGAGCAGCCCGTCGCGGACCCGCTGCTCGATGGACAGCCCGTGGTCCATCAGCTCGAGGAAGTAGTTGTCGGCGCCGAAGATCTCGCGCCACTTGGCCGCCGACTCCAGCGCCTCGCGGTCGTGACCCAGGCGCAGCCGGGTCTGCACCTCCCCCGAGGGGCAGCCCGTGGTGGCGATGATGCCCTCGGCGTGTTCGGCGATGATCTCGGCGTCCATCCGCGACCACTTGCCGAGCTGGCCCTCGAACGACGCCAACGAGGACAGCTTGAACAGGTTGCGCAGGCCGGTGGGCGTCTCGGCCACCATCGTCATGTGCGTGTAGGAGCCGCTGCCCGAGACGTCGTCGGACTTCTGGCCGGGGTCACCCCACAGGATCCGCCGGGTGTCGAACCGCGACGCGGGCGCGATGTAGGCCTCGACGCCGATGATCGGCTTGATCCCGGCCTTGGTCGCCGCGTTGTAGAACTCGCTGGCGCCGAACATGTTTCCGTGGTCGGTCATCCCGACCGCGGGCATTTGCAGCCGGTCCACCTCGGCGAGCATCGGCGCGATCTTCGCGGCACCGTCCAACATCGAGTACTCGGTGTGGTTATGCAGGTGCACGAAGGACGAGTGGTTCATAGGGACGCCAGTCTATGACCGCGGACCGACACGAGTTGGGCGTGTCGCCGCGTGTGTCACGGATGATTTCGGAGGCGACCCGCCGCGCCGGGCTTCGCCGCGCTTGCGATCGCCACAGGGTTTATCCGTACAGCTCGACGAAGTTTTTCAACGACTTCTGCACGTCGCCTTTGACGGCGCGGGCCGCCGCCGCGCCCACCGGACCGAACAGCGGGCGCCCACCCAGTTCCAGGCGCAGGCCGAGCGTCGAGCCCTCGCCGGTGGGTCGCACGGTGAGTGAAACGGCGTATTTGGTGCCGCCCTTGCCCGAGCCCGCCATCGCGACCTCGTGCGGCGGGTCCCACTTGGTCACCGTCCAGGTCACCCGGTTGCGGAAGCCCTTGGCGCGGGCCACGCCGACGACCTGGCTGCCTTCGCCGAGCTCGTCGGGCAGCTCGCTGCGCCAGCCCTCGTGCATGACCAGCCAGTCGCCCAGGTCCGACAGATCGGAGACCCGGTCCCACATCTGCTGGGGGCTCATCGGTACGTCGGCGGTCATCTCCACGGCGGCCACCGACTGAGCTTAGCCCGGCGTCACATCCGTCACTTGGGTCGCGGCTCACATCTTCACTCGGGTCGCGCCTCACATCCGTCAATTGGGTCGCGCCGGGGAGGGATGTGGTCTTGTGCCCACCTCCGCGCGACAACGGGAGGCGACGCGCGGCCGGCAACAGGAGGCGACGCGGGGCGACAACGAGAGGCGACGCGCGGCCGGCAACAGGAGGCGGCACGGGGCGACAACGAGAGGCGACGCGGGGCGACAACGAGAGGCGACGCGCGGGCGACAACGGGCTGCGACGCGCGCCATCACATTTGTCGCTCGGAGGTGGGCAATTCGTCAGTCTCCCGACGGAGGGACGGGTGTGGCGCGTGAGACGAAACAGCGCGTGAGACGAACACGCGCCATATACCTCAGTGTTTGGGCCCGCCGCGAAATCGGTTGCCGATCCGGATGCCCGGCAGCAGCAGGCTGCGCGGCGCGAACCGCCCGCCCGTGCTCACCACCTTGGGCACCACGCCGGGCACCACCGTGCGGCGGCCGGACAGCATGCCGCCGATCGCCGCCTCGGCCACGTCGCGCGGCGAAACCTGAGCGAGCGGAATGCTGAACCGCTCGGCGTTGGCGATCTCCGCCCACTCGGTCGGCACCGGCCCCGGGCACAGGCAGGTCACCGACACCCCGGTGTCGTGCAGCTCCTCGTGCACGGCTTCGGAGAACGTCTGCACGAAGGCCTTGGTGGCCGAATAGACGGCCATGTAGGGAACCGGCTGAAAGCCGGCGATCGAGGCGATGTTCATCACCGCGCCGGCCCCGCGCTCGACCATCCCGGGCAAGGCCGCGTGGGTGAGTTCCATCAGCGCCAGCGCGTTGAGGGTGACCTCCTCGCTCTCGCGTTCCACCGGCAATTCGTGGAAGACGCCGCTGGTGCCGAAGCCGGCGCTGTTGCACAGCCCGGCGATCGGCTCCGCGCGCAGCCGGCTCGCCAGCTTGGCGCGCTCCTGCTCGTCGCTGAGGTCCAGCGGGAGCACCTCGACCGCCACCGAGTACTCCTGGCCGACCTCGTTGGCCAGCTCGTCGAGGCGTTCGCGGCGCCGCGCCACCAGCAGCAGCGGGAAGCCGCGGCGGGCCAGGCCGCGAGCCAGTTCGGCGCCGATGCCCGAGGAGGCCCCGGTGATGACGACGGTGGTCTGGATGTCAGGTTTCGGAAGGCTCATGTCTCACCAATGTATCCCGCGGGTCGCCCGCACAAACGTTTCGCTTCGTCTATCGAATTCCGTTGTGTCGCTTGTCGATTGATCACCCTTCGCGGCGCTGGAGTCACCGAACATGGTGAACGCCCGGTTGCGCACCCGGTCCATCACCGCCGGGTTGACCGCATCGGCGACGGCGGCGAACTGCCCGAACGGCGAGCTGGCCCGGCGCGGCCGGTGCACGATCGCGTCCGCGATCACCCCGGCCGCCTGCTCGGGCGTCAGCGCCGGGAACTTGTCGTACAGCGTGGTCGGGCTGATCATCGGCGTGCGCACCAAAGCCATGTGCACGGTGGTGAACTTGACGCCGTCGTTGACGGTCTCGGCCTGCAGCGAGTCGCACAGGCTGTCCAGCGCGGCCTTGCTGGCGATGTAGGCCCCGAAGCGGGGCGCCCGCGTCTGCACACCCACCGAGGAGACGTTGACGATGTGCCCATACCCCCGCTCGCGCATCCCGGGGATGAACTTGAGAATCAGCTGGACCGCGCCCAGGTAGTTCAGCTGCATGGTCCGCTGATAGTCGTGGATGCGGTCGTAGGACAGCTCCAGCGATCGGCGAATCGACCGCCCGGCATTGTTGATCAGGACATCGACGCCGCCGAGCTCGTCGAGCACCTGATCGGCCATGGCCGCGATGGCGTCCATGTCGGACAGGTCGCAGGGGTAGACGTGGGCGGCCCCGCCGGCACCGCTGATTTCGTCCGCGACCTTCTCGAGGTTTTCCCGGGTGCGGGCGACCAGCGCCACGGTCCCCCCGGCCTCGGCGATCTTCTTCGCGGCGGCCTCGCCGATGCCCGACGATCCCCCGGTGATCAGGATGGTCTTGTCGCGGACGGCTTCCTCGAGCGTGCGGCCCTGCACCGCGTCGAGCAGATTCCTCAGATAGAACGGCCGATACCGGCCCGCCGAGTTCGGGGTGTTGACGAGGTGAGACACCGTCGCCAGCGGCTTTTCCACCAAGCTCCCCAGCGAGCTCTCCACCAAGTTCGTCAAGTCGCCAAGGTTCATCGGCGTTCGCTCCTGGACAGTGATGTGACGCGGGTCATACCGCCAACCTAGGTCATCAGGCCCCCGCCCCGATGCGGATTGCACTCATGTGGCCCGCCACGCCCTCTCACGGTCCACCCATCACGATCGCCACCGATAGGCAATCCGCTTGTTACACACAGCAATCCGGACGTGATCGCGCACTAACCGACGGGCAACGCCCGGATGTTCCAATCGGCCTTATGAAAATTCTGGCGCGCTTCCGCAAGCCTGAACCGGGCACCATCTACGACCGGATCGGCGGGCACGAGGCGATCGAGGTCGCCGTCGACGACTTCTACGTCCGAGTGCTTGCGGACGACGAACTCGCCGGCTTCTTCGCCGGCACGAACATGAACCGCCTCAAGGGCAAACAGGTCGAGTTCTTCGCCGCGGCGCTGGGCGGCCCGGAGCCTTACACCGGCGCACCGATGAAGCAGGTGCATCAGGGCCGCGGAATCACCATGCACCACTTCGGTTTGGTGGCCGCGCATCTTGCCGATGCGCTGGCAGCCGCCGGGGTGCCGCCCGAGACGGTGACCGAGATCCTCGGTGCGATCGCGCCGTTGGCGCCCGAGATCGCGACGGGCGACGCCAAGGCGACGGTCTGAGCGCGCGTGCTATCCGTCTCGAACGGTGCCTAGCATGCTGACATGCGGCGCACATTTGACGACCTGATCGCGGAGGCGGAGGCCGCCCCGGTCGACGGCTGGGATTTCTCGTGGCTGGACGGCCGGGCGACCGAGGAACGCCCGTCGTGGGGCTACCAGCGCCTGCTGCGGCAACGGTTGGCGAGCGTGTCGGCCGCGCTGGACATTCACACCGGAGGCGGCGAGGTGCTCGCCGGCGCCGCCCCCTTCCCGCCCACCATGGCGGCCATCGAGACGTGGCCTCCCAACGCCGCCCTGGCCACGCAACGCCTGCATCCGCTGGGCGCGGTGGTCGTCGCGACGCGGGACGAGCCGCCACTGCCGTTCGCCGATGACGCGTTCGACCTGGTGACCACGCGCCATCCGATCTCCGTCTGGTGGACCGAGATCTTTCGGGTGCTCCGCCCCGGCGGCAGCTACTTCGCGCAGCACATCGGCCCCGCCACGATGGCCGAGTTGGTCGAGTACTTCATCGGGCCCCAACCGGAGAAAGGGACCGAGTTTCACCCCGACGCCGTGCGCGCGCAGGCCGAGGCGGCCGGGCTGCAGATCGTCGATCTGCGCATGGAGCGGATGCGCGCGGAGTTCTTCGACATCGGCGCCATCGTCTACTTCCTACGCAAGGTGATCTGGTCGGTGCCCGACTTCACCGTCCAGCGCTACCGCGACCGGCTGGCCGAACTGCACGAGCGCATCGAGTCCGAGGGGCCGTTCGTCACCGACTCCGTGCGGCTGCTCGTCGAGGCCCGCAAGCCCAGCTGAGCGATCGCAAGCGCGGCGAAGCCGGGCGCAGCGGGTCGCGACCATCAGACTGAGTCAGCCCTCGTCGCGCAGCACGTCCAGCGCGTGCTGCAGGTCGGGCGGATAGGGGCTGACGATCTCCATCCGCCGGCCGTCGGCCGGGTGGGCGAACGACAGCGAGCGGGCGTGCAGCCATTGACGTTCCAGCCCAAGCCTTTTCGCGAGCTTTGGGTCGGCGCCGTAGACCAGGTCTCCGCAGCACGGGTGGTGCAACGCGGAGAAATGCACCCGGATCTGGTGGGTGCGCCCGGTTTCCAGGTGCACGTCGAGCAGGCTGGCGGCGACGAAGGCCTCCACGGTGTCGTAGTGGGTGAGGCTGTGCCGGCCGTCCTTGGTGATCGCGAACTTCCACTCGCCGCCGCGGTGGCGCCCGATCGGCGCGTCGATGGTGCCGCTGGACGGATCCGGGTGTCCCTGCACCAGCGCGTGATAGCGCTTGTCGACGGTGCGTTGCTTGAACGCCCGCTTGAGCAACGTGTAGGCGCGCTCGGAGAGCGCCACCACCATCACCCCGGAGGTGCCGACGTCGAGGCGATGCACGATGCCCTGCCGCTCGGGCACGCCGGAGGTGGTGATCCGGTAACCGGCGGCCGCCAGGCCGCCGAGCACCGTCGGCCCGCTCCAGCCCACCGACGCGTGCGCGGCCACCGCGGCCGGTTTGTCGACCGCGACGATGTCGTCGTCGGAATACAGGATCGTCATGCCCTCGATGTCGACCGGCGTGTTCTGCAACGGCGCCGGCGGCTCGGGCAGGCGCACCTGCAGCCACGCCCCGCCGGTCAGACGATCGGACTTGCCGGCCTGCACCCCGTCCAGCTCGACGCCGCCGTCTTCGGCCAGCGCCGCCGCCGCGCTGCGCGACAGCCCCAGCAGGCGGGCCAGCCCGGCGTCGACGCGCATGCCCGCCAGTCCCTCGGGGACCGGCATCGAGCGGTCACTCACCCGCGCTGTCCCCGGTGTCGTCGTCCTTGCGACGCCGACCGACCGAGTCGAAGTCGAAGCCGAAGATCGACAGCACCACCAGCAGGATGGCTCCACCGACCACCGAGGGGTCGGCGACGTTGAACACCGGCCACCAACCGACGGAGAGGAAGTCGACGACGTGGCCGCGCAGCGGTCCGGGGGCCCGGAAGAAGCGGTCGACCAGGTTGCCCATGGCGCCGCCGAGGATCAACCCCAGACCGACCGCCCACCAGGGGGATACCAGCCGCCGGCCCATCCAGAAGATGCCGACCACCACGCCGGTCGCGATCAAGGTCAGCATCCACGTGTATCCGGTGGCCATCGAGAACGCGGCACCCGAATTGCGCACCAGGGTCCAGGTGATCGTGTCGCCGATGATCGGCACCGGCTGGCCGGGCGGTAACAGCTTGACGGCGAGCACCTTGGTGACGATGTCGAGGGCCAGGACGATGGCCGCGACCGACAGCAGCAGGCGCAGTCGGCGCGGGGGCCGCTGCGGGTCGGTCGCCGCGGCGTCCTCGGGCTTGTCGGCCGAGGTCACCGGCTCAGTCGATCCGCTTGGTTCTTCAGGCACTCTCCCATCATCCCCTACCGCCCCGCGCGGGCGAGCGACGTCCGCGACGGCGATGCGCAATGATTCGAACATGGCCCGCCTCACCGTGATCGCCACCGGGGGCACGATATCGACCGCCACCGGCGCCGACGGGGTGCACCGGCCGGCCTACGGCGCGGCGGAGCTGACGTCCGGTCTCGACGTCGACGTCGTGGACCTGCTGGCGGTCGACAGCTCGGAGCTGACGCTGGCCGATTGGGACCGGATCCGCGACGCGGTGACGGCCGCGCTCGACGCCGGCGCCGACGGGGTGGTCGTCCTGCATGGCACCGACACCATGGAGGAAAGCGCCCTGTGGCTCGACCTGACCTACGGCGGTGACGCGCCGATCGTGTTGACCGGCGCCATGCGCAGCGCCGACGCGCCCGACGCGGACGGTCCGGCGAACGTGCGCGACGCCCTGGCCGTGGCGGCCAGCCCCGCCGCCCGCGGCCTGGGCGTGGTGATGTGTTTCGCGGGCCGGGTGCTGCAGCCGCTGGGCATGTACAAGGTGGCCACCGAGGACCTGAGCGGCTTCACCGGCCGGCTGCTGGGCACCGTCGCCGGCGAGGTGGCGTTGACCGGGTCGAAGACGAGGCCGTACGTGGGCGAGGTGCGGGCGGGCTCGGCGCCGCGGGTGGACATCGTCGCGGCCTACCTGGGCAGTGACGCGGTCGCGCTCGACGCCTGCGTGGCTGCCGGGGCGCGCGGCGTGGTGCTCGAGGCGCTGGGCTCGGGGAACGCCGGTCCCGCGGTGGTCGACGCGGTGCGCCGGCACTGCGGCGACGGGGTCGTCGTCGCGGTGTCCACCCGGGTCCCCGGCGGGCGGGTCGGCGCGAGTTACGGCCCCGGCCATGACATGGCGGCGGCCGGGGCGATCATGGTGCCCGGGCTGCGCCCGGCCCAGGCGCGCGTTTTGCTGATCGCCGCGCTGGCCGCCGGGTTACCGGTCGCCGACGTCATCGGCCGGTGGGGCTGACGCGGCGTCGGTCTGCAGATCGCCCACATAGTCCGGCCAGTCCAGCGAATCGACCGGGTTGGCGCGGGCGAGCTCTCCGCTGTCGGCGGGAAACGTGCGGGCCGGGCCCGGCCCGGAGGTGCGGGTTTCGAACCGCGCGGTCACCACGCCGTGGCCCGCGCCCTGCACCCAGCCGTGCCCGAGCTCGCGGTGTACGACGTCATCGCCCACCCGCCACCCAGCCTCTTCCGGCCCCTTGGTGAACATCACCTCGGTCGCGGTTTCGACCGAAGACGAATCCGGTTGCGGCTGCGGCAATTCCAAATCGGGGAACAGCGACTCCTGGCGCACGTCGCTCAACCCCGAAAACCCCACGCCGAGAAGGCGAATGGGCCCGATCTCGCGCGGATCGAGCAACAGCCGGCGGGCCACGCCGACCAGCGCGGCGACCTCGGTGGTGGCGTAGGGCAGCGTCGCGGACCGGGTCAGCGTGCTCATGTCGGACTTCTTCAGCTTGACCGTGACCGTGCGGGCGCCGCGGCCGTCGCGCACCAGCCGGTGATGGGCGTGCTCGGCGATCGGTTCGATCGCCTCCCGCAGCTGCTCGAGGCTGGTCAGGTCGACGGCGAAGGTCGATTCGGAGCTGATCTGTTTGGCCTCGGCGCGCTCGGCGACGGGGCGGTCGTCGACGCCGCGGGCCAGCCGGTGCAGCGCCGGCCCGATCGTCGCGCCCAGGATGTTGGCCGCCTCGGCGTCGCTCAGCGCGGCCAGCTCGCCGACGGTCTCGATGCCGAGGCGATGCAGCTTCTCCTCGGCGACCGGACCGATCCCCCACAGGCGGCGCACCGGCAACCCGCCGAGCAGCGACCGTTCTTCGTCGCGGCGGACGACGCGGATCCCGTCGGGCTTGGCCAGACCGGAGGCGATCTTGGCGATCTGTTTGCCCGAGCCCGCGCCGACCGAGGCGATCAGCCCGGTCTGGTCGCGGACCCGTCGGCGCAGGTCCTCGCAGAAGGTTTCGACGTCGGCGGCGGACGCGCCGGCCAGCTGCGCGGGTTCGCCGAATCCCTCGTCGAAGGAGAGCTGCTCGACGACGGGGACGACGGCGCGGATGGTGTCGAACACCCGTCGGCTGGCCACCCCGTACACCACGCCGCGCGGCGGCAACACCACCGCGCTCACGCCGACCAGCCGGCGGGCCTGATGCATGGGCATGGCCGACCGGGCGCCGAACACCCGGGCCTCGTAGCTGGCGCCGGCAACCACTCCGCGCCCACCCAAACCGCCGACCAGCACCGGCCGACCGCGCAGGGTCGGCCGGGTGAGCTGCTCGACGGAAGCGAAGAACGCGTCCATGTCCAGGTGCAGCACCCAACGCGACTCCACAGATTGATGCTAGGGCCCTCCGGACGCGCGCCCGGCTCGCTTGGCCGCCGAAAGCCGCGTCCGACCATATGGTGTTGTGTTGTGCCCGCCTCACAGCGACAGTTGGTCACGCCGACACGCTGCGGTGGCGATTGTCGCTCGGAGGTGGGCACAAAACGTGTCGTCTCGCGGAGAGACGAAAGTGGCGGATGTGACGGCTCAGGCCTTGGCGATGCTCACCCGCACGCCGTCGCCGATGTCCGCGCCGTCGGCCGGGTCGCCGAATTCGAAGCTGGTGGCCAGGATTTCGCCGGCGATGAGGTCGCGGTGCGCCCGCGCCCAGTCGGCGCGCTCGGTGGGCACCGACATCACCACGCTGATGCGATCGGAGACGTCCAGCCCGCTCGACTTGCGCAGCTCCTGCAGTTCGCGGATGCGGTCCTTGGCCCAGCCCTCGGCTTCGAGTTCTGGTGTGACGGTGCCGTCCAGCACCACCAGGCCCGCGCCGTCGGGCAGGGCCGCGGTGAATTCCGGGTCGGCGGCCACCAGCCGCGAGCTGTACTCACCGGGCTGCAGCACCGCGGGCCCGGCGGTCAGGGTGCCGTCGTCGTTGACGACGCCCTCCCCCGCCTTGACCGCCTTGATCGCCGCCTGGACGTCCTTGCCCAGCCGCGGGCCGGCCACCCGCGCGTTGACGGTGAGCTCGAAGGAGCCGTAGGTGTCGATCGCGTCGGTCAGCTCGACGGTCTTGACGTTGAGCTCGTCGGCGATCAGGTCGACGAACGGCTCCAGGAGGTGCGGGTTCTCCACGGCCACAGTGAGTTTCGGCAACGGCAACCGCACCCGCAGCTTCTTGGCCTTGCGCAGCGACGAGGCGGCCGAGCACACCTCGCGAACCTGATCCATCGCGGCGACCAGCTCGGGGTCGGCGGGCACGTCACCGGGTGCCGGCCAATCGGTCAGGTGCACCGAGCGCTGAGAAGTCAGGCCGCGCCAGACGACCTCGGTCACCGACGGAAGCAGCGGCGCGGCCAGCCGCGCGGTCACCTCGAGCACGGTGTGCAGGGTGTCGATGGCGTCGACGTCCTCGGCCCAGAACCGCGAACGCGACCGTCGCACATACCAGTTCGTCAACGCCTCGGTGAACAGGCGCAGCTGCTCGCAGGCCCGCGAGATGTCACAGCTGTCCATCTCGCGGGTCAGGTCGTCGCGCAGTTGGGCGAGCTTGGCCAGGATGTAGCGATCCAGCACCTGAGCCGAATCGGTACGCCAGGTACCGACTTTCGGCGCGTAGAGGGCCAGGAAGCTGTAGGCGTTCCAGAACGGCAGCAGCACCTGGCGCACGCCCTCGCGGATGCCCTGCTCGGTGACGATGAGGTTGCCGCCGCGCAGGATCGGCGAGGCCATCAGGAACCACCGCATGGCGTCGGAGCCGTCGCGGTCGAACACCTCGGACACGTCGGGATAGTTGCGCAGCGACTTGCTCATCTTCTGGCCGTCGGAGCCCAGCACGATGCCATGGGCCACACAGGTTTTGAAGGAGGGCCGGTCGAACAGCGCGGTAGCCAGCACGTGCAGCGTGTAGAACCAGCCGCGGGTCTGGCCGATGTACTCGACGATGAAGTCGCCCGGGTAGTGCGTGTCGAACCAGTCGGAGTTCTCGAACGGGTAGTGCACCTGGGCATAGGGCATCGACCCGGAGTCGAACCACACGTCGAGCACGTCTGGGATGCGCCGCATCACCGAACGCCCGGTCGGATCGTCGGGATTGGGCCGGGTCAGCTCGTCGATGAAGGGACGGTGCAGGTTGGTCGGCCGCACCCCGAAATCGCGCTCCAGCTCGTCGAGGCTGCCGTACACGTCGATGCGCGGGTAGTCCGGATCGTCGGACTTCCACACCGGAATCGGGGTGCCCCAGTAGCGGTTTCGCGAGATCGACCAATCGCGGGCCCCCTGCAACCACTTGCCGAACTGGCCGTCCTTGACGTGTTCGGGGTACCAGGTGATCTGCTGGTTGAGCTCCACCATGCGGTCCCGGAATTCGGTGACCGCGACGAACCACGACGACACCGCCCGGTAGATCAGCGGATTGCGGCACCGCCAGCAGTGCGGGTAGGGGTGCTCGTAAGTTTCGTGGCGCACCAGCACCGCCCCGTTGGCCGCGGCGGGGCCGGTGCCGTTCTTCAGGTCGCGGATGATGTGCGGGTTGGCGTCAAAGACGTGCTGCCCCTGGTAATCCCGGACGCTGGCGTCGAATCGGCCCTTGGAGTCGACCGGCGTGACCGGCGCGATGCCGGCCGCCTCGCCGACCGCCATGTCGTCCTCGCCGTAGGCCGGCGCCATGTGCACGATGCCGGTGCCGTCCTCGGTGGTGACGAACTCGCCCGGCAGGACCCGAAACGCGTTGGGGGTGTCCACGAAATACGGGAACGGCGGCAGGTACCGGGTGCCGAGCAGGTCCGCGCCCCGGTAGGTGCCCAGCACCTCGGGCTCTTCGCCCAGCTCGCGGGCGTAGGCGGCCAGCCGCGCCTCCGCCAGCACGAAACGACGCTCGCCCACCCGCACCTGCACGTAGGTCACGTCGGGGTTGACGGCGACGGCGAGGTTGGACGGCAACGTCCAGGGCGTCGTCGTCCACACCAGCAGATGCGCGCCATCAAGCGAACCGCCCACCACCCGGAATCCGACGGTGAGCGCGGGGTCCTGGCGGCTCTGGTAGACGTCGTCGTCCATCCGCAATTCGTGGTTGGACAACGGGGTTTCGTCGCGCCAGCAATAGGGCAACACCCGGTAGCCCTCATACGCCAGGCCCTTGTCCCACAGCTGTTTGAACGCCCAGATCACCGACTCCATGTACGGCAGGTCCAGCGTCTTGTAGTCGTTGTCGAAATCGACCCAGCGCGCCTGGCGGGTGACGTAGGCCTGCCACTCGTCGGTGTAGCGCAGCACCGAGGCGCGGCAGGCGTCGTTGAAGGCGGCGATGCCCATGTCGTCGATTTGGGACTTGTCGGTGATGCCCAACTGGCGCTCGACCTCGAGTTCGGCCGGCAGCCCGTGGGTGTCCCAGCCGAATCGACGCTCCACCTTGTAGCCGCGCATGGTGCGGTAGCGCGGGACGATGTCCTTGACGTAGCCGGTGAGCAGGTGCCCGTAGTGCGGCAGGCCGTTGGCGAACGGCGGCCCGTCGTAGAACACGTACTCCGGCGAGCCGTCGCGGCGGGCGATGCTGGCGCGGAAGGTGTCGTCTCGAGCCCAGTAGTCCAGCACCTCGACCTCGAGGGCCGGGAAGTCGGGCGCCCCGCCCGCCGGCTTCGGGTATGTGTGCTCGGTCAAACGTCGTCTCCTGTGCCAGTCTCCAGGCCTGGGGACGACGACGCGCCGGCTGCGCGAGCGCCGCGGTACCACCCCGCTTGCCGCGCTCACGCGCGACCGCTCATCGAAGGCTGTGACGGGCCTACCCGTTCGGTTCTACTGAGCCGGAACGGCTGTTCTTCCGAAAGCTCCCCGGTGATGGCCGGATCGACGCCAATGGAACGATTCTACTGGCCCCGAACCTCGAGCACACCCACCCGCCACAGCGCCGCGTACACGTGGCGCAGCGGAATGCTGAGCAACCGGCAGGCCCCGTGGATCAGCGGGTCGCCGCCCGGGCCGAAGAGCGGGAAGTCGCTGCGGCGCGGCTCTTCCACGGGCTCGGGGACGTGGATTTCGGGGACGTCGCGTACCACCCTCAGGGTGCGGGCGGGCGCGACGGTGACGACGTCGTCGTAGAGAGCTGCGGTCATGATCGACTCCTAGAGGAGAATTCCAACGGGGACCAAAAAAGGACTGACGTGTCCCGTCCCGGGTGGGTTCCGATCTCAGAACGCTTGGCGGATAAGCACTTAGCGTGTGCGACGCCTCAGCCGAGGAGGTCGCGCCGGAGAACGGATCGGGACGAAACAGGGTTCGGACTTCGATCCGGACTATCGCAAGAACTCATGTGTCCCTCACCTCCTCGCGGTCGCGACGCATGCGGGGTCGCATGCGATCTAGGCGCAGCAAAAGGAGCAGAATCCGACGACCGCCGGAGATCCGCACCCCTCTCGTCAGAGCTTCGGCACCACACGACGTGTCCTGGCCTGGAAAAACCAAACCGGAAGCCACCTGGGCTCAACCCTTAAGCCGGGAGGAGCTGTCCTGACCCGGGGCGTCTTTCGACGTTCGGGGTCAGTGGCCTGTATTCGTGTAGACGCCTCACCTAACGAGGTGCTTACCCGACCGATAATGCACGAGCGGTCTGACGCGGTCAAATCCCTGGACAGCGTGTCCGCGATTCGTTACCGACCGGACCGCGATCACTTCTCGACCAGGCCGTCGAGCCGGCCGATCGTGTCGATGAATTCCTCGACCATGTCCAGCACCACCGAGCGCGTCGGGCGGACCCGATCGAGCGAGCCCACCACCTGCCCGACGAAGTAAGTCGCCAGCTCACGCGCCCTGGCACCGTCGTGGGCGGCGGCGGAATTGATGCGCAGCTGCGGCTCGGTGATCAGCGCGGTCTGCAACGGCATGCCCAGCGGGTCGGGGTTCTCCGGCCGGTCCCACTCCTCGGTCCAGGCGGTGCGCAGCATGCGCGCCGGCTTGCCGGTCATCGAGCGCGACCGCACCGTGTCCGAGGACGTGGCGGCCAGGAACTTCTCCTTGACCACGGGCACCGTCTCGGCTTCCTCGGTGGTCAGCCACACCGACCCGCACCACACGCCCTCGGCGCCCAGCGCCAGCGCCGCCGCGATCTGGCGGCCGCGGGCGATCCCCCCGGCGGCGAGCACCGGCACCGGGGCCACGGCGTCGACGACCTCCGGCACCAGCACCATCGTCGCCACCTCGCCGGTGTGGCCGCCCGCCTCGGTGCCCTGCGCGACGATCAGGTCGACGCCGGCGGCGGCGTGCCGCTGGGCGTGGCGGGTGGTGCCGGCCAGCGCGGCCACCAGCACGCCGGCGGCGTGGGCGCGTTCGACGAGGTCCGACGGGGGTGGGCCGAGCGCGCTGGCGATCAGCCGGATGTCGTGGTCGAAGGCCACGTCGAGCAGCGGCTGGTAGCTCTTGGGCGAGATGTTCAAACCGCCCACGGACGGGCGGGCGTCCCCGGCGGGCGCCGTCACGCCGTAGCGGGCCAGCAGGTCGTCGACGAACGCGCGATGCTCCTCGGGCAGCAGGGTCCGGGCCTGGTCGGTGTCGATCCCGCCCTGCTCGGCGCCGACGTATTTGGGCGGCAGCAGCAGGTCGACCCCGTAGGGCTTGCCGCCGGTCTGCTGCTCGATCCAGGTCAGCTCGCTGCGCAGTCGCGCCGGGCTGTGCGCGGTGGCGCCCAGGATGCCGAATCCGCCCGCGTTGGTCACCGCGGCCACCACGTCGCGGCAATGGCTGAAGGCGCAGATCGGGAATTCGACACCGAGCATCTCGGCGACCCTGGTTCTCATTGCCCGACGCTAAGAGTTCCCGCTTGAGAAGTCAATCGCTTACGGCCCTGTGCAATTCGCGCCGCCGGCTCAACCCTTGGGCCCGGGCGGCCGGCCGTCCGGAGGCCAGCTCGATACGCCGTCCTCAAGCGGCACCTCAAGGCTCTGCAGGATGGAGGAGACCATGCGCCACGCGCCGATGACCGTGACCAGCTCGACGAGAACCGTTGTGTCGCCGTCGAATTCGCGCTCGCAGGCCGCCCAGCTCGCGGCGCTGACCGCGCCGTCGCGCACCACGTCGTCGGTCGCCGCCAGCACCGCCCGCTCGGCGGGCCCAAACCCGGCGTAGTTCCGCCAATCTCGCACGCCGAGCAGGTCGTCACCCGGGACGCCGAGCCGGGACGCGACGCGCCAATGCTGCGTCCACTCGTAGTCGCACGCGGTCAGCCAGCCGATCCGCATGATCGCCAACTCGCGCAACCGCGCGTCGAGGGCGCCGTGCCAGAGCATGGTGGCGAGCAGGTCGTTGATGGCGCGCGCCAGCGGCGGATGGTTGAGCAGCACTTGGAAGATGCTCAGTTCGGCCATATAGTTGGGGACGGCCGCTTCGTCGGCGGCGGCTTTGGCTTCGTCCAGTGGCAGTTTGGGCAGGCGCGCTGTTGTCATCGGATGAGCACTCCTCTCCGGCGGCGGGACCGTCGCGTTCTACGGTCATGGTAGTCAGCGGGAGGCGTGGCGACGACGACTTCGGACACGGCGGCGAAATACGCTGCAGGCCAAAATATTTCAGAGCAGACCGAGCAACCGCAGGTCGGTCACGTATTTGACGATCACCGCCGCGGTGATGTGCGGGATGTCGTTATCGGGGCCGATTTTGGCTTCCTGCACCGCGGCGCGGAACCGTTCGGTCGGTCCCAGGCAGCCGCGCGCCGGGTCCGCCGGCGGCACGTGTTGGGCGTTGCGCAACTGCAGTAGCTGCAGCACCGACTGGTGGCGCTGGCGTTCCGGCAGGGCGTGCAGCGCGGTCTCCATCCGGTGCAGCCACTCCCCGAAGTCGTCGACCCGCTCGATCGGATAGCCGGCCTCGATGACCCAGTCGACGTACTCGTCGAGCCCGATGCCGTCGTCGTGCGGGTTCATCACGTGATAGGTCTCGAACCCTGCGGCGGAATCGCGGCCCACCTGGGCGCCCAGCGTGGTGATCGACTCGGCGACGAACTCGACCGGCAGGGCGTCGAAGTGCGCGCGTTGCCGGTTGCCGCGGGCGTCGAGCTGGTAGAACGAGCGCGGCGCGACGCCGCTGGCGACGACGCTGAACAGCAACCGGGTGAACATGTCGGACAGGTTGAGCTGGCCGGCGTAGGTGGTGTCGGCCAGGATCATGTCGCAGCGGAACACGCCGACGGGCAGCGCGCACAGGTCGTGGGCCTCGCGCAGCAGCACCTCGCCGGCCCACTTGCTGTTGCCGTAGCCGTTGCCGTAGCTGCCGTCGATCGTGCGGATCGGGCCGGCGACGCGGACGTCGGCGTCCTCGGTGAACGCGGCCGGCTCGATCTGGTCGCCGACGTTGGCGGTCGAGACATACGTGTACGGCTTGAGTTTGGTGGTCAGCGCGAGCCGGATCAGCTCGGCGGTGCCGGCGACGTTGGGGGCGAACAGCTCGCTGTAGGGCAGCACGCCGTTGACCACCGCCGCGGAGTCGACGATGAGGTCGACGGTGTCGGCCAGCCGCTGCCAGGTCTGTTCGTCCAGGCCGAGATTGGTGCGGCCCTTGTCGCCGGCGATGACCTCGAGGTGGTCGGCGGCGAGCTCGTCGAAATACCGCCGCAAAGCGGGGTCCCCTGCAAACCCGGGGGGGTCGAAGGTCCTCTGCAGCCGGCGCCGCGCATCCTCGTCGGAGGTGGCCCGCACCAGGCAGATCAGCTTGCCGTCGGCCAGTTCCAACCGTTCCAGCCATTGCAGCACCAGGTAGCGACCCAAAAAGCCGGTGGCCCCGGTCAGTAGCACCGTGCGCACCTCGGCGCTCGGCCCCGGCAGCGACGGCGCGGCGGCCAGCGTCGGGGCGTCGATGAACTTGTCCAGCGTGAGGTCGCAGGCGTACACCTCGGTGGCGTCGCGGCCGTGCACCGACGCGAAGTCGCCCTGGTGGCCTTCCCCGGCATCGTGATCGCGGTTGAGCTGCTGGCTCAGGCTGCGCACCGACGGCGCCTCGAAGACGGCGCGCACGGGCAGGTGGATGTCGAGGGCGTTGTAGATCGCGGCGACCAGGCGCATGGCCGACAGGGAATCCCCGCCCAGGTCGAAGAACGACTCCTGCACCCCGACCCGCTCGAGGCCCAGCACCTGGGCGTAGAGCCAGGCCAGGATCTCCTCGACCGCGGTGGCCGGGGCGAGGTAGTCGTCGCCGCCCTGGTAATCGGGGGCGGGCAGGGCGCGGACGTCGAGTTTGCCGGCGGGTGTCAGCGGCAGCCTGTCGAGCACCACCACCGCGGCCGGCACCATGTAGGCGGGCAGCCGGTCGGCCAGCAGGGTGCGGAGTTCGGCCGGGTTGGCCGTCCCGGTGATGTAGCCGACCAGACGCTTGTCGCCCGGGCGGTCCTCGCGGGCGATCACCAGCGCCTGCTCCACACCGTCCAGCGCGGCCAGCGCCAATTGGATTTCGCCGAGTTCGATGCGATACCCGCGGATCTTGACCTGTTCGTCGGCGCGCCCGACGTAGCGCAGCTGCCCGTCGGAACCCCACGACGCCAGGTCGCCGGTGCGATACATGCGCGCGCCCTCCCCGCCGAAGGGGCACGCCACGAACCGGGACGCGGTCAGACCGGGCCGGCCCAGGTAACCGGTCGACACGCCGCCGCCGGCCACGTACAGCTCGCCGACCACGCCCGCGGGCACCGGCTGCAGGCATCCGTCGAGCACGAACAGCGCGGCCCCGGATACCGGCGAACCGATCGGCGGCGCTTCGGGTCCCGGTGTCAGCGGCGCGCTGACGGCCGCGACGATCGTGATCTCGGTGGGGCCGTAGACGTTGACCATCACCCGCCCGGACGCCCACCGCTGCACGATTTCGGCCGGGCACGCTTCGCCCGCGACCGCCAGCACCGCGGACTCCAGGCCCTCGGTCGAGAGCATCGTCACCTCGGACGGTGTCTGGGTCAGCATGTCGACGCGTTCGGCGACGAGCAAGGCGTGCAGGTCTTTCGGGGAACGCACGACCTCGTCCGGTACGACGAGCACCCGCCCGCCGTGCAGCAGCGCGCCGAAGATCTCCCACACCGAGAAGTCGAACGCCAGGGAATGGCAGTGGCTCCACACCCGTGCCGGTGCCGCGGGCAGACCGGCGGCCCCCAGGGAGGCGAACAATTGCGTGGCGTTGTGGTGGGTGACCGCCACGCCCTTGGGAACTCCGGTGGTGCCCGAGGTGTAGATCGTGTACGCGATGTGGTGCGGCGCGGGCGCCGGCAACGCCGTGGTGGGCCGGTGCTGGATCGCCGGGTCATCGATATCGATGACGAGCACGTCGAAATCGTCGAGGCGCGAGCGGTGTTCGGCGGTGGTGAGCACCGCCGCCGGTGCGGCGTCGGCGAGCATGAAGTCGATTCGGGCGGCGGGCAGGCCTGGGTCGATCGGGACGTACGCGGCCCCGGTTTTGAGCACCGCCAGGATGGCGACGACGGCCCGCGCCGAGCGCTCGGTGAGCAGCGCCACGCACTGCCCCGGCCCGCAGCCGTGGTCAATGAGCAAGTGCGCCAATCGGTTTGCTGACTGGTCGAGTTCGCGGTATGTCCACGAGTCCGCACCGTGGGTGACGGCCACCGCTTGCGGGGTGCGCGCGACGTGGTCGGCGAATACCTCGGGTATCGACATCGGCGGGCGCGACGGGCCGTCCAGCACCGCGCGGTTGCCGATCGCGTCGAGGCGGGCGTGCTCGTCGGGGCCGAGCACGTCGATCGACGACAGCCGCCGGGCGGGGTCGGCGGTCATGGCCTCCAGCACCCGCTGCAATCGTTCGATCAGACGTTGGATGGTGGCGGTGTCGAACACGTCGGTGCGGAACTCCACGGCCCCGCCGATGCCCTCGGGCCGGCCGTCGGCGCTCCAGCGTTCGGCCAGCGACCACGCGAGATCCATGCGGGCGGTGCGGGTGTCGACCGGCAGCGGGGTGACGCGCACGTCGCCCAGGCTCAGCTCCGCGGAGTCGGTGTTCTGCCAGGCCAGCATGACCTGCACCAGCGGATGGTGCGCGAGGCTGCGGGCCGGGTTGAGCCGTTCGACGAGGACCTCGAACGGCACGTCCTGATGCTCGTAGGCGGCCAGGCTGCGCGCGCGGACGTGGGCCAGCACCTCGGCGATGGTGGGGTCACCGGCCAGGTCGACGCGCAGCACCAAGGTGTTGACGAAGAAGCCCACCACGTCGTCGAGGGCCGGATCGCGCCGCCCGGCGATCGGAAAGCCCACCGCCACATCAGAACTCGCGCTGATCTTGGCCAACAGCACCGCCAGCGCGGCCTGCACCACCATGAAGCTCGTCGCGTTGTGCGCGCCCGCCACCGCGCGCACCCGCTGCTGCAACTCCGCCGACCAGTCGACGGCCACGCTCGCGCCGCGGAAATCGGCCACCAACGGATACGGACGGTCCGTGGGCAATTCGAGCCGCTCGGGCATTCCGGCCAGGGCGTGTTCCCAATACCGCACCTGTCCGGCGATCAGGCTGTGCGGATCCTGCAGTTCGCCGAATTGGGCGCGCTGCCAGAGCGTGTAGTCGACGTACTGCACCGGCAGCGGCGCCCAGTCCGGGGCGCAGCCGGCCGAGCGGCTGGCGTAGGCCTCCCCCAGGTCGCGCACCAGCGGGGTGAGCGACCACCCGTCGGCGGCGATGTGGTGCACCACGGCCACCAGCAGGTGTTCGTCGTCGCTCACCCGGAAAAGCATTGCCCGCAGCGGGATTTCGGTGGCCAGGTCGAACCGGTGACCCACCAGGGTCTCGACCGCGTTGCCCAGCCGGGTGGTCGACCACCCGCGCGCGTCGCTGATCTGCCAGCCGCAGTCGGCGTCGTCCACATCGACGACCAGCTGCCGCGGTATCCCCTCCCGCGCCGGGAACATCGTCCGCAGGCTCTCGTGGCGGGCCATCACGTCGGCCAGCGCCGCGCCGAAGGCCTCGGCGTCCAGGCGCCCGTGCAGCTGCAACGCGATCGCCATGTTGTGCACCGGTGAGGGCCCGTGCAATTGGCCCATGAACCACAGCCGCGACTGGGCGAACGACAACGGCACCATCTCCGGCCGCTCGCCGGCCACCAGCGGCGCGCGCGCTCCGCCGTCGGTGCCCAGGCGCGCCGCCAGCCGGCGAATGGTGGGCGCCTCGAACAGGGCCCGCACGCCGAGGTGGACGTCGAGGCCGGTGTTGACCTCCGCGACCAGGCGCATGGCCGACAGCGAGTCCCCGCCGAGGTCGAAGAAGGAGTCGTCGATCCCGACGTTCTCGACGCCCAGGACGTGGGTGTAGATATCGGCCAGGGCCCGCTCGACGGCGGTGGTCGGGGCGCGGTAGTGATCGGAGCCCTGCGACCGGTGCGAGTGGTCGGGTGCGGGCAGCGCGCGGGTGTCGAGTTTTCCGTTGGCGGTCAGCGGCATTGCGTCGACGGCGAGCACCGTGGCCGGGACCATGTAGGCCGGCAGATGCTCGGCCAGCCGGGCGCGGACCTCGACCGGATCGGCGGTCCCGGTGATGTAGCCGACGAGCCGTTTGTCGCCGGGCCGGTCCTCGCGGGCGACGACCGCGGCCTGTTCGATGCCGTCCAATTCGGTGAGCGCGGACTGGATCTCGCCGAGCTCGATGCGGTAGCCGCGGATCTTGACCTGCTCGTCGGCGCGGCCGAGATAGTGCAGCTGTCCGCCCGGGCCCCACCGCACCAGATCCCCGGTGCGGTACATGCGCGCGCCGTCCTCGCCGAACGGGCAGGCGACGAACCGGGACGCCGTCAGGCCGGCCCGGCCGACGTAACCGGCCGCGACGCCGGAACCGGCGATGTACAGCTCGCCCGTCACACCCTCGGGCACCGGCCGCAGCCACGCGTCGAGCACGAAAAATCCCAGATGCGCCAATGGCATTCCGATGGGGCTGGCGTTGGTGTCGATGTCGTTGTCGACGATCTCCCGGTAGGAGGCGTGCACCGTCGTCTCGGTGATGCCGTACATGTTGATCACGCGCGGCCGGTGGGGATGGCTGTCGAGCCACTTCGCCAGCCGTTGCGGGCTCAGCGCTTCGCCCCCGAACACGAGGGCCCGGACGTTGAGCCGCGGGCCCGACCGCGCGCCGTCCAGGCTCTGCAGCGCCGAGAACGCCGACGGGGTTTGGCTCAGCACGCTGACGTTCTCGGCGATCAGCAAGGCGTGCAGGTCTTCCGGCGAGCGCACCACCTCGTCGGGCACGACCAGCAGGCGTCCGCCGCCCAGCAGGGCGCCGAAGATCTCCCACACCGAGAAGTCGAAGGCCAGCGAATGGCACTGGCTCCACACCCCCGCCGGCGCCGGCCGGTCGAGCAGCGAGGCGAGCAGGTGGGTGACGTTGTGGTGGGTGACCGCCACGCCCTTGGGGGTGCCGGTGGTGCCGGAGGTGTAGATGACGTAGGCGATGTTGTCGTCGGCCGGCGGCGGCAGGGCGGTGGCGGGCCGGGTGTGCACGGCGGGGTCGTCGGCGTCGATGACAGCTCCGTCGAAACCGTCGAGCCGGTCTCGCAGTTCCGCGGTGGTGAGGGCGACGATCGGTGCGGCGTCGGTCAGCATGAATGCGACCCGCGTGTCCGGCATCGCCGGGTCGATCGGCAGGTAGGCGGCCCCCGTCTTCAGCACCGCCACGATCGCGACGATCGCGGGCGCCGAGCGCTCCATCAGGACGGCGACGCACCGCCCCGGCCGCGCTCCCCGCTCAACGAGCAAGTGCGCCAACCGGTTTGTGGACTCATCGAATTCGCGGTAGGTCATCGAACGGTCCCGGTCGCTCAGCGCCACCGCTTCGGGGGTGCGCGCGACGTGGGCGGCGAACAGCGCCGGGATCGAGGCCCGGGTCAAGGCCGGTGCGTGCGGTGGCAGGGTCAGCGCCGCCCGGTTCCCGATCGCGTCGAGCCGGGCGTGCTCGTCGGGGCCGAGCACGTCGATCGACGACAGCCGCCGGGCGGGGTCGGTGGTCATGGCCGCCAGCACCCGCTGCAATCGTTCGATCAGACTTTGGATGGTGGCGGTGTCGAACACGTCGGTGCGGAACTCCACGGCACCGCCGATGCCGGCGGGCCGGCCGTCGGCGCTCCAGCGTTCGGCCAGCGACCACGCGAGATCCGTGCGGGCGGTGCGGGTGTCGACCGGCAGCGCGGTGATGCGCACGTCGCCCAGGCTCACGTCGGTGGGTTCGTCGTTCTGCCAGGCCAGCATGACCTGCACCAGCGGATGGTGCGCGAGGCTGCGGGCCGGGTTGAGCCGTTCGACGAGGACCTCGAACGGCACGTCCTGATGCTCGTAGGCGGCCAGGCTGCGTTGGCGCACCCGCGCCAGTAGTTCGGCAATCGTGGGGTCGCCGCCGAGATCGACGCGCAGCACCAAGGTGTTGACGAAGAAGCCCACCACATCGTCGAGGGCCGGGTCGCGCCGCCCGGCGATCGGGAAGCCCACCGCCACATCAGAACTCGCGCTGATCTTGGCCAACAGCACCGCCAGCGCGGCCTGCACCACCATGAAGCTCGTCGCGTTGTGCGCGCCCGCCACCGCGCGCACCCGCTGCTGCAACTCCGCCGGCCAGTCGACGGCCACGCTGGCCCCGCGGAAATCGGCCACCAACGGATACGGACGATCGGTGGGCAGTTCCAGCCGTTCCGGCAGGCCGGCCAGCGCCTCCTCCCAGTACGCGAGCTGCGCGGCGATCGGGCTGCCCGGGTCTTCCAGGTCACCGAACTGGGCGCGCTGCCAGAGCGTGTAGTCGACGTACTGCACCGGCAGCGGCGCCCAGCCCGGCGCATCCCCGACCGACCGGCTGGCATAGGCGAGCGCCAGGTCGCGCACCAGCGGAGTCAGCGACCACCCGTCGGCAGCGATGTGGTGCACCACGGCCACCAGCACGTGTTCCTCGTCGCTCACCCGGAAAAGCATTGCCCGCAGCGGGATTTCGGTCGCCAGGTCGAAGGTGTGCCGGGCCGCGTCGCGGATGGCGCCCTCCAGCCGGGCCGGTGACCAGCCGGTGGCGTCGATGGTCTGCCATGTGACGTCGGCCCGATCGGGCGGCAGCACCACCTGCTGCGGTATGCCCTCGGTGGCGGCGAACACCGTCCGCAAACTCTCGTGCCGCGCCACCACATCGGCGAACGCGGCACCCAGCGCACCTGCGTCCAGGCGCCCGGCGAGGCGCAGCGCCGCCGCCATGTTGTACACCGGCGACGGGCCGTGCAGCTGATCGATGAACCACAGCCGCGATTGGGCGAACGACAACGGCACCACCGCCGGCCGCTCGCGCGGCTCCACGCCGGCCAGGCGCCCGCCGTTCGCGCTGACGCGCGCCGCCAGCTCGCCGATTGTGGGCGCTTCGAACAGCGTTCGCACGCCGAGGTGCGCGTCGAGACCGGAGTTGATCGCGGCGATCACCCGCATGGCCGACAGCGAATCCCCGCCCAGGTCGAAGAAGGAGTCGTCCGCGCCGACCCGCTCGAGCCCGAGCACCTGGGCGTAGATGCCCGCCAAGATCTCCTCGGTGGGCGTGGCCGGCGCCCGATACCGGCCGCCGGTGTATTCGGGCGCCGGCAGGGCCCCGGTGTCGAGTTTGCCGTTCGGTGTCAGGGGCAATGCCTCGATCGGCACCACCGCGGCCGGCACCAGGTAGGCCGGCAGCCGGTCGGCCAGCCGGGCGCGCAGCTCGACCGGGTCGGCGGTGCCGGTGATGTAGCCGACGAGCCGCTTGTCGCCGGGCGTGTCCTCGCGGGCGATCACCGCGACCCGCCCGACGCCGTCCAATTCGGCGAGCGCGGACTGGATTTCGCCCAGCTCGATGCGGTGGCCGCGGATCTTGACCTGCTCGTCGGCGCGGCCGACGTAGTGCAGCCGGCCGTCCGGCGCCCACCGCACCAGGTCCCCGGTGCGGTACATGCGCGCACCGGCCGCGCCGAACGGGCAGGCGACGAACCGCGACGCCGTCAAACCGGGACGGCGCGGATACCCGACGGCGACCCCGTGCCCCGCCACGTACAGCTCACCGACCGCACCGGCGGGCACCGGCCGCAGCCAGTCGTCCAGCACGAACAGCGCCGCCCCGGGCACCGGCGACCCCAGGGGCGGCGCTCCGGCGCCCGCGGTCAGCGGCGCACTGAGCGTCGCGTCCACGGTGGTTTCCGTCGGGCCGTAGGCGTTGATCATCACGCGGCCCGGCGCCCATTGGTCCGCGAGCGCGGCCGGGCAGGGCTCGCCGCCGATGATCAACGCCGAGCGCAGCTTTCGCGGTGACAGAGCGGTCAGCGCCGACGGGGTGTGGCTCAGCACGCTCACCCGCTCGGCGGCCAGCAGGGTGTGCAGCTCGTCCGGTGAGCGTGTCACCGACTCGGGCACCACCACCAGCCGACCGCCGCAGGCCAGCGCACCCCAGATCTCCTGCACCGAGACGTCGAAGCCGTACGAGTGGCATTGTGACCACACCCCCGCCTCGGGCAGCGGCGCGTGCAGCGATTCCAGCAGCTGGGTGACGTTGCGGTGGGTCACCGCAACACCTTTGGGGACGCCGGTCGTCCCCGAGGTGTAGATGACGTAGGCGACGTTCTCGGGCGCGGGCGCCGGCAACGGCCCGGCGGGCCCGACGTCGGCTTCACCGGCGTCGAGGACCGGCAGGTCGAATCCGTCCAGCCGGGCCCGCAGGCCGGCGGCGGCGACCGCGGCGACCGGGGTGGCGTCGCCGAGCACGAACTCGAGGCGCGCCGCGGGCAGCGCGGGGTCGATCGGCAGGTAGGCGGCCCCCGCCTTGAGCGTCGCGAGGATCGCCACGATCGCCTCGGCCGAACGCGGGAACAGCAGCGCCACAGACTCCCCGGGCCCCGCGCCGCGCTCGATCAGCCTGTGCGCCAATCGGTTCGATGCCTCGTCGAGTTCGCGGTAGGTCATCGAACGACCCTCGAAAGTGACCGCTCCCGCCTCGGGGACGCGGGACACCTGCGCGGCGAACAGCGCCGGGAGCGATAGGGCGGCGCTCGACTCGGCGGCCAGCACCGCTTGGTTGCCCCACAGTTGCAGCCGGGCGCGCTCCGGCGCGTCGAGCACATCCAATGATCGCAACGGCCGATCCGGATCGGCGGGCATGGCCGTCAGGAACCGGCGCAGGCGGTCGGCCAGGGCCTCGACGGCGGCGGGTTCGAAGACGTCGGTGTCGAATTCGATGCGCAGGCGCAGTTCGTCGCCCGGCACGGCTTGCAGCGACAGCGGGTAGTGGTTGTAGTCGTGGCTGGTGAATTCGGTGGCGGTCAGGTCGTCGGCCGCCGATAGCGCGGCGGCGTCGATCGGATAGTTCTCGTACACCAGCAACGTGTCGAACAGTTGGTCGTGTCCGGTGACGCGGTGGATTTCGTTCAGAGCCAGGTGCTGGTGCTCGACGGTGTCGTTGTGGGCGCGTTGCAGCCGGTCCAGAAATTCGGCGACGGTCGTCGTCGCGGTGGCCTGGGCGCGCACCGGCACGGTGTTGATCAGCAGGCCCACCATGGATTCGGCGCCGGGCAATTCCGCCGGCCGGCCGGACACCGCGGTGCCGAAGGCGACGTCGTGCCGGCCGGTCAGCGACATCAGCAGTTGCGCCCAGGCGGCCTGCAGCACGGTGTTGAGGGTGGTGCGGCAGGAGCGGGCGAGTTCGCCGAGCGCACCGGTGGTTTCGGCGGAGAGCTGGACAGCGGCGGCTCTCCGCGGCCCGAGCGCCGCCCGACCCGCCGGGCCCACCAGGGTGGGGGTGTCGAAACCGTCGAGCGCGTCGCGCCACGCGGCGCGGGCGGCCGGAGCGTCCCGGCCCGCCAGCCAGGTGACGAAGCGGCGGTAGGGCGGCGCAGCCGGTAGCCGCGACCCGTAGTAGCAGGCGAAGATCTCCTGCAGCAGGATCGGTAGTGACCAGCCGTCCATCACGATGTGGTGCACGGTGAGCACGAACCGGAATTCCTTGTCCGCGGTGCGAATCAGCGTGGCGCGCAGGGGCGGCTGGTCGTCGAGGTCTCGCACCGCGGCGCGTTCTGCGGCGGACATCCGCCGGACCTGGTCGTCGATGTCGTCGGCGTCGCCCTCGAGTTCGACGTCGCGGTAGGCGATTTCGGGGGCCGCCGGGATGATCTGCACCGGGTCGCCGAAGCCGGAGCAGAATCGGGCGGCGAGGTTGGGGTGGCGGGCGACGGCGTTCTGCACGGCGTGGTGGAGCCGCTGGGGGTCGAGGCCGCCGCGCAGCGTGATGGTCAGCTGCACCGCGTACACGTCGCCGTCGGGTTGCGTCGTCGAATGAAAGAGCAGCCCCTGCTGCAGCGGGGTCAACGGCAGGATATCGGCGACGTCGTATCGCCGCTCGAGTTCGTCGATCTGCTGCTGGTCCAGGCGGGCCGGTGCGATGTCCGACGGCGTCAGCCCGCCGCCGTCGCGGCGCACGTGTGCGCAGATGCCGGCCAGGGCGTCAAACCACAACCGGCTCAACCGGTTTACCTGATCGTGGGTGAGCGCCGAGGACGCCCACGTCCAGCTGGCGTGCAGGTGCGGGCCGTCCTCGGTGTCCATGGTGCCGGCGTTGAGTTCCACCGTGTGCGGCAACGGCAGGGCCACCGCCGCCGCCGCGGCGCCCAGCGCGTGGCTGTTCGGGCTGAGTTGCCATAGCCCGTCGGACGATTCGGCGGGCGCTCCCCCGAGGCGGCCCAGGTAGTTGAAGCCGATGGCCGGGTCCGGACCGCCCAGGCCCGCTTCGGGATTCAGGTAGCGCAACAGCCCGTAGGTCAGGCCGTCGGGCAGCCCGCGCAACTGCTCCTTGGCGTCCTTGATCACCGCCCCCAGCGCGGCCTCACCCGCGACCACGCGAGCCCAGTCCAGCCCGCCGACGTCGAGGGCCACCGGGTACTTGGCGGTGAACCACCCGACGGTGCGGGACAGGTGCACGTGGGGGGCCAGTTCCTCGTTGCGCCCGTGGCCCTCGACGTCGATGCCGATCGGCATCGCCGTCCCCAGGAATTCGGTGAATGCCAGCCCGAAGGCGATCAGCAGGATGTCTTGCACCCCGGCGTGAAACGCGGCGGGCACCTCGCCCAGCAGCTGGCGGGTCGTCTCGGCGTCCAGCGCCGCCGACAACTGCCCGGCCGTCTCATAGGTGTCCCACGGCTGGGCGGGCGGCAACGCGGGCGGCGTCTCGGTGATTCGCCGCCACACCTCCGCCAGCTCGGTCACCGCCGGATCCTTCGCGTGCTGGGCCAGTAGCGACGACCAGCGGGCGAACGAGGTGCCGGGGGCGGGCAGCTCGATCGGTTGGCCGCGGTGATGTTGGGCCCAGGCGATGTTGAGGTCCTCGATCAGGGTCCGCCAGGACACACCATCGACGGCCAGGTGGTGGACGATCAATGCCAATTGGTTTGTCGCGCTTGCCCATACCGCGCACACCAGCACGCCGGCGCCGGGGTTCAGCCGCGCGCGGGCCCGCATCAGCGCCTCCTCCGAGAGCGCGTCGACGGTGCGCAGGCAGGCCCGGGCGTCCACCGAGCCCGCTTCGGGAACGTGTATGTCCCAGCCGCCGGCCCCGTCGTCGTCGACGCAGAGCCGCAGCGTGGGATGGCGATCCAGCAGCGCCTGCAGCACGACCGCCACGTCGGCCTGGCCCACCCCGGCGGGCGCCGCCAGCACCATGGTCTGGTTGAACTGCTCGATGGGGCCGTCCATGTCGCGCAGCCAACGCATGATCGGGGTGGCCACCACCGGCCCGATCCCCTCGTCGACCACGTCGTCCTCGCCGGTGGCCAGCGTGACGACCCGCGCCAGCCGGGCCACCGACTGCTCGACGAAAACATCGCGGGGCCGGCACATTACGCCGGCCGCGCGGGCCCGGGCCACCACCTGCATCGACAGGATGCTGTCGCCGCCCAAGTCGAAGAACGAGTCGTCCACCCCGACCCGTTCGACGCCCAGCACCTGGGCGTAGATGCCGGCCAAGATCTGCTCGATGGCGTTTTCCGGAGCGCGATATCCGTTGCCGCCCTGGTAGTCCGGTGCCGGCAGGGCGCGGGTGTCGAGCTTGCCGTTGGCCGTCAACGGCAAGGCGTCCAGCACCACCACCGCCGACGGCACCATGTAGGACGGCAGCCGCTCGGCGAGCCGCGCCCGGGTCTCGGACGGGTCGGCGGTCCCGGTCACGTAGCCCACCAGCCGCGCGGCGGGAGGGTCGTTCCGGGCGATCACCGCGGCCTGCTCGACGCCGTCCAATTCGGCGAGGGCGGAGCGGATTTCGCCCAGTTCGATGCGGTGGCCGCGGATCTTGACCTGCTCGTCGGCGCGACCGAGGTACTCCAGCTGACCGTCGCGGCCCCAGCGCACCACGTCCCCGGTGCGATACATCCGCGTTCCGTTACCGCCGAACGGGCACGCCACGAACCGCGAGGCCGTCAGCGCCGCCCGGCCCAGGTAGCCCGCGGCGACGCCGCGTCCGGCGATGTACAGCTCGCCGACCACGCCGGGCGGCACCGCGCGCAACCATCGGTCCAGCACGAACAGGGCGGCCCCGGGCACCGGCGACCCGATCGGCACCGGAGCGGAGCCCGCCGTCAGCGGCGCCGTCATGGCCGCGTACATCGTGGTCTCGGTGGGGCCGTATTGATTGACCATCACCCGCCCGGGGGCCCACCGGTCCATGACCTCGACCGGGCACGGCTCGCCGCCGACGACCAGCGCCACCGAGTCCAGCCCGTGCGGCGAGAGCGCCGCCACCGCCGACGGGGTCTGGCTCAGCACGGTGACGCGTTCGGCAATCAGCAAGGCGTGCAGGTCTTCCGGCGAGCCGACGATGTCGTCGGGGACGACGACGAGGCGTCCCCCGCGCAGCAGCGCGCCGAAGATCTCCCAGACCGAGAAGTCGAAGGCCGGCGAGTGGCAGTGGCTCCACACCCGCCCCAGGTCCAGTCGGGCGTCCACCGACCGCAACAGCTGGGTGACGTTGTGGTGCGTGACCGCCACACCCTTGGGCACGCCGGTGGTCCCGGAGGTGTAGATGACGTACGCAATGTCGTCGGGCGACGGGTCCGGCAGCCCGGTGGCGGGCTGGGTGGCCATGGCGGGGTCGTCGACGTCGATGATGTGCCCGGCGAATGCGCCCAACCGTGGCCGCACCTCGGCGGTGGTCACCGCCGCGATCGGTTCGGCGTCGGTGAGCATGAACTCGACGCGGACGGTCGGCAGCGCCGGGTCGATCGGCACGTACGCGGCCCCGGTCTTGAGGACCGCCAGGATCGCCACGATCGCTTCGGCCGACCGTGGCATCGCCACCGCGACCCGCTGGCCCGGCGCGGCGCCGCAACCAATCAGCCTGTGCGCCAACCGGTTTGTGATCTCGTACACTTCACGGTAGGTCCACGCCCGCTCGCCGCAGGTGATCGCGACTGCCTCGGGGTCCCGTGCCACCTGCGCGGCGAACAAGGCCGGGATGGACGCGCGTGCGGTCGCGGGCCGGGTCAGCACGGCGCGGTTGCCGATGGCGTCGAGGTGGGCGCGCTCGGATTCGGCGAGGACGTCGATCGCGGACAGCGGCCGGGCGGGGTCGGCGGTCATGGCGGCCAGCACGCGTTGCAAGCGCGTGACGAGTGTCTCGATGCTGGCCGCATCGAAGACGTCGGTGCGGAACTCCAGCGTCCCGGCGATGCCGGCGGGCTCCCCGTCCTCGTCCCACCGTTCGGCCAGCGACCACACCAGATCCATGCGGGCGACCTGGGTTTCGAGCGGCAGCGGCGTCACCCGCAGGTCGCCGAGGCTCATGTCGACGGGGTCGTTGTTCTGCCAGGCCAGCATGACCTGGACCAGCGGATGATGGGACATGTCGCGGGCCGGGTTGAGCCGTTCCACCAGCACCTCGAACGGCACATCCTGGTGTTCGTAGGCCGCCAGGCTGCGCCGACGCACCCGGCCCAGCAGTTCGGCGACGGTGGGGTCGCCACTGAGGTCGACCCGCAGAACCAGGGTGTTGACGAAGAACCCGACCACCTCATCCAGGGCGGGGTCGCTCCGCCCGGCGATCGGGAACCCCACGGCCACATCGGGACTGGCGCTCAACGCGGACAGCAGCACCGCCAGGGCCGTCTGGACGACCATGAAGCTCGTTGCGTTGTGCGCCCGCGCCAGCTCGGCGACTTGGTGCTGCAGGGCGGCCGGCCACTGCACGTCCACGCTGGACCCGCGATGGTCGGCCACCAGTGGGTAGGGCCGATCCGTGGGCAGCTCAACGTGTTCCGGCAGCCCGGCCAGGGCGCGCTCCCAATAGTCCAGTTGCGCCGCGATGGGGCTGTCGGGGTCGTCGAGGTCACCGAATCGGCCCCGTTGCCACAGGGTGTAGTCGACGTATTGCACCGGCAGCGGCGCCCAATCCGGCGCCCGCCCGCCGCGGCGGGCCGCGTAGGCCTCCCCCAGATCGCGCACCAGCGGGGTCACCGACCATCCGTCGGCGGCGATGTGGTGGACGACCGCCACCAACACGTGTTCGTCCTCGCCGGTGTGGAAAAGCCATACCCGCAACGGGATTTCGGTGGCGAGGTCGAAGGTGTAGCGCGCCGCGTCCTGGGTGGCCTCCGCCAGCCAGGACGCCGGCCACCGCGTCGCGTCGACGACCTGCCAGTGGACGTCGGCCCGTTCGGCGGGCAGCACGACCTGTTGGGGGGCGCCCTCGGGGGCGAGGAAGATCGTCCGCAGGCTTTCGTGGCGGGCGACCACGTCGTCCAGGGCGGCCCCCATCGCGTCGGCATCCAGGCGGCCGGAAAGGCGCAGGGCGACCGCCATGTTGTACATCGGCGAGGGCCCCTGCAGCTGATCGATGAACCACAGGCGGGTCTGGGCGAACGACAACGGAAGCAGCGCCGGGCGCTCGCCGGCCACCAATCGTCCGGCGCGGCCGGTGCCGGCCTCGACCCGGGGCGCCAGCAGCGCGACCGTGGGGGCCTCGAACACGGATCGGACGGTCAGCCCGGCGTCCAGGTCGGCGTTGATCGCGGTGATCAAACGCATCGCCGAGAGGGAGTCGCCGCCGAGGTCGAAGAAGGAATCGTCGACCCCGACCCGTTCGACGCCGAGCACCCGGGCGTAGACGCCCACCAGAGTCTCCTCGACCGCGTTGTCCGGGGCCCGATACCGGCCGGCGTCCCGGTAGTCCGGTGCGGGCAGGGCGGCGGTGTCGAGCTTGCCGTTGACCGTCAACGGCATCGCGTCGAGCACCACCACCGCCGCCGGCACCATGTAGGTGGGGAGCCGCTGACCCAACCGGGCCCGAATGTCGGCGGAGTCAGCGGCTCCGGTCACATAGCCGACGAGACGCCTCTCGCCGGCACGATCTTCGCGGGCGAGCACCGCGGCTTGCTCGATACCCTCCAATTCGGCCAGGGCGGAGCGGATTTCGCCCAACTCGATGCGATAGCCGCGAATCTTGACCTGCTCGTCGGCGCGGCCGACATAGTGCAACTGTCCGTCGCGGTCCCATCGGGCGAGGTCGCCGGTGCGATACATCCGTGCGCCGGCCCCACCGAACGGGCACGCCACAAATCGCGACGCCGTCAGCCCCGCCCGCCCCAGATAGCCCACGCCCACCCCGGCACCGGCGACGTACAACTCCCCCACCACCCCGGCGGGCACCGGGCGCAGGCACCCGTCCAGCACGAAGAGCGCGGCTCCGGCCACCGGCGACCCGATTGCCGGTGGCCCGGACCGCGCCCGCCCCGCTGTCAGAGGTGGGCTGTGCGACACCCACATGGTGGTCTCCGTCGGGCCGTACACGTTGACCATCACCCGGCCGGGCGCCCACCGATCCACCAGCTCACCCGGACACGGTTCGGCGCCCACCACCACCGTGACCGTCTCCAAGCCCCGCGGCGACAGCATCCCCAGCGCCGACGGCGTCTGGGTCAACACGGTGACGCGCTCGCCAATGAGTTTGGCGCGCAACTCTTCCGGCGACCGGGCCTCCGTATCGGGCACCACCACCAGCCGCCCGCCGTGCAGCAGCGCACCCCAGATCTCCCACACCGAGAAATCGAATGCCAGCGAATGGCACTGGCTCCACACCTGATCGGGCCCCAGTTCCACCCCGGCGTCCAGCGCACCGAACAGCTGCGTCACGTTCGCGTGGGTGACCGCCACCCCCTTGGGCCTACCCGTGGTGCCCGACGTGTAGATGACGTGCGCGACGTCGTCGGCCGCCGGCCCCGCCGCCACCGGCGTCGCCGGATGCGGCGCCAGGGCCGGGTCGTCGACCTCGACGATCGGCCCGCCGAATTCTCCTAGCCGCGAACGCAACTCGGCGCTGGTCACCACGGCCCGCATGCCGGCGTCGGCGACCATGAAGCCGATCCGCGCCGCCGGCACCGCCGGGTCCATCGGCACATAGGCCGCCCCCGTTTTCAGCACCCCCAGAATCGCGATCACGGCCTCGGCCGAGCGCTCGAGCAGCAGGCCCACGCGCTGGCCGCGGCCCACACCGCGGCCAACCAGCAGGTGCGCCAGCCGATTCGCGTCCGACTCCACTTGCTCGTAGGTCCACGATCGCCCAGCGCACCTGATCGCCACCGCGTGCGGCGCGCGCTGCACCCACGCGCCGAACAGCGCCGGGACCGACGCCCCCGCGCTCGGCCGGCGCAATGCCGAACGATTGGCGCACTGGTCAAGGCGGGCGTGCTCGTCGTCGTCCAGCACGTCGATCGACGAGAGTCTGCGACCGGGGTCGGCGGCCATGGCGACCAGCACCCGCCGCAACCGTTCGGTGAGCACACGGATGGTGTCCGCGTCGAACAGGTCGGTGCGGAACTCGACGGTGCCGCCGATTCCCGCGGGCCGGCCGTCGCCGCTGCGGCGTTCGAACAAGGAGAACGTCAAATCGGTACGCGCGGTGCGGGTCTGCACCGGAACCGCGGTGATCCGCAGTTCACCCAGGCTCAGCTCGGCGGGATCGTTGCCCTGCCAGGCCAACATCACCTGCGTCAGCGGATGATGCGCCAGGGAACGGGTGGGGTTGAGTCGCTCCACCAGGAACTCGAACGGCACGTCCTGATTTTCGTAGGCCGCCAGGCTGCTCCGGCGGACCCGGGCCAACACGTCGGCAACGCTGGGATCGCCGGCCAGGTCGACCCGCAGCACCAACGTGTTGACGAAGAAGCCCACCAGTTCGTCCAGGGCGGGATCGCGCCGCCCGGCGATCGGAAAGCCCACGGCCACATCGGAAGTCGCGGCGATCTTGCTGAGCAGTACCGCCAGGGCGGCCTGCACCACCATGAAGCTGGTGGCGTTGTGCGCCCGCGCCACGGCGCGGATGTGTTGCTGCAACTCGGCCGGCCAGTCGATGTCCACGTTGGCGCCGCGGTAGTCGGCCACCGCCGGGTACGGCCGATCCGTCGGCAGCTCGACCCTTTCGGGCAGGTCCGCCAGCGTGCGCTCCCAATACGCGAGCTGCTCGACGATCGGGCTCTCCGGGTCGTCGAGGTCTCCGAATTGGGCGCGCTGCCAGAGGGTGTAATCCACGTACTGCACCGCGAGCGGAGACCATTGTGGGGCCCGTCCGGCGCAGCGGCCGGCATAGGCGACCCCCAGGTCGTGCACCAGAGGATTCAGCGACCAACCATCCGCAGCAATATGATGGACCACCGCCACCAGCACATGCTCGTCGTCGGAGGCACGGAAAAGCTTGGCCTGCAAGGGTATTTCGGCTGACAGATCAAATGCATAATCGGCTGCGGCATCAACGCCCTCCTTTATCCGTGCCGGCGACCAGCCGGCGGCATCTATTACTTCCCACCCGATATCGACCCCCTCGGCGGGCAGCACCACCTGTTGTGGCGTCCCGTCGGACACGGCGAACACCGTGCGCAAACTCTCGTGGCGGCCCACCACGTCGACGAGCGCGGCCCGCAGCGCCTCCACCTGCAGCGGCCCGCGCAGCCGCAACGCTGCTGCCATGTTGTACATCGGCGAGGGCCCCTGCAGCTGATCGATGAACCACAGCCGGGACTGCGCGAACGACAACGGCACCACCGCCGGCCGGTCGGCCGCCGCGACCCGCGAGAGCCGCTCCGCACCCTCGTCGAGGCGCGGAGCCAATTGGGCCACCGTGGGCGCCTCGAACAACGCGCGCACCGAAACCCCGGCATCCAGAGCGGTATTCACGGCCGCGATCAGGCGCATCGCCGACAGCGAGTCCCCGCCGAGGTCGAAGAAGGAGTCGTCCACGCCGACGCGCTCGGCCCCCAGCACCTGGGCGTAGATGCCGGCCAGGATCTCCTCGATGGCGCTCGCCGGCGCCCGGTAGCGGTCGACGTCGGAGTACTCCGGGGCGGGCAGGGCGCGGGTGTCGAGCTTGCCGTTGACGGTCAACGGCAGCACGTCGAGCACCACCACCGCCGCCGGCACCATGTAGGTGGGGAGCCGCCGACCCAACCGGGCCCGAATCTCGGAAGGGTCGGCGGCTCCGGTCACATAGCCGACCAGACGCTTCTCGCCGGCACGATCCTCACGAACGAGCACCGCCGCCTGCTCGACGCCCTCGACGTCGGCCAGCGCGGCACGGATCTCGCCCAACTCGATGCGGTAACCGCGGATCTTGACCTGCTCGTCGGCGCGGCCGATGTACTCGAGCTGCCCGTCGGCGCTCCAGCGGACGAGGTCACCGGTGCGATACATCCGCGCGCCGGGCGCACCGAAGGGGCAGGCCACGAAACGGGTGGCCGACAGCCCCGGGCGGCCCACGTAGCCGGTGGCCAATCCCCCACCGGCGACGTACAACTCGCCGACCACCCCGACCGGCACCGGGCGCAGCCACCCATCGAGCACGAAGAAGGCGAGGTTGCCCAGCGGCACCCCGATCGGGCTGACGTTGTTGTCGACGTCGCCGCGAAGGATCTCGCGGAACGAGGCGTGCACCGTGGTCTCGGTGATGCCGTACATGTTGATCATCCGCGGCAGGCCGGGGTGGTGATGCAGCCACGTCGACAGCCGGTGCGGCTCCAACGCCTCCCCACCGAACACGACCGTCTGCAACTTCAGCTGCTCACCCACCTCCGGGGCCAACGCGTCGGCACTCTGCAGCGCATAGAACGCCGACGGGGTCTGGCTGAGCACGCTGACCTGCTCGCGAACCAGCAAGGCGCGCAAGTCATCTGGTGATCGCACGACGTCGTCGGGCACGACGACCAGGCGACCTCCGTGCAGGAGAGCGCCGAAGACCTCCCACACCGAGAAGTCGAAAGCCAGGGAATGGCACTGGGTCCAGACCTGCCCGACGTCGAGTTGAGCGTCGATGGACTCCAGCAGCTGGGTGACGTTGCTGTGGGTCACCGCCACGCCCTTGGGCGTTCCCGTCGTGCCCGAGGTGTAGATGATGTAGGCGATGCTGTCCGCCGACGGCACCGGCAGGCCCGTGGCGGGCTGGCCGGCGACGGCGGGGTCGTCGATGTCGATGATCTGCCCGGCGAAGCCACCCAACTGCGGCCGCACCTCGGCGGTGGTCACCGCCGCGATCGGCGCGGCGTCACCGAGCACGAACTGCACCCGCGCCGCCGGCACGCTCGGGTCGATCGGCACGTAGGCGGCGCCCGTCTTGAGCACCGCCAGGATCGCCACGATCGCCTCGGCCGACCGCGGCACCGCGACCGCGACCCGCTGGCCCGGGCCCGCGCCCCGCTCAACGAGCAAGTGCGCCAACCGATTTGTGGCCTCGTACAGGTGGCGGTAGGTGAACGACCGCCCGCCGCAGGTGATCGCCACCGCCCCCGGGCCGCGGGCCACCTGCGCGGCGAACAACGCCGGGATCGACACCAGGGCGGCCATGGACGGCATGGTCAACACCGCGCGGTTGCCGATGTCGTCGAGCCGTTCGCGCTCGGCGGCGTCGAGCAGGTCGATCGCCGACAGCGGGCGGTCGGGGTCGGCGGTCATGGCCGCGAGCATCCGGCGCAGCCGCTCGATCAGCGTCTCGATGCTGTCCGCGTCGAACACGTCGGTGCGGAACTCCACCATGCCGCCGATGCCGGCGGGCGCGCCCTCCTCGTCCCACCGTTCGGCCAGGGAGAACACCAGGTCCATGCGGGCGACCTGGGTGTCGACCGGCAGCGGGGTGACCCGAACGTCGCCCAGCTCCAGCCCGGCGGCGGGGCCGTCGTGCTGCCAGGGCAGGTTCTGCCAGGCCAACACCACCTGGACGAGCGGATGATGCGCCAGGTCGCGGGTGGGATGGAGCCGGTCCACCAGGACTTCGAAGGGTACGTCCTGGTGTTCGTAGGCCGCCAGGCTGCGCTGGCGCACCCGGGCCACCAGCTCGGCGACGCTGGGGTCGCCGCTCAGGTCGACCCGCAAAATCAGGGTGTTGACGAAAAAGCCGACGACATCGTCGAGCGCCGGATCGCCGCGGCCGGCGATCGGGAAGCCCACCGCCACATCGGAACTCGCGCTGACCTTCGACAGCAGCACGGCCAGGGCCGCCTGCACGACCATGAAGGTGGTCGCGTTGTGGGCCCGCGCCACCTGCGCGACCCGCTGCTGCAGTTCGGCCGGCCACTCGACGTCGATGCGCGCGCCGCGGTGGTCGGCGACCGGCGGGTAGGGGCGATCGGTCGGCAGTTCGAGGCGTTCGGGCATCCCGGCCAGCGCGTCCTGCCAGTACCTCAGCTGCGCGGCGATGGGGCTGCCCGGATCGTCGAGGTCACCGAATTGGGCGCGTTGCCATAGCGTGTAGTCGACGTATTGCACCGGCAGCGGCGCCCAATCCGGGGCCTGCCCGCGGGACCTGCGCACGTAGGCCGCGCCGAGGTCGCGCACCAGCGGGGTCAGCGACCATCCGTCCGCGGCGATGTGGTGGGCCACCGCCACCAACACGTGGTCGTCCTCGGCGAGCCGGAAAAGCTTTGCCCGCAAAGGGATTTCGTTGGAAAGGTCGAATCGGTGGCACGCCTCGGTCTCGATGGCCTGGCTCAGCCGGCCGACCGGCCATCCGCCGGCGTCGATGACCTGCCAGCCGACCCGGGCGCGCTCGACCGGGACCACCACCTGCCGGGGCGTCCCCTCGGACGCGACGAACACCGTGCGCAAGCTTTCATGGCGTGCCACCACGTCGCCCAGCGCGGTGCCCATGGCGTCGGGGTCCAGCGGCCCGCGCAGCCGCAGGGCGACGGACATGTTGTGCACCGGCGACGGACCGTGCAGCTGGTCGAGGAACCACAGGCGGGATTGCGCGAACGACAGCGGCACCACGGCCGGCCGCTCGGCCGCGACGACCCGCGCGAGCGTGCTTCCCCCGCCGCACACCCGCGGCGCCAGCTCGGCGACCGTGGGCGACTCGAACAAGGTCCGCACCCCGAGGTGGGCGTCGAGGCCGGTGTTGACCGCGGAGACCAGCCGCATCGCGGACAGCGAGTCGCCGCCGAGGTGGAAGAAGGAGTCGTCGATCCCGACGCGTTCGACGCCGAGGACCCGGGCGAAGATGCCGGCCAGGATTTCCTCGATGGCGCTTTCCGGGGCGCGATATCCGTTGCCGCCCTGGTAGTCCGGGGCGGGCAGGGCGCGGGTGTCGAGCTTGCCGTTGACCGTCATCGGCAGCGCGTCGAGTGCCACGACCGCCGACGGGACCATGTACGTGGGGAGCCGCCGACCCAACCGGGCCCGAATATCGGTCGGGTCAGCGGCTCCTGTCACATAGCCGACGAGACGCTTCTCGCCGGCACGATCTTCACGGACGAGCACCGCCGCGTGTTCAACGCCCTCCACCTCGAGCAGCGCGGCGCGGATCTCGCCCAATTCGATGCGATACCCACGCACCTTAACCTGTTCATCGGCGCGGCCCAGATACTGCAGCTGCCCCTCCCCGGATCCGGAGCGGCCCCAGCAGACCAGGTCGCCGGTGCGGTACATGCGGGTGCCGGGTTCGCCGAACGGGCAGGCCATGAACCGCGACGCGGTCAGCCCGGGACGCCGCCAATAGCCGACACCGACACCTTCGCCGGCCAGGTACAGCTCCCCGACCACCCCGGCGGGCACCGGGCGCAACCACTCGTCGAGCACGAAGAACGCCGCCCAGCTCACCGGGGAGCCGATCGGCGGGAAGCCCGACCCCGCCGTCAAGGGCGCGCTCTTGCACGCCCACATCGTGGTCTCGGTCGGGCCGTACACGTTGACCATCACCCGACCCGGCGCCCAGCGGTCCACCAGCTCCGGCGGGCAGGGCTCGGCGCCGATCACCAACGCCGTGGAGTCCAGGCCGTCGGTGGGCAGCAGCCCCACCGCCGAGGGGGTCTGGGTCAACACCGTGACGCCCTCGCGCACCAGCAGGGCGTGGAACTCCTCGGGTGAGCGGGCCACCGCATCCGGCACGACGACCAGGCGCCCGCCATGCAGCAGCGCGCCCCAGATCTCCCACACCGAGAAGTCGAACGCATAGGAGTGGAATTGGGTCCACACCTGCTCGGCCGACAAGGCGAAACCGAGCCGCAGGTCGTCGAACAACTGCGCGACGTTGTGTTGAGTCACCGCAACGCCTTTGGGCACACCGGTGGTGCCCGAGGTGTAGATCAAATGGGCCAAATCCGTCGGATCCGGCGCCCGCAAAGCGGTGCACGGCGCGCCCGCCACGGCCGGGTCGGCCACGTCGACGACGATCAGGTCGAAGCCGTCGAACCTGTCGGCCAGGTCGGCGGTGGTGACCGCGGCCACCGGGGCGGCGTCGGTGAGCATGAACTCCACCCGGGCCGCCGGCAGGGCGGGATCGATCGGCAGATACGCCGCGCCGGACTTGAGCACCGCCAGGATCGCCACGATCGCCTCGGCCGACCGCGAAAACAGCAGCGCCACAAACGCACCCGGGCCGGCGCCGCGGTCGACCAGCACGTGCGCCAGCCGGTTGGCGGCCTCGTCGAGCTCGCGGTAGGTCATGGACCGGTCTTCGAACGTCAGCGCCACCGCATCCGGGGTGCGCGCCGCCTGCGCGGCGAGCAGCTCGACCACGGTCACGGGCGCCGCCGGCCGGCGCAACGCGGACGCGTTGCCCCATTCGTCGAGCCGGGCGCGCTCGTCGGCGTCGACGGCGTCGAGGGACAGCAGCCGCCGGGTCGGATCGGCCGTCATCGCGACCAAGAGCTGTTCGAGTCGGTCCGCCAGGCCGGCGGCGTCGAGGTGGGCCCACGGTTCCCACGCGCCCGCCGTGCTGAGGAAGAGGTCGTCGCCGTCGCCGGAGAAGATCAGCCCGAAGCCGTCCGCCTGACCGGAGTTCGTGTACGACGCCGAGGCCATGACGCCGCCGAAGGGCAGCGTGAACGCCGACGGGATGAAGTTGACGCTGACCCGTTCGGGCGGTTGCGTCAGGCCGCGGACCTTGCGCTCCAGCGCGTGCACCGGAAAGCGCTGGTGCTGGATCGCTTCGTCGATTCGCGTCTCGACGTGTTTGCAGAAGGCGGCGACGGTGGACTGCGGCGAGGCGCTCAACACCAGCGGCACCACGCCGGCGACCATCCCGGGCAGCGTCTTCTGCTCCGGACGTACGCGCCGGCTGACGGGGAAATCGAGCACCACGTCCGAGCCGTCGGCGGACCACCCGCGCACCAGCAGCGCGCAGGCCGCGGTGATGACCGATGTCTGGGACACCGCCCACGCCTCGCAGAACCGATTGACGCGGCGCAGCACCGCGGGGTCCAGGGCCGTCGGGGCGGACGGCCACGGGTCGCGCTCCGTGGCGCCGTCGGGCGGCCGATGGTGGCCCTGGCCGGCGGGGGGCAGGTTCGCCGTCCAATACGCCTCGTCGTCCCGGTAATCACCGGAGCGCTCGTACTGCGATTCGCAGTCGATCAGCTCCTGCAAGGAGCCGAAGACGGCCGTGGGAATGGGTCCGGCGGACACGATCGCGGAGTAGATCGAGGCGATGCGGTGACCGACCAGCGCGACGCCGGTCCCATCGATGACGATGTGGTGGCAGCAGGCGAACAAGAAGAACTCGTCGCGCCGGGTCGCAAATAGGACGAACCGGAACAGCGGCCCGGTGAGCGGCATGGGCGTGCGCTGGATCGCCAGCGCCCGCCGGCGCGCTTCCCGCACGGGATCGGGCGCGTCGGTCAGGTCGTCAAAGGCCAGCTCGACGTCGGGGTAATCGATCGCCCGCTGGAAGACCTGGCCGTCCACCTCGAAGAAGGCCGCCCTGGCCGGCTCGGCCTCCCGCACCGCCTGCCGGATCGCCCACTGCAGGGCATCGCGCTGGACCACGCCGTCGATCCGCACGAACAGACCGAGCTGCCACTCGGTGTTGGAGTGACCGGTCTCGCGCGCCAGCCAGATGTCCAGCTGTCCGCGCGTCAGCGGAAGTGCTTGATGATCAAGCTGCATCCCACGCCCCAACCACAGGGTCTTCCTTTCAACCCCCCGGTTGTCTGATACCGCTCGCGCAGAAGCCCGGTCCGCTTCCGTTCGATGTAGCCCCGGCGTCGCAGTTCGTCGTTGACCGAGACGACCAGGCTGGCGGGTGTCGCTATCGAACGGCCGACGCTCACCGACTCCGGAAATCTCGTCTTCAACACGAGTGCAACAGTTGGGAAGGCTAGTAGACGCGAACCCCGGTAGTCCAGGGTTATCCAAACTTAATGTCCTGTGAATTACCCAAAACCGTAGACTGCACCTGCTAATCCCGTACTTCAGATACCTGAGGTACTGATCGTAGATAGTGTAGCTACATACAGTATTGATTGGATCAGGGGGTTTGACGGTTTCGCCGACGCCTTTCGCGGCGGTGACCGTTATTGCCGCGTGATTGGCGGCGGGGCTGGCGGGCGTCACTCAATCACAAACGGGAATTGCGCATGCAGCAGCGCGGCGCGGTCCGTAGGGACCACGCCGCGCTGAAGTTCCGCGATCGGTTAGAGCAGGCCGAGCAGTTGCAGGTCGGTGACGTACTTGACGATCACCGGTGCACTGACGTGCGGGATGTCGTTGTCCGGACCGACCTTCGCTTCCTGCACGGCGGCGCGGAACCGGTCGGTCGGCGCGAACGCGCCGCGGGCCGGCTCGGCGGGCTGCAGGTTCTTCGGATCGCGCAGCAGCAACAGGAGCATCTGCAGGACCGAGTTCTGGCGCTGCCGTTCCGGCAGGCCGCGCAGGCCGGTCTCGAAGCGCTGCAGCCACTCCCCGAAGTCGCCGACGCGCTCGATCGGGTAGCCGGCCTCGATCAGCCAGTCGACGTATTCGTCGAGCCCGATGCCGTCGTCGTGCGGGTTCATCACGTGATAGGTCTCGAACCCCTCCATCACCTGGGCGCCCAGCTTGGCGATCGCCTCGGCGACGAACTCGACGGGCAGGCCGTCGAAGTGCGCGCTCTGCCGGTTGCCCTCGGCGTCGAGCTGATAGAACGACTTGGGCGCGCAGCCGGTGGCCACGACGCTCAGGATCATCCGGGTGAAGATGTCCGCCACGTTGAGCTGGCCCGCGTAGCTGGTGTCGGCCAGGATCATGTCGGAGCGGAACACCGAGACCGGCAGGCCGCACAGGTCGTGGGCCTCGCGCAGCAGCACCTCGCCCGCCCACTTGCTGTTGCCGTAGCCGTTGGCGTAGCTGCCGTCGACGACGCGGGTGGCGCTGATGACCCGGATGTCGGCGTCCTCGGTGAACGCCGACGGCTCGATCTGGCGCCCCACGTCCGACGTCGACACGTAGGCGTACGGCTTCATCTTCGTGGTGAGCGCCAAGCGGATCAGCTCGGCCGTGCCGCCGACGTTGGGCGTGAACAGCTCGTTGTAGGGCAGCACCCCGTTGACGACGGCCGCGGAGTCCACGATGAGGTCGACGGTGTCGGCCAGCTGCCGCCAGGTCTGGTCGTCCAGGCCCAGGTTGGCCTGGCCCTTGTCGCCGGCGACCACCTGCAGGTGGTCTTCGGCCAGTTCCCGAAAGTGCCGCAGCAGCTCGGGGTCGCCGCTGTCGAAGGTCTTCTCCAGCCGGCGCCAGGCGTCCTCGTCGGAGCGGGCCCGCACCAGGCAGATCAGCTTGCCCTCGACCTGTTCCAGCTGCTCGAGCCATTCCAGCACCAGGTAGCGACCCAGGAATCCGGTCGCGCCGGTCAGCAGGACCGTCCGGACCTCGGAGCTGGGAGCGCGCAGCGACGGCACGGTCGCCAGCGTCGTCGCGTCGATGAACTTGTCCAGCGTGAGGTCGCGGGCGTACACCTCGGTGGCGTCGGCGCCGTGCACCGCCGCGAAGCCGGGCCCCGCGGCGTTCTCGGTGTCGGCGCCGCTGGCGATCCGCTGACTCAGAGCCCGGATGGACTGCGAGTCGAACAGGGTGCGCACCGACAGGGCGCCGTCCAGGGCGGTGTTGATCTCGGCGATCACCCGCATCGCCGACAGCGAGTCGCCGCCGAGCTCGAAGAAGGAGTCGTCGACCGAGACCCGCTCCATCCCGAGGACCCGGGCGAAGATGCCGGCGATGGTCTCCTCGGTCGGGTTGGACGGGGCGACGTATTCGCCGCCGCGCTTCTGGTACTCCGGTGCGGGCAGGGCGCGCTTGTCGAGCTTGCCGTTGACCGTCAGCGGCAGCGCGTCGAGCACCACCACCGCGGCCGGCACCATGTAGGCCGGCAGCCGGTCGGCCAGCTGGATGCGGATGCCGACCGGGTCGGCGGTGCCGGTGATGTAACCGACCAGCCGCTTGTCGCCGGGACGGTCCTCGCGGGCGATCACCGCCGCCTGCTCGACCCCGTCCAGCCCGGCCAGCGCCGCCTGCACTTCGCCGAGTTCGATGCGGTAGCCGCGGATCTTGACCTGCTCGTCGGCGCGGCCCAGGTACTCGAGCTGACCGTCGTGGCTCCACCGGACCAGGTCGCCGGTGCGGTACATCCGCGCGCCCGGGCCGCCGAACGGGCAGGCGACGAACCGCGACGCCGTCAGACCGGACCGTCGCGAATATCCCGTCGCCACACCGTGGCCGGCGATGTACAGCTCGCCCACGACACCCTCGGGCGCCGGGCGCAGCCACCGGTCGAGCACGAACAACGCGGCCCGCGGCACCGGTGAACCGATCGGCGCCGACGCGGCCCCGGCCTGCAGCGGCGCGCTCATCGCCGCGTAGACGGTGGCCTCGGTCGGGCCGTAGGCGTTGATCATCACGCGCCCCGGCGCCCACCGGTCGACGACCTCGACCGGGCAGGCCTCGCCGGCCACCACCAGCGCCGTCGAGTCCAGGCCCTCCGGCGAGAGCATGCCCACCGCCGACGGGGTCTGGCTCAGCACGGTGACGCCTTCGGAGACCAGCAGCGCGTGCAGCTCATCCGGGGAGGCCGCGACCGATTCGGGCACCACGACCAGGCGGCCACCGTGCAGCAGCGCGCCCCAGATCTCGTGCACCGACACGTCGAAGACCAGGGAGTGCCACTGCGCCCACACCCCCGCCTCCGGCAGGTCGGCGTGCAGGGACTCCACCAGCTGGGTGACGTTGTCGTGGGTGACGGCCACGCCCTTGGGGACGCCGGTGGTGCCCGACGTGTAGATGAGGTAGGCGATGTTGTCCGACGACGGGATCGGCAGCGGGTCGCTGGGCTGGGCGTCCAGCGCCGGGTCGTCGACGTCGATGACCGTCGGGCGGCAGCCCTCCAGCCGCGACCGCAGGCCCGTCGTGGTGACCACTGCGACCGGCTCGGCGTCTCCGAGCAGGAACTCGATCCGGGCGGTCGGCAGCGCCGGGTCGATCGGCAGATACGCCGCGCCCGTCTTGAGGACGGCGAGGATCGAGACGATCGCGTCGGCCGAGCGGGAGAACAGCAGCGCGACCCGCTCGCCCGGGCCCGCGCCCTCCTCGATCAGCAAGTGCGCCAACCGGTTTGCGGCCTCGTCGAGTTCCCGATAGGTCATCGAGCGTCCGTCGAAACTGAGCGCCGCCGCGTCCGGGGTGCGGGCCACCTGCGCGGCGAACAACCCCGGGATCGACGTGCCGGTCGCCGGCTGGCTCAGCACCGACCGGTTGCCCCAGGAGTCGAGCAGCTCGTGCTCGGCCTCGTCGACGACGTCGAGCGCCATCAGCCGTCGGGTGGGGTCGACGGTCATCTCGGAGAGCACGCGCTGGAACCGCTCGGTCATCTTCTCGATGCCGGCGGCGTCGAACACGTCGGTGTCGTATTCGACGCGCAGGCCCAGTTCGCGGCCCGGCAGCGCCATCACCGACAGCGGGTAGTGGTTGTACTCGCGGTTGGTGACATCGGTGATGGCCAACTCGTGGAAGCCCAACGGCACGCTGGTGTCGATCGGGTAGTTCTCGTACAGGAACAGGGTGTCGAACAGGGCGTCGTGGCCGGTCACGCGGTGAATCTCGCTCAGCGCCAGGTGCTCGTGTTCGAGGGTGTCGTTGTGGTGCTGCTGCAGCTGGTCCAGCACGTCGGCGACGGTGGTCTCCGCGTCGATGTTGGCGCGCACCGGGACGGTGTTGATCAGCAGGCCCACCATCGATTCGGCGCCGGCCAGGTCGGCGGGCCGACCGGAGACGGCGGTGCCGAACGCCACGTCGTGGTGGCCGGTGAGCCGCATCAGCAGCTGCGCCCACCCGGCCTGCAGCACGGTGTTGACGGTCGTGTGGCACGAGCGGGCCAGCTCGCCCAGGGCGCGCGTGGTTTCCGCGGAGAGCCGGTAGGACTCCACGGCCCGCCGGCCGAGCCGCATCCGGCCGGCCGGGCCCACCAGGGTGGGGGCGTCGAATCCGTCGAGCACCTCGCGCCACGCCGCCTGCGCGGCGGCGCGGTCCTGGCCGGCCAGCCAGGTCAGGTAGCTGCGGTAGGTCGCGGGCGCGGGCAGCTGGTCGCCGTAGTAGTTGGCCAGGATCTCGCGCAGCAGGATGGGCAGCGACCAGCCGTCCATCACGATGTGGTGGTTGGTGAGCACGAACCGGTACCGGTTGTCCGCGGTGCGGATCAGCGCGGCCCGGAACGCCGGCCGGTTGGCCAGGTCGCTCACCGCGGCGCGCTCGGCGGCGCACAGCTCCTCGACCCGCTGTTCGGGGTCGGGGTCTTCGGGGCCGAGCTGAATGTAGCGCCACGCCATGACCGGGTCGGCCGGGATCACCTGGACGGGTTCGCCGAATTGCGGGCAGAACCGGGCCGCCAGGTTGGGGTGGCGGTTCACCACGGTGTGCACCGCCTCGTGCAGCCGGTGCGAGTCCAGGGCGCCGGTCACGGTGATGCCCAGCTGCACCGCGTAGACGTCGTCGCCCGGGTCTTGGGCGAAGCTGGCGTGGAAGAGCAGGCCCTGCTGCAGCGGGGTCAGCGGCAGGATGTCGGCGACCTGGTGCTGCTTGCTCAGCTCGTCGATCTGCCGCTGGTTCAGGCGCGCCGGCGCGATGTCGGACGGGGTCAGCCCGCCGCCGCCGGCTTGCACGTGGGCGCAGATGCCGGCCAGGGCCTCGAACCACAGCCGGCTGAGCTGGCTGATCTGCTCGCGGTCCATCGCCGAGGCCGCCCACGTCCAGTTGGCGTGCAGGTGCGGGCCCTCTTCGGTGTCCATGGTGCCGGCGTTGAGGTCGACGGTGTGCATGAGCGGCATCGCCACCGCGGCGGCCGCGCCGCTCAGCGACAGGCTGTCGGGGCTCAACCGCCACAACTCGCCGGGCAGGTCGGCGGCCGCGCCGAGCCGACCCAGGTAGTTGAAGCCGATCACCGGGTCGGATCCACCCAGATCGACGTCGGGGTTCAGGTAGCGCAGCAGGCCGTAGGTCAGCCCGTCGGGCAGGGCGCGCAGCTGCTCCTTGGTGGCCTTGACGGCGGCGCCCAGCGCGTCGTCACCGCCCACCACGCTGGCCCAGTCCAGCCCGTCGATGGTCAGGGCCACCGGGTACTTGGTGGTGAACCACCCCACGGTGCGCGACAGGTCAACGTGCGGTCCCAGCTCTTCCTGGCGGCCGTGACCCTCGACGTCGATGCCGATCGGCGCGCCAGCAGCCTTGGAACCCAGGAATTCCGTCCAGGCCATCCCGAACGCGATCAGCAAAATGTCTTGCACCCCGGCGTGGAACGCCGCGGGCACCTCACCCAGCAGCAGCCGGGTGGTCTCGACGTCCAGCGACACCGACAGCTGCTCGGCCGTCTGGTAGGTGTCCTCCTCGGGTCGCACCGCCGGCAGCAGGGCCGGGGTGGACACCACCTCGCGCCAGGCGTCGGCCTGCTCGACGACCGCCGGGCTCTGCGCGTGCTCGGCGAGCAGCGACGACCACCGGGCGAACGAAGTACCGCCGACCGGCAGGGCCACCGGCTGACCGCTGTGGTGCTGCGCCCAGGCGATGTTGAGGTCCTCGATCAGGGTCCGCCACGACACACCGTCGACGGCCACGTGGTGGATGATCAACGCCAATTGGCTTGTCTCGCTTGCCCATACGGCGCTCACCATCGCGCCGGCGCCCGGGTTCAGCCGCGACCGCGCCTCGACGAGCGTCGCGTCGGTCAGGGTGTCGACGGTCTGCAGGCAGTCGCCGGCCTGCACCGTGCCCGGGTCGGGCGCGTGCAACTTCCAGCCGCCCTCGCCGTCGTCTTCGACGCGCAGCCGCAGCATCGGGTGGCGGTCCAGCAGGGCCTGCAGCACGACGACGACCTCGTCGGCGGTGACGCCCGCGGGGGCCGCCAGCACCATGGTCTGGTTGAAGTCGTCGATCGGGCCGTCAACGGTCTGCAGCCAGCGCATGATCGGGGTGGCCACCACCGGGCCGATCCCCTCGTCGACCACGTCCTCCTCGTCGTCGCGGTCGGTGGCCACGCGGGCCAGCCGGGCCACGGTCTGCTCGACGAACACGTCGCGGGGGCGGCACACCACGCCTGCGGCGCGGGCGCGGGCCACGACCTGCATGGACAGGATGCTGTCGCCGCCCAGGTCGAAGAACGAGTCGTCGACGCCGACGCGCTCCACACCCAGCACCTGGGCGTAGATGCCGGCCAGGATCTCCTCGGTGTGGTTGGACGGGGCGCGGTACTCACCGGCGCGCTTGTGGTACTCCGGCGCGGGCAGGGCGCGCTTGTCGAGCTTGCCGTTGACCGTCAGCGGCAGCGCCTCGAGCACCACCACGGCGGCGGGGACCATGTAGGCGGGCAACCGCTTGCCGAGCTGGGTGCGCAGCTCCGCCGGGTCGGCGGTGCCGGTGATGTAGCCGACGAGGCGCTTGTCGCCGGGGCGGTCCTCGCGGGCGATGACCGCGGCCTGGTCCACGCCGTCGAGCGCCGCGAGGGCCGACTGGATCTCGCCGAGTTCGATGCGGTAGCCGCGGATCTTGACCTGCTCGTCGGCGCGGCCCAGGTACTGCAGCTGACCGTCGGTGCCCCAGCGCACCAGGTCGCCGGTGCGGTACATCCTCGCGCCCGGGCCGCCGAAGGGGCAGGCCACGAACCGCGACGCCGTCAGGCCGGACCGTCGCGCGTACCCGGTGGCCACGCCGCGGCCGGCCACGTACAGCTCACCGACCACGCCCTCGGGCGCGGGCCGCAACCACTTGTCCAAGACGAACAGCGCCGCGCCGGGCACCGGCGAGCCGATCGGCGGCGCGCCCGAGTCCCCCGTCAGCGGCGCGCTCATCGCGGCGTAGACGGTGGCCTCGGTCGGGCCGTAGGCGTTGATCATCACGCGTCCGGGCGCCCACCGGTCGACGACCTCGGCGGGGCAGGCCTCGCCGGCCACCACCAGCGCCGTGGACTCCAGGCCCTCGGGCGAGAGCATCCCCACCGCGGACGGGGTCTGGCTCAGCACGTTGACCTTCTCGGCGACAAGTAGGTCGTGCAGGTCGTCGGGCGAGCCCGCGACCGATTCGGGGACCACGACCAGGCGCCCACCGTGCAGCAGCGCACCCCAGATCTCCCACACGGAGACGTCGAACACCAGGGAGTGCCACTGCGACCACACCTGGCCCGCGCCGGACGGGAGCTTGGCGTGCAGGGTCTTCAGGAATTCGGTCACGTTGCGGTGCGTGACCGCGACACCCTTGGGGACGCCGGTGGTGCCCGAGGTGTAGATCATGTAGGCGATGTCGTCGGGTGCCGGTCCGGGCAGCGCGCTGCTGGGCTGGCTGTCGGCGGCGGCCTCGTCGACGTCGATGACGGGCAGGTCGAAGCCGTCCAGCCGGGTGCGCAGGCTGGCGGTGGTGACCGCGGCGATCGGGGTGGCGTCGCCGAGCATGAACTCCATGCGGGCGGCGGGCAGGGCGGGGTCGATCGGCAGGTAGGCCGCCCCGGTCTTCAAGACCGCGAGGATCGAGATGATGGCTTCGGCCGAGCGGGAGAACAGCAGCGCCACGCACTCGCCCGGGGCGGCGCCCTGCTCGGCCAGTAGGTGCGCCAGCCGGTTGGCGGCCTCGTCGAGCTCCAGGTACGTCATCGAGCGACCCTCGAAACTGAGCGCCGCCGCCTGGGGGGCGCGCGCCACCTGGGCCGCGAACATTTCGGGAATGGACGTGGGCGCCTTGACCGGCTTGGTCAATATCGCCCGGTTGCCCCACTCGTCGAGTCGGTCGTGCTCGCCGCCATCCAGTAGATCAATCGACAACAATCGCCGTCCCGCACCGACGGTCATGACTGCTCCTCCAAGTCCACGGTCATGGCTTCCAGCACCCGCTTGAAACGCTCGACCAGCTTCTCGATCCTCGCCTCGCCGAACACGTCGGTATCGAACTCGACGCGGAGGCCAATTTCGTGGCCCGGCACGGCTTGAACCGAAAGCGGGTAATGGTTGTATTCCCGATTCGTGAATCCCCTAATAGTTAACTCGTCCACGGCCGATAGCGCGGCGGTATCGATGGGATAGTTCTCGTACACGAACATTGTGTCGAAAATTTGATCGTGTCCCGTTACACGATGAATTTCGTTCAGCGCCAGGTGCTGGTGGTCCAGGGTCCTGGTGTAGGCCTGTTGTAGCTGGTCAAGTAGGTCGGCGATGGTGGTTTCGGCGCCGATCGTCGCCCGCACCGGCACGGTGTTGATCAGCAGGCCCACCATGGACTCCGAACCGGCCAAATCGGTGGGCCGGCCCGAAACCGCTGTGCCGAAGACCACATCGTGCTGGCCGGTCAGCCACATCAGCAGCTGCGCCCAGGCCGCCTGCAGCACGGTGCTGACGGTGGTGCGGCACGAGCGGGCCAATTCGCCGAGCAGGCGGCTGGTCTCCGCGGACACGTGGAATTCGGCGACGCCGCGCGGACCGAGTCCCATCCGGCCCGACGGGCCCACCAGCGTGGGGGTGTCGAATCCGGCGAGCACCTCGCGCCACGCCGCCTGGGCGGCGGCGCGGTCCTGCTCGGACAGCCAGGTGATGAAGCTGCGGTAGGGCACCGGCGCGGGCAGCCGCACCCCGAAGTAGCTGGCGAAGATCTCCTGCAGCAGGACGGGCTTGGACCAGCCGTCGAGCACGATGTGGTGGTTGGTGAGCACGAACCGGTAGGTGTCGTCCCCGGTGCGGATCAGCGTGCCCCGGAACGGCGGCTTGCCCGCCAGGTCGCAGACGGCGACGCGTTCGGCGGCCGACAGCTCCTCGATCCGGTGGTCTTGGTCGCCGCCGGCGTCCAGCTCGACGTACTGCCAGGCCAGTTCCGGATCGGCCGACAAGACCTGCACCGGCTCGCCGAAGTCCTCGCTGAAGTGGGCCACCACGTTGGGGTGGCGGGTGACGACGGTCTGCACGGCGTCGCGCAGCCGCTCCGGGTCAATGGCGCCGCTGACCGAGATGTCGAGCTGCACGGCGTAGAGGTCCTCGGAGCCTTGGGCGCCCTGCGCCGTGCCGGTGTGGAACAGCAGGCCCTGCTGCAGCGGGGTCAGCGGCAGCACGTCGGCGACGCGGTGCTGCTGCTGCAGTTCGTCGATGTCCCGCTGGGTCAGCCGGGCGGGCGCGATGTCGGACGGGGTCAACCCGCCGCCGCCGTCGCGGACGTGCGCGCAGATGCCGGCCAGCGCGTCGAACCACAACTCGCTGAGCTTGCCGATCTGCTTTTCGTCCAGCGCCGAGCGCGCCCACGTCCAGTTGGCCTGCAGGTGGGGACCGTCCGCGGTGTCCATGGTGCCGGCGTTGAGCTCCACCGTGTGCGGCAGCGGCAAGGCCACCGCCCCGGCCGCACCGGCCAACGCGAAGCTGTCCTCGCTGAGCTGCCACAGGTCGGGCGACAAGTCGGCGGCCCCGCCACCGAGCCGGCCCAGGTAGTTGAAGCTGATGGCGGGATCCGAATCACCAAGGTCCACATCGGGATTCAGGTAACGCAGCAACCCATAGGTGAGGCCGTCGGGCAGGCCGCGCAGCTGTTCCTTGGCGTCCTTGATCACCGGGCCCAGCGCCGCGTCTCCGCCGATCACCTGGCCCCACGACAGGCCGCCGACGCGCAGCGACACCGGGTACTTGGCGGTGAACCACCCGACCGTGCGCGACAGGTCCACCTGCGGGCCGAGCTCCTCGCTGCGCCCGTGGCCCTCCACGTCGATGGCGATCGGCGCGCCGGTGCCCATGAACTGCGTCCACGCCAACCCGAACGCGATCAACAAAATGTCTTGCACCCCAGCGTGAAACGCCGCGGGCACCTCCCCCAGCAACAGGCGGGTCGTCTCGACGTCCAGCGACGCCGACAGCTGCCCGGCCGTCGCGTAGGTGTCCTCGGGCTGCGCGGCCGGCAACACCGCCGGGATCGCGGCCACCTGCCGCCACTCCTCGGCCCGCTCGACCACCTCGGGGCGGCGCGCGTGCTCGTCCAGCAGCGACGACCACCGGGCGAACGAGGTCCCGCCGGCCGGCAGGGCCACCGGCTGGCCGCTGTGGTGCTGCGCCCAGGCGATGTTGAGGTCCTCGATCAGGGTCCGCCACGACACACCGTCGACGGCCAGGTGGTGGACGATCAACGCCAATTGGCTTGTCGCGCTTGCCCATACGGCGCTCACCAGGAGGCCGTCGGCCAGGTTCAGCCGCGACCGGGCCTCGACCAGGGCCGCCTCGGACAACTCGTCGACGGTCTCGAGGACGTCGCCGGCCTGCACCGAGCCGGGCTCGGGCACCTCGAACGACCAGCCGCCCACGCCGTCGTCCTCGACGCGCACCCGCAGCATCGCGTGCCGGTCCAGCAACGCCTGCAGCACCACCGGCACGTCGTCGGCGGTTACGTCGGCGGGGACCGCCAGCACCATCGTCTGGTTGAACTGTTCGACGGGGCCGTCCATGTTCTGCAGCCAGCGCATGATCGGGGTGGCCACCACCGGCCCGATGCCCTCGTCGACCACGTCGTCCTCGGGGCTGGCGATCGTGGCGACGCGCGCCAGGCGCGCGACCGTCTGCTCGGTGAAGACGTCCCGGGGGCGGCACACCACGCCGGCGGCGCGGGCGCGGGCCACCACCTGCATGGACAGGATGCTGTCGCCGCCCAGGTCGAAGAACGAGTCGTCCACGCCGACACGCTCCACGCCCAGCACCTGGGCGTAGATGCCGGCCAGGATCTCCTCGATGGCGCTCGCCGGCGCCCGGTAGCGGTCGACGTCGGAGTATTCCGGGGCGGGCAGGGCGCGGGTGTCGAGCTTGCCGTTGACGGTCAACGGCAGCACGTCGAGCACCACCACCGCGGACGGGACCATGTAGCCGGGCAGCCGTTCGCTGAGTTGGGCCCGGGCCTCCGCCGGGTCGGCGGTGCCGGTCACGTAGCCGACCAGACGCTTGTCGCCGGGACGGTCCTCGCGGGCGATCACCGCGGCGTGCTCGACGCCGTCGAGCGAGGCGAGGGCGGCCTGGATTTCGCCGAGTTCGATGCGGTAGCCGCGGATCTTGACCTGCTCGTCGGCGCGGCCGATGTACTGCAGTTGCCCGTCGGCGCTCCACCGGACGAGGTCACCGGTGCGATACATCCTCTGTCCGGGCGCTTCCGCGCCGACGTACGGGCAGGCCACGAATCGGGTGGCCGACAGCCCCGGGCGGCCCACGTAGCCGGTGGCCAATCCCCCACCGGCGACGTACAACTCGCCGACCACCCCGACCGGCACGGGGCGCAGCCACCCATCGAGCACGAAGAAGGCGAGGTTGCCCAGCGGCACCCCGATCGGGCTGACGTTGTTGTCGACGTCGCCGCGAAGGATCTCGCGGAACGACGCGTGCACCGTGGTCTCGGTGATGCCGTACATGTTGATCATCCGCGGCAGGCCGGGATGGTGATGCAGCCACGTCGACAGCCGGCGCGGCTCCAACGCCTCCCCACCGAACACGACCGTCTGCAACTTCAGCTGCTCACCCAGCTCCGGGGCCAACGCGTCGGCACTCTGCAACGCGTAGAACGCCGACGGGGTCTGGCTGAGCACGCTGACCTGCTCGCGAACCAGCAAGGCGTGCAGGTCTTCCGCGGAGCGCACCACCGCGTCGGGCACCATCACGAGGCGCCCGCCGTACAGCAGCGACCCGAAGACCTCCCACACCGAGAAGTCAAACGCCAGCGAGTGACATTGCGTCCACACCTGGCCCAACCCCAGCTGAGCATCCAGTGTCTCCAGCAGCAACGTGACGTTGCGGTGCGGGATCGCCACGCCCTTGGGCGTTCCCGTCGTGCCCGAGGTGTAGATGATGTAGGCGATGTTGTCCGGCGCCGGCACCGGCAGGCCGGTCGTGGGCTGGTCGGCCACTATCGGGTCGTCGATGTCGATGATCTGCCCGGCGAACCCGCCCAACTGCGGCCGCACCTCGGCGGTGGTCACCGCCGCGATCGGCGCGGCGTCACCGAGCACGAATTCGAGGCGCGCCGCGGGCACGCTCGGGTCGATCGGCACGTAGGCGGCCCCGGTCTTGAGGACGGCGAAGATCGCGATCACCGCTTCGGCCGACCGCGGGATCACCACCGCCACCCGCTGGCCAGGGCCGGCACCCTGCCCAACGAGCAAGTGCGCCAACCGGTTTGCCGACTCTTCGACCTCGCGGTAGGTGAACGACCGGTCGCCGCAGGTGATCGCGACGGCGTCGGCGGCGCGGGCGACCTGGCCGGCGAACAACGCCGGAATCGACTCCTGCCCGGTGGGCCGCTGGGCCAGGACGGCCCGGTTGCCCCACTCGTCCAGCCGTTCGTGTTCGGCGGGGTCGAGCAGATCGATCGATGAAAGCCGTTGCGCGGGATCGGCGGTCATGGCCGCCATCACGTGGCGCAGCCGTTCGATCAGCGTTTCGATGGCGGGCGCGTCGAAGACCTCGGTGTCGTACTCGACGCGCAGGCTCAGTTCGTGGCCCGGCGTGGCCACGACCGACAGCGGGTAGTGGTTGAATTCGCGGCTGCTGAATTCGGTGACGGCCAGCTCTTGGGCGCCCATCATCGCGCCGGCGTCGATCGGGTAGTTCTCGTAGAGGAACAGGGTGTCGAACAGCTGGTCGTGCCCGGTGACGCGGTGAATCTCGTTGAGCGCCAAGTGTTCATGCTCAAGGGTCTCGGCGTGGGTGCGTTGCAGCTGCTCGAGCAGGTCGACGACGGTGGTCGCGGCGGCGATGTTGGCCCGGACGGGCACGGTGTTGATCAGCAGCCCGACCATGGCGTCGGCGCCGGCCAGCTCGGTGGGCCGGCCTGAGACGGCGGTGCCGAAGGCGACGTCGTGCTGGCCGGTCAGCCACGTAAGAAGCTGCGCCCACGCGCCCTGCAGCACGGTGCTGATGGTGGTGCGGCTGGAGCGGGCCAGCTCGCCGAGCGCGCGCGTCGTGTCGGCCGAAACCGCATAGGTGGCAACGGCGCGGCGCCCGATCTTGCCGGGCGGGGCCACCAGGGTGGGGGCCTCGAACCCGTCGAGCGCCTCGCGCCAGGCCGCTTGGGCGGCGGCGTGGTCCTGGGCGACCAGCCACATCAGGTAGCTGCGGTACGACGGCGGCGCGGGCAGCCGCTGCCCGTAGTAGCCGGCGAAGACCTCCCGCAGCAGGACCGGCAGCGACCAGCCGTCGATCACGATGTGGTGGATGGTGAACAGCAGCCGATGCCGGTCGTCGGCGATGCGGATCAATGCGGCCCGGAAGGTGGGTTGGCCCGCCAAATCGCACACGGCGGTGCGTTCGTCGGCGGCCAACTGCTCGAGCTGGTGGTCCTGGTCCGCGCCGCCGTCCAATTCGACGTAGCGCCAAGCCATTACCGGCTCGGCGGGGATGATCTGCACCGGCTCGCCGAATTCGTCGAAGAAGCGCGCCACCAGGTTGGGGTGGCGGTTGACGGCGGTCTGCACGGCCTCGCGCAGCCGGTGCTGATCGAGGCTGCCGCTCACGGTGATGCCCAGCTGCACCGCGTAGAGGTCTTCGAGCTCGGCCGCGAAGCTGGTGTGGAACAACAAACCCTGCTGCACGGGGCTCAGCGGCAGCACGTCGGCGATCTGGTGTTGCCGGCACAGCTCGTCGATCTGCTGCTGGTCCAGGCGGGCCGGCGCGATGTCGGACGGGGTCAGCCCGCCGCCGCCGGCGCGCACGTGCGCGCAGATGCCGGCCAGGGCCTCAAACCACAACTGGCTCAACCGGTTTACTTGTTCGTCGGTCAGCGCCAAGGTCGCCCACCGCCAGTTGGCGTGCAGCAGCGGGCCGTCCTCGGTGTCCATGGTGCCGGCGTTGAGTTCCACGGTGTGCGCCAACGGCATCGCCACCGCCGTCGCGACCGCGGCCGACGACAGGCTGTCCTCGCTGACGCGCCACAAGTCCTCGGAGAGGTCGGCCCCCGCGGCCAGCCGGCCCAGGTAGTTGAACCCGATCACGGGGTCCGGCCCCTGCAGGCCGACCTCGGTGTTCAGATAGCGCAACAGCCCATAGGTCAGGCCGTCCGGCAGGGCGCGCAGCTGCTCCTTGGCGTCCTTGATCACCGCGCCCAGCGCGGCGTCCCCCGCGGCCACCTTCGACCAGCTCAGCCCGCCGGTAATCGACAGCGCCGCAGGGTATTTGGTGGTGAACCAGCCCACCGTGCGGGACAGATCCACGCGGGAAGCGATCTCTTCGTTTCGCCCGTGCCCTTCGATGTCGATGCCGATCGGCGTCGCGGTCCCCACGGACCCCAGGAACTCCGTGAACGCCAACCCGAATGCGATCAACAGGATGTCCTGCACGCCGGCGTGAAACGCCGCCGGCACCTCCCCCAGCAACTGCCGGGTCGTCTCGACGTCCAGCGACGCCGAGAACTGTCCGGCGTTCGCGTAGGTGTCCTCCGGCCCGGCGGCCGGCAGCGCCGGCGGGGTGGCGACCACCTCCTGCCACGCGCCGGCCTGTTCGAGGACGGCCGGGTCCTTCGCGTGCTCGGCCAGCAGCGACGACCACCGGGCGAACGAGGTCCCGGGCGCCTGCAACGCCACCGGTTGGGCGTTGTGATGCTGGACCCAGGCGATGTTGAGGTCCTCGATCAGGGTCCGCCACGACACACCGTCGACCGCCAAGTGATGAATGATCAACGCCAATTGGCTTGTCGCACTTGCCCATACCGCGCTCACCATGACCCCCTCGGCCACGTTGAGCCGGGAACGGGCCTCGACCAGGTCCGCGTCGGAGAGCGTGTCGACCGTGCGCAGGCAGTCACCGGCCTGCACCGACCCGGCCTCTGGCGCCTCCAGCGACCAGCCGCCGGCGCCGTCGTCCTGCACGCGCAGCCGCAGCATGGGATGGCGATCGAGCAGGGCCTGCAGCACCACCGCCACGTCGTCGGCGCTCACACCCGCGGGCGCCGCCAGCACCATGGTCTGGTTGAACTCGTCGATCGGGCCGTCGATGGTCTGCAGCCACCGCATGATGGGGGTGGCCACCACGGGGCCGATCCCCTCGTCGGCCGCACCGAGGTCGCCGTCGACCGCCACCTCGGACACCCGCGCCAGCCGCGCCACGGTCTGCTCGACGAAGACGTCCCGGGGGCGGCAGATGACGCCGGCCGCCCGCGCGCGGGACACCACCTGCATCGACAGGATGCTGTCGCCGCCGAGGTCGAAGAACGAGTCGTCCACGCCGACGCGCTCCACGCCCAGCACCTGGGCGTAGATGTCGGCCAGGATCTCCTCGATCGCGTCGGCCGGGGCCCGGTATTCGCTCGCGGTGTATTCCGGCGAGGGCAGGGCGCGCTTGTCGAGCTTGCCGTTGCCGGTCAGCGGCAGCGCGTCGAGCACCATCACCGCGGTCGGCACCATGTACGGCGGAAGCTTCTCGGCCAGTTGGGCGCGCAGCGCCGCGGGGTCGGCGGTGCCGGTGACGTAGCCGACGAGGCGCTTGTCGCCGGGGCGGTCCTCGCGGGCGATCACCGCGGCCTGGTCCACGCCGTCGAGCCCGGCCAAGACCGCCTGGATTTCGCCGAGTTCGATGCGGTAGCCGCGAATCTTGACCTGCTCGTCGGCGCGGCCCAGGTATTGCAGCTGCCCGTCGGGACCCCAGCACACCAGGTCCCCGGTGCGGTACATGCGTGCCCCGGGGCCGCCGAAGGGGTTGGCCACGAACCGCGACGCCGTCAGGCCGGGCCGGCGCACGTAGCCGTGCCCGACGCCGCGACCCGCCAGGTACAACTCGCCGACCACACCGGCGGGCACCGGCTGCAGCCACTTGTCGAGCACGAACATCGCCGCCCCGGCTATCGGGGAGCCGATCGGGACCACCGGCGAGCCGGGCGTCAGTGGCGTGCTGATCGACGCGCAGACCGTGGTCTCGGTCGGGCCGTAGGCATCGATCATCACCCGGCCGGGGGCCGCCCACCGGTCGACGACGTCGGTGGGGCAGGCCTCGCCGGCTACCACCAGCGCCGTGGACTCCAGGCCCTCGGCGGGCAGCATCGCGACCGCCGACGGCGTCTGGGTCAGCACGCTGACTTTCTCCGCGACCAGCAGGTCGTGGAAATCCTGCGGGGAGGACGCCACCGATTCGGGCACCACCAGCAGCCGCCTGCCGCGCAGCAGCGCGCCGAAGATCTCCCACACCGAGAAGTCGAAGGACGAGGAGTGGCTTTGCGTCCAGACATTTCCGGGCGGCAGGGCGGCGTCGAGCGACTCGGTCAACCACGTGACGTTCAGATGAGGGATGGCGACGCCTTTGGGGGTCCCCGTCGTTCCGGACGTATAGATGATGTAGGCGACGTTCTCGGGGGCCGGGTTCGGCAGCGCGGTGCTGGGCTGGCTGTCGACGGCGGGGTCGTGCACATCGACGACGAAAACGTCATGGCCCTCCAGCCGCGGGCGCAGTTCCGCCGTGGTGATCACCGCGCTGGGCGCGGCATCGGAGAGCACGAAGTCCATCCGCGACGACGCGTGCGCAGGGTCGATCGGCACGTAGGCCGCCCCGGTCTTGAGCACCGCCAGCATCGAAACGATGGCGTCCGCGCAGCGGGGGAACAGCACCGCCACGCAGTCGCCGGGGCCCACGCCGTGGCCGGCGAGCAGGTGCCCCAAGCGGTTCGACGCCTCGTCGAGCTCGGCGTAGGTCAGCGAGTGGTCGCCGAATGTCACGGCCGGCGCCTCGGGGGTGCGCTGCACGTGCTCGGCGAACGCGGCCGGAATCGACACCGGGGGCGGCGCGGGCTCGGCCAATGCCGGCCGGTTGCTCCACCGGTCGATGAGCGCGGGCTCGTCGGGCGTCAGCAGCTCGATCGACGACAGCGGCCGCTCGGGGTCGGCGGTCATGGCCGCCAGGATCTGCTGCAGCCGTCCCGCCAGGTCGGCGACGCCGAAGCCGGCGAACGGTTGGCCCGGGCCCGCGGTGCTGAGGAAGAGCTGGTCACCGGCGCCGAGGAAGAACAACCCGAAGTGCCCGACCGGCCCGTGGTTGGTGTACGACGCCGTCGCCGGCGAGCCGGCCAGGTCCAGGGTCAGCCTCATCGGTAGGAAATTGATGCCCACCCGGTTCGGCGCCTGCCGCAGGCCGTCGCCCTCGAGGGTGTGCGCGGGAAAACGTTGATGCTTCAGCAGTTCGCGGATCCGCTTGTCGACGTGCTTGCAGAAGTCGGCGACCGTCGTCTGCGGTTCCGTCGACAGGACCAGCGGCACGACACCGGCCAGCATCGCCGGAAGCGTCTTCGACTCCGGAGTCACCCGCCGGCTGACCGGGAAGTCCAGCGCCACCTCGGAGCCGCTGCCCGACCATCCGCGCACCAACAGCGCGCACGCGGCGGTGGTGACCGAAAACCGGCGGATGGCCAGCTTCTTGGACAGCTCCTTGATCCGGTTGACGACCGAGGGGTCCAACTGGACCGACGCGGACGGCGAGTAATGGTCTTGCTCGGTGCCCGCATCAGGGAGCCGGTCGACCGGTCCGCTCTCCGGCGGAAGGTGCTCGCTCCAATAGGCCTTGTCTTCGAGGTAATCCTCGGAAGCCTCGTACTCGGACTCGAGGTCGACCAGGTCCTGCGCAGAACCGAAGTAGGCGTCGGGAATTGGCTTTCCCGCCACCATCGCGGAATAAATGGTTGCGACCCGGCGGCAGACCAAGGCCATGCCCAAACCGTCGATCGCAATGTGGTGGCAGCAACCAAACAAATAGAATTCCTCGTGCCCCGTTTGAAAGAGCACGAATTTGAACATCTGGCCGTTCAACGGCATCGGCGTGCGCTGAATGGCGGATGACATCTCGCGGGCATCCTGCACCGGATCCGCCGCGCCCCTCAGGTCATGGAACTCGAGCTCGACGTGCGGGTAGTCGATCGGCTTCTGGACCACCTGGCCGTCGACCTCGAAGAACGAGACCCGGCCCGATTCGGCCTCGCCGACCGTCTGGGTGAGTGCCTGCTGAAACTGATCGCGATGGACCGGGCCGTCGATTTTGACCAGGAGGCCGAGCTGCCACTGGGTGCCGGCGAAGCCGGCTTCTTGGGATAGCCAGATGTCGAGCTGACCCCGTGTCAGTGGCAGCGTTCGATCATCCCTCGCCATCGACTCCCCCAAGTCTCCACCCACCCGCCCCGTACCCCGGCTGGTTACTGGTCAAAACCCCGACCCGTTGCGAGCTTGTCCCGCAGGCTCTTCGGCCTGATGTCGGGCCAATGTTGCTCGATGTACTCCAAACACGCAGCTCGGTCGGCTTCCCCGTGTACCACTCGCCAACCCGCTGGAACATCGGCGAAGGCCGGCCACAAGCTGTGTTGCTCCTCGTCGTTCACCAGGACGAAAAAGCTGCCGTTGTCGTCGTCGAATGGATTGATGCTCACAATTCTCCAGATAGATAGTGGACATGAGTGGAACAGGTCCAAACCATAGTGGAGGGCAACACTGCCCGTCGGCGGTTTGGGGAAAGTTCCTGGTGTGGCCGAGAAGGTCTTGGCGCCACCGAATGATTGGTGTGCGAAGGGGCCCCGATGCCCCTGAATTCGCTCCAGTGACCTGCATCAATGGCGGTTGGTGCGAAATATCGCTATTGGGGCAGGCACGTCCTTCAGGCCGATGAAGTTTTTGTGCTCGTCGACACACATCCTAGCCGAACGCGTGACGGCCGCGAAAATCACCCGGAGGCGGAGCTGCCGCCTCCCGGCAGGGCATGTTGAACCCTCCCGGCCGGTGACACGTGAGGACTGCTGTGCTTAGGTGGTTGCGCGGCGCTGGCGACCGCTACCCGGGGCGGAGGGGTCAGCAAAACGCCGTTTACGCAGGTGGAATCGGTCACGATCCCGTATCGCGTTGCCAAAGCACTGATACGGAAGCGACGGGCGTGGTTTACTCATCAAGACCTGGTCGCGTTCCCCGGGGGCGGGGCTCGCATGAGGTAACGGAGACACGACTGGTCGGCGACGTACACCGCATCAAGGCGCCGCAGTCTGGCGTGTTGCTACCGGTCTGTAGTTGCATGTTCGGGTGGCGGAGCCCGCGCGGACATGAAGACGGCTGAAGGGGGTGCAGTGGTCGAATCCGACGTGCGGGCCCGGCCCGACAACACCATCGCGGAAGGACGAGAAATTAGCCAACCGTCTGGCCGGAGACGCGGTTTCTTGGGCTTTGCTCGCCGATCTTCGCCTGAAACCACACAGCAAACTGGCCGTCAAACGAATCGATCCCAAAAGAGTGCCGCAGTTCTCAGCCTGCTGAAGCGGCTGTGGATCCCGTTGGTGATCGTGGCGGTGGTTATTGCCGGGGGCATGACCGTTTCGCGGTTGCACGGCGTTTTCGGTTCCGAGCACCGCCCGTCGTACGCCGAATCACGGCAGCAGGACACCAAACCGTTCAACCCCAAGCACGTGAAATACGAGGTCTTCGGTCCGGCGGGGACGATGGCCGACATCAGCTACTTTGACGCCAACGGCGAGCCGAACCACATCACCGGCATCGTGCTGCCGTGGACGTTCGACATCTCGACCACGTTGCCGTCAATCGTGGGAAACGTAGTGGCGCAGGGCAATAGCGACACTCTTGGCTGCCGCATCGTGGTGGACGGCGTTGTCAAGACCGAGAGGATCTCGCACCAATTGAACGCATTCACCTACTGCGTGTTGACGGCCACATGAGCACCGAGCAATTGGAGACCCAGCAGCCAGCCGCGCGATCACGGGTGGCGCGGATCATCCACCGGTTGTCGGTGCCCATCATCTTGGGTTGGCTTGGCATCGCGGTCCTCATCAGCGTCGCCGTCCCTTCACTGGAGCAGGTTTCGGCTGAGCATGCGGTATCGCTAAGTCCTTTGGGCGCACCGTCGTTCAAGGCGATGGAGCGGCTGGGCGAGGATTTCAAGGAAACCAATACCGGCGCCATGGCCATGGTCCTGTTGGAGGGTCAACAGCAACTGGGCGACGACGCGCACACGTATTACACGCGTTTGGTTCGCCAGTTGGAGGCCGATCACACGCACGTGCAGCACGTCCAGGATTTCTGGGGCGACCCGCTTACCCGCGGCGCCGCGCAAAGCCAGGACGGCAAGGCCGCATACGTTCAGGTGAACCTGAACGGCAACGCGGGCGCGGCCGCGGGCGACGAATCTGTGGCCGCAGTTAGAAAGATCGTGCAGGAGGCTTCTCCCCCGCCCGGGCTCAAGGTCTACGTCACCGGTCCCGCGGCCATCGTCGCGGACATGAACGCCGCCGGCGCGAAGACGGTCGCGCTGGTGACTTTGGCCAGCCTTTGCGTGATTTTCCTGACGTTGCTGATCGTTTATCGATCGATTGTCACCGTCATCCTTCTGTTGCTCATCGTCGGCCTGGAATTGCAGATCGCGCGCGGTATGGTCGCGCTTCTCGGCCATCTCGGGCTGGTCGGCCTTACCACCTTTGCCGTCAACTTGTTGGTCGCGGCGGTCATCGCGACGGGAACCGATTACGGCATTTTCTTCGTCGGCCGATATCAAGAGGCTCGGCAGGCCGGCGAAAGTCGCGAAGACGCCTTCTACACCACATTCGCCGGGGTCGCGAAGGTTGTGTTGGCCTCCGGCTTGACCATCGCCGGCGCGGTGCTCTGCCTCAGCTTCACCCGTCTGCCCTTTTTCCAACCGCTCGGTATCCCTTGCGCGGTCGGCATAGCGGTTGCGGTGCTAATTGCGCTGACGCTGGGGCCGGCGCTGCTGGCAGCCGGAGCCCGGTTCGGCCTGTTCGAGCCTCGGCGGGCGGTCTCGGCCCGCCGGTGGCGACGGATCGGCACGGCCATCGTCCGGTGGCCGGCACCCATTCTGGTTGCATCGTTGGCCGTTGCGCTGATCGGCCTGTTGGCCTTGCCGAATTACCACCCGAGCTACGACGACCAGAAATTCATTCCGCAAAGCATTCCCGCCAATGTGGGGTACGCCGCGGCGGCGCGGCACTTTCCGGGCCAGCGAATGCAGATGCCCGAGATTCTGTTGGTCGAGACCGATCACGATTTGCGCAATCCGACCGATATGTTGGTGATCAACAAACTCGCCAAGGCCGTGCTTGCTGTCCCGGGTATTGCCACGGTGCAGACCGTTACCCGCCCCGAAGGTGTGCCCCTGCAACACACCACGATTCCGTGGATCATCAGCATGGGTCAGGCCAGCCAGATGCAGAACATGGCCTTTCAAAAAGACCGCATGAACGACATGCTCGTCCAGGCCAACGAGCTGGGAAAAATGATCGGCATCATGCAGCACATGCTGGGTCTGATGAAAGAGCTCGTCGCCACCACTCACCACATGGTCCAGACGACGCATGAAATGCAGGACATCACGTCGGAACTACGCGATCATATTTCGGATTTCGAGGATTTCTGGCGGCCCCTACGCAACTACTTCTATTGGGAAAAACACTGCTACGACATTCCGATCTGCTTCTCGCTGAGATCGATTTTCGACACGCTCGACGGCGTGGACTTGATCAGCGACAAGCTGCAGGAGATGGTGAAAAACCTCGATCAGCTCGACGCGATCCTGCCGCAGCTGGTCATGCAGATCCCGCCCATGATCGAAACCATGTCCGGCATGCGCAGCATGATGCTGACCATGCACAGCACCATGTCCGGGGTCATGGGTCAGATGGATTCGAGCGCCAAGGATCCGAGCGTCATGGGGCAGGCATTCGATGCCTCCAGAAACGACGATTCCTTCTACCTCCCGCCGGGGATCATCAACGGCTCCGACGCCTTCAAACGGGTCGAGAAGGTGTTCATGTCGCCGGACGGGAAGGACTTCCGTCTGCTCATCTCGCAGCGGGGTGATCCGGCGACACCCGAGGGCCTCTCGCGGGTGGAACAGATCAAGACGGCGGCCGAAGAATCGCTCAAGGGGACCCCCCTCGAAAACGCCAAGATCTACCTCACCGGCACGGCGGCGATCACCAAAGATTTGGTGGACGGGTCCAAGTTCGACCTCCTGATCGCCGGCGTCTCCGCGCTCTGCCTCATTTTCATCATCATGCTGATCATGACGCGAAGTTTTATCGCCGCCATGGTGATCGTCGGCACGGTTTTGCTGTCCCTCGGCGCGTCCTTCGGGCTATCCGTATTGGTCTGGCAGTACCTCCTGGGCATGCAGTTGCACTGGACGGTGCTGTCCACCTCGGTGATCGTGCTGTTGGCGGTCGGCTCCGACTACAACCTGCTACTGGTCTCCCGTATGAAGGAGGAATTGTCCGCCGGGATCCACACCGGCATCATTCGCGCCATGGGCGGCACCGGCAAGGTCGTGACGAACGCCGGCCTGGTGTTCGCGTTCACCATGGCCTCAATGGTGGTCAGCGACCTGCGCAGCATCGCCCAATTGGGCACCACGATCGGTTTGGGACTGTTGTTCGACACGTTGGTGGTGCGTGCGTTCATGACGCCCTCTGTGGCTGCGTTGCTGGGACGTTGGTTCTGGTGGCCACAGCTGGTGCGTCCCCGCCCCGCCAGCACGATGCTGCGGCCCACGGGGCCTCGTCCGTTGGTGCGTTCGTTGCTGCTGAAGCAGTCGCAGTAAGTGGCGGCTTTCCACTTCAGGATGGGAACAGCAACCGTGGGGAACATCGTGACGCAGGGCGATAGCGCCGCAGACACGCTGGGGGCCGCATGACGACCCAAGGAACTCGGCCTCCCCGCATCGCGCGGAACATCCGTCGCTTTTCGGCGCTCATCATCATCGGGTGGGTAGCGCTGACCCTGCTGGTGACCTTCGGCGTCCCGCGGCTCGAGATCGTGGGCCAACAGCATTCGGTGCCGCTGGCCCCACAGGACGCCCCGGCCGTCCAGGCCATGCAGCGCATGGGCCGGGACTTCAAGGAATCGGACTCCGACAGCTTCGCGATGCTGGTGATCGAGGGGCAGCAGCAGCTCGGCGACTCGGCACACGCCTACTACGACAAGTTGGTTCGCGAGCTCAAGAGCGACACCAAGCACATCGAGCACGTGCAGGATTTGTGGGGAGACCGCCTCACCGCGGCGGGTGCCCAGAGTCCCGACGGCAAGGCCGTCTATGTGCAGTTGAACCTGGCGGGCAATCAGGGCACCACGCAGGGTCAGGAATCCGTGGCGGCGATCCGCGACATCATCGCGCGGACGCCACCGCCTCCCGGCATTCAGGCCTATGTCACCGGCCCGGCGGCGCTTTTTTCCGATATGCAGCTCGCCGGTGACCGATCCATTCTGAAGATGACGATGATCGGCGCCTTGATCATTTTCATCGTGCTGCTTTTCGTGTACCGCTCGGTCATCACCGTCATTCTTTTGTTGCTGACGGTGGGCGTCGAAGTTTTTGCCGCGCGGGGTGTCATCGCCTTTATCGCCGATCACAACTTCATTGCCCTGTCGACGTTTGCCGTGAACTTGCTGGTCGCGCTGGCGATGGCCGCCGGGACCGACTACGCCATTTTCTTCTTCGGCCGCTATCAAGAGGCGCGCCAGGCCGGCGAGGACCGGGAAACCGCGTTTTTCACCACCTATCGCAGCGTCTCCCCCGTGGTCCTGGGTTCGGGTCTGACGATCGCCGGGGCGATGTTGTGCCTGAGCTTCACCCGCATGCCCATCTTCCAAACCATGGGTCTGCCTTGCTCTTTGGGCATGCTGATTTCGGTCCTGATCGCTTTGACGCTGGTTCCGGCGGTTCTGACCGTCGGCGGTGGTGTCGGGTTATTCGACCCGAAGCGCACGATCGGGTTCGGCCGCTGGCGCCGCATCGGCACGGCAATCGTCCGCTGGCCCGCACCTATCCTGTGCGCGACGATAGCGATCGCCATTGTCGGCCTGGCCACTTTGCCCGGATACAAGACGAGCTACAACAACCGGTTGTACATGCCCAACAGCGTTCCCGCCAACGTCGGGTACGCGGCCGCCGATCGTCATTTCAATCAATCGCGGATGATGCCCGAAATCGTGATGATCGAGGCCGATCACGACATGCGGAATTCGGCGGACTTCCTGGTGCTGCACAGGCTTGCCAAGGCAGTCTTCGGGGTTCACGGTATTTCTCGGGTGCAGGGCATCACGCGGCCGGAGGGAACGCCGATCCAGCACACGTCGATTCCGTTTTTGCTCAGCATGCAACAGGCGATGATGAGCCAGGACATCAAGTACATGCAGCTGCGTATGGATGACATGCTCGTCCAGGCGGACATGATGGCGAAACAAATCGAGATCATGAAGCGCATCTACGAATTGCAATCGCGCATGACCGACATCACGCACGATACCATCGAGAAGACCAAGGAAATGGCCGAAGTCATTTATGACCTACGAGGCCATGTGTCCGACTTCGAGGATTTTTTCCGGCCGCTGCGCAACTACTTCTATTGGGAAAAGCATTGCTATGACATCCCGATATGCTGGTCATTGAGAAGCATATTCGACACGCTCGACGGCATCGATACACTCAGCGACAAACTGACGGATCTTCTCAAAGATCTCGACAATATGGACAAGCTGATGCCGCAGCTGCTCGAGCAGTACCCGCCGATGATCGCCATGTCGGAGGACATGCGACAGATGATGCTGACCAATCACAGCACCATGTCCGGGATCATCGGCCAGATGGACAGCAATAACAAGGACGCCGTTGCCATGGGCGAGGCGTTCGACGCCTCCAAGAATGATGACTCGTTCTACCTGCCGCCGGACATCTTCGAGAATGCGGACTTCAAGAAAGCGATGAGCCAATTCTTGTCGCCCGATGGAAAGGCCGCCCGCTTCATCATTTCCCACCGCGGCGACCCGGCAACGTCCGAAAGCGTGGCCCGCATCGACAAGATCAGGCAGGCGGCTGAAGAAGCCCTCAAGAACACGCCGCTGGAAAACGCCAAGATCAATATCGCGGGCACCGCGTCGACCTTCAAGGACTTCCGGGACGGTTCGACCTACGACCTCTTGATCGCCGGCGTCGGCGCGCTGTGTCTGATCTTCATCATCATGCTCATCATCACCCGAAGCTTTATCGCCGCCCTCGTCATCGTGGGCACGGTGACCCTGTCCTTGGGCGCCTCGTTCGGGTTGTCGGTGCTGATCTGGCAGTACATCTTCGGCATCGAGCTGTATTGGATGGTGCTGCCGATGTCGGTCATCGTCTTGCTGGCGGTCGGCTCGGACTACAACCTGCTGCTGGTGTCCCGCATGAAAGAGGAAATAGCCGCCGGCATCAATACCGGCATCATTCGGGCGATGGGCGGCACCGGGAAGGTCGTGACGAACGCGGGCCTGGTGTTCGCATTCACCATGGCATCGATGGTGGTCAGCGACTTGCGCATCATTGGTCAGGTGGGTACCACGATCGGGCTGGGTCTGATGTTCGACACCTTGATCGTGCGCTCGTTCATGACGCCTACCATCGCTGCCCTGCTCGGGCGGTGGTTCTGGTGGCCGCTGTTGGTTCGGCCGCGGCCGGCAAGCCTGCTGCTCCGCTCGGTGGGCACGCGCCCCTCGGTGCGCACCCTGCTGCGCGAGGACGACGACGCGGACGCCCCCACGGCCGAGATCCCGATTGCCAGGCCGACCGTCTAGGTGTTCCTAGTCGTTTCGCTGTCCCGGATAGCGAGGCGGTCGATGCCCTCCGCGCAATAGCGCGGCGAGAAAGATTGGACGCCAATGAGTTTGCTTCAAGCCCATCCCCTCCCCCACGTCGTCATCTGTCGATACCGTCAGCACGCCGTTACGCACCGTGAAATACTCCTACCGTGAGCCCACTTGCTATTGAGGTTGTAGGCCTCACAAAGACATTCGGGCGAGACACGATCGCGCTCAATGGCGTGGACTTCTCGGTTCAGGCCGGGACGGTGTGCGGGCTGCTGGGCCATAATGGCGCCGGCAAGACCACCACGATCAACATCCTGTCCACGTTGATTCGCCCCAGTTCGGGTCGCGCCAGCGTTGCCGGGTATGACCTCGCGCGCCAGCCCGCCGAGGTGCGGGCCAGCATCGGAATGGCTGGACAGTTCACCGGAATGGATCCCATGCTGACGGGCCGGGAGAACCTGGTGTTGTTTGGCCGGCTGCGCGGATTGAATCGGCGACAGGCGAAGGCGCGCGCCGACGAACTGCTTGAGCAGTTCGACCTGACTGCCGCCGCCGACCGTCGGATGTCGACCTACTCCGGCGGCATGTTTCGGCGCGTCGATTTGGCCAGTGCGTTGGTGGTGCCGCCGCAGGTGCTCTTCCTGGACGAACCGACCACCGGGCTGGACCCACGCAGCCGCCGTGACGTATGGGCCCTGGTGAGTTCGCTGACTGTGGAGGGCATCACGGTGCTGCTGACCACGCAGTACCTGGAAGAGGCCGACGTGTTGAGCGACTCGATCGTCGTCATCGACCACGGGCAGGTGATCGCCAGCGGCACCGCCGAGGAACTCAAGCGCGCAGTGGGTGCCAGCTACTGCCAGGTGACGCCAGCCAATCCCGCCGATCTCCCCCGCGTCGCCGAAGCGCTTACCGGCCTCGACGGCGTCGATATCGACACCGACTCGAGTTCGGTGTCGGTGTTCGCGCCCGACGGCGTGGCGACGTTGGTCGAAGTATTCCGTCGGGTCGACGCGCTCGGGCTCGAACTCGCGGATATCTCGCTGCGTAAGCCCTCGCTCGACGAAGCATTCCTACACCTCACCGAGCAGACCGCAATCCGGCCATGAGCGCCCTTGCCGCCCTCACCGAACGGTCGCTGATGTCAGCGGCACGCGACGGTGAGATGATCTTTGAAGTCCTTTCCCCCGCAGCGTATTTGGCGGGGTTCAGTGTGGCGCTACACGGCCTGATCGACACTGGGTCCGTCAGTTATACGCAGTACTTTCTGCCCGCGGTGGTCGCCCAGTCGATGATTTTCGTAGGGTTGATGACGGCGGATCGTGCTGCGCGTGACCGTCTGTATGGGCTCGGTGAGCGAATACGGACCCTGCCGGTCGCAGCGGCAGCCACGGTGACCGCCCGCGTAGCAGCCACTCTGATGCGGGGCACGCTCTGCCTCGTAGTGGCGATGGTGGCCGGCTATGCGTTCGGTTTCCGCTTAACCGGTGGATTGGGCAACGCGATAGCTTTCCTGATCATTGCGCTGCTGCTGTGCTTAGCCGTAACGCTCGGCGCCGACGCGCTGGGATCGCGCGCACAAACTGTCCAAGGCGCCAGTCACCTCCTCTTCGTGCCCCAACTGTTGTTGTTCATGCTGTCCACCGGGATCGCCCCCGAGAAAACCTTCCCCGGCTGGTTGCGCCCCTATGTTCGCAACCAGCCGGTGTCACAGTTCGCCGAAACATTGCGTGGCCTGGCGAGCGGGCATGTGATATTTAGCAATATGGCAGCCACTCTGGCGTGGTGTTTGGGCATGGTGCTGGTCTTTGGGACGCTTACGTTGCGGATGCAGAGGCGTGGCTAGTGACGCATCGACTCGAGACCCAGGGGTCGTTGGTGACCGAGAGTTGGGTGCAGGCCGCTCGGCTCCTTCTCAGGTGGCGGCGCGACCAAGCGGTCCTAATGGGGTCGCTGTTGCTCCCAGTCTTCCTCTTGTTCTGCTACCAAATCGTGCTAGGCGAGCAGGTGCACAAAGTCACCGGCGTCGACAGCGTTTACGGCGTGGTCCCCATGTGCGCGGTGATATCCGCTTTGTTCGGCTCGCTTGGCAATTCCGTCGGCATCACCATGGACCGCGAGTCGCGGCTGATCAGCCGGATGTGGATTCTGCCGATACATCGGGCGAGCGCGCTCATCGGGTGGTTAACCGCCGAGGTCGTGCGGGCATTTATCGGCACGATCCTCATTACCGTGATCGGGCTCGGGTTAGGGCTCCGCTTTAATCAGGGCTGGCTTGCGGCATTGCTTTTTGTTCTGATCCCGTCGGTCGTGGTGAGCGGGTTCACTGCGTTGGTGATGGCACTGGCTGTCCGCAACAACGGTCGGACCGCAATGACGTGGTTGTTGGGACTCACATTCACCATGGCGTTCGTCAACCCGGGCGCGACTCCAATCAGCACATTCCCGGGCTGGGTCCGTCCTTTGATCCGCATGCAACCAATCTCGCCACCCATTGAGACGATGCGAGCATTGGCTTACGGGGGGCCGCTCGCGTTGCCGTTCGCGATAACCGTTGCCTGGGCAGTCGTGCTGCTCGCGGTGTTCATTCCGGTAGCCGTGCGCGGCTATCGGCTGGCCGCCGAAGCCAGCGCTTAGACGTCCGCGACACACGATCGCGGCCCGACGAACGGGCATGGCAACGAACCTGCGCTACTGCTGTGCCCGCGCCTTCGATGCGGCTCTGGACCTGATCATCAAGGCGCGCAACGCCAGTCGCCGGTTCTCTTTTTTCCGGAAGAACACCAGCATCCGGCCGCACGTCTCCCAGGCGGCCACCCAAAAATACATCGGCAGCCTCTTTCTGAATTCTTTATCGGTGCTCTGCCTCATACTGAGCCCGGTCATGTCGTTGTATTCCGCGATGACGATGTCCATGTATCGGGTCACCAGCGCCGGGTTGGAGAAGCAGCGGATGTTGAAATCCCAATCAGCCCAAACCGGATAGCGCAAGCTGTAGGGACCGATGCCGTCAAAGAGCTTGCGGCGGTAGAAGATTGACTGGTGGCACAGGTTCGTCTCAAACAGCAGACGATCGAGATCGAAGGCGCCGGCGTGTCGGGCTCCGGTTGAGCGCATGACGACATCGCCATAGACCAGGTCGCTGGGCTCATGCCCGCGAATGAAGGCGGCCACAAGCTCCAGAGTGGCCGACTCCAGCAGGGTGTCATCGGATCCCAGGAAGAGCACCCATTCCCCGGTGGCCATTCCGACGCCACGATTCATGGCGTCGTAGGGGCCTTGGTCTGGGCCGCTGTGGATGACCAGGCGTTCACCAAGGTCAGCGCCAAAACCATTCGCGATGTCGAGGGTTCCATCTGTCGAAGCGCCGTCTACGAGTACCAGTTCGTAGTCGGTGTACGTCTGGCGGGCAATGCTTTCGATGCACGCCTGTAGAGTCGCGGCCGAGTTGAACGTGGGGACGATGATCGAAAACGTTGGTGCACTCATGACGCTACTTCACGGCTTTCGAATTGGCTGTCGGTCGGAGCCATAGGCACTTTATCTGGATTCGATTCAGGCGACAGAACAAATGCATTGTCAAGTCAATCCTTCTCACGCAAGAATACACCGTCTGCCTGCAGCATCCGGCCGTCCCGCGGGTCGATAAAACAGGGTAGTAATCCGGTTAGCGTGAAACCCATGGAATAGGCCCACTCGAGCGCTTCCGGGATAAGCATGCTCCCTTCATACAAGGGCAGAAAAGAAAGTTCGAGTTGCATGCCCACACAACTGTTGGCGAGCGTCGTTTCACTACCGGCGAGCACTTGCTTCTCGAAACCTTGGACGTCGATCTTCAGGAAAGTCACATCGGTTGGCCGCAAAATTTCTGACGCCACAGAGTCAAGCCGATACACGGCGACGTCTTCGACGCCAACGTAATTCGCTGGCGGAAAGGCATCTTGATGGCTTTTCAGCATCGGCAACACGGAACTACTCTGAGCAGCATTGCCTGCGATATTCACCGACACTGTGCCGTCGGCGTCCCCCAGCGCGTGCCTCCGGCAATCCCAAAGTGGATCCTTTGACGCCCTTCTTTCCAACGTCGCAAAAGGCTGCGAGAGGGGTTCGAACGAGATCATGCGACCCTGGTAGCCCGCTTTGCGGAGGCCGGCAGCGTATTGCCCCGTGTTTGAGCCTATGTCGAAAACTACATTCACATTAAGCGATTCGAGTTGTTTGACGAACTTGCGTTTCCAATTGCGTTCGGAGAAGTAGCGCAACAATTCGGAAGGCGCGGCACGCGCGATCAAACGAACCTGATCCAGCAATTGCATCGCATAACACTAACATGCGAATGGCCGAGGAGAATGCCCCTTCGGGGAACCGACGTCCAGATATGCGTCTCGTACGCGCTCTGCTCTATTGCCGGGCCGCAGCTGCGTTCGCACGGTACCACGCCACCGTTGCCTCAATGCCGTCGCGCAGGGAGATTTTGGGCTGCCATCCCAGGCCTCGTAACGCTGAGACGTCCAGCAGCTTGCGCGGCGTTCCGTCCGGTTTCGTTTGGTCCCAGCGCGTTTCGCCCGCATAGCCAACCGCGGCGGCAACCATCTCGGCAATCTCGCTGATGCTGTGATCGACACCGGTACCCACGTTGACGTGATCTGGGCCGTCAAAATGTTCGAGAAGGTACAGGCACGCGTTGGCTAAGTCATCGACATGCAACAACTCTCGCTGTGGGGTGCCGGTGCCCCAGTTCGTCACGCTTGGGGCTCCGCTTGCCTTCGCCTCCTCGTATCTGCGGATGAGCGCCGGCAGCAGGTGCGAACCCGAAGGAGAAAAATTGTCGTCGGGTCCATAGAGATTGGTTGGCATCGCCGAAATCCACGACAAGCCATATTGACGCCGAACCGCTTGCACCTGAAGGATTCCCGCGATCTTTGCAATCGCATAGGCGTCGTTTGTCGGCTCCAGGGGGCCGGTGAGCAGCGCGCTCTCCTGGATCGGCTGAGGAGCGAATTTCGGGTAGATGCAGGAGGAGCCGAGGAACAGCAACCGTGGCACCCTCGCCGCCACCGCGGCGTCGAGCAGGTTGACCTGGATCTGCAGGTTTTCGGACAGGAAATCGGCGGGATAGGTGTCATTGGCCATGATGCCACCGACCCTGGCCGCGGCATCGATGACGATCTGCGGCCTTGACTCGAGAACGAAGTCAAACGTTGCGGCCCGGTCCATCAAGTCGAGCTCACTGTGCGACCGCACAAGAAGATTCGTGAACCCTTCGGACTGAAATCTGCGGACCAAGGCGGAGCCGACCAAGCCGCGGTGCCCTGCGATGTATACCGGCGAAGTGCGGTCAAGGACGCCCGGTGCAGAGTTCATACTCGGGTCATTTCCAGCCGGCGAGGACCGGCTTGTCGATCCATGGCTTTCCGTCGCATTCCAAAGCGGCGATGTCCGCCTCGACCATGATCCGCGCCAATTCGCCACTGTGCACGGAAGCCTTCCATCCGAGCGACTGGGCGGCTTTGGTGGCATCGCCGATCAGTGAATCGACTTCGGTGGGACGCAGATAGCGGTCGTCAAATTTCACATACTTTTGCCAGTCGAGGCCGGCATGTTCGAATGCGGTCTGGGCAAACTCGCGCACGCTGTAACCACGACCTGTCGCCAGGACGAAGTCATCGGGCTCAGGAGCCTGCAGCATCCGCCACATACCCTCGACATATTCTGGCGCGTACCCCCAGTCACGAACGGCATCGAGGTTGCCTAGATAGACATCTGACTGGTCGCCGGCTTTGATGCGCGCAACTGCTCGCGTGATCTTTCGGGTCACGAATGTTTCGCCGCGCCTGGGCGATTCGTGATTGAACAAGATGCCGTTCACCGCGAACAAACCGTACGCTTCTCGGTAGTTGCGTGTCGCCCAGTAAGAGAAGACTTTTGCCGCGCCGTATGGTGAGCGCGGATAAAATGGTGTCTGCTCGTTCTGCGGTGGTGGCGACGCACCGAACATCTCCGACGAGGATGCCTGGTAAAAGCGGCAGTCGATTCGAGAGAGGCGAACGGCCTCGAGCAGTCGGATCGATCCCATGCCCGTGGTATCGCCGGTGTGCACCGGTTCGTCAAAGCTGACACGCACGTGCGACTGCGCAGCAAGGTTGTAAACCTCGTCGGGATCGATGGTGCTGAGCAAAGTGACCAATCGGGTGCCGTCGGTGAGGTCGCCGTAGTGCAAGAGCAGTCGCGCACCCGATTCATGTGGATCGATGTAGAGATGATCGATCCGGGAGGTATTGAACGTCGAAGCTCGACGGATGAGCCCGTGGACCTCGTATCCCTTACCTAGCAGCAGCTCGGCAAGATACGAGCCGTCCTGTCCGGTGATTCCGGTTATGAGCGCTCGCTTCATAAGATCCTTACTTCTGTCGATGCATGCTCGTCACCCAAACGTCTGGCATCCCATCATCGAAGTCGTCCCTGCTACGTCAAGAGGTCATGGTACGAGCCCGAGCTTGAATGCACGATTCTCTTAGGTGGGTCACGTCCCTGCCCGCGTTGCTTAGGCTCCCTTCACGCTTCTGTTCCAGGCTGTTTACCGGTCGCGCAGGTAAAACCTTCTGGGTCGTAATCGCCCAGCACAGTCACACGGCGAGGGGTCGATCAACACTCAGAGCTCCTCTTCGGCGCCCGTCCGGGTATTGACCACGGGCAATCCTTTCAGGGAAGCCAGCCGCCGCTCGCCGCGCAGATAGGTCAGCCGGCCCTTGCTGTCCCTGGACTCGGCGAACTTGGACGTCACGTAGCCCTCCGCAGCGGTCAGCACCTTCAGTCCGTGCTGCAGGTCGGAGCGAACAAAATAAGCGTTGTTCCCTGCACTGTTGCTACCGACGAAGTCATATCCCTTGGAAGTAGCGAGGTCGCACATAGCCGGCAGAGAGGCGCCGAAGTACAGATTGTTGATGCGTTCTCTACTGAAATTCGGGTCGTAGGGGATCGTGATCGCGCGTTCGGCGCCGAACACGCTGTTGTACTCCATGATCGCGATCGCGGGTCGTACGGCAGTGAGGCCACGCCAGATCCAGTAGTCGTTGCCGTCAATGTCGATATGAAGAAGTCCGATCTCGCCTTCGAACCCATGATCCAGCATCAACTGGTTGATATTTTCTACCGTCACGAAGGCGCATGCGCTCTGGAGATCATGGCGCCACGAAATCTCGTCGCGCTTGATGACGGCGACGTTTCGATCGGAGCTATCCATCACCAGTCCGCGCCAGTTGTCGTTCAGCAGCAGGAACCGGGTGTTGGACTCTCGGTAGTCCCCGACGCCGAATTCTACGAAGGTCTCGCTCAATCCCGAAAGCCGATGGATGAGCCACTGAATGATGCCGTCGTCGCCGAATTGACTGAACACCGAGAATTCCACGTCGGCTAGGCCGTTGACGACTTCCCGTTCGCGCACCTGCCACGCGAGCCCGCGGCCAACCAGAGTGCGCTGCCTAGCTTCGCCCGCCGTCAGGGCTTGCGCGAGGAGGGCCAGCGGATTGAGATTGAGTTCCACGTGAGTCCTATTCCCGCTGCCCACACCCGTCGCGGGCCGATCCGCGATCTCTCGGTCAGCAACTTTATTCTTAGCAAAGCGTCGGCCCAAGGGGGCGCGCCGCGCCCGCACACTGGATCTAGGTAGTCAGTCAGATGTCTCGTGGCACAGTGGGCCTGGTGCGGCGCGTTAGATCCGGAAGTAGCCGACGGAGCTGTCGAAAGGGATGCCGATGAAAGCCGTATTGTTGGCCGGCGGGTTTGGTACTCGCCTGAGCGAAGAAACCACGATCCGCCCCAAACCCATGGTGGAGATCGGCGGACGGCCAATCCTATGGCACATCATGAAGCTCTACTCCCACCACGGTATCCACGATTTTATTGTGTGTTGCGGTTACAAGGGGTATGTGATCAAGGAATATTTCGCCAATTATTTCCTCCACATGTCGGACGTCACTTTTGATATGTCCGCCAACAAGATGGAAGTCCACCGGCACCATGCGGAGCCCTGGCGAGTGACGCTGGTGGATACGGGTGAGAACACCCTTACGGGCGGGCGCCTCAAGCGAGTGGAAGCCTACATCCGGGATGACGAAGCGTTTTGCTTTACCTATGGTGACGGGCTGAGCGACGTGAACATCGGCGCGAGCGTCGAATTCCACCGCCAACACGGCCGCCGCGCCACGGTTACCGCGGTGCTCCCGCCGGGACGTTATGGGGCCCTGGAGTGCGCCGGTGAACAAGTAACGGGCTTTGTCGAGAAGCCGCGAGGTGATGGCGGCCTCATCAATGGCGGATTTTTCGTCCTGTCGCCCTCGGTACTCGATTACATTGAGGGCGACCAGACCTCGTGGGAAGGCCCACCCTTGACCCGTCTCGCTGCCGATGGCGAAATGATGGCCTTCGAGCATTCCGGCTTCTGGCAGCCCATGGACACGCTGCGGGACAAGAACATGCTCGAAGAACTCTGGAGTAGCGGCGAAGCGCCGTGGAAATGCTGGAATTGAACGCTTTCGGATCGGCGTATCGCGGGCGCCGCGTGTTGGTTACCGGTCATACCGGCTTCAAAGGCAGCTGGTTGTGTCTGTGGCTGCAATCCCTGGGCGCCGAAGTCACTGGCATCGCACTAGATCCGACGTCCGAGCCGAGCCATTGGAACCTACTGCAACTAGCGATCCAGGATCACCGCATCGACGTCCGCGACGAAGCGGAAGTCCGTCGGGTATTCGACACTGCAAAACCCGAGATCGTATTCCATTTGGCAGCACAGCCCTTGGTCCGTCGCTCCTACCGCGAGCCGATCGCCACCTGGGCCACCAATGTGATGGGCACTGCGCACGTGCTCGAGGCCGCCCGCCGCACACCGGACGTGCGTGCCATCGTCGTCGTCACGACCGACAAGTGTTACGAAAACCGCGAATGGCCCTGGGCGTACCGTGAACGAGACCGCCTGGGAGGTCACGATCCCTACAGCGCGTCCAAAGCCGGCGCCGAGTTGGTGGCTGCGAGCTATCGGACCGCGTTTCTGCAACAGCCGTCGGCACCGCTGCTCGCAACGGCCCGCGGCGGCAATGTGATTGGCGGTGGCGACTGGTCCGAGGACCGACTGATTCCAGACCTGGTGCGTTCGGTTGCCGCCCGCGAGCCCCTCGTCATTCGCTCGCCGCACGCGACGCGACCGTGGCAGCACGTATTAGATTGCCTCAGTGGTTATCTGGTGCTGGGTCAGCGACTCGTGGCGGGCGACACTGCCTGCGCCGACGCGTGGAACTTTGGGCCGGACGGCGAAGGAAACCGGACCGTCGACCAGGTACTCCACGAACTTGCGCACACCTGGCCGCAGCTGCGCTGGCAAGTGACATCTGATCCCCAGCCGCACGAGGCAGGCCTACTGCAACTCGACAGCTCCAAGGCGCGGATACAGTTGGGGTGGCGTCCCGTGTGGAAGCTGGACCAGGCAATCCATCACACAGCCATCTGGTATCGCCTTCTGATGGAATCGGGTGCACTGCCGAGCGCCGAGGAACTGGAGACCTACGTCGCCGATGCGGCCAGCGCGGGATTAGGTTGGGCGACAACATGAAAATCCTTGACACGCCGCTGGCCGGCGTCAAGATTGCGCAATCGGTACCGCACCGGGATGCCCGCGGCGCCTTCACCCGCCTCTTCTGTGCCGAGGAACTGCAGCCCGTGCTGGGCCAGCGCCAGATCGTGCAGATCAATCACTCCCGTACCAGCAGCGTCGGCGCCGTGCGCGGCATGCATTTCCAACACCCGCCGCACGCGGAGATGAAGATGATCCGGTGCCTTCGCGGTCGGGTCGTGGACGTCGCGGTCGACCTGCGCGCCGGATCCGCGACCTTCTTGCAGTGGCACGCCGTGGAACTGACCCAGGATGACGCGCAAATGCTAGTCATTCCTGAGGGTTTCGCCCACGGCTTCCAGGTGTTGGAGCCCCACAGCGAGTTGCTCTACCTGCACACCGCGTTCTATAACCCGGCCTCCGAGGGCGGTCTACGGCACGACGATCCGCGGCTCGCCATCACGTGGCCATTGCCGCCACAAGACCTTTCGCCCCGTGACCTTTCCCATCCGCTATTGAGTGCCGATTTCACCGGAGTCGCCTTATGAAATGCCGACACTGCGACATGGCGTTGGAACACAGCTTTGTGGACCTGGGCTTTGCACCGCCCTCCAACGCCTATGTCTACGCCGAGCAGCTGTCCGATCCCGAGGTGCACTACCCGCTGCGCGTGAGGGTGTGTCACCGGTGCTGGTTGGTGCAGACCGAGGACTACGCCCAGGCTGAGGAATTGTTCAGGGCCGACTACGCCTACTTCTCCAGCACTTCGAGCAGTTGGCTCGATCACGCCGCCGACTACGCGCGCATGATCACCGACCGGTTGCAGCTTGGGCCCGAGAGTTTCGTCATCGAGGTCGCCTCTAACGACGGCTATCTTCTGAAAAACTTTGTGGCAGCGGGGATTCCCTGCCTGGGAATCGAGCCGACGGCAAGCACGGCCGCGGCAGCCGAGGCGCTGGGCATCCCAGTCATGCGGGAATTCTTCGGTGAAGCCCTAGGCCGCCGGCTGGCAGATGAAGGACGGTCGGCGGATCTGATCGCCGGCAATAATGTTTACGCACACGTGCCCGATATCAACGACTTCACCCGGGGATTGGCTGCAGCGCTTAAACCGGAAGGCACTGTCACACTGGAATTTCCGCACCTTGTCCCATTGATCGAGCAGACCCAGTTCGACACGATCTACCACGAGCATTTCTCCTACCTGTCACTCACCGCGGTGGCCAGCATCTTCGCCGAAGCCGGCCTGCGCGTGTGGGATGTCGAGGAGCTGCCAACTCACGGCAGTAGCCTACGGGTATATGGCTGCCACACCGACGCAGCGATCGTCACAACGGAGCGCGTCGCGGCGCTGCTCGCGCGCGAGGCCGAGTTCGGGGTGACTCGGCTGGAGACCTACACCGAATTCCAGAAGCGAACCGACCGGGTGAAGGACGATCTGGTGGCCTTTCTGATCGAACAGAAGCGTGCCGGCCGACGAGTGGCCGCCTACGGAGCGGCCGCCAAAGGCAACACCTTGCTGAACTACGCCGGTATCAGGCCCGACCTGTTGCCCTACGTCTGTGACGCCGCACCATCCAAGCAAGGGAAATTCCTGCCGGGAAGCCACATTCCAATCCGCGCGCCGCAGGCGCTGCGGGAAAATTCGCCAGACTACGTGGTGATCCTCCCCAGGAACATCGCTCAAGAAGTGCGGACGCAACTGAAAGATCTTGCCGAGGCAGGTGCGATTTTCGTGACGGCGGTTCCTGAATTGAGCTTCCTGTGAAGCCCCGTATCGCGTACACCAAGCCGTCGATCACCGACCTCGAGGTGGGCTACGCCACCGATGCCGCCGCGAACGGCTGGGGTGAGCAGTGTTATGCGTACATCGGGAGGTTCGAGAACTCGTATAAGGAGCACCTCGGCATCAAGCACGCGATCGCCACGTCGAGTTGCACGGGCGCACTGCACATGGGCATGGCTGCGCTCGGAATCGGGCCCGGCGACGAGGTCATCATGGCCGACACCAACTGGATCGCCTCGGCGGCGCCGATCGTCCACCTGGGGGCCAAGCCCGTCTTCGTTGACATCCTGCCCGAGAGTTGGTGCGTCGACCCGGAATTGGCCGAAGCCGCCATCACGCCCCGCACCAAAGCCATTCTCGCGGTGCATTTGTACGGAAACCTCTGCGAGATGGATCGCCTCTTGGCTATCGGAGAGAAGCACGGTATCCCGGTCATCGAGGATGCCGCCGAAGCCATCGGTTCGATCTACTACGGCAAGCGCGCCGGTTCGATGGGCTGCTTTGGAACCTTTTCGTTTCATGGCACCAAGACGGTCACCACCGGTGAGGGCGGCATGTTCGTCACCAACGACGACGATCTGTATGAGAAAGTGCTCACCTTGAGCAACCACGGACGCGCACGCAGCCAGACCAAGCAGTTCTGGCCAGACGTAGTGGGCTTCAAGTACAAAATGTCCAATATCCAGGCGGCGATCGGATGCGCACAAATGGAACGCATCGAAGCCTTGACGTCGCGGAAACGAGAAATCTTCCACGCTTACATCGATGGGCTGGCCGGCGTCGAAGGCATATCGATGAACCCCGAGCCGGCGGGGACGCAAAACGGATTCTGGATGCCGACCGTCGTTTTCGATGAAGCGACGGGCATCACCGCAGCGGATCTGACCGCGGCTTTTGCCGCGGAGAACATTGATGCCCGGGTTTTCTTCCATCCGTTGTCGGTGATCCCACCTTTCGCAGGATCGTTGGGAGGGAAGTGGTCCGGCGATATCCCCAACCGCGCCATCAACATTCCCAGTTTCCATGACATCACCGACGCGGAGCAGCGCCGAGTTGTCCAGGTAATTAGGGCGATTCGTGGTGCATGAGAGTGCGTCCGGGCGATCGGAATCGATAACCCGAGGGTGACGTCGATTAGGTCTACGTAACCTTGTCGATGGTGACCCTGGCCTCGTAAACATCCTCGCCGTCGGTAAAGCGGCACGCAGGATACGGAGGAAAGGTCCGGGCACGCAGGCGGTTCAGCACCTCTCTGGCCGTAGTCGGCGCATCGAGGTCGATGACGCTGGCCGGCTCGAGCTGCTTGCGATAGTGCAGACTGCCGACGTCTGACTGCGGAATCCGTGGGATTTCGCCGTGCACGATCGTCGGGAGGGCTTCTGCAAAAAGCTCCACCATTTCGGTGAGGGCCTTGTGGTAGAGCGTTCCTCCCGTGTCCGACCAGGACACCGGTATTTCCTTCTGGAAGGCGATTTCGCCAGCATCGATCGCGGCATTCACGTGGTGAAGTGTCACGCCAAAGGGGACGCTTTCGACAATTGCCCAAAAATTGGGATCTTTTCCCCGACAATACGGAAGCAGGCTTGGGTGAGTGTTGAGAATGACTGGCGCCGCATCCAGGATCCCTCCTTTGAGCAAATACGGCCACCAAGCCAGAATGATGACGTCGAGCTGCTTAGAGAGAAGCCAGTTCGCTCTCTCCGATTCACCCTGTTCCTGCCAGAGTTTCGCTTCACATCCCTCGGGGATGTCGAACTCATCGGGGATCGCTTCGTTGTCGGTTATCAGCGCAATGACACTTTCCGGCGCATAAGCGAGCAATTTCTCGAGACAGGAATAGCCGGCCTTCCCATTCGCAAAAATGCCGATGCGCTTCGTTGCCCTGTCACTGAAACGGTCGCTGTTCTCCATCTTCGTTGCCGGTCAGACCGTCTTCTTCGCAACCCGGTGCGGAGCGTCCAGGACGTGCTTCACGTCGTCCTCCGTCATCTCGTGTTTGCTCGGCAAGTTGGTCGGGCCGTCCGGAGATCGTAGCTAACTTCATTCGCGGGAAGGGACTCGCACGCCGGCATCGAGCCGGCGGGCAAGAAGGACAACCGCGCATCGATCTTCTCAGCGCTGAGGGTTTCCTGCAATCGATCACGCATCGCCAAGGCTGCGTGGCCCCGACCGGCTCGCATCTTGTACTTCGGGCCAATCGTCGGGCCGGCATGGCTTCCCGGCGCAAATTCCGGGTGCGGACACTGCCGGCTCGAATCGACGCCGTCTCGGGCAGGAAGACCCTGAAAATCGACACAAGTATCATCCTCACCGGTGGGGCTCGGGTCTCGACCCCGCTTTGAGCTGGGGCCTTGAATCACCTTAGGAGCATGAACGTGTCCGAACACACTCAGACAGAACATCAGCGGAGCGTGGTCGAGAATGTGGAGGCTCTGGCCAACGACCAAGAAATCGCTCGCCTAACTTCCGAATGGACCGACCGAAGCCTCACGCGCCGCTATTCGTACAACTTCGAGTGGCTCGGCCGGCCGATCATCCAATACCCGCAGGACATGGTCTGTCTGCAGGAATTGATTTGGAGGATTAAGCCTAGCGTGATCGTCGAGACGGGAATCGCGCATGGAGGTTCATTGATCCTCAGCGCTTCCATGCTCTCGCTGCTTGACGTGTGCGACGCGATCACCAATGACACACCTCTTGACGTGCGGACTCCCAGCCGGCAAGTCGTCGGCGTCGATATCGAGATACGGCCTCATAATCGGGCTGCGATCGAAGCCCACCCGATGTATAAATACATTTCGATGATCGAAGGATCCAGCATCGACCCGGACATCATTCAACAGGTTCACGATCTGGCGCGCTGTGATGGCCCTGTGCTCGTCTGTCTCGACAGCAACCACACGCATGAGCATGTCCTCGCCGAATTGTCGGCCTATGCACCTCTAGTGACGCCGGATAGCTATTGCGTGGTTTTCGATACCATCATCGAGGACTTGGGCGCGGACAAGTTCCCCGACCGGCCGTGGGGCCCTGGCAACAACCCGAAGACGGCAGTCTGGGAATTTCTCAAGTCGCATTCCGAGTTCGAGATTGACCGCAAAATTCCGCAAAGATTACAAGTAACCATGGCGCCGGACGGGTTTCTGCGCAGGATCCGGTGACGTGCGGCTTCTTAGCAAGGCTGCGACAGCCCGGCAAGCTCTGTAGGAGACCGTGGGCAGCTGAACCAACAGCTTTGATACCCAGGCGATAACAGATTAGATTTACTTGATGCTGCGCAGCATTCAGTTGCCCCTCGGCATTGGGCGTAGACCGGCCTTGTACCGCTGATACAACGCGGTGAATACTCTCCCATAGGCCACGCGCCAATTGAGTGCCACGAGCCGAGACAATAGTGACACCCTGTCGGTCAGGGGGAAAGACTTAGCCAATTTGAGCGCATAGGCCGAGAAAGTGAAGAACGGCAGTACAGCTTCGATGCGCCGACCTCGGAGAACACGGTATGCGTCCGCGCGGCTACTGGCTCCCGACACACCGAGTTCCAACCAGCCGTCATCGGTTCGATTTATGTTTCCACGCGAGGCAAGGAACAGATCGATCGCCCAATCTGCCGCCCAGAATGACTGACCGATGACATCACATTGGCGCAGGATCGCGGTCCGAACCACAGAGTAGTACACAGCTTGAGATTGCCAGCAATGGTCCATAAAGCCCGCAAAGCGTTCGCCCGGAGTGCCGACAAGCGAGAAGGTGACATTGTCCGCTTCAGCCTGCCCTATGAACCTGTTCGGGCAGGTTGACGCTACATAGTCGACATTTTCCTCCAGGAAGTTGATATTCAACTCCAAGAAATTGTCTGACCGCGTATCGTCTGCAGCAAGCCAATGAAAATATTCACCGACTGCTTTATCCAAAACGAACTTGAAATTGGCAGCGGCGCCAATATTTTTTTCCTGGCGAAAGTATTTTATTCGTGGATTAATTGCAGCCATTTCTCGACAGATTTGAGCCGTATTATCCGTGGACGCATTGTCAGAGATGATCACCTCGTAGTCACGAAACGACTGAGAACTTATAGATCTGAGAGCCTGCTCAAGAGACGCCCCGCCATTGTAGACGGGAATGCCGACACTTATTCGAACTTGGCCATTCACGTTCACATCTTTCTGCGCAGGAACCCGCGAGGCGCCACTGACATCAGCAGCTTATTGTCCATGGAGTCATCGATCTCGAACTCCACATGGTTCTAAGGTACTTCCAAACGACGGTTTTCGGGTTGTCACTGTGCCCCCAGGGACGATCCGGATGGGCACCGACCGGCAGGTCTTCGACAATCGTCGCCGCAATATCCTGCGGGCCGCCAAGCGCGGCGAAATGGTATGAGTATCGAGCACTAGTGGACGCGGAAATCCTGTGAGAAGAGAGGAGGGTAAGCTCTTGGGTTTTGCCCTGTTCGGCGACTTCCTCGGCACATTCAGCGTCAACTTTTCGTGCTCGTTCACGGGCGCTTTCCTATTTCAATTCGCACTCCGTACTCTTCTCCCTATCCCGAAACCAACATCCTCGAACGGCTCAGCATAACTTCGCCGTACAAACGCCTGCGCCGCCATGTAGATCACCAGAGCCGGGTTGGCGATGCGCAATGACCCCACGAGTTTAACGGCTCTTCCGAATGAGAGTGCGTGGTTGGTTGGTTGATAACGGTGAATGCGTGTCGCTGAGTTGAGGTGCGACCTCGGTGCGTGACGATTCGGGTTCCTACACTCGACCGCCACACCCGCGGGGTTGCCCGTGTCTGAGGCCAGTGCCTGCCCGCTCAACGTTGTTGCCGACACGATCATGCGCACGATTGAGTTTGGTGACGATCACTGGTGCGGCGATCGCCCAGGAGCTGACCTGGATCGACTGCGGTGAGACCGGCCAACTGCATGATCATGTCGAACGAGTGCCAATCTGCCGGTGGTGGGCCATCGACCCGGTTGCGGGTGCGCCTACCCGGCTTCACCTGCGGCAACGACAGGTGCACGATCACGATCTTTCGCCAGCGCACCGACGGAGGTTGGATTGCTCATCGGTCCAACCGTGGCGTACGTTCGGACTGTTCTTTCCTTCGGTACCTTTGGTGGTGCGGGCGATCCCCAGGAGGGTTTATTGCGAGCGCTTGTCTGCGGCATTTCAGGCCAAGATGGCGCTTATCTGGCGCGCCTGCTGCTCGACAAAGGTTACGAGGTAATCGGCACGTCGCGAGACGCTCAGATCGGTGGCTTCCCCAACCTGGTGCGGCTCGGAGTCCGGGATCATGTTCGCCTGGAATCCATGGCGGCCAATGACTTCCGCAGCGTGCTCAACGTACTGCGGGAAACCGAACCCCAAGAGATTTACAACCTAGCCGGCCAAAGCTCAGTCGGGCTATCGTTTGAACAGCCGGTGGAAACCCTGGACAGCATGGCCGTCGGCACGATCAATCTGCTCGAAGCGATACGTTTTCTGGATAAGCCCGTCCGCTTTTACAGCGCCGGCTCCAGTGAATGCTTCGGAGACACCGAAGGCCAGCCGGCAAATGAGCAAACCCCCTTCCGCCCCCGCAGCCCCTACGCCGTAGCGAAAAGCACAGCACACTGGCTGGTCGCCAACTACCGGGAGGCATACGGGCTGCACGCCAGCACCGGCATATTGTTCAACCATGAATCGCCGTTGCGCCCCGAGCGTTTCGTGACCAAGAAGATTGTGGCCGCCGCGGTCCGCATCGCCAAAGGCGAGCGCTCACGTTTGACGCTGGGCAACATTGCCATCAAACGAGACTGGGGATGGGCACCTGAATATGTCGACGCGATGTGGCGCATGTTGCAACAACCCAGCGGCTCAGACTTCGTGATCGCCACCGGACAAAGCCACACTCTCGAAGAATTCGCACAGACCGCCTTTAATCACCTCGGTCTTGACTGGCGAGAACATACCGATCTTTCCGAGGCGCTTAGGCGCCCTTCTGATCTCACCGGAGGGCTCGGCGATGCGTCCCGAGCACGAGACGTGCTCGGCTGGTCGCCGACCTACCGAATGCACGACGTCGTCAAAGCCATGGTTGAGGCCGAACACACGGGAGTCCAGCCCCTATGAAAGTCGCATTCGACCATCACATCTTCGCTTACCAGCGATACGGTGTTGTTTCACGCTATTTCGTCGAACTGGCAAGCCGCCTTCCCGCGCACGGCGTGGAGGCATCGGTCATCGCCCCACTGCACATCAACAACTACCTGGCGAACGACTCCGCCCGCGGCCTCACGCGGGGCAAGTACGTGCGCTCCGAATTCGCAGGCATCCCCCTTGCGCTCGGACTGACAAACCGGTTGGCTGCGCCCCTAGCATGGAGGGGAGCCAATCCCGACATCGTGCACGAAACCTATTTCTCCGCCAAACCATTGGGTAAGGCACGGCGCCGCGTCGTCACGGTCTACGACATGATCCACGAGCTCTTCATGCCTAACGCCAAACTTGCGATCGCCGCCAAGCGCGCGGCGGTCAAACGCGCCGACCACATCATCTGCATCTCCGAGAACACCAGGCAAGACCTGGTACGTCTTCACGATATCGACCCAGCGCGCACCAGTGTCGTGCACCTTGGCTATTCGCTGACTGCCGAAGCTGACTCGGCACAGGACGGTTTACGCGGACAAAGACCGACGCTCTTGTACGTCGGACTGCGAGGGGGATATAAGAATTTCAGCACGTTGCTGCAGGCGTATAGCAGCTCTCCGGTACTGCGGGAATTCGAATTGATAGCCTTCGGCGGACCCCCGTTGCGCCGCGACGAGCAGGAAGAAATCAATCGGCTGGGGATCGGCGACCAGGTGCGTTTCGAGTCAGGCACCGACCGCGAACTCGCGGCACATTACCAGGCGGCCGCCGCGTTCATCTGCCCCTCAAAATACGAAGGATTCGGGATTCCACCCCTCGAAGCCATGAGCCACGGGTGCCCGGTTGTGTGCAGCAACGCAGGATCGATCCCCGAAGTAGTCGCAGACGCAGGCGCATATTTCGATCCCAATAGCCCCGAGGAATTACGCACTACTCTTGAGCGCGTCGCAACCGACGAGGCCCTGCAAGCAGACCTGCGAGCGCGTGGATATGAACGCCTCGCCGCCTTCTCCTGGGACAAGTGCGCCGCAGACACGGCACGAATCTATCGCGAAATCGTCTGACTGAAGAGCCGTGCGACACCCGATGCCTGGGCAACCTGTTGACTTGGCCCATTCTCCGCGGTCAACCACTTCCGAGCACCATCAGTAATCGGCGCCGCCGTCGCGGACAGTGTCGACGACACAGGGGCGACATCGCTCACGCGGTAAGCTGCCCGCTGATTTCACAGTCTTCTTCACGCTGGAGATGCGCTGATTAGCTAGTCTCAGCACAACGACCAGACCGATTCGAAGTCAAGGAACACAAGGCTGGGACCCACAATGAAGTTTGCCCTGGCGAGTTACGGAACTCGCGGCGACATCGAGCCTTCCGCCGCCGTGGGCCGCGAACTGGTGCGCCGAGGGCACGACGTACGACTGGCCGTCCCCCCGGAACTGGTTGCCTTCGTCGAATCGACCGGGCTGGTAGCCGTTCCTTACGGCCCCAAAGTGCAGGAGTTCCTCGACGAGGAATTCCTGCGGAACATGTGGGCGGATTTCTTCCGCAATCCGATCAGGCAGCTGCCCAAAGTTTGGGACCCGATCATCAAGTATTGGCCGGACGTGAGCACGACGCTGAAGTCGCTCGCGGATGGGGCCGACTTGCTCACCACCGGCCTGAATTTCGAGCAGGCCGCCGCCAATGTGGCTGAGTACTACGACATTCCGTTGGCCTCGTTGCATCACTTCCCCATGCGCGCCAACGGCCGCCTGGTGCCCAGCATGCCGGCCCCTTTGGTCCGCTCGACGATGACGGCGATCGAGTGGCTGTTTTGGCGCTCGACGAAGAAGGTCGACAACGCGCAGCGCCAAGAACTCGGACTGCCCAAGGCGACACATCGTTCGCAGCGACGAATCGCCGACCACGGTTGGCTGGAAATCCAAACCTACGACGACGTGTTTTTTCCCGGCCTGGCCGCCGAATGGGCGAAATGGGGTAGCCGCCGTCCGTTCGTCGGCGCACTCACCATGGAGTTGGCGACCGACGCCGACGACGATGTCGCCTCGTGGATCGCCTCGGGAACACCACCCATCTGCTTCGGGTCCGGGAGCATACCGGTCGAATCCCCCACCGCCACCGTCGAAATGATCGGGGCGGCCTGCGCACAGCTGGGCGAGCGGGCGCTCATTTGCTTCGGCGGCACAGATTTCAGCGACGTGCCGCAATTCGACCACGTCAAAGTCGTCGGCCCGGTCAACTACTCGTCCATCTTCCCCGCCTGCCGTGCCGTCGTTCATCACGGTGGTTCGGGCACCACGGCCGCGAGCCTGCGCGCGGGAATCCCCACCTTGGCCCTGTGGAGTTCGGCCGATCAGCCGTATTGGGCGGCCCAGATCAAACGCTTGAAAGTAGGTGCCGCCCGACGCTTTTCGGCCACCACCCCGCGCTCGCTGGTGGCGGACCTGCGTACCATCCTCGCCCCGGACTACGCGACCAGAGCCCGGGAACTCTCCGCCCGGATGAGCAAGCCCGCCGAGAGCATCGGGACCACCGCCGACCTCTTGGAGGAGGCCGTCCGCCGGAAAGTGGTTGGCTGAGGCCGCCTTATCGCCGCCCGGCGGGGGTAGAATTTATCCGACTGGCGACCGCCTTGAGCGAATCGGGCAGGAAACGCAGGGCCACACCCACGGTCTTGGTGGTCAGAGATCCGCCGACGACCTTGCGGTCGCCGCGCATCATCGCCTCGAAACCCTGCCTGGCAACCTCGGCCGGGTCATCCTTCGGCTTTTGCCCCGCACGCGTCTCGTCCATACCCGCGCGGTTGAAGAAGTTGGTCTCGATGGTGCCGGGCAACAGGGAGGTGATAGTGATTCCGGTATCACGCAATTCGTCCTGCAAGGCCCCGGCGAAGGACTGAACGAACGACTTGGAGGCGTGATAAACCGCCTCGAAAGGCCCGGGCGCCATCGACGCCAGCGACGACGTGAGCAGCACCCTCCCCGCGCCGCTCCGGGTCATGTTGCGCAGCACCAGCTTGGCCAGGTGCACGGTCGAGCGCACGTTGAGGTCGATGATGGACATATCGTGCGCCAGGTCGCCCTCGACGAAACTTCCCCCGCCGCCGATGCCGGCGTTCAGCGCGGCCGCATCGATCGGACGATCACCCTCTGTGGCCTGCCGATAGAGCTTTTCGACGCCTTCCGGGGTGCGTAGGTCCACCTGTACCGGCCGGACATCGACGCCCCACCGCGACAACGTGGTGGACGCTGGGTAGATCCCGTCGTTTTCGGCCGCCACCACCAGGTCATATCCCCGCTCGGCAAACAGCTCCGCTAGCTCGAGACCAATTCCACTGGACGCGCCGGTGATCAATGCTAATGCCATAGCAGAGGCCTACCCGTGTGAAAGAACGTGAAACCAGATCGCGCGGGCAACTCGAGGTTCGGCGCGCTAAAACCCTTGGGAGAAGGCCTGGTTCGCCTAGCGTGCAGGCTTGATGAGCAGGCCCTGGCCCGTGGGCAATGTGCAGATTTTCACACCCAGCTCGCCGGCAACCTCGTCCATGGCGGCGCGCTGCTCGTCGCGTCCCCGGTTGGCGTAGTCATCCAGCAGCACGAACGCACCCGGGGTGAGCCGCGGCCAAAAGAACCGGAGCGCAGCGACTTCGGGGGGAGCGCAGTTCATGTCGATGTGCAGATACGCCACCGACGGCGCATCGACCTGCTCCAGTGTCTCGGGAACCGCGCCGACGATGATGCGCTGGTTTTTCCATTGCGCGAAATTGGCGCGGACGCTGTCAACGCCGTTCACGTACATCCCGTTGCGCAGATGCCCTTTGCTAGTCTCCAGCGCCCCGGCCCGCCGTTCGTTCTCGGTGACGAACCGCGGATCGAGACCGGCGAAGGTGTCAAGCAAATAGAACGTCTTGCCCAGCCGATCCCAGTCGAGGTACTCCATGATGGCGCTGCTCAAGAACCCGTAACTGACGCCGCACTCGACGAAATCGCCCTCGAGCTTGCTGGCGCTGGCCGCCGCCCACAGCCCCACGTGCACGCGCCATTGCCACTGGTACCAATCCTCGTTGCCCAGGGAGCGGGCGCCACGCTGGTAAGCGCGCTGGAATTCGGGATCATCCAGAAATGCGTGAAAGTTGTTGAACGTGATCAACGCGTCGTTGGCGTAGACGTCGGGCAACAGTGCGCGCGCGAGCCAGTATTCGGTGCGCACCCACCACATCCGCAGGCGGGTGCCGGTTGTCAGCCCTGGTGCCACGGCGGCAACCATAGCATCGGCACGTACCCCGTCCGGTGCAAACGGAATCGGTTCATCATGATCGTGTTCCGCCCATCCCGCACCAAAGGGCAAATCGTCTCGTACACCTAGAGTTTCAGCGATCTCTTTAGGACTTACGCCATAGCACGCCGGTGCCGTCGATCTCGACGATCTCGTCGGTCACGCCGTGCTTGTCGCGGTAGTCCGTCACCGCCTGCGCGCACGCCTTGATCGCGTGGTAGTCGTCGACGATGCAAAAGCCACCGGGCGACAGCCGCGGGTAGAGCGCGTCGAGCGCCTGAATCGTCGACTCGTAAAGGTCGCCGTCAAGCCGCAACACCGAAATCCGGTCGATCGGGGCGTCCTGCAGGGTGTCCTTGAACCAGCCCGGAAGAAAACGCACCTGGTCATCCAGCAACCCGTAGCGCTCGAAATTGGCCTTGACGTGCTCTTGCGGCACACCCAGGATGCGCGCGTGGCGATGCAGCCGGATTCCTTTATCCGCCTTGTAATTGACGGTGTCGGGTGGCGGCACTCCGGCGAACGAATCGCACAACCACACGGTTCGCTTCTCGTCTCCATAGGCGGCCAATACGGCGCGCATCAAGATCGAGGCGCCGCCGCGCCACACACCGCACTCGACCAGATCGCCCGGCACGTCGTCTTCCAGAACCGTCTCGACGCAGTGCTGCAGGCTGGTCAACCGCTGCATGCCGATCATCGTCAAGGCATCCGCCGGCCAATCCAGGCCCAAGTCGCGGGCATCCTTGTTGAATGGCCGCTTGCGCACCAGCAGCAAGTTACGGGTACTGAAGAGGGGACGTCCCAAGCGGTACAACCCCACCGGCACCAACTCGTCGCTGCCATACCTGGTGAGGTCACGCCGGAGCAGATCGAGGTATGCAAACCGCGTGTCGTGATCAGTCACCGCCATAACTGCCCCTAACTCCGCGTGCCAGTAATACCGGTAGAGAGCCTAGACGCCCCTCCACGCCATCAATACGTTTCGCTGTATCCGTCACCAGTTGCTCAGCGACTTCGCTCGGTGGATACCCCGCGAACACAGCGCCCCGAACGAGCGAATTCTTCCAACAGATCGACGGCGCGCCCTGCGCTCTCGGCGGGTTTACTCATCCGGGTCGCCAGCTCACGGGCGCGGGTGGTGTACTCCGGGGCAAGGATCGTCCGCAGATCGGCAATCAGAGTTTCAGGGGTGGCGCTCGAGAACCGTCGGGATGTGCCTACCTTCAGTTGCTTGACACGCGACCCCCACATCGGCTGGTCGCCGGCCGTCCAGAGGATCAGCGAAGGGATCCCCGCGCGCAGACCGGCGGCCGTGGTCCCCGAGCCGCCGTGATGAACGACCGCGCGACAGGCGGGGAAGATTTTCGTGTAGTTGACCACGCCGACGACCTTGACGTGTTCCAACTGGGGGACGTCGCTGAAGTCGCTCCAGCCGGAGCAGATCAACGCCCGCTCCCCCAACTCCGCGCAGGCGGCGCCGATCATTCTCACCGTGTCGGCGGGTGATTCGGCGACCGGCATGCTGCCGAAACCGAAGCAGATCGGAGGCGTGCCCTGGGCGATCCACGCCAACACCTCGTCATCGCAATCGGTCGTCAGTTCCATGGTCAACGAGCCCACAAACGGCCGCTGACCACCCCACTTCGCCCATTCGTCGGCCAGCCCGGGGAAGCACACGTCGTCGTAGGCCTGGATTTCCAGCGAACCCCGCTCGGCGATCCGCCGCGGCGAGGCCACCGTTGCAGTGGGAAGGCCGAGCTCGCGCCGCTGACGATCCTCGGCCTTCTTGTTCATCCGCCAGCACATCCAGTCGTACACGGCCATTCCGGTGCGGACCATGGGCGCGGGCACCCCCGGTACGACCCTGCCGTTGGGCCGCATCGGGATGTAGTGCAGTGTGGCCATCGGAATGCCGTAATAGTCGGCGACGTTGATCGCCAAATCCTGGTAAAGCTGCCCGGTGAACAGCAAATCGGCTCCGGCACCCACCGACATCAGCGCCGCGCTCATTTCCTGCCAGTTTTTCAGTACCGGTTCCCAGGCTTCCCGTATCAACTTGACCGGGCCCCGGATGAAGTTCTTGAAGAAGTCGCGGATGAACTCGTCGCTCCAAAAGTCATGCATGTCCGGCCCGTACGGAATCGCCGGCACACCGGCCTCCTCGGCCAGATCGACAAGATTGGGCGGCACGGCCATGCGTACCGAGTGGCCTCTGCGCATCAGTTCACGACCGATGGTGAGGCAAGGCTCGATATCGCCACGCGTTCCATAACTTGCCACAGCAAATTTCATCGCGACTTTACCTTAGTCAATCTCCGACGGCGCGGGCAACTTTGACTGCGGCGTTTCCGCTCGGTAATCTACGGCCCGCCATTTACCCTGGGGCGCAGTCGGCGTCATTGGTTGTCGTTGTTCCGCAACGGATTTGGCACCCCGCGGCCACACGGGATGGTAACGGCGCACCGGAGTAGCCGAGTGCGACAAAGCCAACCTCATCGGCCTTTCCCCCCGACCGTAGAACTATGACGACCCGTGGGCAGTGTGGCTGAAGCCCAGGTGTCGTCGCCTGATCTTTCCGTAGTCTGCCAGACTATCGACATCGTGTCCGCGAAAACGGGAAGTCGACCCGGATCCATCCGCGCACCGAAACCGATAGCAAAATCGACTATTCCCCCAGTACAACGGTCCTGAACCTGTTTGCTGCGTCAGGCGCGACTCCGCGAGCTGGCAAACTTTTCCACCACATCGGCGGCCTTGACGACGCTGTCCGCCGGCTTGGTCATCCGGGCGGCGATCTCGCGAGCGCGCCGTGCGTAATCCGGGGCGAGGATCCGGCTCAGATCCTCCACCAATGTTTTGCGATCGGTGGCCGAAAACCGCCGCGTGGTACCAACTTTCAGCCGCTTGAGCTGAGCTCCCCAGATGGTTTGATTGGCATCCATCGACAGAATCAGCGTCGGCACCCCGGCGCGCAGGCTGGCGGCCGTGGTTCCCGACCCGCCGTGGTGAACGACCGCGCGGCAGGCGGGAAAGATCGTCGCGTAATTCACCGGCCCCACCACCTTGACGTGATCGGCGAGCGGGACGCCGCTGAAGTCGCTCCTCCCGGCGCAGATCAACGCTCGCTCGCCGAGCTGCGTGCAGGCGGAGCTGATCATGTCGACGGTATCGGCCGGAGATTCCACCGGCATGCTGCCGAAGCCAAAGCAAATCGGCGGTGTCCCCGCGTGAATCCAGGACATCACGTCATCGTCGGCCTCGGTGGTCAACTCCATCGTCAACGTTCCGACGAAGGGTCGCAGGCCGTCCCATTTCGCCCATTCATCGGCCAGCCCGGGGAAGCAGGCCTCGTCATAGGCCTGGACTTCCAGCGATCCGCGCTCGGCGATCCGCCGCGGTGACGGCGCAGTCGCCTTCGGCAGCCCGAGTTGCCGGCGCTGGGTGTCCTCGACCTTCTTGTTCAGGCGCCAGCAGTACCAGTCGAACGCCGTCATCGCCGAGCGCGCCAACGGCGGCGGCAGGATCGAAACGACCTGGCCATTGGGCCGCATGGGGACGTGATGCAAGGTGGCCAGGGGAAGGTCGTAAAACTCCGCCACGTTGGCGGCGGTCTCCTGGTAGCTCTGGCCGGCGAACAGCAGGTCGGCGCCGTCCGCGAGCGACATCAGCGTCGTGTTCATCTGCGCCCAGCACTGGTCGCTGAGATCCCACATCTCGCGCCACATGCCGCGCATCTCCTGGATCTTCCAGAATCCGCGGAAGAACGAGGTCCAGAAGTTGCGGTAGACGTCCAGCCAGGTCTGCGAGTCCAGCCCGTAAGGGACCGCGGTCAGCCCTGCCGCTTCGGTGAAGCTCACCGAGTCGGGCGGGACGGCCATGACCATGTCATGGCCCCTGCGCTGCAGTTCGCGGGCGACCACCACGGAGGGCTCGATGTCGCCGCGCGTTCCGTAGCTGGCCAGCACACATTTCATCGCGGATCCAAGCCCTTCGGTTGCGCCATCACACAGATGCACCGATCACTTTAGATAGCGCCGAATCCCCACTGCACCGGTTTGCGCGATCGTCACGGCTTGCGCCACAGCACGCCGGTGCCGTCAATCTCCTCGATCTCCGCGGTCACGCCGTGCGCAGTGCGGTAATCCGCCACGGCCTGCCGGCATGCGTCGATGGCGTGGTAATCGTCGATGATGCAATACCCGCCGGATGAGAGCCGCGGGTAGAGGGCGTCGAGGGCCTGGATCGTCGACTCGTAAAGGTCGCCATCGAGCCGCAACACCGAGATGCTTTCGATCGGGGCGTCCTGCAGGGTGTCTTTGAACCAGCCCGGTACGAAACGAACGCGGTCATCGAGTAACCCGTAGTGTTCGAAATTCGCCCTGACCTGCGCTTCGGACACCGCGAGCACCCCGGCGGCGCGATGCAAATTGATGCCTTTGTCGGCTTCGTAGTGCGCGGCGTCCGGCGGCGGCACCCCTTCGAACGAATCACATAGCCACACGGATCGCTTCTCGTCCCCGTAGGCGGACAACACGGCGCGCATCAGAATCGACGCCCCACCGCGCCACACACCGCACTCGACCAGGTCACCGGGGACGTCTTCCGTCAGAACCGTTTCCACGCAGCGCTGCAGGCTGGTCAACCGCTGCATGCCGATCATCGTCAAGGCATCCGCCGGCCAATCCAGGCCCAACTTTCGCGCATGCTCGTTGAACGGACGCTTGCGGACCAGCATCAGGTTGCGGGTGCTGAAAAGAGGGCGCCCCAGACGGTCCCAGCCCACCGGCACCAACTCGTCGCTGCCGTACCGGGTGAGGTTACGTCGCAACAGGTCAAGGTAGGCGGATCGGGTGTCGAGGAACGGAGATCGCATGTCACGATCGGCCACGGTCAAAGCTGCCCCCTGGTTCAAAATGAAAGGACTGGCGTGGGTGGTCCCGTCCCTGCCCCTACCGGGGAGTAGCAACCATCATAGGCGTTAATAAGCACTGCCCCCGCTTGCAGCAGTCACACCAGACCGCAGTTCTCAGCGGCGTCCCGCCTGTTCAACGATGGGGCGGCCCGATTCGTTCGATCCGGCGGCTTCGGGCCGCTCGGCGATCCAGTCGAGCAGCGCGCGCAAACCGTCATCGAGCGAACGCTCGGGGCGCCAGCCGAGCTCGTTGATCGCCGGCTCGATGTCGCAGCTCGCTGCGCGCACGTCGCCGTCGCGGAATTTCGGGACGACGGTCGGTTCGGGCGCGCCACACATGGCGGCGATCTTGTTGGCCAGCTCGTGGATGGTGGTGGCCTGACCGGACCCGATGTCGAGACAGCGCGGCTGGGTTGCCGGGCGCTCGACCGCCGCGAACAAGGCGTCGATGACAGCGTCGATGTAGACGAAATCGCGCACGATGCGGCCGTCTTCGTATACCTCCAACGCGAGCCCTTGGCGAGCTAACCGCGCGAAGAGGGCGACGATTCCGGTATACGAGTTGGTCAGCGACTGCCCGGGGCCGTAGACGTTCTGCAGACGCAGCACGCTGAGGTTGGTGTCGTGCGCGGAGGTCCAGGCGGCCAACAGGTGTTCCTGGGCGAGCTTGGTCGCCGCGTACACGTTGGTGGGCCGCGGCTCGGTGCGGTCGGCGCGGCTGGGCAGCGGCACCGCCTGCTCGCCCGCGGGGCCTTGCGGATCCCAGCGGCCCGCGACGAGCTGCGCGTGGCTGCGAGGCGGCGGGTAGAAGATGTGCGAGCCGGACTGCCATGAGCCCTCGCCGTACACCGCCCGCGATGACGCCAGGACGAGTTGGTCGGGCACGTGTCCCGAGCGGCTCAAGGCGTCCAGGAGTTGGGTGGTGCCGACGACGTTCACCGAGCCGTGCCGCGTCGCCTCGGACAGCGATTGCGCGGTTCCCGTCTCGGCGGCCAGGTGGATGACTTGGGACGGGCGGGACAACCGCAGCACCGCGTCGAAGTCGGGCGCGTGGGTGACGTCGCCGGTGAACAACCGCGCCGAAGGCGGCAGTTCGATCGGCCGATCTCCCCCGTGCACCTGCGGATGCAGCACGTCCATCACGGCGACGTCGTATCCGGCCTCGATGAGACGGCGGGCGAGCGCCGACCCGATGAATCCCGCCCCACCGGTGATGAGCACGGACGCTGACACGAATCGACGCCTCCCGTTTGCGATGCTGAGGAAAACATGCGATCGGCACGCTCGCCGAGATCGCGGTCCGGTCGATCATAACGGGGACTTACCGCCGCATCAGGGGATTCCTTGCGGATAGGCGGCGCATCAGGGGCGGCGCGAGGCCACGCCGCATGCACGAAAGGCGCTACGCCCAAGTCCCCCTGTGCCGGTGGGCCATTGCGACGACCTCCATCACCGGCCTCGCGATGGCCGGCCGGAGAAGCCGGAACAGCATGCTGTTGGACAAGCCGTGAAAGTCCTCGTACGCCTTACGGAAATCACGCTCGCTGGACCGGTAGGACTCGAAAACGCGGTCCAACGCTGACATGTCGATCGGATCGTCCTGCGCGCCATCGCGAAGCGCTTCATAGACCGTGGAAATCCAATCGGCGCCGAACAGATCCGTCACCGCGCCACAGTGCCGCTGCCGATGCAAGCCTGGCGTGAGGAACCCCTCGATGGCGTCCTCGTCCTCGGCATGCAGTTCGACCGGCAACTCCGCGGAGATGCGCTTCATTTCCCGGCGCCAGTCGTCGAGCAGGTTCGCGTAGTCGACGAATACCCGCGGTACGCCGCGCGAATTTCGTTCGGCGAGGATGTTGCATTTCAACCACAAGGCGCTCGCTAGCGCGGGTGAGACGTGCCAGGACTTCGCGATCGACGAAATGACCTCCTGCGGATGACGTACCGCGATCACCGAGGCGACGTCGAATCCGGCCACGCGTGCCGCCTCGAACCACAGGTCGGACAGTGTCGTGATTCTGGGTTCTTTGATCACCACGAGCGGCGCCGCCGGCAGCGTGGACAGGTACTCCCCGACTTTGGCGATGCAGGCCTTCTTTTCTTTGGTGGGTAAAACGTCGTCCAGGAAGCGAAGCGAGGGGTCGTACCAATTGGTCCCGAGACGGCGCAGGATCGTTTCGTTGAGCGAAATGGCCGCTCGCGGTTCCCAATACCCGAGCGGGTTGTTGGCGTCGGCGCCCAGCATCGCAGCCGGCAGCGTGCCACCGCACAGGGAGAGCACCCGAGTGAGCGCCGACGTTCCCGACCGTTGCGGTCCCAGCACGAAGAGGGCAACCGGGCGGTTCCCGGAGCCGACGGGGCGATCGACGGGCTTGGTCATCCGGGCCAATCTCATCGCGAATCCAACCTTTCACTGGCCGTGCGCCTGAACGACTTTCGGAGTTCGGTTGATATCCAGGGGTTTCCGACTTGGTGCCCGCGCGATCCATGCGCGTAGCAACCGTTGGGAATCGACACCGTCGCGCACACTACGGTGTCAGAGAGCTAGATCGCAGCCTGCTCAACAACTTTGGCAAAGAGGAAGCGATATACCGCGCTCCTCACACGAGTCACGGCTGACTTGTGACCGGCAACTTCTGCCCCCCGGTGAGAACCTTCGAATCATTTCGCCCGCTAAGGACTATAGCCCCGTGCGATGGACCAAGGCGGCCTTTTTACGAACCTGTTTTTCTTACTTAATCTTTGACGGCGTGACCTACGCCCAGGCCCCGCGGTGCCGGTGCACCACCGCGGCGATCTCGAGGATCCGCTTCACGATGAACGGCCGAAACACCCGGCGAAGCAGGCTGTTGGTGCGGGCGTGGAATTCCGTGAAGGCCATGCGGAAATCACGCTCGCCGGCCTGATACGACTCGAAAACCCGGTCCAAAGTCGCTGCGTGCAGGGGGTTGTCCTGCGCGGCCCCGTGCAGCGCCTCGTAGACGGCGGAGACCCAGTCCGCACCGAAATGGTCCGCCACCGGGCCGCCGTATCGCTGGCGTCGAAGCTCCGGGGTGAGAAATTCCTCGACGGCGCTCTCGTCGACGGTGTCCAGATCGATTTCCAGCGCGGCGGCGACGCGCTTCACCTCTCGATGCCAGTCGTCGAGAAGGTTGCCGTAGTCGACGAACACGCGCGGGATCCCGCGGGTGTGCCGCTCGGCGAGCAGGTTGTACTTCAGCCACAATGCGCTGGACAGCTCCGGCGAGGTGTCCACGTACTTCGCCGCCGAGGCGACAACCTCTTGCGGATGGCGCACCGCAATCACGGCGGCGATGTCGAAGCCGACCTGGCGCGCCGCCTCGAACCACAGGCCCGACAGCGCCGTGATCCTCGGCTCCTTGATGACCACCAGCGGCGCCGCCGGCAGTGTGCCCAGATACGCCGCGATCTCCGCGATCCAGGCCGCCTTCTCGTCGGCGCCGAACGCGCACTCCTCCTGCAGGCGCAGCGTCGGGTCGTACCAATTGCTGCCGTGGCGGCGCATGATCGTCTCGTTGAGCATGATCGCCGCCCGCGGCTCCCAATAACCGCGCGGATTGTTCCCGTCGGCGCCACACATTCCGGCCGGGAGCGTGCTACCGCACAGCGACAAAACCCGGGTCAGCGCCGACGTTCCGGACCGCGCCATTCCCAACACGAACAGCGCAACCGGACGGACGGCGGTTGCTTGGCGGGCGGATGACCCTGTTAGATCGGCGGGTTGGCTCGTCCGGGAAGCTGTCATCGGTGGCCCACACCTTTCAGTTGCGCGTCATGTGGCCCCCGGGATCACGGGTCATTATCCATGAGTTTGCAATTTGTGGGGCAAAGTTCAATTACGCGCTTCCGGCAACGCCGTCGCCGACCACGAGGCGCGTTCAGCAACGCGCATTAATCATTCGGTCTGGACGACTTTGCATCTCTAGGTAAAGGTGAGATCGAGGCTAATGCGGCGCGGAATCCGCAAGGGACCTAGTCGCCGGTGACGATGTGCGCGGACGGTTGCGCGTCAGCGACCACGCCGTCCCGTTCAGGCGCTTTGCGCTTGAAGCGGGATTTGAGCGCAAGCGCACGCTTTTCCACCAGGAACCAGCTCAGTGCGGCCAGTGGCAGGGTGGCGACGGCGGCAAGAACGGCGAACGCGACTGGAGGGAGGACACCCAGTCCGCAGATCACCAACAGCTGCTGAATGGGCCACGCGTAGATGTACACGCCATAGGACAGGTCCGTGCGTAAACGCATGCGCTGGTTGTGGATCAGCGCTCCCGAAACGATGACGGCATAGGCCAGTGGGATGGCCGCCACTACCCGATAGTTCGGCACCAGCAAGCCGGCCACCACCACGATGGCCGCGCTCACGGCAACAAGTGACCACCGGGCGGGAATCATGTCTTGGAATTGATGCAGAACCGCTCCCGCGGCGAAGACGAGGGCGAAACGCGTGATCATCTGCGGGATCGTCTCCACCGCTCCCACCGGGTAAGACACAAGCGCCGCACCCACCAAGAACAGTGCGAACACCACCGGAGCGGGCCAGCGGCGTTTGAGGAGTCCGGCCACACCGGCAACAGCGATGGCGATGTAGCAGAGGAATTCGAATACGAGGGTCCACAGGACGCCGTCCCAGACGCCCGGGAAGGGGACGTTTCGGGGTGTTCCGTCGATACCGGTGTGATAGACGTTCAGCACGGCGTTGTTCAGCACATACGCGAACGGCGCGGGAGACAGCAGCAACCTGGCGGGCGAGCCTCCTTGGATCGCCACGCTGAGCGGGGCGATGACAAATGCCACCACGGCCAGGCAGACCCACAGCCCGGGGAAGATGCGAAGAACACGGGCGACGAAGTACTCGCGAAGGCGCGGGTTGCGCACCCAGCTCGCCGTGATGAGGAACCCCGATATCGCGAAGAATCCGTCCACCCACACTTGGGTGAGCAGCTGTTCCACCGGCGGGTAGATCTTGCGGCCGGTGAGAGACCAGGAGTGTTGCAGGATGACGCCAGAAGCCAGCACCAGGCGCCAAACGTTGAGCGCGTTGTTTCGGGTGTCGAACACCTGGGCGAGCGTCGAGCCCGCCGACCCTCGCCGCTTTGGCCGGCGGTTGACGGTTGCATCGGGGCCAGAGACTGTCGGGTGCGCGCTCACCTGAACGATTCTCGCTGCCCGGCGCCCGGGTGCCAAAATCGCGGTCGAGGCATCAGCACACCCGCAAAAGCGGGATTACCGGCGAGCATTGCTTTCGGGCAACGCCGCGGCAATTTGCGGAAATGAACTGAGCAAACATCCCGCACAGATTACATCGCATGCGAACAACCGCACATGGGCTTTCGACCACCGTCATTCGAACCGGCGGGTCGATTTAAGCGCCCCCGTAAATTACGCGGTCATTTGCATCGCCGGAACTCACCGTCCGCGCGCTTTCAGCCCGCGACGGCCCCCGGCTCGCAGAACGGCGCCCCGAACTCGGTGACCGGGCGGAATCCGCGTTTGCGGGCCTTGTCCGCGGCCCTGCGGATCAGCGCATAGATCCCGACGAACGCCGCGTGGTCACTCATCACGAGCGGCGTCAGCAGACGGTTGTGCACCAGCGCGAACGCCACCCCCGAGGCCGGGTCGGCCCATCCGACCGAACCGCCCATCCCGACGTGACCGAAGCCGGGCATCACGCCGCCGATCGGCAGACTGTGATAACCGAGGTGGAATGCCAACGGCACGTAGATGTTTCGGTCCGGCCGCAGGCTGCGCTCGCCCGTCAGGCCTGCCGTCAGGTCGCGGGAGAGGAATCGGATGCCGTCGACCTCGCCACCGTTGGCGATGGCGCCGTACATCCGCGCCAGGCCGCGCGCCGTGGCCACACCGTTGGCCGCCGGGATCTCGGCGTCGAGCAGCGGGGTGTCGCCCTGCACCGCCGCGACCATGCCCGGGAAATAAATCGACCGGAAGCCGCCGGAGAGCTCGTTGGCGACCTTGCGGGAGACGTAGTTGACGAGCGAACTGCCCAGCAGGTTCTGCGGCGCGACGATCTCGGCCACCCGCGTCGGGCATCCGGCCGGCGGCCGGCCCAGGTACAGGCCGTCGACGCCCAGCGGCTCGGCCAGTTCCTCGCGAATCAGCGTCCGCATCCCTTTACCGGTCACCGCCCGGCCCAGACCCGACATTAGCCAGCCGAAGGTCAGCGCGTGGTATGCGGATTTGCCGAACAGCCGCCCCGGAGCCGCCGCCGCCAGCCGCTCCTCCATCACCACGTGATCGAGGAGGTCTTCCTTGGTGGCGCCGCGCAGCCCCGAGAGGCCGGCCTGGTGGCTCATCACCTGGCGCACGGTCATGTCGGCCTTGCCGTTGGCGGCGAACTCGCGCCAATACTCGGCGACCGGGGCGTCGTAGTCGATCAGCCCCCGGTCAGCGAGCCGGTGGATGACGGTGGCGGCCATTCCCTTGGTCGCGGAGAACACCATCGGGGCGGTGTTCTCCGACCACGGCCGCTGCCCGCCCCGGTCGGCAAACCCCGTCCAGACGTCCACGACGGGCTGGCCGTCCACATAGACGGCCAACGCCCCGCCACCGAACCGGCGGGCCGGAAACATGCTGGAAAAGCTACGAACGACGCACCCGAAGTGTGAGTCCGCCGCGCCGGACACACGGTGACCTGCGTCAAGGTCATCGTGGACACGGACCGCGCGGCGATTGACTCGGCTATCCACCGTCACACTTTTGAATTTACTTGGATTACACACCGGGCAGGAGCGAAACCCCCCGATTATTTACCTATCCGTTAGCCAGACGCGGCCGTCAATATTTGCTGGGCGGCCAGGGCCGGAGTTAGCTCCCCCGCCTTGACCTTCCGCTCGACGTCGGCCCGGATCTTGCGCACCGCCGGGTTGGAGGCCAGCCGGTCCAGCACCGTGTCGCGCACCATCTGCCACGTCCAGTCGACCAGCTGGCCGCGGCGGCGCGCCTCGAACTCCCCCGCCTCGCTGAGCACCTGACGATGGCGTTCGACGGTCTCCCACAGTTCGTCGAGGCCGGTCCCCTCCGCAGCGCTCATCGTGAGAACGGGCGGGCGCCAAAGGGTTTCGCGCGGATATATCAGCCTGATCGCCCCGGACAGCTCGCGGGCCGCCGACCGCGCCTCGGGCAGGTGATTCCCGTCGGCCTTGTTCACCACCACGATGTCGGCCAGCTCCAGCACGCCCTTTTTGATGCCTTGCAGCTGGTCGCCCCCGCGCGCCAGGGTCAGCAACACGAAGGTGTCGACCATGTTGGCCACGGCCACCTCGGACTGCCCGACGCCGACAGTCTCGATCAGGACCACGTCGAACCCGGCGGCCTCCAGCAGCACCGATGTTTCGCGGGTGGCCTTGGCCACCCCGCCGAGGGTGCCCGACGTGGGCGACGGCCGAATGTATGCATCCGGGTGCATCGCCAGGCGCGCCATCCGTGTTTTGTCACCGAGGATCGAGCCGCCGGTGCGCGTCGACGACGGGTCGACGGCCAACACCGCGACGCGATGGCCCAGTTCGATCAGGTGCATGCCGAGGGCCTCGATGGTGGTGGACTTGCCCACCCCGGGAATCCCGGTGATCCCCACCCGGTGCGCCTTGCCCGAGTCCGGCGTCAGCTCCAACAGCAGCCGCTGCGCCTTCTCCTGATGGTCCTTGCGGGTGGACTCCAGCAGGGTGATGGCGCGCGGCAACGCCGCGCGGTCACCGCTGCGGACCGCCTTGGCCAGCTGCTCTGGGTTCATTTCCACACCGCGAGACCGCAACTGGCGACGCATTTCCCGAGTAACCCTGTCGGTAGTTGCCGTCTCGCGCGCATCATTAGAGGTCGTAACCCAGCCGCTCGGCGAGCTTGTGCAGCAAGCCGATTGCGGCGTCGGCGATCACCGTGCCGGGCGGGAAGATGGCGGCGGCCCCGGCCTCGTACAGCTCGTCGAAATCGCCGGGCGGGATGACGCCGCCCACCACCACCATGATGTCGGGGCGCCCCACCTCTTTGAGCGCGTCGCGCAGCGCCGGCACCAGCGTCAGGTGACCGGCGGCCAGCGAGGACACCCCTACCACGTGCACGTCGTTGTCGGCGGCCTGGCGGGCCACCTCCTCGGGCGTGGAGAACAGCGATCCGACGTCGACGTCGAAGCCGATGTCGGCGAACGCCGTCGCGATCACCTTCTGGCCCCGGTCGTGGCCGTCCTGCCCCATCTTGGCCACCAGGATCCTGGGGCGGCGGCCGTCGGCCTCGGCGAACTTCTCGACCAGTTCGGTTGCGCTGGCCATGTTTCCGGCCTTTCCAGCTTCGTCGCGGTAGACGCCGGCGATGGTACGGATCTCCGCCTGGTGACGGCCATAGACCTTCTCCAGCGCGTCGGAGATCTCGCCGACGGTGGCCTTGGCGCGGGCCGCGTCGATGGCCAGCGCCAACAGGTTGTTGCCCAGCCCGTCCTCACCCGCACGACCGTGCGCGGCCGCGGCGCGTGACAACTCGGCGAGCGCGGCGTCGACGGCCTGCTGGTCGCGGCTTTCCCGCAGCTCCTTGAGCTTGGCCAGCTGCTCGGCGCGCACCCGGCTGTTCTCGACCTTGAGGACCTCGACCTCCTGGTCCTCCTCGACCTGGTACTTGTTGATCCCGATCACCGGCTGGATCCCGGAGTCGATGCGGGCCTGCGTGCGCGCGGCCGCCTCCTCGATGCGCAGCTTGGGGATCCCGTCGCTGATGGCCTGGGCCATGCCGCCGTGCTCGGCGACCTCGGCGATGTGGGCGCGGGCCTTCTGCGCGAGCTGATGGGTCAGCCATTCCACGTAATACGAGCCCGCCCACGGGTCGATGGGCCGCGTGGTGCCCGACTCCTGCTGCAGCACCAGCTGGGTGTTGCGGGCGATGCGGGCCGAGAAGTCGGTGGGCAACGCCAGCGCCTCGTCCAGCGCGTTGGTGTGCAGCGACTGCGTGTGCCCCTGGGTGGCGGCCATCGCCTCGATGCAGGTACGCGCGACGTTGTTGAAGGCGTCCTGCGCGGTCAGCGACCAGCCCGAGGTCTGCGAATGTGTGCGCAGCGACAACGATTTGGCGCTCTTCGGGTCGAACTGGGAGACCAGCTCGCTCCACAACAGCCGGCCCGCCCGCAGCTTGGCGACCTCCATGAAGAAGTTCATCCCGATGCCCCAGAAGAAGGACAACCGCGGCGCGAACTTGTCGATGTCCAGCTCGGCGTCCAGGCCGGCCTTGATGTAGTCCACCCCGTCGGCCAGGGTGTAGGCCAGCTCCAAATCCGCTGTGGCACCGGCCTCCTGGATGTGGTACCCGGATATCGAGATGGAGTTGAACTTCGGCATCTTGGCGCTGGTGTAGGCGAAGATGTCGGAGATGATGCGCATCGACGGCTTGGGCGGATAGATGTAGGTGTTGCGCACCATGAACTCTTTGAGGATGTCGTTCTGGATGGTGCCGGCCAGCTTCTCCGGCGGGACACCCTGCTCCTCGGCGGCCACCACGTACAGCGCCAGGATCGGCAGCACCGCGCCGTTCATGGTCATCGACACCGACACCGTCGACAGGTCGATGCCGTCGAACAGCTGCCGCATGTCGAGGATGGAATCGATTGCCACACCGGCCATTCCGACGTCACCCTGCACGCGCGGGTGGTCGGAGTCGTAGCCGCGGTGGGTGGCCAGGTCGAACGCCACCGACAGGCCCTTCTGCCCGGCCGCCAGGTTGCGTCGGTAGAAGGCGTTGGATTCGGCGGCGGTGGAGAACCCGGCGTACTGCCGAATCGTCCACGGCTGGTTGACATACATCGTCGGGTACGGTCCGCGCACGAACGGCGGTTCGCCGGGGAAGCTGTGCAGTGGATAGCCGTCGGCCTCGACCGCGGCGCGGTCGGCGGCGATGTAGACCGGTTTGACGTCGATGTCTTCCGGTGTGTGCCATTGCAGTTGGTCAGGCGTGTACCAGTGGGCGGCCGCGGCCGCGGCGACGTGTTCTTCGACGGCGGCTTCGGTCGCCGGTTTTATGGTCCGTTCGCTGTGCAGCGGCACATCGGCGAAGCTGCCGACAGCAGGTGCAGTGGTCGTCATAACTGGCTACGCCCCCAGCCTCGTGAGCAGATCCGACAGTGCTTCGACCGCATTGATTTTCGCGGTCAGGAATTGGTCCGGTTGGTGCTCGGCGTCGGCCACGGCCTTTTCCGGTCCGGCCAGATAAACCCGGTCGATGCCGGCGGCGCGCGCCGCCTGCACGACGCCGGACGCCTCGTCCTGGTAGCGCTTGTCGGTGCCGCAGATGACCGCCACCGTCGGCGTCCCCGCATCCGCCACGGCCGCCGCGACGCCGGCGGCATCGACGGTTCCGGGGTTGACCGCCTCGATGCCCCCGGAGGCCAACAGGTTCGACGCGAAGGTTGCCCGAATGTTGTTCTCGGCCAACGGGCCCAGCGGCAGCAACAACGCCTGGGGGCGCGAGCCGGTGCGGGCCACGAAGGCGTCGGAGCGGTCGCGTAGCGCTTCGAACTCCGCGGCGTAACGCACCAGCTTCCCGGCGGCGAGCGGCGAATACGACGAGTCGCTTTGCGGCAGCGGCGGTTCGGTGAGGTTCGGGAACTCGTTGACACCCGTGATCGCCGTGCGGCGGTGCGCGATGTCATCGCTGCGGCGGGCCGCGATCTCGCCGATCTGGGCGGCGATGAAATCGACGGCCTCGGTGAATCCGCCGTGCGCCTCGATCGCCTGGAAATGCTGCCAGGCCTGTTCGGCCAGACGGGCGGTGAGGTCCTCGACGAACCACGACCCGCCGGCCGGGTCCAGCACGCGACCCACGTGCGACTCCTCGAGCAGCAGCAGCTGGGTGTTGCGGGCGATTCGCCGCGCGAAACTGGTTGCGGTGTCCGGGAATCCCCCGTCGATCGCCACGTCGAAGGGGAACACCAGCAGCGAGTCCGCGCCGCCGACGCCGGCACCGAAGGCGGCCAGGGTGCAGCGCAGCATGTTCACCCAGGGGTCGCGCTGCGTCATCATCGGCAGCGAGGTCTCGGCGTGGATGACGGCCGCACCGGCGTCCGGGTCGCCGACGACCTCGGCGACCCGCGCCCACAGGTTGCGCGCCGCGCGGAACTTGGCGATCGTCATGAACTGGTCGTCGTCGGCGGCGAACCGGAAGCTGATCTGGCGCAACGCCTGGCCGATCGGCATCCCCGCCTCGGTGAGCACCCGCAGGTAACTCACCGCGGCCGCGACACCGGCGGCCAGCTCCCAGGTCGCGTTGGCGCCCAGATTGTGGAACGCGGGTCCGTCGACGGTGATCGCCCGCACGCCCGTGTGCTCGGCGGCCCGCTTGGCGACGGCGACCACGTCCTCGATCTTCGGGGCGGCACGCTCACTGAGCGCCGCGGTCAGCGGGTCGCCGCCGAGGTCGATCGACACGGTGGCGCGCTGATCGGGTTCCACCCCCTCGGTCAGCGCCAGCGCCACGTCGCTGGCCGCCGCGTAGTCGGCGCCGGCTTCGAGGATCAGCGGCGCCATGCTCAGGTAGACACCCTGCAGCGCGTCGGCCAGCTGGCCGGGCGCCACGCCCGACTCCCCGATCCGCAGCACCAGGGCGCTGGCCCCGTTGCCGAGCGCGTCGAGCACCGCGGAGTTGACGTCGGCCGCCGCGACGCCGGGCACCGGGGTGGCCGGGAACGCCTCGGCGACCCGCCAGCCGGTCTTGACGTCGCGCAGCGCGTCGCCGCCTCGCACGTAGGGCCACTCGCCCGGCAGCGGCGGTTCGGGAAGCTCGTCGAGCGCGGTGTAGAGCGCGCGAATCGCGATCCCGTCGTACGTCGGGGTCTCCAGCAGGCGCTCCGGCGCGTCCCCCAACTGCTCGGGGTCCTTCCGGGTGCTCTTGGCCAGCACTCCGGCGACCGCACTGCGCCAACGCCCGCGAACCTGTTCTAGGCCGGCGAGCTCGGGTACATCAATGGACACCGATTGCTCCCTTTTCCCAGCATTTGGGCTACAGCTTTGGGGATACCACTTAGCTATTGAGGCTAATTGATGGGAGCTCTCCGCTAAAAACCGCCAGGCGCCGCCACCCGACCGGGTTCTGGACGAAACGCCAGCCGCGGGCAACGCCCAATTCATCTGCGCCCCGTAACCTTGGATGCCGTGACGGGTTCCGCCACCAGCAAAATCACCGCGACGCTTCGCGATCTCGGCTGCGCCATCGGCGCGGCGGCGCGAAGTGTGTCTCGGTCGCGGATCGTCTGGACAGTGGTGGGCATCACAGCGCTGCTGGTGCTGGCGTCGTGGCTTCCGCTGCCCTCGCCGGTGCAGATGCGCGACTGGGCGCAGTCCCTCGGACCGTGGTTCCCGCTGGCGTTCTTGGTCGCCCACATCGTCGTGACGGTGGTGCCCATCCCGCGGACCGCGTTCACGCTGGCGGCCGGGTTGCTCTTCGGCCCGCTGCTGGGCGTCGCCATCGCGGTGGTCGCCAGCACGGCGAGCGCGATGATCGCCCTGCTGTTGGTGCGGGCGCTCGGGTGGCGGTTGAACCGCCTGGTGCGCCACCGATCGATCGACACGGTGGAAGAACGGCTGCGGCGGCGGGGCTGGCTGGCGATCGTGTCGCTGCGATTGATTCCGGCGGTGCCGTTCTCGGCGCTGAACTATGCCGCCGGCGCGTCGAGCGTGCGGGTGCTGCCGTACGGCCTGGCGACGCTGGCCGGCCTGCTGCCCGGCACCACCGCCGTCGTCGTCCTCGGCGACGCGCTGGCCGGTCACCCGAGCTCGCTGCTTTACCTGGTGTCGGCGATCACCAGCGCGCTTGGCCTGGCGGGCTTGATCATCGAGGTCCGCCACTTCCGTCGGCACCACCGCCGCGCACACCGTCGCGTCGATGACGAACCCTCCCCCGAGCCGGCCACCGTCGGCTGATCCACCAACTCTGTCGAGAGCGCCGCGCGAGGCGGCAAAGACCGATCTAATGGGGGGCGTGTACGCGCTGGAGTTCGCCAGCTGGGGGTCGCCTTATTCGCCGGCTCGTACCGTCGCGCTGCCGCTCAGTGCCCTGGTGTTGGCGGTGCTGGCCGTGTTGGGCTTTCTGCCCAGCCGGGACCAGCGCCGGCGCAAGCCGAAGAGCCGTTTCTCCGATGTGCCGCAGCGCGCCAAACTGCACACCACACTGCTCATCCTGGCGGCGGTGTGCAGCACCGCCGCCCTGGTGGCGGCCGTCTGCCTGTACCCCAGGGCCGCGACCCCGGCGCGGCAGCCTCCCCTACCGCCGCCGCCGACCCTGGCGCCGATCGATCTGCCCGCGGCCAGCGCCATCGGCCCGGGTGCCGGCATTTACGTCGAGTATGCCGATGGATCCGGTGGAATGGGTTGCACCGCAGGGTTTTTGGTGCATACCGGGGGCGGTCGGGCCGGGATCCTCACCGCCGGTCATTGCAATCGCCCCGGTCAGCGGAGCAAGGTGACGATGAACCTGGGCGGGGTCCTTCCCTACACCACGCTGGGCACGTTCACCGAGACGATCAGCGAGGGGGTCCACGACGAACAGCACGACATCGGCCTGATCACGCTCGACGGTGACAGCGTTCCCCAGTCCGCGGCGGTCGCCGCGTCGCTACCGGTCACCGGCGTAGCCACCAATCTTCAAGTCGGACAACAGTTGTGCAAGTTCGGCATGGGTTCGGGCGCGGACGCCTGCGGGCAGATCGTGGAGATCACCGCCAGCAAGGTCGTGTTCCTGGCGAGTGGCCAGTGCGGCGATTCGGGTGGGCCGGTGTACCACTACGAACGCGACGGCACCGTCAGCGCCGTCGGCATCCTCATCCGCGGCGGTGATCCTTACACGCCCAAGGCCGGGTGCGCCGCCCGCGCCAAATTCTCCGTCGCCGAGTTGGTGCGGCCGTGGCTGGACACGTGGCGTCTGACCGCGATCACCGCGCCGTCGTCCCCACGCTGAACACTCTCGGCCCCGTCCTTCTTCAGGCCAGCTTCGCGCTGAGTTCCTAACGTCGCGGCAAGCGGTGCGAGAAGGACGATTTCGCGCCGCCGGGACAGGCGCTTGGCGGTCCGTTGCGCCGCCGGGATGATGAGGGCGGGGGTGCGCCAGCCGCGTCGAGGTGTGGTCGAACCGCTACCCACCGATCTCCGCGATCCGCTTCGACGATGCCGCTACTGACCCCTCGCCATCTGCGGTACTCCGAAGGCGTCATGTCCTGGCCCCACGCGGTGCTGATCGGCACGTTTCGATCCAGATACTCCGATTCTGCGGCCCGCCATGCCTTTACGTACAGGTAGAAAGGAATCGCAGTATGGAGGTGATGAACTACGTGGTAGTTCTGATACATCAATAACAGACACAGAACACGCTCCCAGCCAACCCGAGCGCGGGTGACCTGGAATCGATTGGTCTTTATCGGAACAAGGCCGTGATGAGGCAGCCAGTCAAACCACCACGCGAGGATGACCATGCCGATCCGCTGTGGGATGAAATAGATAAGCACCAGCTCTCGCCAGTAGCCGAGAATCAGGATGGTGGTTACGAAGGCAAGGGCCAGAGTGAGGTATAGGGCAAATCCCACAGCTTCCTTACGGGGGCGCCGGCGCAGGCGCATTAAGTAAAAGCGGCAATACCAGGCATCGATCGTCAACCAGCGCAACGGCAGCTGCCAACGCGGACCCGTGAGACTCCACGCGTCCGGATCCTCATGGATACCTTCGTTGGTGTTGCGATGGTGCGCCAGATGCGTATACGCGAGCATGGGGAAAGTTCCGAACAATGAGACGAACGGCATCGACAAGCGACCGAATATCTGGTTGATCCACTTTGGCCGGCCGACGGTGTGGTGAATCGCTTCGTGCAGCACCGAGAACATGGAAAACGTTACGAGACCCTGAACGACGATGGTGACCGCCAACCACCAACGACTCACTCCGCACAGAACCGCCGCCGTCGCCCCCAACCACGCAACGAGCGACCCAAGCCAGACCAGCACGGTCGGCACCGCAATGGTCGGCCGCACGAACCTGGGAGCTAGGGGGCCCCGCGGAATTGCGGCCACATCACCGGCGCCCCGTGACCTTAGCTCTGTGGCGGCAAGCATTTCGACCCCCGTCACCACGGCGCCCGACGAGGAATACTCCGCCGATGCACTGCAAAGAAGACCATGTGGCACCACCTTGTTCCGACTTTGCTAGTCATATTTCTTCGGGCAATAAATTATTTGCCGATTTCGACATGCGGGTGAACACAATAAATGCGCGGGTATACGTAAGCCATTGCGCGCGGATCCACGCGGTTGAGCGTAAGTACATTCACGTCCTCCTTGCCGCGCAGATCCAATCGAGTCTTTCTTTGTCCATGGGGATTGCGAAGTCACAGGATGTCCGCCCGGATTAAACCGGGGCGTTCACCAGGACAAACGTTTGTGACCTAGTCGCTAAGAAGCAACACTGTTACTGCCGGAAAGCGGCGTTCATGGTTGATTTCCAGATGTCGTCGCCTGGCGCTCCCCTCAGGTCGAAGTTGCTAAGCTTTCCTGCCCCAAAGTTGGTCACTTCAGATGGACGGGGCGTTCCCGCCTTTCGACAATCCGGGTGCACGGAAGCTCAAGCATTTTGCATTACCTCCGATGTCGCGGGCTCCGGACTCCACGCATGCGCGCAGGTTTTTCCGCTTTTCAAAAGCACCGTGAGGTCTCCGGCCAAATCGGCCGTTACCGATCTGACGGAGGAAAGTCGAACATGATTCATGAGATCCGCCAGGGCGTTCAACTTATAGTGCGATTCCAGCTGCGGACTCATTGCACCAGGACGTATTGCGATTGGTATTGTTTCGCGATATTTCATGCCCAGCACGAACGCGGTCTTGGAATCGGCGCTCACCATGAACGGTTCATCGCCCTTGTCGAGATTCCTGAGCATAAGAAGTGGAATATCGCTCACCCAAAGAGGCTCGACAGGCTTATCGCGATCCGTATGGGTACCGAGTGGATTTTTCGGATGAGTCCACGCAATCGTCAGGCCAGCGGCTATAAGCTCGAGTCTCATTTTCTGTCGCCACACTTCGCCTTGGGCAGCGACCGCTTGCAGGAAATTATCGACATTCTGATACGCGACCCCGACAACCAAATAACGATCAGAATGTCTAGCGTGAAATTCACGCATCTCCGAGATAGCCCGGAAAAATTCCTCCTCATCCAGGAGAAAATCGCTCGTATCGTAGTAGAATTGGCGCTTTCCGAGCATCGTCTCGGTGAATGGACAATGAGCTTTTCGACCGTCGCCACGGACAAGAAAATCAAGATATTGTTGTATTACCGGCACGCAGTCGTCCGTGTGATGGCTGAGTTCAGTGAAGACATAATCCGATCGTCGGTTCATTGACGCCCCTCCCCATGGCGAAACTCAACACCCACGTCCTACCGGTGCCTGCGCTCACGTTGATCGCCCGAGATCAGGTGCGTCGCCGGCGGTAAATCCCCCGAATCGAAACGGAGTGTAACCGTGGTCCGCCCCGCACGTTCGCAAAATCGCCGATACGCGGCGACACTGTTATCTCCCGGCACGGTTGGCAACCGTCACACCGATCCGGAGACACGACGTGCGCCGGGCTTCCGGGGTGATGTGGCGAACGATCAAGAGCGACACGGCCTGTGGCCGGCCTCCGCCGATGTCCCAACTGGATGGCGGATGATCGCTACGGGAGCCGACGCGCGGCGTTCCTGCATTCGCATCGAGAAGAATTGGCCGGACATTCGGCCGAAATCTCTGCGCGACCGGCAGGCGACGGGCAGGATTTTGACCAGTAACCACTCGAGGTAAGCGGGGCGAGTGGGTGGAGCTCTGGGGGAGTCGATGGGGCGTGATGGCCTGGCGTTACCGCTGACACGCGGACAACTGGACATCTGGCTCTCGCAGGAATCGGGCTATGCCGGCACGGATTGGCAACTCGGCCTGTTGATAAAGATCGAAGGCTCGATACGCCGGGATGTCCTCGAGCGGGCGATCCGCCAAGCGGTATCGGAAGCCGAGCCGCTCCGGGTTTCATTCTTCGAGATCGACGGGCAGGTGCTCCAACGGCCGATCGATTGCCCGCACGTCGAGGTCGAGTTTCACGACCTGACCGGCTCGCTCGATCCCCTGCAGGACGTCCGTCGGAGTGCTTCCTCCATCCAGCGCACGCCGATGGCGTTGAACGGCCAGCTATTCAGATTCGTCCTGTTCCAGACGCAGGCCGAGGAGTTTTACTTGTTCGGCTGCTGCCACCACATCGTTTTGGACGGGTTGGGCATGGCGCTGGTGTCCCGTCGGGTTGCCACCATCTATTCGGCAATGGTGGCTGGATCGCCCGTTCCCGACGCTTATTTCGGCTCGGCGCAGGATTTGATTGACCTCGAGTCGGGATACGAAGCATCCACCGACTATCTGGAAGACGAGGCGTACTGGCGCAAGAACCTTCCGCCGGAGGGCGGACACGACTATCAGCTCCCCCAGACCGACGCCAGCGGGGACCCGTGTTCGCCTTCGGCCTCAGTCCAATTGGACGCGACCGCCGTCGCCCGGATGCAAGCGTTGGCAAAGAAGCTGCGCATCCGTCGCTATTCGGTCATCACCGCGGCGTCCGCACTCGTGGTGCATGCATGGTCGGGAAGCGGTTCGGAGGTGGCACTGGATTTCCCGGTCAGCCGGCGCGTACGTCCCGAGTCGAAGACGCTCCCAGGGATGCTCGCCGGAGTTGTGCCGCTGGTCCTGCAGACGTCACCGCAGACAACGGTCGCCGATTTTTGTCAGCACGTTGACGTCCAGATACGACAATTGCTGAAGCATCAACGGTTTCCGGTGCACCAGCTCGACGGTGAAGTCGGCTCCCGCAGCCTCAGAGAGCCATCGAACCGGGTAGGTGTCAATTTCATCCCATCTCGATTGACCCTGGAGCTCGGAGGCGCTCCGGCAACCGCGACGTACACCAACAACGGCCCGGCCGGGCACTTCGGCCTGTTCTTCATCGGGGCCGCCGATCAGCTGTTTCTCAGCACGGCGGGGGTCGGACAACCCTTTGCGAGCTTTGGCGTTCCCTATCTGGCGGCACGCCTGCAGCAGGTGCTGATGGAAATGACCGCCGATCCACAACGGCCGATCTCCTCGATCGAAATCCTCGACGCGGAAGAGAACGACCGGCTCGACAGGTGGTCGCATCGCGCGGCGTCAGCCCGGCCGGTCACCGCGCCGGCGTCGATTCCGGCGGTGTTCGCCGAGCACGCCGACCGCACCCCCGAGGCAATAGCGGTGACGTTCGACGGCCGCGCCATGACGTATCGGGGGCTCGATGAGGCCGCGAACCGGTTGGCCCATCTTCTGGCCGGCCGTGGGGTTGGCCCAGGGCAGTGTGTAGCGCTGCTTTTCCCCCGGTGCGCGGAGGCGATCGTGGCGATGCTGGCCGTGCTCAAGACCGGGGCGGCGTATCTGCCGATCGACCCGGCGCATGCGTCGGCGCGGATGGAGTTCGTGCTTGCCGATGCCGCACCGACCGCCGTGATCACCACGGCCGAACTGCGCTCACGGCTGGACAAATCCGACCTGCCGGTCATCGATGTCCACGATCCCTCCATCGAGGCCCAACCCGGCACCCCACTTCCATATCCCGCCCCCGAAAATGTCGCCTACATCATCTACACCTCCGGTACCACCGGAACACCCAAGGGCGTAGCCATCACGCACCACAACGTCACGTGGCTGATCGAGGCGCTCGACGAACTCCTGCCGCCGGGCGGGGTGTGGGCGCAGTGCTACTCCTCGGCCTTCGACCTATCGGTGTGGGATATCTGGGGTGCGCTGCTGCGGGGTAGGCGGCTGCTGGTGGTGCCGGAGGCAGTCGCCGGGTCCCCGGAAGATCTCCACGCGTTGCTGGTCGCGGAACACGTCAGCGTCCTGACTCAGATTCCGTCGTCGGTGGCGATGCTGTCACCGGAAGGGCTGGAGTCGACGGCGTTGGTGGTGGGCGGTGAGGCCTGCCCGACCGACGTCGTGGATCGTTGGGCGACACCCGGGCGGGTGATGATCAATGCCTACGGCCCGACCGAGGCGACAGTGTGTGCATCGATGAGTACGCCTCTCACGCCGGGACCGGGCCTGGTGCCGATCGGGTCGCCGATACCCGGGGCGGCAATGTTCGTGCTCGACAAGTGGTTGCAGCCGGTGCCGGCCGGGGTGGTCGGTGAGCTGTACCTGGCCGGTCGTGGCGTGGGCGTCGGGTATGTGCGGCGTGCTGGTTTGACCGCGTCGCGCTTTGTGGCGTGCCCGTTCGGGGCCCCCGGAACACGGGTGTATCGCACCGGCGACCTGGTCTCCTGGGGCGCGGACGGGCAGCTGCGACACCTGGGCCGCGCCGACGAGCAGGTCAAGATCCGCGGGTACCGGATCGAAGTCGGTGAAATCCAGGTAGCCCTGGCTGCTCTCGACGGGGTGGACCAGGCGGCGGTCATCGCCCGCGAGGACCGCCCGGGCAACAGGCAGCTGGTGGGTTACATCACCGGCACCGCCGACCCGGCCGAGATCCGCGCGGCACTGGCTGATCGGCTCCCCGCCTACATGGTCCCCGCCGCAGTGGTCGTGTTGCCGGCAATCCCATTGACGGCCAACGGCAAACTCGACAAGCGTGCCTTGCCCGCACCCGAATTCACCGCCGGTGAGTACCGGGCCCCGGCCGGCGCGGTCGAACAAATCCTGGCCGAGATCTACGCCCAAGTCCTCGGGATGCGGCGGGTAGGGGTCGATGACTCGTTCTTCGACCTCGGCGGCGACAGCATCCTGTCGATGCAGGTCGTGGCCCGCGCGCGCGCAGCCGGGGTGATGTGCCGCCCGCGTGACGTTTTCGTCGAACAGACGGTGGCGCGACTGGCGCGGGTCGCGACGGTGTCCAGTGCCGAAGGCGGCGTCGTCGACGAGGGAATCGGCCCGGTGGTGGCCACTCCGATCATGCGCTGCCTGCGCGACGTCGAGGGCCCGATCGACGAGTTCAACCAGACCATGGTGGTCGCCGCCCCGGCGGGTGTGACGGCAGCCGACGTGGCGGTTGTCCTTCAGGCGCTGCTCGATCGGCACGCGATGTTGCGGCTGCGCATCGACGATGACGGCGCCGGCGGCTGGTCGCTGGAGGCACCCGAAGCTGGGTCGGTGGACGCGCGCGGATGCCTGCATACCGTCGATGTGTTGTCGGATGAGGCGCTGGCACAGGCCCGGTCGCGGTTGAACCCTGGGGCGGGAGTGATGGTCAGCGCGGTGTGGGCGACGTCCACCGGCGAGCTGGCATTGATCATTCATCACCTGGCCGTGGACGGGGTGTCGTGGCGAATCCTGTTGGAGGACCTCAACATCGCCTGGGCACAGCATCACGGTGGCCGGCCCGTGGCGTTGCCCGCCGGCGGGACATCGTTTGCGCGGTGGTCGGCGCTGCTTGCCGACCATGCGTGTCGCCCCGAGGTAGTGGCGCAAGCCGAGTCCTGGCGACAGGTGGCGGCAATACCGGCCGCGTTGCCGACGGTGCAACCAGAGGCGGACACCTACGAGTCCGCGGGCCAGCTGTCGGCGTCGCTGGATGTCGAGACAACCCGCCTGCTGCTGGGTGAGGTGCCGGCGGCGTTCCACGCCGGGGTCGGCGATATCTTGCTGATCGCCTTCGGGCTGGCGTTCGCGGAGTTTCTCGGCGCCGGCGCGGCTGTGCCGATCGGTATCGACGTCGAGGGTCACGGGCGCCACGAGGAGCTGGCTCCCGCCGTGGACCTGTCTCGCACGGTGGGCTGGTTCACCACCAAATATCCGGTCGCCGTGACGGTCGGTGGCCTGTCGTGGGCACAGGTGGTCACCGGTGGGGCCACACTCGGCGCACTGATCAAGGACGCCAAGGAACAGCTGCGCGCCCTACCCGATCCGCTGACCTATGGTCTGCTGCGCTACCTGAACCCAGAGGTTGATCTCGGTGCGTCTGACCCGACGATCGGGTTCAACTACCTGGGCCGTCTCGGTGCGGGTGCCGACCTGCCCGGCGATTTGTGGCGGATCAACGAGGACAGCCTGTCGTTTGCCGGCATGGCTGCGGCGGTGCCCCTGCCGTTGGCGCACACGGTGGAGCTCAATGCCGGCACCATCGACACCGACGCCGGGCCGCAGCTGCAGGCGAACTGGACGTGGGCGCACTCGGCGCTGAACGACGAGCAGGTCGGCCGCCTGAGCCAGTTGTGGTTTGAGGCTCTGGCCGGTATCTGCGCGCACGTCAAAGCCGGCGGCGGCGGACTTACCCCATCCGATATCGCTCCCGCCCGACTCAGCCAACAGCAGATCGACGAACTCTGCTCGCAGGGCGACGTCGTGGACGTGCTGCCGCTGACCCCGGTGCAGCAGGGTCTGCTGTTCCACACCAGCTTCGTGCCGGGTCTGGACGACCTGTACACCGTGCAGCTCGGTATCACGCTCCACGGCCCCCTCGATGCGCACCGCCTGCGCGAGGCCGTGCAGGCGGTGGTCAACCGCCATCCCAACCTATTGGCCCGGTTCCGCGAAGACTTCGGCGAGCCGGTGCAGGTCATCCCGGCGAAGCCGGTGATCGGGTGGCAGGACGTCGAGTTGGACCCCGCGGGCGCGGACGCCGATCAGCAGGTGGAACGCCTGTGTGCCGCTGAGCGCGCCGCGGTCTGCGGCCTGGCTGACAAGCCGACGTTCCGTGCGGCGTTGATCCGCGTCGCAGAAGACCAATACCGGTTGGTGCTCACCATTCACCACATCGTGGCGGACGGCTGGTCGCTGCCGATCCTGATGCGGGAGGTGTTCGGCAGCTACTACGGCGAGCGGCTGCCCGCGGCCCCGTCGTACCGCAGCTTTGTCAGCTGGCTGGATCGGCAGGATCGCAGTGCCGCACAGGCGGTTTGGCGCGACGTGATGGCGGGCTTCGACGCGCCGACATTGGTGGGCACGCCTGGCCAGGTAGGCCGCCACGACGTCGCGTCCTTCCGGATGTCCGCCGAGACCACGGCGTCCCTGACCGAGTTGGCCCGCTTGTGCCACACCACCGTGAGCACCGTGTTGCAGGGCGCGTGGGCGCAGCTGCTGATGTGGCTGACCGGTCAGCATGATGTGGCGTTCGGCACCGCGGTCTCCGGTAGGCCGACCGAGCTGAGCGGCTCGGAATCCATTGTGGGACTGATGATCAACACGGTGCCGGTGCGGGCGAACGTCACCACCCGGACCACAGTGGCCGATCTGTTGGAGCAGCTGCAGCGCGTCCACAACGAAACCCTCGAGTACGAGTATCTGGCTCTCCCTGAGATACACCGCGCCACCGGCCACGATCAACTGTTCGACACGCTGTTCCTGTACGAGAACTATCCGATCGACGCCGGTGCCCTGTCGGGCGCCGATGAGCTGGCCATTACCGCGTTCGACAGCCGCGAATTCAACCACTATCCGCTTTCGGTGGTGGCGACGCCGGGCCACGAACTCAGTGTTCGCGTCGAATTCGACACGGACGCATTTGACCGTGCGGCCATCGACACGCTGATCGACCGGTTGCGGCGCGCGCTGGTGGCAATGGCCGCCGATCCCGCCCGGCGGTTGTCGTCGATCGATCTGCTCGACCGCTGCCATCACGACCGCCTCGACGAGTGGGGCAATCGGGCGGTGCTGGCCGAGCCGGAGACGTCCGCGGTCTCGATCCCCGAATTGTTCGCCGCTCAGGCGACGGTCCGCGACCCGGAGGCGGTGGCGATCAGCTATGGGGATCGGTCATGGACTTACCGTCAAGTGGAAACGTTCGCTAATCGGTTGGCGCGCTTGCTGATTTCTCAGGGTGCGGGCCCGGGTACGCGTGTGGCCCTGTTGCTTCCGCGTACGCCCGAGGCGGTGGTGGCAATGCTGGCGGTGCTCAAAACCGGTGCCGCCTATGTGCCGATCGATCCGACGGTGCCCCCGGCGCGGATCGAGTTCGTGTTGGGCGATTCTGCGCCTATCGCGGTGGTCACCAACGCGGACATGCGGTCACGACTGGAGGGGTCCGGCCTGCCGCTCATCGACATCGACGACCCTGCGGTGACGGCCCAGCCCGAGACGCCGTTGGCGCCGCCGGCTGCGGACGATATCGCCTACGTCATTTACACCTCGGGCACCACCGGGACGCCCAAAGGTGTTGCGGTGCCTCATCGCAACGTCACCCAATTGCTGGACTCGCTGGACACCCAGTTGACGCTGGGACAGGTGTGGACACAGTGTCATTCGTTGGCGTTCGACTTCGCGGTGTGGGAGATCTTCGGTTCGCTGCTGTACGGCGGGCGGTTGGTGATGGTGCCCGATTCGGTGGTGCGTTCGCCAGAAGAGTTGCACGCCTTACTGGTTCGTGAACAGGTCAACGTGTTGAGCCAGACGCCGTCCGCGTTTTATGCGCTGCAGACCGCTGATGGGCTCGCCTCGGAGCTGGGTCAGCAGCTGAAGTTGCAGGCGGTGGTGTTCGGGGGCGAGGCGCTCGAACCCCAGCGTCTGCAGACGTGGCTGAACCGCCATCCCGGACTGCCACGTCTGATCAATCTGTATGGCATCACCGAGACGACCGTGCACGCTTCGTTCCGCGAGATCCTCGACGGCGACGTCGACAGCAATGCCAGCCCCATCGGCGTGCCGTTGACCCACCTTGCCTTCTTCGTACTCGACGGGTGGATGCGTCAGGTCCCCGCCGGGGTGGTCGGCGAGCTGTACGTGGCCGGTGCCGGGTTGGCCGCGGGGTATGTGGGCAGGCCGGGATTGAGCTCGACGCGGTTTGTGGCGTGCCCGTTCGGGGAGCCGGGGGCCCGCATGTATCGCACCGGGGATTTGGTGTCGTGGGGCGCCGACGGACAGCTGCGTTACGTCGGCCGCGCTGACGAGCAGGTCAAGATCCGCGGGTATCGCATCGAGCTCGGTGAGATCCGGGCGGCCCTCGCCGATTTGGACGGGGTCGATCATGTGGCGGTGATCGCGCGCGAGGACCGCCCCGGCGACAAGCGGCTGGTGGGCTACATCACCGGGGCCGCCGACCCGGCCGAGATCCGTACGCAGTTGGGTGAACGGTTGCCGGCCTACATGGTGCCGACCGCGATCGTCGTGCTCGAGGCGCTGCCCTTGACGGTCAACGGCAAGCTCGATGTCGGCGCCCTGCCGGCACCCGAATACTCCGATGTCGACCGTTACCGGGCTCCATCGAGCGCGGTCGAGGAAATCCTGGCCGGCATCTATGCCCAGGTACTGGGTGTGCAGCGGGTCGGTGTCGATGATTCGTTCTTCGATCTGGGCGGCGACAGCATCCTGTCGATGCAGGTCGTGGCCCGCGCCCGCGCGGCCGGCGTAATGTGCCGTCCGCGTGACGTTTTCGTCGAACAGACCGCGGCGCGCCTCGCACAGGTCGCCACGGTGGTCGCCGACGGCGAGGGCGGCGTGGTCGACGAGGGCACCGGGCCGGTGGTGGCTACCCCGATCATGCGCTGGCTGCACAGCGTCGAGGGTCCGGTCGAGCAGTTCAACCAGACGATGGTGTTGCAAGCTCCTGCCGGTGTCGCACAGGGCGACGCGATGGTGGTGCTGCAGGCGTTGCTTGACCGGCATGCCGCGTTGCGGCTGCGCGTCGACGACGACGGCGCCGGCGGCTGGTCGTTGTGGGTGCCCGAAGCCGGGACGGTAGATGCCGGCGGCTGCGCGGACACCGTCGACGCGCTGTCGGCCGAGGCGTTGGTGGCGGCCCGGTCACGCCTGCACCCGGGGACCGGGGCATTGCTGCGCGCGGTGTGGGCCGAGTCGACCAACCAGTTGGCGTTGATCATTCACCACCTGGCCGTCGATGGCGTGTCGTGGCGAATCCTGTTGGAAGACATCAACATTGCATGGGCCCAGCATCGCAGTGGCCAGCCGGTGGCGCTGCCGGCAACCGGGACGTCGTTTGCGCGGTGGTCGTCGTTGTTGGCCGAGTACGCGCAGACCGCGGAGGTGATGGCCCAGGCCGAGGCGTGGCGTCAGGTGGCGGCGATCCCGGCCGCGCTGCCGCCGGTACAGGCGGAGGACACCTACGTCAGCGCCGGCCAATTGTCGGTGTCCCTGGATGTCGAGACGACCCGCCTGCTGCTCGGTGCGGTCCCGGCGGCGTTTCATGCCGGGGTGCAGGACATCCTGCTGATCGCGTTCGGGCTGGCGTGGACCCAATTCTTGAGCGTCAGCGCCCCGATCGGCATCAATGTGGAGGGCCACGGCCGCCAGGAGGAGCTGGCCCCGCATATCGACTTGTCGCGCACGGTGGGCTGGTTCACCACCAAGTACCCGGTGGCGCTGAATTTCAGGCGCCCGGCCGGCGGCCTGTCCTGGGGACAGGTGGTAGCGGGTGAGGATGCACTGGGCGCTGCGATCAAGGACGCCAAGGAACAGCTGCGCGCCCTGCCCGACGGCCTGACCTACGGGCTGCTGCGCTACCTCACCCCCGAGGTCGACCTGGGTGGGTCCGACCCCGTGATCGGCTTCAACTACCTAGGTCGTCTGGGTGGGGCGGCCGAGCTCTCCGGTGAGCTATGGCGGCTCAGCGAGAACAGTTTCTCGCTGGGCGGCGCCGCGGGCGCCGTGGAGATGCCGTTGGCGCATACCGTGGAGCTCAATGCCGGCACGATGGACACCGAGGCCGGCCCGCAGCTGCAGGCCAACTGGACCTGGGCGCGTTCGGCGTTGCACGACAAGCAGATCAGCCGGCTCGCCGAGCTGTGGTTCGACGCGCTGGCCGGCATCTGCGCGCACGTGCGCGGCGGTGGGGGCGGCTTGACCCCGTCCGACATCGCGCCGGCCCGTCTCGCCCAGCGCGACATCGACAGGCTGGCGCAGCAGTACCGGATCGGCGATGTGTTGCCGCTAACGCCGCTGCAGCAGGGCCTGCTGTACTACGCCGGCAGCGGGCGCGGCGGTGACGACTTGTATGCGGTGCAGCTCGATATCACCGTGAGTGGTGCCCTTGATCCGCAACGCTTGCGCGAGGCGGTGCACGCCGTCGTCACCCGCCACCCGAACCTGGTGGCCGGTTTCTGCGAAGACTTCGGCGAACCGGTGCAGGTCATGCCCGCCGATCCGGCGCTGGCCTGGCAGTACGTCGAGCTCAGCTCGGCAGACGCCGATCTCGAGGAACAGGTACAGCAGCTGTGCACCGCCGAACGCGTCGCGGTCTGCGATCTGGCGGGCCGGCCGCCGTTCCGGGCTGCCTTGATCCGCGCCGCAGACGATCTGTATAGGTTCGTGCTCACCAACCACCACATCGTGCTCGACGGTTGGTCGAAGCCGATCCTGCTGCAGGAAATCTTCGCCAGCTATTACGGTGTGCGGTTGCCCGCCGCCCCGTCGTATCGCAGCTTTGTCACCTGGCTGTCCGAACAAGACCGAGGCGCGGCTCAGACGGCATGGCGTGAGGTCCTCGACGGGTTCGGCGCTCCCAGCCTGGTGGGACCCCCGGGGGGCCTAGCGCTCGGTCTGCGCGGTGCGGAGTCGTTCCGAGTGTCCGCGGAGACCACGAAGGCGTTGGGCGAGCTGGCGCGCTCGTACCACACCACGGTCAGCACCGTCCTGCAGGCCGCGTGGGCGCTGCTGCTGACGTGGCTGACCGGACAGGACGACGTGGTGTTCGGCACCGCGGTGTCCGGGCGGCCGACCGACCTGGCCGGCGCGGAATCGATGGTCGGTCTGTTGATCAACACGGTCCCGGTCCGGGCGACCATCGGCGCGGAGACGACCACCGCCGACCTGCTTGAGCAGCTGCAGATCGCCTACACCAAGACGCTTGACCACCAGCACCTGGCTCTGAGTGAGATACACCGCATAACGGGACACGACCAGTTGTTCGACACGATGTTCGTGTACGAGAACTATCCGATCGACACCGCCGCGCTGTCGGCAATCGACGAGTTGAAGATAACCGGCTTTACGAACCGCGAATACAACCACTACCCGCTTTCGGTGCAAGTCGCGCCGGGCCACGAACTGGGTCTCCGCGTCGAATTCGATACCGACGTGTTCACGGCGGACAGAATCGAGAAGCTGGTCGAACGTTTCAAGCGCGTGCTGGTAGCCATGACCGCGGACGTGACGGAGCAATCATGAGCGTCCGTGCGGGACGGCGGGCCGCCAAACAGCTTGGGTCAGAAGCGGATCCAGCGTAGATGCCGCTGTCTGACCTGGCCTCGTTCCGCGCCCGGTCCGACTCAGCTATCCCGATCGCCGGGCGTTGATCGGCAGGACGAGCCGGAACTGAGCGCCGCCCTCGTGGGGCAGGCACTCCAGGTCGCCGCCGTGGGCGCGGGCCAGCGCCCGCGCGATCGCCAGTCCCAGCCCGGCGCCGCCGTGGTCGCGGGCGCGCCCGGTGTCCAGGCGCACCAGCCGCTCGAAGACGCGATCCCGCTCCTGCTCCGGGATGCCCGGCCCGGTGTCGGTCACGGTGACCTCCGCGACATCGTCGCCGGCGCGCAGGTCGACGGTGATGGCGCCGCCGGCCGGCGTGTACCGGCGAGCGTTGTCGAGCAGGTTGGACACGATCTGCGACAACCGGGTCGGGTCGGCCTGTAGCGTCAGCGACGGTAATCCGGTGCGGCGCACCGTGATCTGCGGTGCCAGCATGGCGGCTCGGTCGACTTCGCCATCGAGCACGGCGGCCACGTCGACGTCATCGCGCTCGAGCGCCAGCCCGGCGTCGATGCGGCTCAGGTCCAGCATGTCGGACACGAGCCGTCCGGCCCGGCGCGCATCGGAGAACAGCAGCGCCGCCCGGCGATATTGGCTTCCGTCGTGGTGTTCGGAGGCGCTGTTGGCGAGTTGCTCGGCGGCGACCTGGATGCCGGCGATCGGGGTGCGCAGCTCGTGGGCGGCGTCGACGAGGAATCGCCGGGTTGCCGTCTCCGCGCGCTGTGCGGTGTCGGCGGCGCGCCGGGCGCGGCGCTCGGACGTTTCCAAGGCGTCCAGCATGCCGTCGAAAGCGCTTGCGGCGCGGCCGAGTTCGGTGTCGGTGCGCTCGGGATGCAGGCGGCGGCCGCGGTCCCCGGTGGTGATGGCGTTGGCCAGCGCCGTGAGCCGATCCAGCGGCCGCAGCGCCGCCCGGCTCACCGCGATCAGCAACAGCGCCGCGATCAGCAAGGTCACCAGGCCCACCGCGATCAGCAGCCCACGCAGCTGGCGAGTGACCTGCGTCGTCTGCGTGGTGTCGGCGACCAGGATCACCCGGGAGCCGTCGGGCAACGGATGCACCACGGCCGTCGCGGTGGCATCCGGCGGAGGGCCGGGCCTTGGCGGTCGCGGCGGCGGTGGCGGTGGAAACGCATAGGGCGCAGGCGGATACGGCGGTGGCGGAGGTGGCGGAAAGGGCGGCGGTGGCGGCTGCACCGGTCCGGCGGTCAGGTCGGGGCTGATCCCGCGGTCTCCGTAGGCGGCGCCGTCGGCGGTGACGACGAGCGCGCGAATCCCGCCGCCGTTGAGTTCGGCCGCGATCCGATCGGCCGAGGTGTGCGCGGCGCTGAGCGCGTCGGCGCGCGATGTCGCGGCGAGCAGCCGGTCGTGCAGATTGTGGCGGGTGAGGACGCCCATCGTGACATCGATGGTCACCCCGAGCACCACCAGCAGGACGGCCAGCAGCGCCAACACCACCAGCGTCACGCGCCGTTGCAGCGACGGAGTCGGCGTCGTCGATGCGCCCGTCATGGCCGCTCGGGTTGCAGCCGGTAGCCGATGCCGCGAACGGTGTGCAGGATCCGGGGGCCGTGGGCCTCGAGCTTGCGCCGCAATCCGCTGACGTGCACCTGCACCAGGTTGGGGTCGTACGCGTCGTAGCCCCACACCCCGTTCAGGATCTGGGCGGCGGAGACGATCCGGCCCCGCTGCTCCACGAGGAAGGCCAGCACGCGCAGCTCGGTGGCGGTCAGGTCGAGCCGGTGGCCGTCGCGCGCGGCGACCCCGGCGCCGAGGTCCAGCGCAACGTCGCCCACCTGAACCACCTGCGGCAGCCGTCCGCGCCGGCGCAACACCGCGCCGACCCGCGACACGAGCTCGGCCAACTCGAACGGCTTGATGACGTAGTCGTCGGCTCCGCCGTCGAGGCCGCGCAACCGGTCCGGCAACCCGTCGCGAGCGGTGATCAAGACGATTCCGATGTCGCCCCATTCGCGGATGACATCGATGAGCGCGAACCCGTCGCGGCCCGGCAGCATCACGTCGAGCACCACGAGATCGGGCCGCATGCCGTCGAGCACCTCTTCCAGCCCGCCGCCGTCGCAGCGGGCGTCGGTGTGATAGCCGACATCGGCGAGCGCCTCGCTGACCATCTCCCGGATGGTCTCTGAGTCTTCGACGACCAGCACCCGCGGTGTGCCCACGCTGAAGTGACCGCCGCGACCCGCGGCCGTGCGGACGCAATCCGTCATGACCACCATTGTCGGCGCCGGTGCTGAAACGAACCTGAAGACGCCGGTCTCTCCCGCCACGGCAGCCTCGTTGGTCACAAGAGGTCGGCGATGTGTTCGGTGCCCACCTCCGAGCGACAATCTCGCTGCCGGCGCGGCGTCGCGGCCGTTGTCGCTCGGAGGTGGGCACAACACTGCTTCCTTCCGCTCGTGACGGCAGTGGCGGATGGGACTCGGCGCAGTTTCTTCAGATCCACTTCAGATCCGGCTCCTACCGTCCGTGACATGACCACGAACGACGACATCGACACCAATCCGCCGAGCAATCCGCCGCCCGCCCACCGTCCGCCCGAGCGACGCCGTCACCCCACCGGTGTGGTGATCGCCGCCGGGGTGGCGGGAGCGCTGGTGGGCGCGGTCGGCACCGTCGCGGCCATCGCCTTCGCCTGGATCGTCAGCGTCGGTCCGCCCGGCCCGCCGCCACCACCCGGGCCCCCGCCGATGCTGTTCCATGCGCCCCCGCCGCCGATGGCCGGTCCGGGAGGGTTCGGATTTGCGCCGCCGCCCAGCCCGCCCGGCCAGCCCGGCCCGCCCGGCCCGCCGGGCCCGCTGGAACCGCCGCATGGCGCCTGGCCGGGACCGCCGCACGAGGGTGTCCCGACGCCGCCCCCGCCGCCACCGTCCCCCGCCCCGCGCCCCTGAGTGCAGGATGGGGAGCGTGCCACGAGATCAATCGTCTCCGCTCCCCGCCAAGCTCGCCGCACGGCTGCTACGGTCGCGCCACCTGATGCGCGCACCGATCTGGATTTACAAGGCCCGTGCGGGCGCGCTGTTCGGTTCGCGCATCCTGTTGCTCGAACACATCGGCCGCAAATCCGGAGCGCCGCGCCACGCGGTGCTGGAGGTCATCGACCACCCGTCCCCCGACACCTACGTCGTGGCCTCCGGATTTGGCCGAAAAGCCCAGTGGTTCCGCAACATTGCGGCCAACCCTCGAGTACGCGTCTACGCCGGCAGCCACGCGCCCAGGCCCGCCGCCGCGCGCGTCCTCGACCAACACGAGGCCGACCGCACGCTGGCCGACTATCGAACCCGCCACCCCAAAACGTGGGAGCGGATGCGCCCCGTGCTCGAGGACACGCTCGGCGCGCCGATCACCGACACGAATACCCCGCTGCCGCTGGTCGAGTTGAAGCTGGACTAACCCCGGTCCGGGCCCTTGACCGTCATCGCGGCGAACAGGGCCAAAAACAGCGCGGCCGGAAGGCCGTTGACGACCTTGTCGCGCACCCGGACGTGCGCGCCGACCGCCACCACGAAGTACAGCGTCAGCATCGCCGTCGTCACCCTCGCCAGGACGGGGAAACGGGTGACCGACAGCAGGCCGACCGCGGCGGCCGCCTTCACCACCGGCAACACGGGCCGCACGTTCTCCGGCAGGCCAACGTCATCCAGCACCTTCTTGATCGGGGCCACCTGGACGCCGCACAGTACCGCGTCGACGGCGTGGAAGGCGCCAAGCGCCGCATAGGTCTTGGGGGAGGTCAACGCACTCATCCCGCAATCCTATTGAGTCAGCTCGCCCGGGCCTTCGGCCGGCTGACGGGCGATCGCCTCCGCCTTCGCCACCGCCTGGGCGATCGCGGGGTCGGTTTCGGTGGAGAACCAGTCCGCGACGTCGGCGTCGTCGTCGGCGCTGTGCTTGGGCGCGTCCTCGACCGGCGAGGGCTGGAAGCGGAACACCCCGTCCTGGCCCGGGGTGCCCAGGAGTTTGGTGAATCCCTGCAGCGCCGCGCTGAAGTCGCTGGGCACCACCCATACCTTGTTGGCGTCGCCGCGGGCCATCTCCGGCAGCGTCTGCAGGTACTGGTAGGCGAGCATCTCCGGGGTGGGCCGGCCCGCCTTGATCGCGGCGAAGGTCTTCTCGATGGCCTTGGCCTGCCCCTGCGCCTGCAGGTAGGCGGCGGCGCGCTCACCCTGGGCGCGCAGCATCCGGGACTGCCGCTCGGCCTCGGCGCCCAGGATCGCCGCCTGCTTGGCGCCCTCGGCGGCCAGGATCTGCGCCTGCTTCTGGCCCTCGGCCTCCTTGATGGCCGCCTCGCGCATACCTTCGGCGGTGAGGATCATCGCCCGCTTCTCGCGGTCGGCCTTCATCTGCTTTTCCATCGACGCCTGGATCGACGGCGGCGGGTCGATGCTGCGCAACTCGACCCGTGCGACCCGCAGGCCCCAGCGGTTGGTGGCCTCGTCGAGCACGCCGCGCAGCTGCCCGTTGATCTGGTCGCGCGATGTCAGCGTCTGCTCCAGCGTCATCCCGCCGACCACGTTGCGCAGCGTGGTGGTGGTGAGCTGCTCGACGCCGACGATGTAGTTGCTGATCTCGTAGACGGCCGCCTGGGGAACCGTGACCTGGAAGTAGACGACGGTGTCGATGTTGAGGGTCAGGTTGTCCTCGGTGATCACCGGCTGCGGCGGGAACGACACCACCCGCTCACGCAGGTCCACCCGGGCCCGGATGCGGTCGATGAACGGCACCAGCAGTGTGAGTTGTCCGCTGACGGTGCGGCTGTAGCGGCCCAGCCGTTCGATCACCGCGGCCTCGGCCTGCGGTATCAGCGCCACCGACTTGGCCACCACGACGATGGCGAAAATCACCAGCACCGCCAGCAGCACCAGACCAGCAACCGCACCTTGCATCGGAGTTCCTTTCTTTCGCAGCCGTTCTCGCGGCCCTACAGGCCGGCCTTGAAGACCACCGCGGTGGCGCCGTCGATCTGCATCACGGTCACCGGCTCGCCGGGTTCGTAGACGTCGTTCTCGTCGAGCGGACGCGCGGTCCACACCTGGCCGTCGAGCTTCACCTGACCGTTGTCGCGGGCCACGCGCTCGAGCACCAGCGCGGTTTTGCCCTCCAGCGCTTCGATTCCCAAGCGCGGCACGTTCGGCGTCAGCCGGCGCCGCAGCGGCGGACGCACCACCACCAGCAGCAGCACCGAGACGACCAGGAACACCGCGCCGTCCACCCACACCGGTGAATCCAGCAACCAACTCGTGAGGGCCGCGGCCAGCGCGCCCCCGCCGAGCATCACCAAAAACATATGGCCGGTGAGCGCCTCCGCACCGGCCAGCACCAGCGCGAATATTAGCCATAGCAGCGCGGCGTGCATGCGGCAAGGATACGCGTGATCCGCCTGTGCGGGGCAAAACAACTACACTGCGTCTGGTGTGGTGTCCCAGTGTTTCGCTGTCCCTGTGGGCCAATGCCTGGCTCGCGGGTAAGGCCGCGCCCGATGACGTCCTGGACGCGTTATCCGTTTGGGCGCCAAAGCAATCGGTGACCGCGTATGATGCCGTGGCGGCGGGTCATACCGGGCTGCCGTGGCCCGATGTCAACGACGCCGGGACGGTCACGCTGCTGCAGACTCTGCGCGCCGCGGTGGGCCGCCCCACGTCGACGCGGGGGGCGCCTCCCCTGATGCGCGGGACCATCAACGTGGTTTTGCCGGTACCCGGCGATGTGCGCGGCCTGGCCCCGGGAACGCAGTTCGAGCGGGACGCGCTGTCCGCCGGCGAGGCGATCATCATCGCCAACCCCCACAGCCCCGCTACCGCCGTCGGCCTGGTCCCCGAATTCTCCTATCAGGACGACGACGACACGCCCGACGACTACGAGACCGGCCTGGCCGAACTGTGCACACTGACGTGGACCGTGTACTCGCTGCCCGGCGCCCCGATACTCGACCACTACGAGCTGGGCGACGCCGAATACACCCTGCGGTCCGCCGTGCGCTCTGCCGCCGACGCGCTGGGCACCATCGGGCTGGGATCGGCCGCGGCCGACGTCGACGATCCGCGGGGGCTGGTCGAACAATTGCTGGAATCCGCACGACAACACCGCATTCCGGATCACGCGCCGTCGCGCGCGCTGCGGGTGCTGGAGAACGCCGCGCACGTCGACGCCATCATCGCCGTCAGCGCGGGGCTGAGCCGGTCCGACTCACCGGACCGTTTCGCCGCGCCCATCGCCGCCGGCCTCGAACCGCTCGGCACGCAGTCGTCGTCGGAGGCCCGCATCGCCAGCGACGCGCTACGACCGCTGACCGCCGTGGTGCGTTCGGCGCGGATGGCCGCCGTGACCGCGATCCTGCATTCGGCCTGGGCGGACTAGTCCTGATAGCGGGCCGCACAGTGCGGGGGCTCGCAGGGCGCGCCGTCGACGCTGGCGAGGCAGCCGGGCACCGGGTCGGGACCGGTCACGCGTTCGGGCGCCCGGCCGTGGCGCAATTCGTCGATCAGGTCGACGGCCAGTTGCGCAAAACGCGGGTGGGCGTTGGGCGTTGACGCCCGCACCACGACGATCCCCGCGGCCTCGGCCTGTCCCGCCAACTCGTGGTCGAGGTCCCACACCACCTCGATGTGGTCGGCCACAAAACCGATCGGGCAGACGACGACGGCCGTCGTGCCCGCCTCCGCCAGGGCCGCCAGGTGGTCGGCGACGTCGGGCTCAAGCCACGGAACCTGGGGCGGCCCCGACCGCGACTGCCATACCAGGTCGTAGTCGGCGTATCCGGCGGCGGCCGCCACAAGGCTTGCGGCGTAGGCGACTTGCCGGCTGTACAGCCGCGGGCCCAGCCGCTCGTCGGCGGCCACCGGGATCGAATGCGCGGTGAACACCAGGCGCGCGCCGGGAACCGTCTCGGCCGCGTCGGCGATCGCCCGCGCGAACATCTCCACGAAAAGAGGATGGTCGAAATACGGCCGCAGCTTGACCAATTCGGGTGCGTCCGGCCCGGCGGCGCGTCGCGCCCGAGCGATGTCCTCGACGTATTGGGTGCAGCTGGAATATCCGCTCCACGCCGAGGTGGTGAACACCGCCGCTCGGCGAATCCCGTTGTCGCGCATGGTTGCGACGGTGTCTTCGACGTAGGGCTCCCAGTTGCGGTTGCCGAAATAGACCGGGATGTCCAGGCCGCGGTCGGTCAGTTCGGCGCGCAACTGCTCGATCAGCGCCAGGTTGATCCGGTTGATCGGTGACACCCCGCCGAAATGCAGGTAGTGCTCGGCGACGTGGTCGAGGCGTTCCGGCGGCACGTTGCGACCCCGGGTGACGTTCTCCAAGAACGGCCGCACCTGCTCGGGGCCTTCCGGCCCACCGAAGGACAGCAGCAGGACGGCGTCGAATTCCATTAGGCTCTAAAGCAATTGCGTGCTGGCGCCACCGTCGGCGTAGATGATGGTCCCCGTCGTCGCCGGCAGCCAGTCCGACAGCAGCGCGCACACCGTCTTGGCGACCGGTGTCGGGTCTTTCATGTTCCAGCCGATCGGGGCGCGCTGGTCCCAACCCTCCTCGAGCAGCTGCATCTGGGCGCCGGCCTCTTCGCCCAGCGCACCGCCGACGATCGCGCTCATCGCCAGGGTCCGGATCGGGCCCGCGGCAACGAGATTGGAGCGGACGCCGAACTTACCCGCCTCGCGCGCCACAAACCGGTTGACCGATTCCAGCGCGCTCTTGGCGACCGTCATCCAGTTGTACGCCGGCATCGCGCGGCTCGGGTCGAAGTCCATGCCGACGATCGAACCGCCGGGGTTCATGATCGGCAGCGTCGCCTTGGCCAGCGAGGCGTACGAATACGCCGAGATGTGAATGCCTTTCGAGACGTCCTCGTACGGCGCGTCGAAGAACGGGTTGATGCCCATCCCCGTCTGCGGCATGAACCCGATCGAGTGCACCACGCCGTCGAGCTTGTTGCCGTCGCCGATCTCGGCCGTCACCCGCTCGGCCAGCGAGTTCAGGTGCTCCTCGTTCTGCACGTCGAGCTCGATCAGCGGCGCCTTCTCCGGAAGCCGGTCGGCGATGCGCTGAATCAGGCGCAACCGGTCAAAACCGGTCAGCACCAACTGCGCCCCGGCCTCCTGGGCCGCCTTGGCGATGTGAAACGCGATCGACGAATCGGTGATGATCCCCGAGATCAGGATCCGTTTGCCGTCGAGCAGTCCAGCCATGTCCGTCCTTAGTGTCCGTATGTCGTATTTGAAGTCAGTGGCCCATGCCCATGCCGCCGTCCACCGGGATGACCGCGCCGGCGATGTAGCTGGCGTCCTCGGATGCCAGGAAGCTGACCACCCCGGCGACCTCGGCGGCGGTGCCGACCCGCTTGGCCGGGATGAAGTCCAGCGCACCCGCCTGGATCCGCTCGTCGAGGGCACGGGTCATCTCGGTGTCGATGTAGCCCGGCGCCACCACATTCGCGGTCACGTTGGCCTTGGACAGCTCCCGGGAGATCGAGCGGGCCATGCCGATCAGGCCGGCCTTGGCGGCCGCGTAGTTGGACTGGTTGCCGATGCCCCAGCTGCCGGAGACCGAGCCGATGTAGATGATGCGGCCGAACCGCTTTTTCTGCATGCTGCGCGCGGCGCGCTGGGTCACCCGGAACGCCCCGGTGAGGTTGGCGTTGATGACCTCCTCGAACCGCTCCTCGGTCATCCGGATGAGGAATGCGTCCTTGGATATGCCGGCGTTGGACACCAGCACCTCAACCGGCCCCTGGTGCTCCTCGACCTCCTTGAAGGCGCGGTCGATGGCCTCGTTGTCGGTGACGTCGCACACGACGCCGAACAACCCCTCGGGCGCCCCGGATCCCCGGTGCGTGACCGCCACCTTGTGGCCGTCGGCGGCCAGCCGCTGCGCGATCGCCAGACCGATCCCCCGGTTTCCTCCGGTAACCAGGACCGAGCGGGCTACGAATGCGGGTCTGCCGTAGTCGGCAGCACTTTCGGTGGTGTTCTCGGTGGCCGTGTCAGTCACCCCGTCAACCTATCGCCTCGGCTCACGCTGGCCGTAACCTCCCCCGTTTCACCACGCGGCCGTAACGCCAGGGCGAAAAATCGCGCGAAATCCCGCCGTGGCGTTACGAGCGCGATCCGGTGTCGGTGTGACTCAGCACACTCTCGTCATGACCGACCCGTTCCTCGGCAGCGAAGCCCTGGCCGCGCGACTGATGTCGCGGCATGAGCTGCGGAGTCGTTACGTCGCCCTGCATCGCGACGTGTACCTGCCGAGGGATGCCGAACTGACGGCGATGCTGCGGGCCAAGGCGTGCTGGCTGCGATCGCGCCGGCGGGGCGTCCTGGGCGGGCTTCTCGGCCTCCGCCATGCATGGCGCTCGGTGGATCGACCCGTCCCGACCCGCCGAGATCATCGATACCAATCGACGTCCGGCCCCGGGCGTACACGTCTGGGAGGAACGCATCGAACCGGACGAGATCACCGTCGTCGAGCAGATGCGCATCACCACGCCGGCGCGCACCGCGCTTGACTTGGCACGTCGTCATCCCAGAGCCATCGCGGTCGCCGCGATCGATGCGCTGGTGCAAGCGACGGAGCTGAAGATGGCCGACGTCGAGGTGCTCACGGACCGCTACCGCAGCCGCCACGGCGTGAGGGCCGCCAGGGCGGTTCTCGAACTGGTCGACGGCGGGGCTCAGTCCCCGAAGGAAACGTGGCTGCGTCTGTTGTTGATCGATGCCGGCTTCCCGCGGCCGCAGACACAGATCGCCATACGCAACGAATGGGGTTGGGCTGAGGCGTATTTGGACATGGGGTGGGAGGACATCAAGGTCGCGGTCGAGTATGACGGCGACCACCATCGGTCCCTGCGCACCCAATACGCCAAGGACATCGGCCGGCTCGAGATTCTCGAGCGTTACGGCTGGATCGTCGTCCGCGTCATCGCCGAGCACCATCCCTCCGACATCATTCGCCGGGTGCGCGACGCCCGAGACCGCCGCTTGTAACGCCAGGGCGAAAAATCGCGCGGAATCCCGCCGTGGCGTTACAGGCGGGCTCAGAGGGACGGCGAAGACTCAAGTCGGCAGGCGGCGGTTGATCAGCAGCGCCGCCAGCGCCGCCAACGCCAACACCAGCGCGCCCAGCCGCACCCAGCCCACGCTCGCATCGCCCTTGATCGTCTCGTAGCCGATCTGCTGTTGCAGGGTCGCGTAGACGGCCTTCAGCTCCTGCAAAGACGCTGCGTTGTAAGCGTTTCCGCCCGAGAGCTGGGCCACCTTCTTGAGGGTCTCGTCGTCGACCGGCACCGGCTGGCGCTGGTCGTTGATCTCGACGAAACCGTAGGGGGTGCCGAACGAGATCGTCGAGATCGGCACGCCCTGGTCCTTGGCGGTGCGCGCGGCGGTGAAGGCGCCCTTCGGGTTGTCGGGGTTGGTCGGCATCGTCTCCTTGCCGTCGGAGAACAACACGATGCGCGCCGGCGGCGGCTTGTCGCCGCCGCCGATCACCGCGCCGACCGTCGCGATGGCCTGCAGGGCGGTGAAGATGCCCTCCCCGGTGGCGGTGCGGTCGGCGAACTGCAGCTTGTCCAGCGCGGCCTTGGTCGAGTCCCGATTGGTCGTCGGCGACACCAACACCGTCGCGGTCCCCGCATACGCGATCAGTCCCAGGTTGATGCCCGGGGTGAGCTCGTCGGCGAACTGCTTGGCCGCCTCCTGGGCCGCCGCCATCCGGTTGGGTTGCACGTCGGTGGCGCGCATCGACTGCGACACGTCGATCACCAGCATCACCACCGCGCGGTTGCGGGGAATGCGGACGTCGTTCGTCGGGCCCGCCATCGCGATCGTGAACAGCACCAGGGACGCGACCAGCAGGATGGCCGGCACATGCCGCCACGTCGAAGGCCGTTTGGGCGCAACGCTTTCCAACAGCTCCATGTTGGCGAACCGCAGCATGCGCCGCTGCCGCGCCAACTGCATCAGGATGTAGAGCGCGGCCAGGCCGAAGACGACCAACAGGAACAGGAAGAACCACGAATGTTCGAAGCCCGACAACGACATCGGGCCCAGGAGCGGCAGGCTCATATGCGAGTCACTGGCGCCCCGCCAATGCCCCGCGCCGGCGGGATTCCACGAACCGCACGATGTCGGCGATCCAGTCGCGGTCGGTGCGCAGCGTCAGGACCGGGGCCCCGCAACTGCGGATGGTGCGCGCCACGTCGGCGCGGTGCGCCGCGGCGGCCTTGGCGAAGTCGTCGCGCAGCTGCGCGTCGATGGTGAACTCGCGGGTGACCCCGGACTCGGCGTCCTGCAGCACCACGTCGCCGATGTCGGGCAGTTCGACGTCGCGGGGGTCGAGCACCTCGATGGCCAGCACCTCGTGCCGGGCGGCGACCGCGCGCAGCGGGCGCATCCAGTTGATCGGCCCGAGGAAGTCGCTGATGATCACCGCCATACCGCGCCGGCGTTCCGGGCGGCGCAGCGCGTCGATCGCCGTCGCCAGGTCGCCGCGCACCCCGACCGGCGCGCGCGGCGTGGTGGCGATGGTGCGCAACAGCGTCTGCTCATGCTGGCGGCCGGAGCGGGCGGGCACCCGGGTGATGTTCGCGCCGGTGGACACGATCGCGCCGAGCCGGTTGCCGCCCCCGCTGTTGAGGAAGGTGATCGCGGCCGCGGCCGCGACCGCCAGGTCGCGCTTCTCGCACACCGTGGTGCCGAAGTCCAGGCTGGCCGACATGTCCACCACCAACCAGGTTTCCAGCTCGCGGTCGGCGATCATCTGCCGAACGTGGGGATGGGTGGTGCGCGCGGTGACGGCCCAGTCCATGCGGCGGACGTCGTCACCGGGCTGATACTCGCGCGACTCCCCCGGCTCGGAGCCCGGGCCCGGGATCAGCCCGAGGTGATCGCCGTGCAGCACACCGTCGAGCTTGCGTTTGACGGTGAGCTCGAGGGTGCGCAGCGCCGCCGACAGCTTCGGGTCATCGATCTGCCCGCGCTGCATCGACGGGGGATGGACAGCCGACCGCCCCTTGGGCCCGGTCACCGACCGCTGGCCGCGCCGGCGGGTTGCATCACCGGGGCCACCGAATGCCCTTGCTGCGGAACGGCATTCACCTGAGGCAGGGCGACCGTCTGCAGCACCCGGTTGATGACGATCTCCGGCGAGATCTCGTCGGCCAGCGCGTCATAGGTGAGCACGAGCCGGTGCCGCAGGACGTCGGGAATGACGTCCACGACATCTTGCGGAATCACGTAGTCGCGGCCGCGGACCAGCGCCAGCGACCGGGAGGCGGCGATGATGCCCAGCGAGGCGCGCGGCGACGCACCGAACGAGATCCACGTCTTGACGTCGTTCATGCCGAGCTGTTCGGGATGACGGGTGGCCGTCACGACGCGCACCACATAGTCCACCAGCGCGTGGTGCACGAAGACGTTGGCCGCGATGTCCTGCAGGCGCAACAGGTCGCCGGTGTTGAGGATCTGCTTGGGCTCCGGTGGGCGCACGCCCATCCGGTAGATGATCTCGCGCTCCTCTTCCGGCGACGGGTAGCCGACGTTGATCTTGAACAGGAAGCGGTCGCGCTGCGCCTCGGGCAGCGGATACACACCCTCGTGCTCGATCGGGTTCTGGGTGGCCATCACCAGGAACGGGTTGGGCAGCGGGAAGGTCTTGCCGCCGATCGAGACGTGGCGTTCCTGCATGACCTCCAGCAGCGCCGACTGCACCTTGGCGGGCGCGCGGTTGATCTCGTCGGCGAGCAGGAAGTTGACCACCACCGGGCCGAGCTCGGTGTCGAACTCCTCCTTGCCCTGCCGGTAGATGCGGGTACCGATGATGTCGGTGGGCACCAGGTCGGGGGTGAACTGGATGCGCGCGAACGTCCCGCCGACCACCCGCGCGAACGTCTCGACGGCCAGCGTCTTGGCGACGCCCGGCACACCCTCGAGCAGCACGTGGCCCCTGGACAGCAGGCCGACCAGCATCCGCTCCACCAGCTGGTCCTGGCCGACGATGATGCGTTTGACTTCGAAGATGGCGCGCTCGAGGGTCTGGACCTCGGCGGCCAGTCCGTTGCCCCCACCCGTCGGCGCTTCGTGAGCCGGCGAACCTGCTTGCCCGCCCGGGCCCGAGTAACCACTGGCGCCTGGCGGCGGCCCACCTGCTGCTGTCATCAAGAACCCTCCACGCTCAATCGGACACGACTGCCGGGCAGCGACGTGCCCTCGTCCAACTATTCCAGGCCTGCCGGTCCCCGTCGACGCTCGCCCGGCCGATGGGTCGCCGGCCCCCGCGATCAGTACTCGATGATCCTGGTCAGGAACGGCGTCATCCCCGGCTTACGAACCGGACTGACCGTAACCTTCCCGGCGCTGCCGGAGGCCTCCAGCATCTGGCCGTTGCCCAGGTACATGGTGACGTGCTGGCCGCCGTTCGGGCCGTAGAAGATCAGGTCGCCGCGCCTGGCCTGATCCGGCGGGATGTGGCGCCCGGCGTTGTACTGGTCACCCGAGAACCGCGGGATCAGCACGCCGACCCCGGCGAAGCCGTAGCGCATCAGCCCCGAGCAGTCGAAGCCGGTGATGTTGGCCCCGTCGCCGACGCCCTTGCTGGGGCCGTCCAGCGAACCGCCGCCCCACGAGTAGGGCACGCCCATCTGCGACCCCATGCGCTTGATCACGTACTCGATGGCCTGCCGCCCGTAGACCCGCGGGATCTTGCCGCCGGGGTTGGAGGGGGTGGCCGCGCTGGGAGCGGGATCGCCGCCGATGTTGATGCCGAGCCCGCCCAAAAACTGCTTGCCCAAATTGAACGTGGTCTGGGTGGCCTGGGCGGTGGCCTGCAGCGAGGCATTGGCGACGGCGAGCGGATCGCCCGGGGCGCCGGCGCTGATCTGGGCCGGCAGGGTGGGATCCCACGCGCCCGGATCGGCCGCGGCCACCGGAGCCGGGCCGGCCACAGAAAGCATCAGCCCGGTCACCACGGTGGTGATCCAGGCGAAGTTGATGAGACGGAATCGCTTGCGGCGCATGACTTCCCGTTCAGTTCTCACTGGATCACCATTCGATGTATCGGACCACGTAGGGGGTCATGCCGCTGGTGCGCACCGGGGCGACGCGAACCTTCAACCCGATGTCGGGAGCCTCGAGCATCTGCCCGTCACCGAGGTAGATCGTCACGTGCTGGCTGCCGCCCGGGCCGTAGAAGATGACGTCGCCGCGGCGCATCTGCGAGGACGGGATCTTGCGGCCGAGGTTGTACTGCGAGCCCGAGTAGTGAGGCAGCTTGATGCCCACCCCGGCGAACGAGTACAGGACCAGGCCCGAACAGTCGAAACCGGTGATGCCGGCCCCGGAGTCGATCCCCTTGCTCGGGCCGGCCGCGTTGCCGCCGCCCCAGGAGTAGGGCACGCCGATCTGCGACATGCCGCGCCGGATCACGTACTCGGTGGCCTGCCGGCCGTACACCCGGGGAATGCGCCCCCCGACCCCGCCCGGCGCCGCGTTGGTGATGCCGGTGTCGTCGGGCTTGAGGATGCCCAGCTGCTGCAGGAAGTTGCGGCCGAGACCGGCGGTGACCTGTGTCGAGGTGGCCGAGATGCCCAGCACCTGGTTGATCACCGCGATCGGGTCGCCGGGGATGTTGGCGCTCGGGACCATCGGCAGCGTGGGGTCCCAGGCGCCGTCCCACTGGCGGGCCCCGGACGACGGCGCCGCCCCGCCGGGCGTTCCCGTCTCCCAGCGATCGCCCGACGCCGGGGAGCCGCCCGAACCTTGCCGGGCGGCCGCCTCCCGCTTGGCCGCCTCGAGCTTGGCCTGCGCCTGGTTCCTCTCGGCGGCCAGCCGGATCATGTCCTCGCGCTGTTCGTCGAACTTCTGCCGGGAATTGGCCAGCGCCGCCACGGCGGCATCCTGGCTGGACTTGGCGTCGGCGGCGGCCTTGTCGGCGTTCTGCTTGGCCAGCCGCGCCGCCGATTCCTTGTTCAGCTGCTCGGTGCGGGCCTGCTGCAGCTTGGCCATCACGGTCTGCGAACTGGCGGTCAGGCTCTTGGCGGCGGCCTCGGTGGCGATGATGTCGTCGGGGCTGCTGGCGGTCAGGTAGCTGCTCGACGGTCCGTTCATATAGGCGGCCGCGGCGAACGTGTTGAAGCGCTGCTGCGCCCCGGCGATCGCCGCGTTGGCGTCCTTGACCGCCTGCTGGCTGGTCTCCAGATCGTGTTGGGCGGTGGCCACGTTGTCCCGGGCGGTCTCCACATCGACGAGGGCCTTGTTGACGCTTTCCTGTTCGGTCTGAATTTCGGCGCTCAGGTTCTGCAGGCGCTGGTTGGCCTTGGCGACGTTCGCGATCAGTGCCGCGAGATTGTCGGCGGCGGGGTCAGCCTCCGCCAGTCCCGGGGTGCACACCAAGAGGGCCACGCTCAACACCGATGGCACGACGGGCCGGAGCAATCTTGCGGTCGGTCGCGCGGAAGACCCCCAGCGTGTGCGTCTCATTCGACTAGGTCTCCTACGGCTCGACGCGACGGGCGGCGCCGGCCACAGCATTCTCGTAAGGCGCCAAAGACAACACCAGCATCATTTGCACCGTACGTCACACAGGTGGGCGTGCAAACGCTCCACCGAAATCGCACTCTCTACGTGCGTTTAATGTGACCGAACGGTGACCTGGCCCGTTTGCCGAATTAGCCGCGAGTCGTCAGGACCCGGTGTTGGCCTCGGCGTCCTCAGCGGTCGCCGACTCGTCCGAGGTTGCTGAGCGCTCGCCGCGCACCTGCAGCAATCGGGTGCCGACGGCCGCGGCGAAGACCGCGATCAACAGGAAGATCGTCAGGCCGGTCCAGGGAAACTCGGGCGTGTCGAGCTCGTGCAGGAAATGTTGCGCCGAGACCACAGGGTTGCCCGTCTTCGCGATGTCCTCGCCGGCCTCGAGGGTGACGCGCGGGAACTGCGTGCTGTAGCTGCCGACGTAACTCGGGCTCAGCGTCAGGACGGTGGCGTCGTGGTAGTCGGCGCCGACCACGGTCGAGATGTCGCGCAGCGGGGTGTCGTTCGGGGGGTTGTGGTCGAGCAGCACGATCTTGAGGTTGATGCCGTCGGCGTGCGCCTGGTTGACCACCTCGAGCAAACCGGGCATGGCCGCCGGCGGCGCGCTGACCCCGGTGGCGGCGACCTGGGCCTTGATCATCGTCATGTCGACGTCCACCGGAATGTAGGCGGGAAGGACCGGAACCGTTTGCGGCGGCGGTCCGAAAGAAACGTGCCCGGTCATCTGCGCCTCCTGCGGTAGTGCTAGAGGCACCGTACGCGACGCGCGGGCGCCGCATCGCGCCCGGCGCCGATCGCGCCGCGTTCATCCCGGCGAGATTCGGGCGCACGCGAAGGTTTAACCGGCGGCCACCGCGATAAGACTGCAATCAGGACTGCCGTAGTAATGCAGGACAAGCGTACTGTTAAAGTTGCATGATCGTTTTGGACGATCCGCCGACACTCAGCCCGTCGGCGCTAGAACTAAATCCTTGGGAGTTGAAGTGACTGATTCTGTGAACTCATTCGGAGCCCGCAACACCCTCGAGGTCGGCGACAAGAGTTACCAGATCTATCGCCTCGACGCCGTCCCCAATACCGAGAAGCTCCCCTACAGCCTCAAAGTCCTGGCCGAGAACCTGCTGCGCAACGAGGACGGCAGCAACATCACCAAGGACCACATCGAGGCCATCGCGAACTGGGATCCCAAGGCGGAGCCCAGCATTGAGATCCAATACACCCCGGCGCGCGTCGTGATGCAGGACTTCACCGGCGTGCCGTGCATCGTCGACTTGGCCACCATGCGCGAGGCGATCGGCGAGCTCGGCGGCGACCCGGAGAAGGTCAACCCGCTCGCGCCGGCCGACCTGGTGATCGACCACTCCGTGATCGCCGACCTGTTCGGCACCGCCGACTCGTTCGAGCGCAACGTCGAGATCGAGTACCAGCGCAACGGGGAGCGCTACCAGTTCCTGCGCTGGGGCCAGGGGGCGTTCCAGGACTTCAAGGTGGTGCCCCCGGGCACCGGCATCGTGCACCAGGTCAACATCGAATACCTCGCCAAAGTGGTGATGTCTCGCGCGGACGCGCAAGGCACAGTGGTGGCCTACCCCGACACCTGCGTGGGGACCGACTCGCACACCACGATGGTCAACGGCCTCGGCGTGCTCGGATGGGGCGTGGGCGGCATCGAGGCCGAGGCCGCGATGCTCGGCCAGCCGGTGTCGATGCTGATCCCCCGCGTGGTCGGCTTCAAGTTGACCGGCGAGATACAGCCCGGCGTGACGGCTACCGACGTCGTGCTGACCGTGACCGAAATGCTGCGCCACCACGGCGTGGTCGGCAAGTTCGTCGAGTTCTACGGCGAGGGCGTGGCCGAGGTGCCGCTGGCCAACCGAGCCACCCTGGGCAACATGAGCCCCGAATTCGGTTCCACCGCAGCGATTTTCCCGGTCGACGAGGAGACGATCTCTTATCTGAAGTTCACCGGCCGCAACGACGAGCAGCTGGCGCTGGTCGAGGCCTACGCCAAGGAACAGGGCATGTGGCACAACCCGAAGCACGAGCCCGAGTACTCCGAATACATCGAACTCGACCTGTCCGACGTGGTGCCGTCCATCGCCGGCCCCAAGCGTCCGCAGGACCGGATCGCGCTGGCCGACGCGAAATCCACGTTCCGCGAGCAGATTTGCGACTACGTCGGTGACGACCCCGACAAGAAGGAATACTCCAAGCTCGACGAGGTTGTCGATGAGTCGTTCCCGGCCAGTGACCCGGGGCAGGCGACCAACGGCCACGCCGACGACCACAAGGTGCAATCGGCCGCCGCGCACTCCAAGGGCCGCGTGAGCAGCCCGGTGACGGTCAAGTCCGACGAACTCGGCGAGTTCGTGCTCGACCACGGCGCGGTGGTGATCGCCGCCGTCACGTCGTGCACCAACACCTCCAACCCCGAGGTGATGCTGGGCGCCGCGCTGCTGGCGCGCAACGCCGTCGAAAAGGGCTTGGTCTCCAAGCCATGGGTGAAAACCACCATGGCCCCGGGCTCCCAGGTGGTCCACGACTATTACGACAAGGCCGGCCTGTGGCCGTATCTGGAGAAGTTGGGCTTCTATCTGGTCGGCTACGGCTGCACCACGTGCATCGGTAACTCCGGCCCGCTGCCCGAGGACATTTCGAAGGCGATCAACGACAACGACCTTTCGGTGGCCGCCGTGCTGTCGGGCAACCGCAACTTCGAGGGCCGCATCAACCCCGACGTGAAGATGAATTACCTGGCGTCGCCGCCGCTGGTGATCGCCTATGCGCTCGCCGGCACCATGGACTTCGACTTCGACGAGCAGCCGCTCGGCAAGGACAAGGACGGCAATGACGTCTTCCTCAAAGACATCTGGCCGTCGCAGAAGGACGTCTCCGACACCATCGCCTCGGCGATCAACCAGGAGATGTTCACCAAAAACTACGCCGACGTCTTCAAGGGCGACGAGCGCTGGCGCAACCTGCCCACGCCGAGCGGCAACACCTTTGAGTGGAACCCGGATTCGACGTACGTGCGCAAGCCCCCGTACTTCGACGGGATGCCCGCCGAGCCCGAGCAGGTCGCCGACATCACCGGCGCGCGGGTGCTGGCGCTGCTCGGTGATTCGGTGACCACCGACCACATCTCCCCCGCCAGCAGCATCAAGCCGGGCACCCCGGCGGCGCAGTATCTCGACGAGCACGGCGTGGAGCGCAAGGACTACAACTCCTTCGGCTCTCGGCGCGGTAACCACGAGGTGATGATCCGTGGCACGTTCGCCAACATCAGGCTGCGCAACCTGCTGCTCGACGACGTGTCCGGCGGTTACACCCGCGACTTCACCCAGGATGACGCGCCGCAGGCGTTCATCTACGACGCGGCGCAAAACTATGCGGCGCAAGACATTCCGCTGGTGGTGCTGGGCGGCAAGGAGTACGGGTCGGGCTCGTCGCGTGACTGGGCGGCCAAGGGAACCCGGCTGCTCGGGGTGCGCGCGGTGATCGCCGAGTCCTTCGAGCGCATCCACCGGTCCAACCTGATCGGTATGGGCGTGATCCCGTTGCAGTTCCCCGACGGCAAGTCCGCCAAGGACCTGGGGCTGGACGGCACCGAGGTGTTCGACATCACCGGTATCGAGGCGCTCAACGACGGCAAGACGCCGAAGACGGTGAAGGTCAAGGCAAGCAAGGACGGTTCGGACGCAGTGGAGTTCGACGCCGTGGTGCGCATCGACACCCCCGGCGAGGCCGACTACTACCGCAACGGCGGCATCCTGCAGTACGTGCTGCGCAACATGCTGAAGTCGGGCCAGAAGTCGGACTAGCGCGAGACCGGCCCAGCCACTCGTGCCCAAAGTCAGCGAGGACCATCTGGCGGCTCGCCGCCGCCAGATCCTCGACGGCGCCCGCCGCTGCTTTGCCGAATTCGGCTACGACAAGGCGACGGTGCGCCGCCTGGAGAAGGCGATCGGGATGTCGCGCGGCGCGATCTTCCACCATTTCCGGGACAAGGACGCGCTGTTTTTCGCACTCGCCCACGAGGACGCCGAGCGGATGGCCGACGTGGCCTCCCGCGCGGGACTGATCCAGGTGATGCGGGACATGCTGGCCGCGCCCGACCAGTTCGACTGGCTGGCCACCAGATTGGAGATCGCCCGCAAGCTGCGCAACGATCCCGCGTTCAGCCGCGGCTGGGCGGAGCGTTCGGCCGAGCTGGCGGCGGCGACCACCGATCGGTTGCGCCGGCAGACGGAGGCACACCGGGTGCGCGACGACGTGCCCGGCGACGTACTGCAGTGCTATCTGGAGTTGGTGCTCGACGGCCTGGTCGCCCGGCTGGCGTCCGGCGAGGACCCGCAACGCCTGGCCTTGGTGCTCGACCTGGTCGAGAACTCGATGCGGCGCAACGGTTCTCGAGGTTAGGCCCGCGCCGCCTTCGCGGTCCGGTTGGGGCCGCCGCGGCTGCGCATCGTGGTACCCGACTCCCGCAGCAGGCTGTGGATCGACCCGTACGACCTACCGGTCGTGGCAACCAGGCTGCGGATGCTGGCCCCGCCTTCGTAGGCGTGGCGCAGCTCGTCCAACAACTGGTCGCGCGCCTTGGCCGACCTGTGCATTGCTCTTCTCATGGCTCCTCCGACACCGGGACACGACCGCAAGAAACCTAGAGTAAGAAGCCGTCGTCGACCGCGGGCGAATTTCGCCAAATCGCCTTGGGGCGCTTGCCGCCAGTGGCGATCGCAAGCGCGACCGCCGCAGAGTCCAAGCCGGGCGCAGCGGGTCGCCACCATCAGGCCAAGTCAGGCGAGCTCGATGAGATCCCGGTATTCGTCGGACCAGTAGTCCTCGGTGCCGTCCGGTAGCAGCACCACTCGTTGCGGGTCGAGGGCCTCGGCGGCGCCGGGGTCGTGCGTCACCAGCACCACCGCGCCCCGATAACTGCGCAGCGCGTCGAGCACCTGCTCGCGCGACGCCGGATCGAGGTTGTTCGTCGGTTCGTCGAGCAACAAGACGTTGGCGGTCGACGCCACCAAACCGGCCAGCGCGAGCCGGGTTTTCTCACCGCCGGACAGCGTGCCCGCCATTTGGTCGAGCTGCGGACCGCTGAACATGAACGCGCCCAGCAGGCCGCGCAGGTCCTGCTCGCCCGAATCCGGGGCGGCGTGGCGGATGTTGTCCCACACGCTCGCGTCGTTGTCGAGGGTGTCGTGCTCCTGCGCGAAGTAGCCGATCCGCAGGCCGTGCCCGGGCTCGAGCCCTCCGGTGTCGGGGGCCTCGGTGCCGGCCAGCAGCCTCAGCAGTGTGGTCTTGCCGGCGCCGTTGAGCCCCAGCACCACCACCCGCGAGCCGCGGTCGATCGCCAGATCGACACCGGTGAACACCTCCAGCGACCCGTAGGACTTGCTCAGCCCCTTGGCGACCAGCGGCGTGCGCCCGCACGCGGCCGGCGTCGGGAACTTGATGCGGGCCACCTTGTCGGCGACGCGCTCCTCGTCGAGCGCGGCCATCATCCGGTCGGCGCGGCGCAACATGTTCTGGGCGGCAACGGCTTTGGTGGCCTTGGCGCCGAGCTTCGCGGCCTGGGTGCGCAGCGCGGCGGCCTTGCGTTCGGCGTTGGCGCGCTCCCGGCGGCGGCGCTGCTCGTCGGTCGCGCGCGCGTCGAGGTATTTCTGCCAGCCCATGTTGTAGACGTCGGCCTCGCCGCGCACGGCATCCAGAAACCACACCCGGTTGACGACGTCGGCGAGCAATTCGACGTTGTGGCTGATGATCACCAGCCCGCCGGTGTGGGCCCGCAGGAAATCGCGCAACCAGCCGATGGAATCCGCATCGAGGTGGTTGGTGGGCTCGTCGAGCAACAGCGTGGTCTCCGAGCCCGAGGTTCCCGCTCCGCCCTCGGAGGCGGCGAACAGGATGCGCGCCAATTCCACCCGGCGGCGCTGCCCCCCGGACAGGGTGCGCAGCTGCTGGGTCAGCACCCGTTCCGGCAGGCCGAGACTGGCGCAGATGCGGCTGGCTTCGCTCTCCGCGCCGTAGCCGCCCAGGGCCACGAAACGCTCCTCGAGCTGCCCGTACCGACGGATCGCGCGGTCGCGGGCGTCGTCGTCGGCGACCTCGGCCATCAACGCCTGCTGCTTTTCCAGGTCGGTGAGCAACACGTCCAACCCGCGGGCCGACAGGACCCGGTCGCGGGCCAGCACGTCGAGGTCGCCCTCTTTGGGATCCTGTGGCAGATAACCGATTTCGCCTGTGCGGGTGATCGACCCGGCGTACGGCTCGGTCTCCCCCGCCAGGATGCGCAGGGTGGTGGTCTTGCCGGCGCCGTTGCGGCCGACCAGGCCGATGCGGTCGCCGGGCTGGACCCGCAGATCGGGGCCGTCGGGCGAGAGCAGGATGCGCGCGCCAGCGCGGACCTCCAGGTCCGTGGCCGTGATCACGATCGCTCTCCCGAGTTGAAAAGACGCCTATTTGTCGTCGGTGAATACCGCTGGTCGTCGTTCTGCGCGTGCGGCAACCGCTTCTTCGAAGTTGGCGGTGAGCAGGCGGACGAAAAGCTGTCCCAAGCCTTCGGCTTGCATGTGCCCTTCCAGGCTACCGGCGTCCAGTCCACTCCACAGCGTGCGCTTGGTCAACTCGACGCCCGGCCGCGAGAACGCCGCGATCCGCGCGGCGATGGCGTAGCAGGTGTCCAGCAGCTGCTTGTCGGGCACCTGGCAGGACACCAGCCCGATGCGCTCGGCCTCCTCGGCGGTGATGTCGCGCCCGGTCAGCATGATCTCGAACGCCCGCGACGACCCGATAGCCCGCGGCAGCAGGTAGGACAACCCCAGTTCGCTGGCCGTCAGCCCGTTGTTGATGCCGGCGGCGCGGAAGTACGCGGTGGTGGAGGCCACGCGGATGTCGGCGGCCAGCGCCAGGCACAGGCCGCCGCCGATGGCGGGGCCGTTGACCGCGGCGATCACCGGCTGGTGCAACCGGCGCAAACCCAGGATGACCTCGTCGAGAATCTCCATGGAGCGCAGCGCATAGGTGGGGCGGGTCAGCCCCTCGACGTGGGGCACCGAGCCCGCGGACTTGTGATCAGCCCCCGAGGAAAAGCCCCGGCCGGCCCCGGTGAGGACGACAACGCGCACCGCGTTGTCGTACCTGACCTTTTCCAGGGCCTCCTTGAGCGGGACCATGACATCGAACGCCATGGAGTTCATCCGCTCGGGCCGGTTGAGGGTTATCAGCGCGACGCCGGGCCGCGGGTGGTCCACCAGTACCAAACTCACCCATGCAACCTAGCGCGTGGCCGACGCCGGCGCGGTGTCGCGCTTACTCGGCCGGGCCGGCTTCGGCGGCGTCGACGTCGAACGCCCGGACCTGCTGAACCAGGTCCTCCAGCGCGGCGGGAGGCAGCGCACCCGGCTGGTTGAACAGCAGTTTGCCCTTCTTGAAGGCCATCAGCGTGGGGATGGACCGGATCTGGGCGGCCGCGGCCAGCTGCTGTTCGGCCTCGGTGTCGACCTTGGCGTGCACGATGTCGGGGTGTTTCTCCGAGGAGGCCTGGAACGTGGGGCCGAACTGGCGGCAAGGACCACACCAGGACGCCCAGAAGTCGACGAGCACGATGTCGTTGCCCTCGATGGTTTCGTTGAACTTCTCAGCGGTGAGATCGAGTGTTGTCACATTTGCGGTAACGCCCGGCGCCGACACGGTGTTCCCGCTCCGCCGGCGCCGCGCCCGGCGCTGGTTACGGTTGCGTACGTTTTCCCGCGTCCGACAGACTGGGCCTGACCATCCGCCGCCTCAATGAACCAGCGAGGGAATCGCGTTGGGCCACTACATCGCAAACGTCCGTGATCTCGAGTTCAACCTCTTCGAGGTCCTCGATATCGGCGCCGTCCTGGGCACCGGGGGCTACAGCGAACTCGACGAGGAGACGGTCCGCACGATATTGGCCGAGGCCGCCCGCCTCGCCGAGGGCCCGGTCGCCGAATCCTTCGCCTTCGCCGACCGCAACCCGCCGGAGTTCGACCCGGCCGAGCACACCATCAGCGTGCCCGACGAGCTGGCCAAGACGGTGCAGGCGATCAAGGAGGCCGGCTGGTGGCGGCTGATGCTGGCCGAGGAGATCGGCGGCATGGCCGCACCCCCGCCGCTGGCGTGGGGGGTCAACGAGATGATCATCTGCGCCAACCCGTCGGCGAACTTCTTCTGCCTCGGCCCGTTGATGGCCCAGGCCCTGTACATCGAGGGCAACGAGCAGCAGCGGCACTGGGCCGCCGAGGGCGTCGAGCGCGGCTGGGCGGCCACCATGGTGCTCACCGAACCCGACGCGGGTTCTGACGTCGGCGCCGGACGCGCCAAGGCCTTCGAACAGCCCGACGGCACCTGGCACATCGAGGGCGTCAAGCGCTTCATCTCCGGCGGCGACGTGGGCGACACCGCCGAGAACATCTTCCACCTGGTGCTGGCCCGCCCCGAGGGCGCGGGTCCGGGCACAAAAGGCCTGAGCCTGTTCTATGTGCCCAACTATCTGTTCGACCCGGACACATTCGAACTCGGTTCGCGCAACGGGGTTTTCGTCACCGGCCTGGAACACAAGATGGGCATCAAGTCCTCACCCACGTGCGAATTGACCTTTGGCGCAACCGATGTGCCCGCCGTCGGCTACTTGGTCGGCGACGTGCACCGGGGTATCGCGCAGATGTTCACCGTGATCGAGCACGCGCGCATGACGATTGGCGTCAAGGCCGCCGGCACACTGTCCACCGGTTATCTGAACGCGCTGGCTTTCGCCAAGGAGCGGGTGCAAGGTGCGGACCTGACGCAAATGTCCGACAAGACCGCGCCGCGGGTCACGATCATCCACCACCCCGACGTGCGCCGCAGCCTGATGACCCAGAAGGCCTACGCCGAGGGCCTGCGGGCGCTCTACATGTACGCCGCCGCACACCAGGATGACGCAGTGGCCCAACGTGTTTCGGGCGCCGATCACGACATGGCGCACCGGATCGACGATCTGCTGCTGCCCATCGTCAAGGGCGTGAGCTCGGAGCGGGCCTACGAGGTGCTGACCGAATCGCTGCAGACACTGGGCGGTTCCGGCTTTTTGGCCGACTACCCGCTCGAGCAGTACATCCGCGATTCCAAGATCGACTCGCTCTACGAGGGCACCACCGCCATCCAGGCGCTCGACTTCTTCTTCCGCAAGATCGTGCGCGATCGCGGCCAGGCCCTGCAGTTCCTGACGACTCAGATCACCGCGACCATCGACGACTGCGACGAGGCCCTCAAGCCGGTCGCCCAACTCCTGCAGACCGCGTACGACGACGTGACGGCGATGACGGGCGCACTGACCGGGTATCTGATGTCCGCCGCCCAACAGCCCACCGATATCTACAAGGTGGGGCTGGCGTCGGTGCGGTTTCTACTCGCCGTGGGCGATCTGCTGATCGGCTGGCGATTGCTGGTGCAGGCCGGCGTCGCACACCGCGCGCTGACCGACGGCGCGGCGGGCGCTGACGAACCGTTCTATCAGGGCAAGGTCGCGACCGCGACGTTCTTCGCCAAGAACATGTTGCCGAAGCTGACCTCCCTGCGCACGGTCATCGAGGCCATCGACGACGAGATCATGAGGGTGCCCGAAGAGGCCTTCTGACGGTCACAGGTTACGCACAGCTCAAATGGGTAAACCATGACGTTCGCTCTCACCGACGAATGGAGAAACGTTGATGTCTGCCAGCTGTGCCGTGCCCCGGCTCACGCGCTTCGCGGTATTCGCGGTCGCGGGGGCCACCGCCCTGTCCCTGTCCGCCTGCGGCTCGTCGAACAAATCCAGCTCCACCTCCACCTCGACCTCGACGTCGACGTCCACCGTGACCTCGGCGGCCCCCTCGTCCACCCCGAACGCCGAAGCTAAGGTCAGCGGCCTTATCGCGTCGGTGGCCGGCAACTCCATCCAGGTCACCAAGGAAGACAACGCGACCGCCGCGGTGAACTTCACCTCGACCACCAAGATCACCGAGGCCGTTCCGGCCGGCCTGCCCGACGTGACCCAGGGCAGCTGCCTCAGCGTGAAGCCCACCGAGGGATCGGCGCCCGGGCAGCCGGTGACGGCCGCGAAGGTCAAGATCAGCGAGTCCGTCAACGGCACCTGCCCCAAACCGCACGAGTCCACCCCCGGCGGGGCCAGCAGCACACCGCCGTCCGGCTCGCCGTCGCCGGCCCCCGCCAAGCCGGCCTGGGTGCGGGGTTCGGTTGCGTCGGTTTCGGGCAACACCATCAACCTGACCGGCACGGATGCCAGCGGAAACACCACGCAGACGACGGTCACGGTCGACGACAAGACCAAATACACCAAGCAGACCAGCGCGAACACCGAAGCGATCGCGCCGGGCAAGTGCCTGTCCGCGCGCGGAACCACGGACAGCGGCGGCGCGCTGCAGGCGACGAGCATCAAGCTACGACAGGCCGTCGACGGCAAATGCGGCAAGCCCAAGCAGCCCGGCCAGGGTGGATGACCCAGGCTCGAGCCAGCTGAGATTGCCGTCACCGCCGGCGGGCGCGAGCGAAAACCGCGCCCGCCGGGGGTGATTGGCCACGAGGGCGAACATGTGATGGAGAAGAGTCTGTGCGTGCCGCTTCGTTGAAACCCCGGCCGACGCACATCGCGATCGCCGCGGTGATCGTTTTCATCGCGTTGTGCGTGGCCATGTGCGACTCCCCGCGCGACACGTCGAGCAGTAACGCGCCGCCCGCCGTCACGGCCGTCCCGCCCAGCGCCGCACCGAGCGCGGTGCCACCGCCGGCGCCGCCCCCGCCGCCGCCGGTCGGCAAGGATTACGTCGAGGGCATGGTCCAGTCGGTGTCGGCTGGCACGATCGCGCTGCGGACGCGAACCGGCTCCGCGAGTGTGGATTACACGCCCGAGACGAGGGTTGTCCAGGTCACCCCGGCCAAGCTGGCCGACGTGACCCCCGGCAGCTGCGTGAACGTCCGCGCCACCCCGCAGAGCGCGCCGACCCCCGGGGCGGTCACCGCGCAAGCGGTGACGGTCACCGCGTCCGCGGACGGCAAGTGCCCGCCGCCGGCCGGGTTCTACGGGACGGTTGCGTCGGTGTCGGGCAACACCATCACCGTCACCGGGCTGGGCCCCGGCGGCCCGGGCGCGCCCACCACCGTGACCGTCACCGAATCGACCTCATATCAACGGCAGACACCGTCGGACGCCCAGGCGATCACCAACGGTAAATGCCTGGGCGCTAACGGAACTCAAGACGGCGGTGTGCTGCACGCGGCGATGATCAGCTTGGAGACGTGCCCGCCCATGGGCCACCCGCACCACCACCACCTGCATCTGCCCCACCTGCCGTTCCACCTTTAGCCTGCGGCGCGGAGCCGGGCGCAGCGGGTCGCCGGCCGTTCAGCCGTTGAACTGGTCGGAATAGACAGAGTCATTGTTGAGCTGCACCGGCAGCGTCGACCGTTTGACCCGTCCGGTTCGCTGATCTGCCGTGACGGCGGGAATCGAAAACGACCGAGTTGGTTTTGGGCGGCAGTTAATTCGTTAGCGAAATAAAGTGACTTTGAATTGCACGCCTCCTGTTTTGCGCAACGGAAATTGTCCGCTAGCGATAAGAAACCAGCACCGATTCAGGGCAGCCGCGCGTATTCTGACCAGTATGGTCAAGACCAAGACCTGCGTGCATTGCGGCCACACGTTCGACCCGGATGCCCGGCGGCGTGACCTATCCGATCCGGAGTGGCTCCCGGCCGCATCGGTCTATTGTTCGCACGAGTGCAGTGACCGCTACCATTGCGAGATCGTGCATTGCTGCTCGACCCACGTCAAAGAGAAGGCTCAGCGCGAAGCCGCCATGGCGGCGCATCGCGAAACGTAGACCGATTGTCCCGCCGGCTGCTATGTCTGCGCATCCGACGGCACCCCGCGTTGCGGGTGGTACAGCAGTGCACGAACAAGCGGGCGGGGTCCGACCGACCGGAGCATCTGACTGGCCGGGCGGACCCGTACCCGCTTCGGCCACCAGAACCAGCGTCCCATCACCGTCATGATCGACGGCGTGATGAGCGATCGGACGACGAACGTGTCGAACAACAGGCCGATGCCGATCGTCGTGCCGAATTGGCCGATCGCCCGGAGATCGCTGGTGATCATCGTGCCCATGGTGACGGCGAACACCACGCCGGCGGCCGTCACCACCGGCCCGGTCACACCCATGCCGCGGATGAGTCCCGTTTTCAGCCCCGCTCCGATCTCCTCCTCGATGCGGGACACCAGCATCAGGTTGTAGTCGGACCCCACCGCCAGGAGCACGATCAACGCGAATTCGGTTGCCACCCAGTGCAACTGGAAATCACCAAGGTGCTGCCAGATCAGTGTCGAGAACCCGAAGGCGGCCCCTAGCGACATCACGATGGTGCCGACGATGACGCCCGCCGCGACCAGCGCGCGGGTCACGATCACCATGATGATGAAGATGAGCACGATCGAGGCCACCCCGGCGATCATCAGGTCGTACTTGGCGCCGTTGGCGATGTCGTAAAACGTTGCGGCCGTGCCGCCGAGGTAGATGTCCGCGTTCTCCAGCGAGGTGAGTTTCAGCGCCTCCTTGGCCGCTTGGCGCTCCTGATCGACGGACGCGATTCCCTTCGACGTCGCCGGATCCACGGAGTGAGTGATGATGAAGCGCGCGGCCTTGCCGTCCGGCGACACCATCAGGCTCAACCCCAGCTGGAAGTCCGAGTTCTGGAAGATCTCGGGTGGCAGGTAGAACAGGCTCTCCACCTGGGCGTCGTTGAAGGACTTGCCCATCACGGCGTTCGTGTCGGTCAACCGGTCGAACTGATCGATCAGGCTGTCGAACGAGCTGTAGATGGTCAGCGTCGTATCCCGGATCGACTTCGAGACGGCGATGTTCTCGGGGATGATCGCCAGCAGTTCGCGCGTGGCCTTGGCCGTGTTGGTGAGGTCGCTCGTGAGGGCGTGGAACTTTTCGGCCAGCAGATCGAACCCGTCCAGCGCGTCGAACAGGCTCCGTAGCGACCAGCAGATCGGGATGTCGTAGCAGTGCTTCTCCCAGTAGAAGTAGCTGCGAATCGGTCTCCAGAAGTCGTCGAAATCCGCGATGTGATCCCGGATTTCGTCCGTGATGGCCGCCGTCTCCCCCGTGGTTTTCGAGCTGTCGTCGGCGGCGTTCGCGAGCTTCTGTGTGACCGCGTACTGACGCTCCAACAGCGCGATCTGGGTGTCGAGGAAACCGGTGATCTTCTTGATGTCGGCGACGCGATCCTTCAGGTAGTTCAGGTTGCTGCGGATCGGCGCGCTTTGCACACTGAGCTGGAACGGAATCGATCCGTCTTGAATCGGCGGGCCCAGAGGCCTGGTGATGCTCTGCACACGTTCGATGCCCGGCACCCGGAAAATGGCACCGGCGATCTTGTCCAGGACCAGCATGTCCCTCGGATTGCGCAGATCGTGGTCCGATTCGATCATCAGAAGGTCCGGGTTCAACCGGGCCTGGGTGAAGTGTTGATCGGCCGCGGTGTACGCCTGCACCGACGAAGCGCTCGGCGGCAAGTAGTACAGGTCGTTGTAACGAGGAGTGAAGCCCATCAAGCCAATTGCGCCGACGATCGCCAGGATGACCGACGTAGCGAGGATGGGCGCCGGCCACCGCACGATGGCCGTCGCCAAGCGGCGCCACCGCGTGTAGTTGAACTCGCGCTTCGGGTCGAAAAGGCCGAAGCCGCTTGCGAAGGCGATCAGCGCGGGCGTCAGCGTGACGCCCGCGGCCACCACCACCAGCAGACCGACCGCACACGGAAACGCCAGCGAACTGAAGTACGGCAGCCGGGTGAATTTCAGACAGGCCAGCGCCCCGACAATCGTCAAACCCGAGCCCAGCACCACCTTGGTGACACCGGCGAACGTGTCGTAATAGGCGGCTTCGCGATCCAGCCCCCGTTCGCGGCCCTCCTGGTAGCGGCCGACCATGAATATGGCGTAGTCGGTGCCGGCGGCGATGGCCAGTGCCGTCAACAAGTTGACGGCGAAGGTCGACAGCCCCATGATGCCGGTTTCGCCCAGCAGCGCAACGACGCCGCGACCGGTGGCCAGTCCGACGAACAGGATGACCATCGTCAGCAACACCGTGCCGATGGATCGATAGACGAACATCAGCATGATCGCGATGATGATGATGGTGATGATCGTCATCTTGGCCAGGCTCGCGTCGCCGACGACGATCGTGTCGGCGGTCAGGGCTCCCTGACCGGCGACGTAGGCCTTCACCCCGGCCGGCGGTTTCGAGTCCGCGACGATTTTGCGAACCGCCGCAACCGATTTGTCGCCGACGGCCCCGCCTTGGTCACCCCGCAGGTTGACCTGAACATAGGCGGCCTTGTGGTCGTAGCTCTCGACACCGGAAGACGTGAATCGCTGTCCCCAGAAATTCAGCGCATGCTCGACGTGTTCGTGGTCCTGCTGCAGCTTCTTGACCAGATCGTCGTAAAACCGGTGAGCATCCTCGCCGAGGGGTTTGTCACCGACCAGGGTCACCAGGACAAGGTTGTCGGAGTCGTACTCCTTGAATTTCTCCCCGATGTGCTTCATCCCGGTCACCGAGGGCGCGTCGGATGGCGAGAGCGGCACCGAGACTTCCTCGGCAACCTTTTCCAGCTGTGGGACGAAGACGTTGACGCCGATCGCGATCAGCAGCCAGACCACGATGATCGGCAGCGCCAGGACACGCATGGTGCGGGCGATCCGCGGTTTCCGGTCAACCTCGGTGCGCTGCACGACGGGGATTTCGGCCGTGTCGTCAGCGTCGCTGCTATCGCTGCTCACGCGGACTTGTCCAAGCAGGAAACCTGCGCGTTCCGGTTGGTGGCCTGTTGTTGATCGACCAACTTGCCGTCGACGGTGATGCGGCAGCCGATGAAGGGACTGTCACCTTGGGCGACGACGTAGGCGAAGATGCCGGGCATCTCGGCGACGATCGTCTTCGACCACGGCAAGGTGGTGAAGTTGGCCTTCTGCGGCAGTGACTCCGCATCCATCCAGTTGACGACGCCGGTCGTCCCGGGCGGTCCCAGGATTTCGTAGATGGCGGTCTTGGCCGCATACGGCGGGGTCGCGTCCCGGGGATCGGGCTTGGGCAGCCCGGGTCCTGGGAAAACGCCGTTGAGTCGGATCACTGCGACGCCACCGATGACCAGCGCCACAGCCACGACCAGCGGAACCCATGCCCGCTTGAGAAGCGTTAACACCGTGCCCCCCGATCAGGAATGCTCGACCGGCTGATATTAAGACATCTCTTCGCGTGCGCCACGGCTAGCCGAACGCAACAGCGGTCGAGTTGATTCCCGGGGGCGGCCGCCAGACCGACGCCGCAGCGGCCAGACATCCTCCTCTTTGTTGCGATGGCGTCGCGGCGCTTCATCCACCCGCGACACGTTGAATCCAAAGGCTACGGACAGTACGTAATTCTGCTCACGAGCCCGGGCGCGCCGCGGCGCAACGCATTTCGTGGCGTCGTCCACAACTGCGGCCGCGAACCGCGACGGATGATCGAGCGTCCCCTCCACAACCCGTGGCGGGAGCCGCGCGTCGGCGCGGCGTGCGAAAGGGCCGGTTCTAGACCGTGAAGCCAAGGGCGCGCAGTTGCTCGCGCCCGTCGTCGGTGATCTTGTCCGGGCCCCATGGCGGGTTCCACACCCAGTTGATCTTCAGCTCGTCGACCAAGCCGGCGCCGACGAGCGCGCTGCGCGACTGGTCCTCGATGACGTCCTGCAACGGGCACGCCGCCGAGGTGAGCGTCATGTCGATCAACGCCACCGGGCCCATCTCGCCGTGCTCGACCTCCAAGCCGTACACCAGGCCCAAATCCATGACGTTGATGCCGAGTTCGGGGTCGACGACGTCATGCATCGCTTCCTCGACATCGGCGAGCAACTCGTCATGCGGTGTGGTGGTCTCGCTCATCTGTAACCTCCTCGAGGGCTGGTTCTTGTCGTGAGTAAGCCTGTGCCAGCGCGTCTTTGCACGCCATCCACCCCAGCAGCGCGCATTTCACCCTGGCGGGGTATTTGGCCACCCCGGCGAACGCGACCCCGTCGCCGAGCACGTCCTCGTCGCCCTCGATGGTGCCGCGGGAGGACACCATCTCGGTGAACGCGGTGATGGTCTTGAGGGCATCGCCGACACTTTGACCGATCACCTGCTGGGTGAGGACCGAGGTGGCCGCCTGGCTGATCGAGCAGCCCTGCCCGTCGTACGACACGTCGGCGACGGTTTCGCCGTCGTCGGACAGCGCGACGCGCAGGGTGACCTCGTCACCGCAGACCGGGTTGACGTGGAACACCTCGGCGCCGAACGGCTCCCGCAGCCCGCGGTGCTGCGGGTGCTTGTAGTGATCAAGGATCACGTCCTGATACATCTGTTCGAGGCGCAAGGTCATTGTCTCCCAACCCATGGCGACGACCCGCTGCTCCCGGCTTCGCCGCGCTTGCGATCGCCGACGAAGAAATCCAGCGCGCGGCGCACGCCCGCGACCAACCGCTCGACCTCCTCGGCGGTGTTGTACACCGCGAAGGACGCCCGGGCCGTGGCCGCCAGCCCGAACCGGCGATGCAGCGGCAGCGCGCAGTGGTGCCCCACGCGCACCGCGACGCCGTCGTCGTCGAGGACCTGCCCGACGTCGTGCGCGTGCACGCCGTCGACGACGAATGACACCGGAGAGCCGCGGTTTTCCAGTGCGGTGGGCCCTATGATCCGCACGCCCTCGATCCCGGACAGGCCCTCGAGGGCGGCGGCGACCAGCCCGCGTTCGTGCGCCTCGACGGCGTCCATGCCGATGCCGTCGAGATAGCGGGCGGCCGCGGCCAGCCCGACCACCTGGGACGTCATCGGGGTGCCGGCCTCGAAACGCTGCGGGGGCGCGGCGTAGGTGGAGGCGTCCATGGCGACGTTCTCGATCATGGAGCCGCCGGTGAGGAATGGCGGCATCGCCGACAACAACTCCCCGCGTCCGTACAGCACGCCCATCCCGTTGGGACCCAGCATTTTATGGCCGGAGAAGGCGGCGAAGTCGACGTCGAGCGCGTGGAAGTCGACCGGGCGGTGCGGCACCGACTGGCAGGAGTCCAGCACGGTGAGCGCGCCGACGGCTTTGGCGCGGGAGACCAGTTCGCCCACCGGCGCGAGCGCGCCGGTGACATTGGAATGGTGGCTGAAGGCAACGACTTTGACCCGCTCGTCGAGCTCCAGCGAGTCCAGGTCGATGCGCCCCTCGTCGGTGACGCCGTACCAGCGCAGCGTGGCACCGGTGCGGCGGGCCAGCTCCTGCCAGGGGACCAGGTTGGCGTGGTGCTCGAGCTCGGTGGTGACGATGACGTCGCCGGGGCCGACGGCACGCTCGAACCGGTTGTCGCCCAGCACATAGGAGACCAGGTTGAGCGCCTCGGTGGCGTTCTTGGTGAAGATCAGCTCCTGCGCGTCGGCGCCGACGAACGCCGCGATGTCGGCGCGGCCCTGCTCGTAGGCGTCGGTGGCCTCCTCCATCAGCTGGTGCGCACCACGATGCACGCCCCCGTTGGACGTCAGCAGAAACTCGCGCTCGGCGTCGAGCACCTGCAGCGGCCGCTGGGCCGTCGCCCCGGAGTCCAGATACGCCAACTGATTTCCGCCGCGCATGACGCGCTTGAGGATCGGGAAGTCGGCACGAATCGCCGCGAGATCGAGAGCGGAATCCGCTGCATCACGCCGAGTCATGTCAGGCCTTCGCAGACGCCGCCTGCACGAAGCGCTCGTAGCCGTGCTCCTCGAGCTGGTCGGCCAATTCCGGTCCGCCGGCTTCGACGATGCGCCCGCCGACGAACACGTGGACGAACTGCGGCTGGATGTAGCGCAGGATGCGGGTGTAGTGCGTGATCAGCAGGACGCCGCCATGCTCGGCTTCGGCGTAGCGATTCACACCCTCACTGACCACCCGCAGCGCGTCGACGTCCAGGCCGGAGTCGGTCTCGTCCAGGATGGCGATCTTGGGCTTGAGCAGCGACAGCTGAAGAATCTCGTGGCGCTTCTTCTCACCGCCGGAAAAGCCTTCGTTCACACTGCGTTCGGAGAACGCCGGGTCGATTCCCAGGTCGTCCATCGCGGCCTTGACTTCCTTGACCCAGTGCCGCAGCTTCGGCGCCTCACCGCGCACGGCGGTGGCGGCCGAGCGCAGGAAGTTCGACATGGACACCCCGGTGACCTCGATCGGGTACTGCATCGCGAGGAACAGGCCGGCCCGGGCGCGTTCGTCGACGCTCATCGCCAGCACGTCCTGGCCGTCCAGCGTGATCGATCCGGACGTCACCTCGTACTTCGGGTGCCCGGCGATGGCGTAGGACAGGGTGGACTTGCCGGATCCGTTGGGACCCATCAGCGCGTGCGTCTCCCCCGAGGACACCGTGAGGTCGACGCCCTTGAGGATTCCGATGGCGTCGGCCTCGTTGGTGCGCGCGACGCTGACGTGTAAGTCCTTGATTTCGAGCGTGGTCATCAGTTCTTGTTTCCTTCGGTCAGCTCAAGCTCGTGTTCGATGGCCTCGGTCAGACGCTCGCGCACGGCGGGCACGGCGATCTTCTGGATGATCTCGGCGAAGAAGCCGCGCACGATCAATCGGCGGGCCTGGTCTTCGGGGATGCCGCGGGCCCGTAGGTAGAACACCTGCTCGTCGTCGAATCGCCCTGTGGCACTCGCGTGTCCGGCGCCGACGATCTCACCGGTCTCGATCTCGAGGTTGGGCACCGAATCGGCGCGGGCACCGTCGGTGAGGATCAGATTGCGGTTGGTTTCGAAGGTGTCGGTGCCGGTCGCCTCGGCGCGGATCAGCACGTCGCCGACCCAGACGGCGTGTGCGTCCGGACGGTCGGATTCCGGATCCGCTTGCAGCGCACCCTTGTACAGCACGTCCGAGCGGCAATTGGGGTGAGCGTGGTCGACGAGCAGCCGGGATTCGATGTGCTGGCCGTCATCGGCGAAGTAGGTGCCGAGCAGTTGAGCGTCGCCGCCGGCGGCGGTGAACCGCACCGTCGTCGAGGTGCGCACCAGGTCTCCCCCGAGCGTCACGTTGACGTGGCCGAGCACCGAATCCTTGCCCAGCCGTGCGTGATGCGCGCTGACGTTGACCATGTCGTCCGCCCAGTCGGCGATCCAGATCACCCCGAGCGCCGCCGAGTCTGAAACAATGATCTCGACGTTGTCGGCGTACGTTCCGCTGCCGCGCAGGTCGACGACCACGATGGCCCGCGCGAGTTCCTCGACGCGGATCTGCAGATGCCCGTAGGCGACCGCGCCCTCGCCCGGCCCGTCCACTACGATCTCGATGGGCTTGGCGACCTCGGTGTCACGCGCCACGGTCACCACCGTCGCGGAGTTGAACGACGAGAAAGCCTGAGCCGCAACGCGATCGGCGGGAACGCCGCCCTGGCCCAGCCGCTCGTCGCCCCGGCGGACGACTTCGGTGCGCACACCCGGCTGTTCGGTGACGGTGATCTGCGCCTTGCCGGTGGCATGCGCCGAACCGTCGTGCAGGCCGCGCAGCCGGCGCAACGGGGTGAAGCGCCAGATTTCGTCGCGGCCGTGCGGGACCTCGAACGCGTCCACGTCGAAGGAGGAGAACAGCTCCCCCTTGTTCAGCGCGGTAAGCGACGACCCCTCGACCGCTTCGGTCAGATTCGTCACTAGCCGACCGCGCCTTCCATCTGGAGCTCGATCAGGCGGTTGAGCTCCAGCGCGTACTCCATCGGCAGCTCTTTGGCGATCGGCTCGACGAAGCCGCGCACCACCATCGCCATCGCCTCGTCCTCGGTCAGGCCGCGGCTCATCAGGTAGAAGAGCTGGTCCTCGCTGACCTTGGACACGGTGGCCTCGTGCCCCATCGTGACGTCGTCCTCGCGGATGTCGACATACGGATAGGTGTCGCTGCGGCTGATCGTATCGACCAGCAGCGCATCGCATTTCACGCTGGAGCGTGATCCGTGGGCGCCCTTGTTCACCTGCACCAGGCCGCGATACGAGGCGCGGCCCCCGCCGCGCGCCACCGACTTGGACACGATGTTGCTCGACGTGTTGGGCGCCAGGTGCAGCATCTTGGCGCCGGTGTCCTGGTGCTGGTCTTCGCCGGCGAAGGCCACCGAGAGCACCTCGCCCTTGGCGTACTCGCCGGTCATCCAGACCGCCGGGTACTTCATGGTGACCTTGGATCCGATGTTGCCGTCGACCCACTCCATCGTCGCGCCGGCCTCGGCGCGGGCGCGCTTGGTGACCAGGTTGTAGACGTTGTTCGACCAGTTCTGAATCGTCGTGTAGCGAACGCGCGCATTGGGTTTCACGATGATCTCGACGACGGCCGAGTGCAGCGAGTCCGATTTGTAGATCGGCGCGGTGCAGCCCTCGACGTAGTGCACGTACGAACCCTCGTCGGCGATGATCAGCGTCCGCTCGAACTGGCCCATGTTCTCGGTGTTGATCCGGAAGTAGGCCTGCAGCGGGATGTCGACGTGCACGCCCGGTGGGACGTAGATGAACGAGCCGCCGCTCCACACCGCGGTGTTGAGCGCGGAGAACTTGTTGTCCCCGGCCGGGATCACGGTGCCGAAGTACTCCTGGAAGATCTCGGGGTGCTCGCGCAGGCCGGTGTCGGTGTCGACGAAGATGACGCCCTGGGCCTCGAGGTCCTCGCGGATCTGGTGGTAGACCACCTCGGACTCGTACTGCGCCGCCACGCCACCGACCAGGCGCTGCTTCTCCGCCTCGGGGATGCCCAGCCGGTCGTAGGTGTTGCGGATGTCCTCGGGCAGGTCATCCCAGGTCGCCGCCTGCTTTTCGGTGGAGCGCACGAAGTACTTGATGTTCTCGAAGTCGATGCCCTCCAGGTTCGAGCCCCACGTCGGCATCGGCTTGCGCTCGAAGATGCGCAGCGCCTTGAGCCGGGCCTGCAGCATCCACTCGGGCTCGCTCTTCTTCTCGGAGATGTCGCGGACCACCGCCTCGGACAGCCCGCGCTGGGCGCTGGCGCCCGCGACGTCGGAGTCGGCCCAGCCGTAGCCGTACCGCCCCAGGGAGGCGATCGCCTCTTCCTGGGTCAGCGGCGCGGTAGCCGTCTTGCTGGCCTCGGGTGTGAGTGTCATCGAGACGCTCCTTTGATGCTCGTGGTGTCGGTCATGTGGCGCGGGCTGGGCGCCGTACTTGAAGCCTTGCTCTGCGTCAGCGGGACGTGCGTGGTGCAGGCGCAGTCGCCGTTGACGATGGTCGCCAACCGCTGGACATGGGTGCCCAGCACCTCGGCCATCGCCTGCTGTTCGGCCTCGCACAGCTCGGGGAATTCCTCGGCGACATGCGAGACCGGGCAGTGGTGCTGGCAGATCTGCACGCCGTGAATCGGCCCGCCGACCTGGGTGGTGCTGGCAACATAGCCGGCCTTGGTCAGCGCGGTGGCGATCCGTTCGGCGGCCGCCTCGACGTCGTCGTCCGCCGCGCTGTCAGCCGCGGTGACCTCGGTCAAGATGGCGTCGATCCGTTGCCGGGCGAACGCCTGAACCGCCTCTTCGCCGCCGATCTCGCGAAGCTGCCGCATGGCCGCCGCCGCCAGGTCGTCGTAGGCGTGGTCAAGCTTGGCCCGACCGCCGGCGGTCAACCGGTAGCGCTTCGCGGGACGCCCGCGCCCCGCCTGCTGCCATGCCGCGGGGGCCGTGGCCTCGGCATCGCCCGCCTCGATCAGGGCGTCGAGGTGCCGGCGCACACCGGCGGCCGCCAGGCCCAGCCGGTCACCGATCTCGCCCGCGGTGATCGTTCCGGATTCCAGCAGCAGGCGCACGATGGCGCGGCGGGTGTGACGATCCGAGCTCGCAGCACCGACGTCGGGCGCGGCGACGCCATCGGGGCTGGTTCGGATTTTCACAACACCAGTGTGACGCAATTCCGACGATCGGTCTAGCAAGGGTCCCCTGTCCTGGCGTTGCGCTGGTCACACCGCCGGACGGCTACGCTGCTGAAGATGTCAGCCCGCCACCACACGCTGAGCTCGTCGATCGCGAGTCTGCACGGCGACGAGCAGGCGGTGGGTACGCCGCTGAACGATACCGAGCTGACCTCGCTCCGCCGCATCCGCCTGTTCGGCGCCAGCGGCACGATGCTGATGGCGATCGGCGCGCTGGGCGCCGGGGCGCGGCCCGTCGTGCAGGACCCGACGTTCGGGGTGCGGCTGCTCAACCTGCCGTCGCGCATCCAGACCGTGTCGTTGACGATGACGACCACGGGCGCGGTCATGATGGCGCTGGCCTGGCTGATGCTCGGCCGGTTCGCGCTGGGCAACCGGCGGATGTCGCGCGGTGACCTGGACCGCACCCTGCTGCTGTGGGTGCTGCCGCTGCTGATCGCCCCACCGATGTACAGCAAGGACGTCTACTCCTATCTGGCGCAGAGCCAGATCTCCCTGGAGGGACTCGACCCGTACCGGGTCGGCCCGGCCTCCGGGCTGGGCCTGTCCCACATCTTCACCCTGTCCGTGCCGACCCTGTGGCGCGAGACGCCCGCGCCCTACGGCCCGCTGTTTCTGTGGATGGGGCGCGGCATTTCGGCGATCACCGGGGAGAACATCGTCGCGGCCGTGCTGTGCCACCGGCTCGTCGAGCTGCTCGGCGTCGCACTGATCGTGTGGGCGACGCCCCGGCTGGCCCGGCGCTGCGGCGTCGCCGAGGTCAGCGCGCTGTGGCTGGGCGCGGCCAATCCGCTGCTGATCATGCATCTGGTGGCCGGCGTGCACAACGAGGCGCTGATGCTGGGCCTGATGCTGGCGGGCGCCGAATTCGCGCTGCGCGGTGTCGACACCCCGCGCCTGCTGCCGCGCTCCCTCAAGCCGGGTCCCGACTGGGAACCGCTGGGCATGCTGGTGGCCGGCGCCGTCCTGATCACGCTGTCGTCGCAGGTGAAGCTGCCGTCGCTGCTGGCGCTGGGCTTCGTCACGATGGCCCTGGCCTACCGGCGGGGAGGAAACCTGCGCGCCCTGCTGTTGACCGGAGGCGGCATGGCGGCCCTGTCGCTGGCGGTGATGGCCGTCGTGGGCTGGGCCAGCGGCCTGGGCTTCGGCTGGATCTACACGCTGGGCACCGCGAACGTGGTGCGCAGCTGGATGTCGCCCCCGACGCTGCTGGCGCTCGGCACCGGGCAGGTGGGCATCCTGCTGGGCCTGGGCGATCACACCACCGCGGTGTTGGGACTGACCCGTGCGATCGGTGTGCTGATCATCACGGTCATGGTGGCGTGGCTGCTGCTGGCCGTCTTCCGCGGCCGGTTGCACCCGATCGGCGGCCTCGGCGTCGCGCTGGGCATCTGCGTGCTGCTGTTCCCGGTCGTGCAGCCCTGGTATCTGCTGTGGGCGATCATCCCGCTGGCCTGCTGGGCCACCCGCACCGGCTTCCGGGTGGCGGCGATCGTCATCAGCCTCGTCGTCGGCATCTTCGGCCCGACCGCCAACGGCGACCGGTTCGCACTGTTCCAGATCGTGGACGCCACGCTGGCCAGCACCGTCATCGTGGTGCTGCTCATCGCGCTGACCTACACCCGGTTGCCCTGGCGGCCCCTGCCGGTGCAGGCCCGGGAAACCGACCGTCGACCGGCCGCCGACCCGTCATCGCCCGCGCAACCTGCCCCGACCCCGCGGCCGACGCCGACCCATGACGCCTACGCTGATTCCACGTGAGCCGCGCCGACGACCCAGCCGTGCGCCGCATGAGCGGCGCCTATGAGGAGGAGCGGCGCTCGTGAGTCCCGACGTTCCTGACACGGTCGTTCGACTGCGCGGCGTGAGCAAGCACTACGGATCCACCACAGCGGTCTCCGATCTCGACCTGGAAGTGCACGCCGCCGAGGTGCTGGCCCTGCTCGGGCCCAACGGCGCCGGTAAGACCACGACGGTCGAGATGTGCGAGGGCTTCGTGCGCCCGGACGCCGGCACCATCGAGGTGCTCGGCCTGGACCCGATGGCCGACAACGCGCGGCTGCGGGCGCGCATCGGCGTGATGCTGCAGGGCGGCGGCGGCTACCCGGCGGCCCGCGCCGGCGAGATGCTCGACCTGGTGGCCGCCTACGCGGCCGATCCGCTGGACCCGGCGTGGCTGCTGGACATCCTGGGCCTCACCGACGCCGCGCGCACCACCTACCGCCGGCTCTCCGGCGGGCAACAGCAACGGCTCGCGCTGGCGTGCGCGCTGGTCGGCCGGCCCGAACTGGTGTTCCTCGACGAGCCCACGGCGGGCATGGACGCCCACGCGCGGCTGCTGGTGTGGGAGCTGATCGACGCGCTGCGCCGCGACGGCGTGACGGTGGTGCTGACGACCCACCAACTCAAAGAAGCAGAGGAGCTCGCCGACCGGATCGTCATCATCGACCGCGGGGCGACGGTGGCCTCGGGCACGCCCACCGAGCTCATGCGCAGCGGGGCCAAGGACCAGTTGCGGTTCAGCGCGCCGCCCCGGCTCGACCTGTCCCTGTTGACCGCGGCGCTGCCCGAGGACTACAAGGCCACCGAGGTGACGCCGGGCGAATACCTCGTCGAGGGCCCGGTCGACCCGCAGGTGCTGGCGACGGTCACGGCGTGGTGTGCCCGCATCGACGTGCTGGCCACCGACATGCGCGTCGAGCAACGCAGCCTCGAGGACGTGTTCCTCGACCTCACCGGCAGGAAGTTGCGGCCATGAGCGAATCACCTTTCCCCGCAGGCACTTTCGCCCCCGACCCGCGCCCCAGCGCGGTGCCCAAGATGCTGGCCGCGCAGTTCGGTCTGGAGCTCAAGCTGCTGCTGCGCAACGGCGAACAACTGCTGCTGACCATGTTCATCCCGATCACGCTGCTGGTCGGGCTCACGCTGCTGCCGCTCGGCTCGTTCGGCCAGCACCGCGCCGCCACGTTCACCCCGGTCATCATGGCGCTGGCGGTGATCTCGACCGCGTTCACCGGGCAGGCGATCGCGGTCGCCTTCGACCGCCGCTACGGCGCGCTCAAGCGGCTCGGGGCCACCCCGCTGCCGGTGTGGGGCATCATCGCGGGCAAGTCCCTGGCCGTCGTCACGGTGGTGTTCTTGCAGGCAATCCTGTTGGGCGCCATCGGTTTTGCGCTGGGTTGGCGACCCGCGTTGCTCGCGTTGGCGTTGGGCGCGGGGGTCATCGCGCTGGGCACCGTGGTGTTCGCGGCGCTCGGCCTGCTGCTCGGCGGGACGCTGCGGGCCGAGATCGTGCTCGCGGTTGCCAACCTGATGTGGTTCGTCTTCGCCGGCCTGGGCGCGCTGACCGTGGAAACCGACATCATCCCGACGGGGGTGAAATGGGCGGCCCGGCTGACCCCGTCGGGCGCGCTGACCGAGGCGCTGTCGCAGGCGATGACCATGTCGGTGGACTGGTTCGGTGTGATCGTCCTGGCGGCCTGGGGCACGCTGGGCGCGCTGAGTGCGCTGCGCTGGTTCCGGTTCACCTGACGACCGCTCGGCGACCCAGGGCGTACTACAGCATGTAGTTTTCGGTGCCTTAGGATCGGGCCGTGCTTGGACGAACGCTGTTGCGGCTGGTGGACCTGCTCCCCAATCCCAGTCTGCGCGTCCAGCGGCTGATCGCCGCGGCCGTCATCCTGACCCAGGGCGGCATCGCCATCACCGGCGCGATCGTGCGCGTCACCGCCTCGGGGCTGGGCTGCCCCACCTGGCCGCAATGCTTTCCGGGCAGCTTCGTCCCGGTGGCCCACGCCGAGGTGCCGCGCATCCACCAGGCCGTCGAGTTCGGCAACCGGATGGTCACCTTCGCCGTGGTGATCACCGCGGCGTTGGCCGTGCTCGCGGTGACGCGGGCCCGCCGACGGTGCGAGGTCCTGGTGTATGCGTGGCTGATGCCGGTGTCGACCGTCGTCCAGGCGGTCATCGGCGGCATCACCGTGCGCACCGGGCTGCTGTGGTGGACGGTGGCCATCCACCTGCTGACGTCGATGACGATGGTGTGGCTCGCGGTGCTGCTCTACGTCAAGATCGGCGAGCCCGACGACGGAGCCGTGCGCGTACTGATCCCCGCGCCGCTGCGCGCGCTGACCGCCCTCTCGGGCGTGAACCTGGCCGCGGTGCTGGTCACCGGCACGCTGGTGACGGCCGCCGGCCCGCACGCGGGTGACCGCAGCGCCACCCGGACCGTGCCGCGCCTCAAGGTCGAAGTCGCCACTTTGGTGCACGTGCACTCCTCGCTGCTGGTCGCCTACCTCGCGCTGGTCGTGGGCCTGGGCTTCGGGCTGCTGGCGGTGCGTGCGACCCGCCCGGTGCTGCGGCGGCTCGGGGTGCTGCTCGTCCTGCTGTGTGCGCAGGCCGCCGTCGGCACCGCCCAGTACTACACCGGCGTCCCGGCGGCGCTCGTCGCCCTGCACGTGGCGGGGGCCGCCGCGGCCACCGCCGCCACCGCGGCGCTATGGGCGTCGATGCGAGAACGGGCCGAGCCCGAGCCGCTCGCAGCCTGACTCGACCGCCACCGCGAACCGGCGCTGCGCGAGCTCGCGAGTGGCGGCGTCCACGTGCCGCCAACCCAGCTGCGGCGCAACGAGATCCAGCTTCACCAACCGGTCCCCCGCCACGTCGGCGCGCGCGTAGAGGAGCTCCCGCGCGCCGACCCCGGCGCGTTCGGCGGCCGCCGCCAGCGCGGCATAGGCGAGGTCCCAGGACTCGAACTCCGGCTCGCCCGGCCAGGCGTGGGATCGCTCCCCGCCGAGAAAGATCAACGTCGAGCGGGCCGTCGCGCCAGGGTCCGTCGGGATCCCGTCGTCCGCGAGATCGCGCAGATAGCGCTCAGTGAAATTCCAGGCGATGGCGTCGGGCGGGTTGAGCAGGTGGCGCACCCGGCGGGTCCAGGCCAGGAATTCGTCGCGCCGGCCCGGCCCGACCGGGGCGGCCCGCAGGATCACCACGTCGGCCTGGGCGGTCCCCGGGTCGTCCCAGGACAGCCACCGCGCGTGCAGGCCACGCCGGCGCAGCGCGGGCACCAGCCCCGCGTCGTCGGGGTCGTCGCCGGGCCCCGCCAGCACGATGCGGGGATGGAAGACGTCCGGACGAGCGAGCTTCATGCCCGGGCATGATAAGCACATGCACGCAATCGAAGTCAGCGAAACCGGCGGCCCCGAGGTGCTGCGCTACGTCGATACGCCGCAACCCTCCCCCGGCCCGGGCGAGGTGCTGATCGAGGCCGAGGCCATCGGCGTCAACTACATCGACACGTATTTCCGCTCGGGCCAGTACCCGCGCCAGCTGCCGTTCATCCTCGGCCAGGAGACGAGCGGCACGGTGGTGGACACCGGCGAGGGCGTCGACGGGTTCACCGCGGGCGACCGGGTGGTCACTGCCACGGCTTCCGGCGGTTATGCCGAATATGCCACCGCCCCAGCGTCTTTCACCGCGTCGGTGCCCGACGGCGTTCCCGCCGACGTGGCGGCCTCGGCGCTGCTGAAGGGGCTGACCGCGCATTACCTGTTGAAGTCGGTGTATCCGGTGCAGGCCGGCGACACGGTGCTGGTGCACGCCGGCGCGGGCGGTGTCGGACTGATCCTGACGCAGTGGGCGCACCTGCTCGGCGCGCGGGTGATCACGACGGTCTCGACCCCGGGGAAGGCGCGGATGTCGGCGAAGGCCGGCGCCGACGAGGTGCTCTCCTACCCCGACGACGCCGACGAGTTCGGCGAGCGGATCCGGGCGTTGACCGACGGTGCCGGGGTGGCCGCGGTGTACGACGGCGTGGGGGCGACCACGTTCGACGCCAGCCTGGCCAGCCTGGCCGTGCGGGGCACGCTCGCGCTGTTCGGCGCGGCCAGCGGGCCCGTTCCGCCGTTCGATCCGCAGCGGCTCAATGCCGCCGGCTCCGTGTTTTTGACCCGGCCGTCGCTGGCGCACTTCGTCCGCACCGGGCAGGAATTCAGCTGGCGCGCAGAGGAATTGTTCTCCGCGATCGCCCGTGGCGACATCACCGTCGAGGTGGGCGGGCGTTACCCGCTGGCTGATGCCGCCCGCGCCCACGAGGACCTGCATGGCCGCAAGACCACGGGCTCGATCGTGCTGGTGCCCTGAGGGCTGTCGAGTCACAGGGGTCACATTGGTCTCGCCGCGGAAGGGATGGGCGTTTTGCCCACCTCCGAGCGACAACGCATCGTGGTGGGGTTGCCGTTACTAGGCGCGGTGGGGTTGCCGTTACCCGCCTTGGTGGGGTTGCCGTTACTAGGCGCGGTGGGGTTGCCCTTACTCGCCGTGGTGGGTTTGCCGCTACTCGCCGTGGTGGGTTGCCGTTACTCGCCGTGGTGTGGGTTGCAACTACTCGGGCCGGGCGATTGTCGCGGGGAGGTGGGCATTCGCGGTCCACTCTCTCGGAGAGACGGGAGTGGCCCAAGTGACTGGCGGCACCCGAGTGGCGGCCCCAGATCGTCAGAACAGGTGCGGCAGCCCGATGGCCGAGTCGATCGCCAACGCGCAGAACACCACCGCCAGGTAGTTGTTCGACTGCAGGAACAACCGCAGCGGCTTGACCGGCTCACCGACGCGCACCCCCGCGTACAGCTGGTGCGCCATCGCCAGGAACCACACCCCGGCCACCACGGCGACCGCCGCGTACAGCCAGCCCGTCGCCAGCGCCAGCGCCAGGGTGGACAGCACCGTCAGCCAGGTGTAGATCAGGATCTGCTTGGTCACCTGGCGCTCGGTCGCGACGGCCGGCAGCATCGGGACGCCCGCCGCTTTGTAGTCGTCCTTGTAGCGCATCGCCAGCGCCCAGGTGTGTGGCGGCGTCCAGAAGAAAATGATGGCGAACATCACCAGGGCGGGCCAGCCGATCGTGTTCGTCACGGCGGACCAACCGATCATCACCGGCATGCAGCCGGCCGCACCGCCCCACACGACGTTCTGCGAGGTGCGGCGCTTGAGGAGCAGTGTGTAAACGAACACATAGAACGCGATCGTCGCCAGGGCCAGCAGCCCCGACAGCAGGTTGGTCGTCCACCACAGCCAGAAGAACGATCCGACCGTCAGCACCAGCCCGAGCACCAGGGCGTTGCGGGTGGGCACCGCGGCCCTCGCCAGCGGCCGGCGCGCCGTGCGCTTCATCACCTTGTCGATGTCCGCGTCGGCCACGCAGTTCAGCGTGTTGGCGCCCCCGGCGGCCAGCATGCCGCCGATCAAGGTGTTGACGATCAGCAGCGGGTTGACCGTGCCGCGCTGGGCGAGCAGCATCGCCGGGATCGCGGTCACGAGCAGCAGCTCGATGACCCGCGGCTTGGTCAGCGCCAGATACGCCAGCACCGTGCCTCGCACCCGGCTTGGCAATCGGCTCGGCGCGGCGCGCCCGCGAACGCTCACGCAATAACTCCTCGGGGTCGCAGCGGCGCGCAGCATCTACTACAGACGATGGTAGACCGAGTGGCGGCGATGCCCCGCCCGTGGGTCGGTTCCCGCAGACTTTTCCCAGTTTTCCGAACTGAATGTTAAGGGCTTTCGACGGGCGCGTAATTTTCTCACCTGCCGGCCGCGGGTACCCGAAATCCTGCTCTGCAAGAGCCGGCCCTCCCGCACTAGGGTGGGATTGATCAGCTCGATGACCCAAGGACTGAGTCTGTGACGACACTCGAAGAGATCTCCACGCTGACCCAACCGCACCTCCCGGACGACTGGTCCGAGCTCGACTCGGCCGCCGTCGACACCATTCGGGTGCTGGCGGCCGACGCGGTGCAAAAGGTCGGCAACGGCCACCCCGGGACGGCGATGAGCCTGGCCCCGCTGGCGTACACGCTGTTCCAGCGGACGATGCGCCACGACCCCAGCGACACCTACTGGCTGGGCCGCGACCGGTTCGTCCTGTCGTGCGGACACAGCAGCCTGACCCTGTACCTACAGCTGTACCTGGGCGGTTTCGGCCTGGAGCTCTCCGACATCGAGTCGCTTCGCACCTGGGGATCCAAGACGCCCGGGCACCCGGAGTTCCGCCACACCAAAGGCGTTGAGATCACCACCGGTCCGCTCGGGCAGGGCCTGGCGTCCGCCGTCGGCATGGCGATGGCCGCACGCTACGAGCGCGGTTTGTTCGACCCCGACGCCGCCCCGGGCACCAGCCCGTTCGATCACTTCATCTACGTGATCGCCTCCGACGGGGACATCGAAGAGGGCGTCACCTCGGAGGCCTCGTCGCTGGCGGCCGTCCAGCAACTGGGCAACCTCATCGTTTTCTATGACCACAACCAGATTTCGATCGAGGACGACACCAACATCGCGCTGTGTGAGGACACCGCCGCGCGCTACGAGGCCTACGGCTGGCACGTGCAGAGGGTCGAGGGCGGCGAGAACGTCGTGGGCATCGAGGAGGCCATCGCGGCCGCCCAGGCCGTCACCGACCGGCCGTCGTTCATCGAGCTGCGCACCATCATCGGCTATCCCGCGCCGAAGTTGATGAACACCGGTAAGGCGCACGGCGCGGCGCTGGGCGACGAGGAGGTCGCCGCCGTCAAGCAGATCCTCGGCTTCGACCCGGACAAGAACTTCGAGGTGCGCGACGAGGTGATCGCCCACACCCGCAAGCTGGTCGATCGCGGCAAGGAAGCGCACGAGAAGTGGCAGGCGGATTTCGACGCGTGGGTGCAGCGCGAGCCCGACCGCAAGGCGCTGCTGGACCGGTTGACCGCCGAGGAACTGCCCGACGGCTGGGACGCCGACATCCCGCACTGGGAGCCGGGTTCCAAGGAGCTGGCCACCCGGGCGGCCTCGGGCAAGGTGCTGTCCGCGCTGGGACCGAAACTGCCCGAGCTGTGGGGCGGCTCGGCCGACCTCGCGGGCAGCAACAACACCACCATGGATGGCGTGAAATCCTTTGGCCCGCCGTCCATTTCGACGAAGGACTACACCGCCGACTGGTACGGTCGCACGCTGCATTTCGGCGTTCGCGAGCACGCGATGGGCGCGATCCTGTCCGGCATCGTGCTGCATGGCCCCACCCGCGCGTACGGCGGCACGTTCCTGCAGTTCTCGGACTACATGCGGCCCGCGGTGCGGCTGGCCTCGCTGATGGACATCGACACCATCTACGTGTGGACGCATGACTCCATCGGGCTGGGCGAGGACGGGCCCACCCACCAGCCGATCGAGCACCTCGCAGCGTTGCGCGCCATCCCCAAGCTGTCGGTGGTGCGCCCGGCCGACGCCAACGAGACCGCGCACGCCTGGCGCACGATCCTGGCCCGTGGCAACGGCAGCGGCCCGGTGGGGCTGATCCTGACCCGCCAGGGCGTGCCGGTGCTCGAGGGCACCAGCGCCGAGGGGGTCGCCCGCGGCGGCTACATCCTGGCCTCGGACGGCGAGGAGGCCGGCCAGGATCCCGACGTGGTGCTGATCGCCACCGGCTCGGAGGTCCAGCTCGCCGTTAAGGCGCAGAAGTTGTTGGCGAACAAGGACATTGTGGCGCGGGTAGTCTCCATGCCGTGCGTCGAATGGTTCGAGTCCCAGCCCGACGACTACCGCGACAGCGTGCTGCCGCCGTCGGTATCGGCACGGGTGGCCGTCGAGGCCGGCGTCGCGCAGAGCTGGCACAAACTGGTCGGTGACACCGGGAAGATCGTTTCGATCGAGCACTACGGCGAATCCGCCGACTACAAGACCTTATTCCGTGAATTCGGCTTCACTGCCGAAGCCGTCGCTGCCGCCGCGGAACAAGTCGTGGATAACTGAGGAAAGGGTAATTCACATGACCGCTCAGAACCCTAACCTCGCGGCGCTGAGCGCCGCGGGCGTTTCCGTGTGGCTCGACGACCTGTCGCGGGAGCGGCTTCGGTCGGGGAACCTGCAGGAGCTCATCGACACCAAGAGCGTCGTCGGCGTGACCACCAACCCGTCGATCTTCCAGAAGGCGTTCGCCGAGGGCGATGCCTACGACAGCCAGATCGCCGAGCTCGCCGAGCGCGGCGCCGACGTCGACGCCACCATCCGCACCGTCACCACCGACGACGTGCGCAACGCGTGCGACGTGTTGACGCGCGAGTGGGAGAACTCCGACGGCGTCGACGGCCGGGTGTCCATCGAGGTCGACCCCCGGCTGGCGGGCGACACCGACAAGACCATCGCTCAGGCCGTCGAGCTGTGGAAGATCGTCGACCGGCCGAACCTGTTCGTCAAGATCCCGGCGACCGAGGCCGGGATTCCGGCCATCACCGCCGTTCTGGCGGAAGGGATTTCGGTCAATGTCACGCTGATCTTCTCCGTCGAGCGGTACCGGGCCGTGATGGACGCCTACCTGGCCGGCATGGAGAAGGCCCGCGAAGGCGGACACGACCTGTCCAAGATCCATTCGGTGGCTTCGTTCTTCGTCTCCCGGGTGGACACCGAGGTCGACAAGCGGCTGGAGAAGATCGGGTCCGAGGATGCCAAGGCGCTGCTGGGCCAGGCCGGTGTGGCCAACGCCCGGCTGGCCTACGCGGCCTACCAGGAGGTGTTCGAAGGCGGCGAGCGTTACCAGGCGCTCAAGGCCGACGGGGCCCGGGTGCAGCGTCCGCTCTGGGCGTCGACCGGGGTCAAGAACCCCGACTACTCCGACACCCTCTATGTCACCGAACTGGTGGCGCCCAACACGGTGAACACCATGCCGGAGAAGACAATTGACGCAGTCGCCGATCACGGTGTGATCAAGGGCGACACCGTCACCGGCACCGCCGCGGACGCCCAGCAGGTGTTCGACAAACTGTCGGCGCTCGGCATCGATCTGAGCGACGTCTTCGTGGTGCTCGAAGACGAGGGGGTGGAGAAGTTCGTGGATTCGTGGACCGAGCTGCTGGAGGAAACGCAGAAGCAGCTGGGTTCCGCCTCCAAATGAGCCCAGCCCGCACCGCGCAACAATGGCATAACCCGTTACGGGACAAGCGCGACAAGCGCCTGCCGCGCATCGCCGGGCCGTGCGGGATGGTCATCTTCGGTGTCACCGGGGACCTGGCACGCAAAAAGGTCATGCCGGCGATCTATGACCTGGCCAATCGCGGGCTTCTTCCGCCGAGCTTTTCGCTGGTGGGCTTCGCCCGCCGGGATTGGAGCACCCAGGATTTCGGCAAGGTGGTGTACGAGGCGGTCAAGGAACATTGCCGCACTCCCTTCCGGGAGGAGAACTGGGAGCGGTTGGCCGAGGGATTCCGTTTCGTGCCAGGCGCTTTCGACGACGACGAGGCGTTCGCCCGGCTGGCCGAGACACTGGACAAGCTGGACGCCGAGCGGGGCACCGGTGGCAACCACGCCTTCTACCTGGCCATCCCGCCCAAGTCCTTCCCGGTCGTATGCGATCAGCTGCACAAGTCCGGCCTGGCCCGCCCGCAGGGCGAGCGGTGGAGCCGGGTGGTCATCGAGAAGCCGTTCGGCCACGACCTGGAGAGCGCGCAAGCGCTGAACCAGTCCGTCAACGCCGTCTTCCCCGAGGAGTCGGTCTTCCGGATCGACCACTACCTGGGCAAGGAGACGGTCCGCAACATCCTGGCGTTGCGGTTCGCCAATCAGCTGTTCGACCCGATCTGGAACGCGCACTACGTCGACCACGTGCAGATCACCATGGCCGAGGACATCGGCCTGGGCGGTCGGGCCGGCTATTACGACGGCATCGGCGCCGCGCGCGACGTCATCCAGAACCATCTGATGCAACTGCTGGCGCTCACCGCCATGGAGGAGCCGGTCAGCTTCAGCCCCAGGGCGTTGCAGGCCGAGAAGATCAAGGTGCTTTCGGCGACGCAGCTCGCCGAGCCGCTCGACGAGACCACCAGCCGCGGCCAGTACGCCGCGGGGTGGCAGGGCGGCGAGAAGGTCCTCGGGCTGCTCGACGAAGAGGGGTTCGCCAAGGACTCGACCACCGAGACGTTCGCGGCCATCACCCTCGAGGTGGACACCCGCCGCTGGGCGGGCGTGCCGTTCTACCTGCGAACCGGAAAACGGTTGGGCCGCAGGGTAACCGAGATCGCCCTGATCTTCAAGCGCGCACCGCACCTGCCGTTCGACGCGACCATGACCGACGAGCTGGGCACCAACGCCATGGTGATCCGCGTGCAGCCCGACGAGGGTGTCACGCTGCGGTTCGGCTCCAAGGTCCCCGGCACCGCGATGGAGGTCCGCGACGTCAACATGGACTTCTCCTACGGTTCGGCGTTCGCCGAGGAATCCCCGGAGGCCTACGAACAGTTGATCCTCGACGTGTTGCTGGGTGAGCCGTCGCTGTTTCCGGTCAATGAAGAGGTCGAATTGGCTTGGCAGATACTCGATCCCGTGTTGGATAACTGGGCGGCCGGTGGCAAGCCCGAGCCTTACGAGGCGGGCACCTGGGGCCCGGACTCCGCGTTCGAGATGCTGCACCGCACGGGCCGGGAATGGCGGCGGCCCTGATGATTATCGATATGCCGGACGCCACCACCACCGCGGTCAACAAGAAACTCGACGAACTCCGGGAGAGGGTCGGCGCCGTCGCGATGGGCCGGGTCCTGACGCTGATCATCGCGCCGGACAGCGAGGAGATCCTCGAGGAGTCGCTGCAGGCGGCCAACGACGCGAGCCACGAACACCCCAGCCGGATCATCGTCACGATGAGGGGAAATCCGTACGCGGACAAGCCCCGGTTGGACGCGCAGCTGCGCGCCGGTGGCGACACCGGCGCCAGCGAGGTCGTGGTGCTGCGGCTGTCGGGCGCGCTGTCCGGCCACGCGGCCAGCGTCGTCACCCCGTTCCTGCTCCCCGACATCCCGGTGGTGGCCTGGTGGCCCGACGTCGCGCCGGCGGTGCCCGCGCAGGATCCGTTGGGCCGGTTGGCGATTCGCCGCATCACCGACGCGACCAACGGGGTCGATCCGCTGGCGGCGATCAAGAGCCGGCTGCCGGGATACACCGCCGGTGACACCGACCTCGCCTGGGCGCGCATCACCTACTGGCGGGCGCTGCTGACCTCGGCCGTCGACTTGACGCCGCACGAGCCCATCGAGTCGGCGCTGGTGTCCGGCCTGGCCACCGAGCCGGCGCTCGACGTCCTGGCGGGGTGGCTGGCCAGCCGGATCGACGGCCCGGTGCGCAGGGCGGTCGGCGAGCTCAAGATCGAATTGACGCGCAGCAGCGAGACCATCGTGTTGAGCCGCCCGCAAGAAGGCAGGACGGCCACGCTGAGCCGGACGTCGCGGCCCGACGCGCTGCTTCCGTTGGCGCGCAGGGAAACCGGCGAGTGCCTCGCCGAAGACCTGCGCCGCCTGGATCCCGACGAGATTTACCAAACCGCGCTGGAAGGCATTGAGAAAGTGCAATACGTGTGAGCACCAGCATCGAAATCTTCCCGGACAGCCAGGCCCTGGTCGACGCCGCCGCGACGCGACTGACGGACACCATCGGGAAGGCGGTCGCGGCCCGCGGCCGCGCGCTCGTCGTGCTGACCGGCGGCGGCAACGGCATCGGGCTGTTGCGGTCGCTGGTGGACCGGCCGATCGAGTGGTCCAAGGTGCACCTGTTCTGGGGCGACGAACGCTACGTCCCCGAAGACGATGACGAGCGCAATGACAAGCAGGCGCGGGCCGCGTTGCTCGATCATGTCGACATCCCGTCCAGCCAGGTGCACCCGATGCCGGCCAGCGACGGCGAATTCGGCGGCGATCTGGCCGCGGCGGCGCTGGCCTACGAGCAACTGCTGGCGGCCAACGCCGCGCCCGGCCAGCCGGTGCCGAGCTTCGACGTGCACCTGCTGGGCATGGGCCCCGAGGGCCACATCAACTCGCTGTTCCCGGACACCCCGGCCGTGCTCGAAACCACCCGCATGGTGGTGTCGGTCGACGACTCCCCCAAGCCGCCGCCGCAACGAATCACCTTGACGCTGCCCGCGATTGCGCGTTCCCGCGAAGTCTGGTTGATGGTGTCGGGCGCCGGGAAGGCCGACGCGGCGGCCGCGGCCATCGGTGGCGCCGCGCCGGTGTCGGTGCCCGCCGCCGGGGCGATCGGTCAAGAGACCACGCTCTGGCTGCTCGACGAGGACGCCGCGTCGAAGCTGCCGTCGGACCCGTCCGGCGTGGCCTGACGCGATTCCCACCATGGGGTCCCCGGCCGGCCCGTCCGGGTCATAATGGCGGTCATGGCAGACAGAACCGTGCGCGGGGGGCAAGAGCGAAGCCGGATCAAGACGCTCACCCAGGCCGCCTTGAACGCCGACAAGACGGTGGAGCAGGTCGAAGACGTCCTCGACGGTTTGAGCAACACCATGAAAGAGCTCAGCAGCTCCTTGTCGGCGCTGAACGCCACGGTGGAACGCCTGGAAGCCGGCCTCGATCACCTGGACGGCACCATGGCCAGCCTGGACGATCTGGCCAAGCGGCTGATCGTGCTGGTCGAACCCGTGGAGGCCATCGTCGCGCGGATCGACGAGATGGTGAAGGTGGGCGAGACCATGATGTCGCCCCTGGCGATCACCGAGCACGCGGTGCGCGGTCTGCTGGACAGGCTGCGCAACCGGACCGCGGAGTAGGCCCCGACCCCTGATGGCCACGCTGCTGCTGCACCACTCCGCCTTCGCCGCGCATCGTACGGCCCCCGGGCACCCGGAGCGGCCGGACCGCTATCGCGCGGTGGAGGCGGCGCTGCGCCAGCCCCGGTTCGACGCGCTGGTGCGCGAGACGGCCGAGCCGGCCGAGCTTGCCGCCGCGCGCTACGTGCATTCCAACCGCTACGTGGACGCGCTCGAGGCGGCGCGCCCCGAGCACGGCTACGTCTATCTCGACGGCGGCGACACCATGATGGAGCCCTCGACGTGGGAGACGGCCTTGCGCGGGGTGGGCGCCACGCTGCGGGCGGTGGACCGGGTGCTGGCCGGCGACGTGCAGAACGCATTCGTCGCGTGTCGGCCGCCGGGGCATCACGCCGAGTCCGAGCGCGCGATGGGCTTCTGCCTGTTCAACAACATCAGCATCGGCGCGCGGCACGCGCAGCGCAAACACGGGCTGATGCGCGTCGCCATCGTCGATTTCGACGTCCATCACGGCAACGGCACGCAGCAGATCTTCTACTCCGACCCGAGCGTGCTCTACGCGTCCACGCACCAGATGCCGCTGTTTCCCGGCACCGGCGCGGCGCGGGAAACCGGGGTCGGCAACATCTTCAACGCGCCGCTGGCGCCCGGCGACGGCGGCGCCGAACTGCGCGCCGCCTTCGCCGACCGGATACTGCCCGCGCTGCACGCCTTTTCACCCGAACTGATCATCGTGTCCGCCGGGTTCGACGCGCACGAGCGCGATCCGTTGGGCTCGCTGACCATGACGACCGACGACTTCGCCTGGGTCACCAGGGAATTGATGAAATCGGCGGAGATGCTGTGCGACGGCCGATTGGTGGCGGTGCTCGAAGGCGGTTATGACCTGCAAGCCCTGGCCGATTCGGTGACCGCGCACGTCGGCGAGCTGGTGAAGGGCTAGGCGCCCTCCCCTGGTCAGCTCGCCTTTTTCTCGTGCATCTCGGGGGCCGGGCCGCCGACCGGCGTCGCCGACTTCATGATGTCCTCGATCGCGGCCAGGTCCGCGTCGGTCAGCGTGACGTCGGCCGCACCGGCGCTGTCCTGCAGGTAGGTGACGTGCTGCGCGCCCATGATGGCGGTGTGCACGCCGGGTTGCGCGAGCGTCCAGGCGATGGCCAGCTGGCTCGTCGTGACGCCGAGATCGATAGCCAAATGGCTCAGGTCATCAACGACTTTGAGGTTACGCAGATAATCCTCGCCGGTGAAGATCGGACTCTTGCCGCGCCAGTCGCCGTCGGCAAAGCTGGTGTCTGGCTTCATGGTTCCCGTGAGCAGGCCGTGCGCCAGCGGTCCGTACACCATCACCCCGATGTCGTGGGCGTGGCAATAGGGCAGCAGGTCGGATTCGATGTCACGGCGGAACAGGTGGTATGGCGGCTGCACCGCTTCCACCGGAAGCGTGGCCGAAAGTTCCTCGATCTGGGTCGTGTCGTAGTTCGAGACACCGACGTGCCGAATCTTGCCCTCCGACACCAGTTCTGCGAGCGCTTCACCCGTCTCGGCCGCCGGAGTCGTGGGATCCGGCCAGTGGACCAGGTAGAGGTCGATGTAATCCACGCCCAGCGCGCGGAGGCTGGACTCGACACCGCTGCGCAGGTACTCGCGGCTGGCGTCGCGGACCAGTCCCGTGTCGGTTTTGCGCAACCCGCCTTTGGTGGCGATCACCAACTCGTCGCGGGCCCGCGCGAAATCGTCGCGCAGGGCCTTGCCGAGAATGCGCTCGGATTCCCCGAACCCGTATTGCTGGGCGGTATCGAAAAAGTTGATCCCCAGGTCACGAGCGCGTTGGATCATGGTGATCGCGGCGTCCTCGTCGGCTTGGCCCCAGTCGCTGCTGAACGCCCAGGTGCCGAAGGCCAACCGGGAAACCTCAAGCCCCGTCTTGCCGAATGTGATGGATTTCAAATGCCAACCTCCCCCGTTGGATGTTCGTCCCTGCGTGCGCGGCCCGCGCAGGCAAGCCACGACTCAACCATAACGACGCCGACACCGCGTGCCGCAACACCGGTGGTCAGCGCGGGAAGTACGCGCGTCGTCAGCCGCTGTTGCGCAACGCGCTCGCCAGCCCGTTCATCGTCAGCAATATCCCGCGCTGCACCAATTCGTCGTCGTCCCCGGAGCGGTAGCGGCGCAGCAACTCCACCTGGAGGTGGTTCAGGGGCTCGAGGTACGGGAAGCGGTTGAACACCGACCGCGCCAGCGCGGGGTTGTCGGCGAGCAGGTTGTCCTGCCCGGTGATGAGCTTGTGCATGGCGATGGTTCGGCCGTGCTCGTCGACGATCTTGTCGAAGACCCGGCGCCGTAATTCCTCGTCGTCGACCAATTCGGCGTAGCGGGCCGCCAGGCCGAGGTCGCTTTTGGCCAGCACCTGAGCCAGATTCGACAGCACGCTGCGGAAAAACGGCCAGCGCTGGTACAAGTCGTGCAGGATGCTCACCCGCTCGGCCTCGCTCTGCGGGCCCGCCGCGATCCACTGCTCGAATGCCGATCCGGTGCCGTACCAGCCGGGCAGCATGACCCGCGACTGGCTCCACGCCAGCACCCACGGGATGGCGCGCAGGTCCGAGATCGACTCGGTGGGTTTGCGGGACGTCGGCCGGCTGCCGATGTTCAGTGACCCGATCTCGCTGACCGGGGTGGAGGCCATGAAGTAGTCGACGAAACCCGGTGTGTCGTGCACCAATTCGGCGTAGGCCCGCTGGGCCAGCACGGCCACCTCGTCGAGCACCGCGTACGCCGGTTCCGCGGCGTCGCCCAGGCCCTCGACGTCCAGCAGCGTGGACTCCAGCGTGGCGGCCAGCAGGCTTTCCAGATTGCGTTGCGCCGCTTGCGGTTCGGCGTATTTGGCGGCGATCACCTCGCCCTGCTCGGTGAGCCGCAGCGAGCCGTTCACCGCGCCGGGCGGCTGCGCCAGGATCGCCTCGTAGCTCGGCCCGCCGCCACGCCCGACGGTGCCGCCGCGACCGTGGAAGAGCCGCAACCGGATTCCGGTTTTGCGCGCCACTTCCACCAGCGCCAGCTCGGCCCGGTACACCGCCCAGCTGGACGCCAAATACCCGCCGTCCTTGTTGGAGTCCGAGTAACCCAGCATCACTTCCTGGGTCTCGCCGCGCGCGGCCACCAGCGCCCGGTAGATCGGAAGTTCCAGTATCGCGTGCAGGATCGTCGCGCCGTTGTGCAGATCGTCGATGGTTTCGAACAGCGGGGAAATGCCCACGGGGCAGTAGGGTTCGGGACCGGACGCGTCGATCAGCCCCGCCTCTTTCAGCAGGATCGCGGCCTCGAGGACGTCGGAGACCGAACGGCACATCGAGATCACGTAGTTGGGGACGGCGGACGGTCCGTAGCGCTTGATGGCGTGCGCGGCGGCGCGCACCACACCCAGCTCGCCGCGGGCCAGGTCGGACAGCTGCGCGTCGTCGGCGACCAGCGGGCGGCGGGTGCCCAGCTCGGCCGCCAACAGCTCGACGCGCTCGTCTTCGGGCAGCGACCGGTAGTCCGGGTGCACGCCGGCCCACGCCAGCAGCTCGCAGATCACCTCTTCGTGCGCGTCGGAGTTCTGCCGCATGTCCAGGCCGCACAGGTGGAACCCGAAGACCCGCACGCCTTCTCGCAGCAGCGCCAGGCGGTCGTCGGCCAGCAGCGCGCTGCCGTGGCCGCGCAGCGACTCGTCGATGGTGTCGAGATCGGCCCCCAGTTCGGCCGGGGTTTCGTACGGCGGTAGCCCCAGATCCAGCACCTGCTGCGGTGTCCGGTCCAGGATCGCCGCGCTCGTCGCGCTGAGGCGGGCGCGGATCACCCGCACCGCCCGCCGGTACGGTTCGTCGGCGCGGGCCTTCTCCGCGCAGCCCCCGGCGAGTTCGGTCAGCGCGGGGGTGACCGAGACCAGGCGCGCCGACATCGACAGCTCCTGCTCCAGCGCGGTCAGCTCGGCCAGGTAGTGCGCCAGCGCGGTGAACGCGGCGCTGCCGGTGGCCTGGCGCACCACGTCGGCCGTCACGTTCGGATTGCCGTCGCGGTCCCCGCCGATCCAGGATCCCGGCTGCAGCATCGGCTCGTCGAACAGGTCGGCGTCGGGCCAGCGGGCGCGCAGGGCGTCGCGGACCTCGGCGTTGACCTGCGGGATCACCTTGAAGAACGCGGCGGCGTAGTAGCGCAGACCCACCTCGATCTCGTCGGTGATCTGCAGGCGGGACAGCCGGATCAGCGCGGTCTGCCACAGCGTGAGGACCTGGCGGCGCAACTCGAGTTCGATGTTGCGGCCGTCGTCGGTCTCGGCGTGCCCCTCGGCGTGCAGCCGCATCAGCTCGGTGATCCGGTGCTGGGTGACGAAGACGGTGCGTCGGCGGGTCTCGGTGGGGTGGGCGGTGATCACCGGAGCGACCACGGCGCCCTTCAACGCGTCGGCAACCGTGTCCGAATCGAGTTGTGCCTCATCGAGTTTGGCGTAGGTCGCGGCCAGGGTGCTGTCCGGCGGCGGTTCGCCGGCGGCGACGTGGACAGCGCGGCGGCGCTCGCGGTGGATGTCTTCGGCGACGTTGGCCAGCAGCGCGAAGTGACTGAACGCGCGGATGACCGGAATGGCCTGGTGGATGTCGATGCGAAAGAACATCCGGGCCAGCTCCGCCCGGTCGATTTCGGAGCGGCGCACCCGGAACGATTCCACTCGGGCGCGTTCGACGAGCTCGAACACCTCGCGCCCGTTCTGCTCGCGCACCGTGTCGCCCAGGATGGCGCCCAGCAGTCGGATGTCGGCCCGCATCGGCTCGGTCGCCTCGCGCCCCACCGGGGTGCGCTGGACGGCGCCGATCGGTTCCAGGGTGTCCTCGGGGGCTTCGGAGGCGTCAGCCATGCGTCCCAGTATCGGCGTGCCGCGGGGCGGTCAGGTCGTCAGTGGTACTTGATCAGCAGCGCCATGCCGATGATGCACACCAGCCAGATGCCGGTGATGAACAGCGTCAGGCGGTCCAGGTTCTTTTCCACCACGGTGGATCCGGACAGGCTCGATTGGACGCCACCGCCGAACAGCGTGGACAGGCCGCCACCCTTGGCGCGGTGCAGCAGCACCAGCAGCACCACCAGGATGCTGGTGACGACCAGGGTGATCTGCAAAGCCAACTGCATGACGGCCAGCCTACCGGTGCCTTGGCCGCATCACGGAAGAGGCCCACCGGCGGCGATGGCCGCCAGCGTGGCGAATTGCTCGCCGTCCAGCGACGCGCCGCCGACCAGGCCGCCGTCGATGTCGTCCTGGGCGACGAGCTCGCCGACGTTCTTGGCGTTGACCGAGCCGCCGTAGAGCACCCGCACCGAGTCGGCGACCTGGGGCGAGGCGAGCGACGCCAACTCCTTGCGGATCGCCGCGCACACCTCCTGGGCGTCGGCGGCGCTGGCCACCCGCCCGGTGCCGATCGCCCACACCGGCTCGTAGGCGATGACGACCTTGCCGATCTGTTCGGTGGACAGCCCGGCCAGCGACCCCCGCAGCTGCTCTTCGCAGTGGATGACGTGGTTTCCGGCCTCGCGCACCTCGAGGTGCTCGCCGATGCAGACGATCGGGGTCAGTTCGTGCTTGAGCGCCGCGGCGGTCTTGGCGGCGACGACGGTGTCGTCCTCGTGGTGGTAGGTCCTGCGCTCGGAGTGCCCGACGACGACGAACGTGCAGCCCAGCTTGGCCAGGAAGGCGCCGCTGATCTCGCCGGTGTAGGCGCCGGCGTCGTGCTGGGACAGGTCCTGCCCGCCGTAGGTCAGCCGCAGCTTGTCGCCGTCGACCAGGGTCTGCACGCTGCGCAGGTCGGTGAACGGCGGCAGCACCGTGACGTCGACCTTGTCGTAGTACTTGTCCGGCAGCGCGAACGCGATCTTTTGCACCAGCGCGATCGCCTCGAAGTGGTTGAGGTTCATCTTCCAGTTGCCGGCGATCAGTGGCTTGCGGCTCACGCTGCGCCTCCAGTCGGTTGCGGACGGTCCAGTACCTCGACACCCGGAAGCGTCTTGCCCTCAAGGTATTCCAGCGACGCTCCCCCACCGGTGGAGATGTGCGAGAAGTCGCCTTCCGGGATGCCCAGCGCGCGCACGGCCGCCGCCGAGTCCCCGCCGCCGACCACGCTGAAGGCGCCCTTGCCGGTCGCGGTGGCGATCGCTTCGGCGACGCCCTTGGTGCCCGCGGCGAACGCCGGGAACTCGAACACGCCCATCGGCCCGTTCCAGAAGACGGTCTCGGCGTTGGACAGCAAGGTGGCGAACCGTTTGACCGATCCGGGCCCGATGTCCAGACCCATCAGGTCGTCCGGGATGGCGTCGGCGGCGACGGTCTGCGGGGTCGCGTCGGCGGCGAACTTGTCGGCCACCACGATGTCCACCGGGAGCCGCAGCACGTCGACGTAGGTGTCCAGCAGCCGCCGGCAGGTGTCCACCATCTCGGTCTCCAGCAGTGACTTGCCGACGGAAAAGCCTTGCGCGGCAAGGAAAGTGAAGCACATGCCGCCGCCGATGACGATGCTGTCGGCCTTGGTGGCCAGCGACTCGATGACCCCGAGCTTGTCGGACACCTTCGACCCGCCGAGCACCACGGCGTAGGGGCGTTTGGTGGAGCTGGTCAGCTGCTGGAGCACCTGGATCTCCTCGGCCACCAGCGTGCCGGCGTAGTGCGGCAGCAGGGTCGCGATGTCGTACACGGACGCCTGCTTGCGATGCACCACGCCGAAGCCGTCGGAGACGAAAGCGCCTGTGGGCCCGACCAATTCGGCGAGCTGGCGGGCGAGGGCGAGCCGCTCGGCGTCGTCCTTGCTGGTCTCGCGGGCATCGAAGCGGATGTTCTCCAGTAGCAGGACGTCGCCGTCGGTCAGCCCCTCGGCGCGGGCCAGCGCGTCGGTGCCGACGACATCCCCGGCCAACTGCACGTGGCGGCCCAGCTGCTCGGAGAGCGCCGCGGCGACCGGCGCCAGCGACAGCTTCGGGTCCGGCCCGTCCTTGGGACGCCCGAGGTGCGCGGTGACCACCACCTTGGCGCCCGCCTCGACGAGCGCCTTCAGCGTCGGCACCGAGGCGGTGATGCGCCCGGGGTCGGTGATCTTGCCGTCATCGAGCGGCACGTTCAGGTCCGAGCGCACCAGCACGCCTCGGCCCGAAACCCCCTCGCCGAGAAGGTCTTTGAGCGTGTGGACGGCCACGGGTTACAGCGACTTGCCGACCAGGGCGACCAGGTCCACCAGGCGGTTGGAGTAGCCCCATTCGTTGTCGTACCAGGACACCACCTTGGCCTGGTCGTCGATCACCTTGGTCAACCCGGAATCGAAGATCGAGCTGTGCGGGTCGGTGACGATGTCGCTCGAGACGATCGGCGCGTCGTAGTACTTGAGGATGCCCTTCATCGGCCCCTCGGCGGCCGCCTTCATCGCCGCGTTGATCTCCTCGGCGGTGGCGGACTTCTTCAGCTCGGCGGTCAGGTCGGTGACCGAGCCGGTGGGGATCGGCACCCGCAGCGCGTAGCCGTCGAGCTTGCCCTTCAGCTCGGGCAGCACCAGGCCGATGGCCTTGGCGGCGCCGGTGGAGGTCGGCACGATGTTCAGGGCGGCGGCGCGGGCGCGGCGCAGGTCCTTGTGCGGGCCGTCCTGCAGGTTCTGGTCCTGGGTGTAGGCGTGGATGGTGGTCATCAGGCCCTTGACGATGCCGAACTCGTCGTTGAGCACCTTGGCCAGCGGCCCGAGGCAGTTCGTGGTGCACGAGGCGTTGGAGATGATGTTCTGGCTGCCGTCGTACTTGTCGTCGTTGACGCCGAGCACGATGGTGATGTCCTCGTCGGTGGCCGGCGCGGAGATGATCACCTTCTTGGCGCCGGCGTCCAGGTGGCCCTTGGCCTTGGCGGCGTTGGTGAAGATGCCGGTGGACTCGACGACGACGTCGACGCCCAGGTCGCCCCACGGCAGCGCCGCCGGGCCCTCCTTGACCTCGAGCGCCTTGATCTTGGCGTTGCCGACGACGATGGTGTCGTCACCCTCGAGGCTGACGTCGTGCGGCAGGCGGCCCAGGATGGAGTCGAATTTCAGCAGGTGCGCCAGGCTGGCGTTGTCGGTGAGGTCGTTGACCGCGACCACCTCGATGTCCGCGGTGCCTTGCTCCTGTTGAGCCAGCAAGGCCCGGTAGAAGTTCCGCCCGATTCGACCGAAGCCGTTGATACCTACTCGGACCGTCACTTGTCTCTCCTCTGTGTTTCCTGAGCCGTCTTCATCAATGTCTTTTCCATGTCCGCGGACACCGCCTCTGGTCAGCCTAGATCAGCGACACGCTCGGTTGGCGCGCCGGTAAGAGTGTGGACCATCGCCTTTGCAGGATGGTCGTCGGTAGACGCCACAACGTGTGCGCAACATCACCCGAGCGGTTGCGGGTCCAGACCGGCTTCGGCCTGCCCGGCGCGCCCCGTCGAGCCTGCAATTCCGGCTGGAAGCCCTCGCGGACTCCTGCACCCGCTCGCTCCCCACGCCGGGTGTCAACAACGTTGGCCAGCGGCGTTAGGATGGGCCGCCGCAATCGCGTAGAACACATGGAGGAAGGGACGTCCACGGTGCCGAAGCGAACCACAGCTGCCGGCGATGGACTTGACGCGTCCGCCGCCAACCGCCCAGAACACGGCATGGTCAGCCGGTCGGTGGTATTGCAGTGCGCCTTGCGATTGGTCGACCGTGACGGTGTGGATGGATTGTCGATGCGGCGTCTGAGTGAGGCGGTGGGTCGCGACCCGACGGTGATTTATCGGCATGTGCCGAACAAGGCGGCGCTGCTCGACGGCATCGCCGAGATTGTGCTGGGCAAATTGCGGGTGGACACGGCAGACCCGGACTGGGCCGAGCAGCTGCGCGCGGTGGCGCATGACTTCCGCCGACTGGCCCTCGAGCACCCGAATGTGGTGCCGCTATTGGTGACTCGGCCACTAGCCACGCCGCTGGGGCAGCGACCCCCGGGCATGCTACGGCCACTGGAGGACGTCGTCGCGCTGCTCACTTCGGTGGGCTTCAGCGGAGTCGACGCGCTACATATTTACCGGGTGCTCTTCGGCTATCTATATGGCCACATCCTCACCGAGCTGCAGGAGGTCGTCGAGCGGCCCGAGGAGTCCGATGATGTGCTGCGCCTCGGGTTGCACCGACTGGCGATCACCGAGTTCCCTCAGGTGCGCGCGCTGGCCCCAGCGCTCGGCGACTACGACGGTGCAGCCGAACTCGACCGCGCTCTGGATGTGTTGTTCATCGGTCTGGCCGCCACCGTGCCAGCGCCAAGGCGCTCGGCCCGCAAACGCGCGAGGAAGTAGCACGAGATCAGCTAGGCGTTTCGTCCCCACCTGCCGCTGTGCTGGAACGGAAGATCTTGTTCTTTCAAATCGGGCGTACCCAAGACCCGCGTGCTCGTCGCGCACGCGGCGACCGCGAATCGGCGTACGCTCATCGATATCGAGCAGCTCGGTTGCGAGCGAACATGCTCGACTACAAAGGAAATTCGATGGCAGCGCTCACAACGTTTCGCACTCCCTACGAGATTCGTCTCCAACTCGTCACGGACACCATAAGCGCGCACTCCAAGGTGGGCAATGATGCGGCGGTCAAACTCGCCGTGCATGTCCTGGCTGCGTTGAACTCAATCCCCGAAAAGGTGCGCTGAGTAACGGTCCGGCTGGGCGTCAGCACCGCAGCGACCGCACGCCTTCCCGTTGGTGCGCATCCATTTCGTCCTGCTGATCCCGGTATGGCTTGGCGGCATGTTGCGAGCGATATTGTGCGCCAGCGCGTGTCGATGGTGTGGACGTACGGTGATGGGCACAGTGCGGGCTGACCGAAGTGCCGCCGGCACGAATTGGCAGACGGTGCCGGGTATCACGAATCGCCCTGCGGCCAGGCGTTTCGGCCGTCGCTGCTGAGCGCGGCGCAAAAGCCGCGGGCCAAGCTTTGAGCTGACAGCTCGGATATACGGATGGAACAGCATGATGAAACGATTGACCGGCCTTGACGGTGTCACGCTGCACGGCGAAACATCAGTGATGCCCACCCACGTCATGGCCGTGTTGTTTTGCGACCCCGAGGCGCACGGCGCAGTGACCGCCGACGCGATTTGCAAGCTGCTGGCTCAGCGCACTGCGACAATCCCTGGTTTCCGGCAGCGTCTGCTCACCAGACCCTTCGGGTTGGGCCAGCCGTCATGGATCGAGGACCCCGCATTCGATGTCCAAAGCCATCTGCATTGTGTGCGGCTGGCCGAACCCGGCACCATGCGAGAGCTGACCACCCTTATCGGCGAGTTGCATGGGCAGCCGTTGAACCGCGACCGCCCGCTGTGGGACGCCTGGGTCGTGCAGGGTCTCGCCGACGGCAGACTAGTGGTGTTGATCAAGTTCTCCCACGCCATCACCGACGGTGTGGGCGCAGTGACGTCGATGTTGCCCGAACTGATGACTGTCGATGCCGACGCTGAATTCGCGGTGGCGCCAGAGCGGGCCGAGGCCACGATGCCCGGTGCGGCCACCAGGGTGTGGGACGTGATCGACGAGGTCGCCGCCAACACCGCTGTGGGCATTCGGATCGCCGTCAGGCTGGGCCCCGTCGCGGTGAAGTCGACGATAGGAACCGCGTTGAGATCGGTACGCAAACTCCTCCCGGGTGCCGGACCGCAACGGTCCGACGGTTCGGATTCCGAGGAGGACGACAGTTCGCCGCGAACGCTGCTGAACGCCCCCCTCACCGCGCGACGGACCGTTGCGTTCGCCGGGGTGGCCATGGATGATGTGCGCGCCATCGCCGGCGCGTTCGATGTCACTGTGAACGATGTTTTTTTGACCGCAACGACATCGGCGCTGCGCAGATGGTTGGCAAGCCACGACACGGTGCCCAGTCATCCGCTGCGCACCATGATGCCGATCTCGACACGCGGCGTCGACGGCGACGCGTCCAATAGTTGGTCGCCTGTTGTCGTCAAATTGCCGGTGGATCTGGCCGACCCGGCACAGCAGTTGGCCAGCATTCACGATGCGACATCCAGGATCAAGGACGGGCGACGGGCAGTGCGGCCCGTCAATCTCGCCGACGTCATAGACCTCGTTCCACCGGTCGTCATCGGCTGGGTGATGGGTGTGTACACCGGTCTGCAACTGTCGCGGTTCCACTCGCCAGTCGCTCATGTCATCGCCTCCAACGTTCCGGGCCCCAGCGACGAAATCTATTGCGCCGGGGCGCATGTCCTCGGAATTCACGCTCTGGCCCCGCTGTTTGAGGGCTCGAATCTCAACATCACCGCCGTGTCCTATGGCGGCACCCTGAGCGTGGGCATCGTCGCGTGCCCCGATAACGTCGATGACGTCGCATCGGTCGCGACCTGCATCGAAGACGTGGTCGGTGAACTGAAAATCGCCGCCGACGAAAAGGCCGGCCAGAGCGCGGGTTTATCCCGCCCCAGCGAGCCGGAGCCCACCATGAATGGCACTGCCACAACGCAATTCGCAGGGGCCGAAGCGGGCTGGCCCGATCGGGGCCTCGCGCCACGAAATGCCGGCATAGCTCACTTCCTCGAATGAGGGCCTCAGGGCCCACGCCGTAGGCCAACAGCGTTGACAACCCGTCTGACAGGGCGTTTACTGGAGGTCTAGTCCGGAAACTGGTCATCGGCGTTCATGCGTTCGCCGCAGCACACCGCACTTTGGTTCTCACGATCGGCATTGTGACCGCCCTGGGCTTGGCTGTTTCGGTCGCCGGCCAACATGACATTCGTCCAGCCACGCGTCGACCAGCTCAAATCAACACCCTCGATACCTAATACCCGAAATGGGGGCCACCATGAGGAACTCTGACCACGCAAAGCGAAACACTTTCCGCGAGAATGTGATTCACGTAGGCGCGGGCTTTCTCGCCAAGGAGCGTCCACACGTCACACAGACGTTGTCCACGCTTGAGGCGCAGCTAGGCAGATGGCATCCGAAAGATGTGGACATCGAAGTCACCCTGCAGGACCGCGGCGGCAAGGAACAGCGCATCACATTGCGCACAACCCTTCCCGGCCATCCACTGCTCGTAGCAGTCGCAGAAAACCCGGACATCACCCGTGCCCTGTGCGATGCAAAGCGCGAATTGAGCCGGCAGCTTGAACACCAGAAGTCGACACACGATCCGATGAACAATCGCCGGCTCAAGCGCGCGACCATCCGCCATCCGGACTAGCCGCACACCGTTCGAGGTGGCCCGGCACGCAATGCAGGACCCCAACCAAACAGCAACTGTCTTTCACGAGCAGGAAGGTGCACGAACATGACGCACGCCACTGAGACGCATTCGGTCGTCAGCTCTGCCGAGGAGCGCGTAACGCCCTCAACAGGATCTGGTATCTCGTTGATCCATAATGGCCCGTTGACGGTCCAGGACGTACTCCGTGCGGGCATGCGCCGCAGGGCCAGACGCAAGGGAATGGCCCGGCAATCGATCTGGGATTCAGACGGCGGCGTAGGCAAGCCGTGGAGAGCCGACGTGCCGCTGGGCGGCACAACGCGATAACACGGCGGCGGCACGGTATGAACGCCGATCTCGTCGAGGGGGCTCCGCCGTCAATCGCTGCGGCGTTTGCGCAGCCAGCCCAGCGCCGCCTCGGCGGCGTGGTAGCCGCACAGTCCGTGGATGCCGGCCCCGGGCGGGGTGGACTGCGAGCACAGGTATACCCCCGGCACACCGGTCGCGTACGGGTTGACGGAGACGCGGGGCCGCAGGATCACTTGGAGCCCGTCGTTGGCGCCGCCGATGATGTCGCCGCCGATGAAGTTGGGGTTGTAGGCCTGTAGATCGGCGGTGCCCCTGCTGACGGTGGCGACGACGCGGTCGCGGAATCCGGGCGCGAAGCGCTCGATCTGGTCAGTGATGATCTCGGTGGCATCGCCGGTGTAGCCGAACGGCACGTGGGCGTAGGCGTAGATCGGGTTGATATTGCCCGCCGAGCGCGACGGGTCGGCCAGGTACTGCTGCCCAAGGATGATGAACGGCCGCCGGTACATCCGACCTTGCGACCGCTCGCGTTCGCTGTGTGCGATCTCGGCGAATGTCCCGCCCAGGTGCACGGTGCCGGCGTGACCGCAGTCGGGATTGGTCCAGGGAATGTGGCCCTCGATGGCGTAGTCGACCTTGAAGGCCGAGGACCCCTGGCGGTAGCGCCGGTAGGAGCGCTTGATGCGGCCGGGCATGGCGTCGCCGTAGAGCCGCAGCGTCGCGGCCGGGGTGAGGTCGAGCATGACGATGTCGGCGTCGGGAATGTCTTTGCGGCTGGTCACTGTGACGCCGGTGGTGATCGCAGCGCCGTGTTCGGCCAGGACGGCTGCTAGCGCCGCGATGATCGAACCCGATCCGCCCGCAGCCACCGGCCAGCCGTAGTGGTGCCCGCTGGCCATGAACATCAGCGCCATTGCGGCCGTCAGCGGCCGGTCGAGCCGGGTGTAAGCGTGCGCGGCCTGGCCGCCGTATAGCGCGCGCACCCGCTCGGTGCGAAACCAGCGGGCCAGCACGGTCGCCGGCAACAGCGCGCGCGGCCCGAAGGCAGCAAGCCGGATGGGGTGGTGCGGAACATGCAGGACCGGGCGCATCAGGTCTTGGCACAGCTCGTCGAAGCCGGCGGCGAGATCGCCCACCGCGAGCCGCCACCGCCGTCCGTCGGCGCCCATTTCGGCCACGGTTCGGTCGATCGACCGGTACAGCAACCCGGCGGTGCCGTCGTCGAGCGGATGCGCGCAGTCGACCTCCGGCCACTTCCAGGTCAGCCCGTAGCTCGGCAGGTCGATCTCCTCCCAGAACGGTGAACCCACTGCCATCGGATGCGCAGCCGAGCAGACGTCGTGGATCACCCCGGGCACCGTCAGCTCGGCCGAGCGCGCTCCCCCGCCGACCGTCTCGCCGGCCTCCAGCACCTGCACGTCGACACCGTGGCGGGCGAGGTGGATCGCGGCGGCCAGCCCGTTGGGCCCGGCGCCGACGACGACTGACCTAGCCATGGGCGTCATCAATGACGTGGACGGGGCAGTCATCGCCGGGCTCGGGCCACGGCTGGCGGGTCAGCATGTCCTTGACGTCGACGTAGCCCGCCTCGATCAGGCCGGTCTTGGCGTCGAGGATGCGATACGACTGCCGTTGGACGTGGATGGGCTGACCCTCCAGGACGATGACCCGCAGGTCGCCGTCCTCGAAGCGGCAGCGGCGTTGCACCGCCTCCACAAGTTGCTCGTTGTGCAGGTGGCCCTCGCCGAAGTTCCACCCGACGAGCGGCCCGGCAACGATTTCGCCCTCACGGATCTTGTAGTCGGCTTCGTCGTCGATCGCGCGCGGCAGCAGCCCGTTGAGCGCCCGGCCATGCACGTGCATCGCGCGGAAGGCGGCGATCTTGTCCGCCAAGATTTCGGCGGTTTCCGGGTCGTAGAGCCTCGCCAGCTGATTGACGACGAGCGCGGAGCTCTTCACGATGTCGGCGTCGATCTTCTCCTCGGCGCCCGCACGAAAGCACCACACGCTGGTGGCCCAGTTGCCGGCGTAGTACCGCATCGCCGGAAGGAACGAAATCTTTTCGGGGAACATGTTTCCCACGATGACCACCACCACCGCGAGGATCACGAGGGCGAGCAGCACGGGCGAGCGAAGATCGGGGGCCCGGACCGCGCCGTAATGCCCGAACAGATAGAACAGCGAGAAGATGAAGAACACGTTCCATTCCAAGGGGACTCCCATTGGGAGGTTGGAAATGATGTTGAGATGGAACAGCACCATGAACGCGATCAGAAACCATCGCCACGGGTGATCGGCGGCGAAGAAGACCAGCACCGTCGGAACCACGAATTCCGCTGTGGTGCCGCCGACGTGGGCCATCAGCTTGGGCAGCAGCGACGGTCGCAGGTCGTTGACGTGGTCGAGGTAGAGCAGGTGCTTCAGCGGGGTGAACACCCGGCTTCGCAGCAGCGCGTTGTTGCTCGTCATCACCGCCACCACGTAAGGGAAATGGTGGTTGAGCTTGGAAACCGCTGCGCCCCACCACAAGCAGAGCATGATGAGCTTGCAGGCCGCGATCTGATCGGTGAACGGGAAGAAGAACACGAACAGCTTCAGCCAATAGTGTTCGCCGCGGGCGGCCAGGAAGACCGTCTTGTCGCGTAGACCCAACAGGGCCAGCGCCACGATCGTCGGGACGACCCGCACGGGGTCGATCAGGCCGACATCGCCCGCGGTGGTGACCGGCCCGCCGTGGCCGGGCGACAGCAGCGCCCACACCCCGCCGATCAGAACGATGGCATACAGCGCGACGTCGAAGGCGGTGCGCGTGTCGCCGCGGGTGAACGGAACCTTGCCGGGCCAGGCCGGGAGCCGAATTGTGTTGGGTCGCAACCAGTAAAGGATGCCGCCGATCGGTGGCATGAACCGCCCGGTCAGCGGCCCGGATCCGCAGCCGAGGCCGGTGACCTCGAACAGCAGCGTGAAGATGACGACCTTCTGGTAGACGATGGGTTGCGTCCACCAGTCGCCGATGCGGCCCAGACCGCCCAGGCCGGGGGTTAGCGAGATGATCGCGGCGGGGGCGGCGACGTAGAGGGCGATCTTGAGCAGGTAGAGCAAATACACCGCGTATGGCGTGCCGAAGCCGTGTTCCGCCCAGTGCCGGGTCACGACTTGCAGCCGGGTGGCCCGGGGCAACGTGGGCCAGGTGCTGCGGTCGACGTCCGGAAGCTCCGGTGACATGAATCCCATGGGCGGCCTCGTTCCTGTCGGAAAACCAGCTGGCCCATCGAATGTATCGGCACCGCAGCCGACTCAACGGCTTACGCGGGCGAAAATGCCGAAACACCATGACGTCGGCGCTTCCTTGGTCGCTACCATCGAGGGACTCGACTCGGCACCTGGCCCGGCGCGAGCGTTAAGGGAGGAACGTGACCGACAGCGACAACGCCGATGGCGGGGACATCGGCAAATTCGACCCCGTCTTGACCCAGCGCCTGATGGCGGTGATGCGCCCGGTCTTGAAGACGTACTTCCGGTCGGAGGTACACGGCTTGGACTCGTTCCCGCCCGGCGGTGCGCTGGTGGTCGGTAACCACTCGGGCGGCATGTTCCCGATGGACGTCCCGATCTTCAGCGCCCACTTCTACGACAAGCTCGGCTACGACCGGCCGGTCTACACGCTGAGCCACGACATCCTCATGACGGGCCCCACCGCGGACTTCTTCCGGCGTACCGGATACATCCGGGCCAATCGGGAGAACGCGGCCGTCGCGCTGCGGTCCGGCGGGGTGGTGATCGTGTTCCCCGGCGGCGACTACGACGCCTACCGGCCCACGCTGTCGGAGAACGTCATCGACTTCAACGGCCGCAAGGGTTACGTCCGCACCGCGATCGACGCCGGCGTCCCGATCGTGCCCGCGGTGTCGATCGGCGGGCAGGAGACGCAGCTCTACCTGACGCGCGGCACCTGGCTGGCCGAGCGGCTGGGCATCAAACGGTTGCTGCGCAGCGCGATTCTGCCGGTGTCGTTCGGTTTCCCCTTCGGCCTGAGTGCGGTCATCCCACCCAACCTGCCGCTGCCGACCAAGATCGTGACCCGGGTGCTGGAGCCGATCGACATCGCCGGGAAGTTCGGCGAGGACCCCGACATCGACGAGGTCGACGAGTACGTGCGCTCGGTGATGCAGGAGGCGCTGACCGAGCTCGCCGCCAAGCGCCGGTTCCCGATCCTCGGCTGAGTCATGCCAAACCCTTTGAGCGAGACCCTTGGTCTGATCGGCACCATGCGCCGCGCCGGACTGATCGCGCCCATGCGCCCGGATCGCTACGTGCGGATCGCCGCGGCCATGCGCCGCGAAGGCATGGGCATGACGTCAGGGTTCGCCAGCGCCGCCCAACGCTGCCCGGATCGGCCCGGGCTGATCGACGAGCGGGGCAGCCTGACCTGGCGCGAACTCGATGAGCGGTGCAACGCGCTCGCCGCGGCGCTGCAGGGGTTGCCGTCGGGCCAGCCCCGCGTCATCGGGATCATGTGCCGCAATCACCGCGGTTTCGTCGAGGCGTTGGTGGCCGCCGACCGGATCGGCTCGGACATCCTGCTGCTCAACACGTCGTTCGCCGGGCCGGCGCTGGCCGACGTGGTGACCCGCGAGGGCGTCGACGCCGTCATCTACGACGAGGAGTTCACCGAGACGGTGGACCGCGCGCTGGCCGGCACGCCTGACGCGACCCGCATCTTGGCGTGGACCGATGCCGAGCATGAGCGCACGGTCGAGGGGCTGATCGCGGCCCGGGCAGGCGCTCAACCCCAGCGCACCGGGCGCAAGGGCAAGATGATCCTGCTCACCTCCGGCACCACCGGAACGCCCAAGGGCGCCAAGCAATCTGGCGGCAACGCGGGAATCGGAACGCTGAAGGCGATCCTGGACCGCACGCCGTGGCGGGCGGAGGAGCCCATCGTGATCGTGGCGCCGATGTTCCACGCCTGGGGCTTTTCCCAGCTGCTGCTCGCGGCGTCGTTCGCCTGCCCGGTGATCACCCGGCGCAAATTCGACCCGGAGGCCACCCTGGACCTTATCGACCGGCACAAGGCGACCGGCCTGGTGGTGGTGCCGGTGATGTTCGACCGGATCATGGATCTGCCGACCGAGGTGCGGCGCCGCTACAGCGGCCGGTCCCTGCGGTTCGCCGCGGCATCCGGTTCGCGGATGCGCCCCGACGTCGTCACCGCGTTCATGGACGAGTTCGGCGACGTGATCTACAACAACTACAACGCCACCGAGGCGGGCATGATCGCCACCGCCACGCCGGCCGACCTGCGCGCGGCGCCCGACACCGCGGGCCGGCCCGCCGGTGGAACCGAAATCCGCATCCTGGACCCGGAATTCAACGAGCTGCCCGCCGGCGAGGTCGGCAGCATCTACGTGCGCAACAACACCCAGTTCGACGGCTACACCTCGGGCAGCACGAAAGACTTTCACGCCGGATTCATGTCGTCGGGCGACGTCGGGTATCTGGATTCCGCGGGCCGGCTGTTCGTCGTCGGCCGCGACGACGAGATGATCGTGTCCGGCGGCGAGAACGTCTACCCGATCGAGGTGGAGAAGGCGCTCGCAGCACATCCCGACGTGGCCGAGGCGGCGGTGATCGGCGTCGACGACGAACAATACGGCCAGCGGCTGGCGGCGTTCGTGGTGCTGGAGCCGGGCGCCGGCGCTACCCCCGACGCCCTCAAGCAACACGTGCGGGACAACCTCGCCAACTACAAGGTGCCGCGCGAGATCGCGGTCCTGGATGAACTCCCCCGCAGCAGCACGGGCAAGATCCTGCGCGCGGAGCTGCGAGCACGGGTCGGCGGCTGATGCGGTTCACCCGGATGATCAGAAGGCCCAGGCCACTGGTGCGCGCCACGCTGGAATTGGCCAACGCCGCCAACGGTTTACGGCCGCTGGCCCGCAAGGGCTACAGCACGGTGCTGGTCTTCTGGTTCGGGTGGCCGGCGTCCGAGGTGCCGGGCGTGTACTTCTCCGCTTCGCTTTTGGACGTGCTGCGGCGCGGGCGGCGCGGCGACTTCGCGGGACGTCGCGGGAAGGTGGCGCTGGCGCTGACGGCGGCGTCCTGGGCCATCCTGGCGGTGATCAAGTATCGCGGCGTGACGACCCCCGGGCCGGTGCTGGAGGCGGGGCTGCGCGAGCAACTCGGCGACGACTATGAAGAGGCGCTCGACAAGCTGCCGCAGACCAAGCCCACCCGCAGCGGGCGTCGCACCCTGCCGCTGGGGAATACGGTGGCGCGGCGCCGCTACGTCGAGAAGACGAACGTGGTGTCCTACGGGCCGCACCGCCGCGCCAATCTGGCCGACATCTGGCGCCGCCACGATCTACCGCGCGACGGCAAGGCGCCGGTGCTGGTGCAGGTGCCCGGCGGCGCGTGGGTGATCGGAATGCGCCGGCCCCAGGCCTATCCGCTGATGAGTCACCTGGCCGCGCGCGGTTGGGTGTGCGTGTCCATCGGCTACCGGGTGTCGCCGCGGCACACCTGGCCCGACCACATCGTCGACGTCAAGCGCGCGCTGGCCTGGGTGAAGGAGAACATCTCCCGCTACGGCGGGGATCCGAATTTCGTGGCGATCACGGGCGGTTCGGCCGGTGGCCATCTGTGTTCGCTGGCGGCGCTGACACCCAACGACCCGGCGTTCCAGCCCGGCTTCGAGGAGGCCGACACGTCGGTGGTCGCCGCGGTCCCGGTGTACGGGCGCTACGACTGGTTTTCCACCGAGGGCGAGGGCCGGCGCGAATTCGTGGAGTTGCTCCAAAAGTTCGTCGTCAAGCGGAAATTCAGCACCCACCGCGACATCTACGTCGACGCCTCACCGATCCGTCGGCTCCGCGCCGACGCGCCACCCTTCTTCGTCCTGCACGGGCACGACGATTCGCTGATCCCGGTGGGCGAGGCGCAGGAGTTCGTCGAGGAGCTGCGCGCGGTGTCCAAGTCACCGGTCGCCTACGCCGAATTGCCGCACGCCCAACACGCTTTCGACATCTTCAGTTCCCCGCGGGCCCACCGTTCCGCGGAGGCCGTGGCGCGGTTCTTGTCGTGGGTGTACGCGACGCGTCCGCCCCAGCGCGACTAGGACCGCTTTCGGCCGACCGAGGCGGTGCCCCGAGCCGTGCGCGTTCCGGCGCCGCGGCCCGCGCGCGCTCCCGCGCCCCGAGCCGCCCGCGCTCCCGGCGACACGAGCCGCCCGCGCTCCCGCCGACACGGTTTCGGATATCGGAAACGGATATTGAATTCCCTTGTGTCACTGTGGCTTCTGTGGTCACAATGCGGGGTTTTGTGTCGGTGGGCCTCGATAGGTTCGTGGTATGAGTTCGGGCGGCATCATCGATCGGGACGCGATCAGCGCGGCCTTCGACGCGCTTGATGCCGCGATCGAGGGCGTGGCGGGGCTGAGTTTTGATGCGCTGGCTCCTCGGGAGTGCCTGGCGCTGTTAGAGCGCTGCGAAAAGACGCGCCGCCGGCTGCCGGTGGCTGAGCATGCGTTGATCAATCACCTGGCCCGCCAAGCCAGCATCCAAGAACTCGGCGGCCCGCTGGATCAGGCGATCGCCGACCGGCTGCGGATCAGCCACACCGAGGCCGCCCGGCGGGTCAAAGACGCCGCCGATCTGGGCCCGCGCCACGGCCTGACCGGTGAACCCTTGCCCCCGGTGTTGGCCGCCACCGCCGCCGCCCAGGCCCGCGGTGAACTCGGCGCCGCCCATGTCGCGGTGATCCGCCGATTCTTTCGCCGCCTGCCCGGCTGGATCGACCCAGCCACCCGCGAGCGCGTCGAGGCCGACCTGGCCGGCCACGCCGCCTATCACCGGCCCGACGAACTCGACGGCCTGGCCCGCGTCCTGGAAGATTGCCTCAATCCCGACGGCCTTTTCACCGATGAGGACCGCGCCCGCAGCCGCGGGGTGACCCTAGGCAAACAACAGGCCGACGGCATGTCGGAGTTGCGGGGCCTGATCACCCCCGAACTACGCGCCACGCTGGAAGCCGTGGAAGCCAAACTCGGCGCCCCGGGCATGTGCAACCCGCTCGACGACACCCCGTGCGTCGACGGGACGCCCAGCCAAGCCGCCATCGACCGTGATACCCGCTCGGCTGCTCAGCGCGGCCATGACGCCCTGCTGGCCGGGCTGCGTGGGCTGTTGGCCTCCGGGGAGTTGGGTCAGCACAACGGGTTACCGGCCTCCATCATCGTCACCACCACCCTGGCCGAGTTGGAGGCCGCCGCCGGGCGAGCCCTGACCGGCGGGGGCACCATCCTGCCGATGAGTGAGGTCATCCGCCTGGCCCGCCACGCCCATCACTACCTGGCGATTTTCGATAAGGGCAAGGCCCTGGCGTTGTATCACACCAAGCGGCTGGCTTCCCCGGGACAACGAATCGTGTTGTACGCCAAGGACCGCGGCTGCACCGCCCCGGGCTGCACCGTGTCGGGTTACTACTGCGAAGTCCACCACACCACCGACTACAGCAAGTGTCACAGCACCGACATCAACCAGCTCACCTTCGCCTGCGGCCCCCATCACCGCATGCTCAACCCCGGCGGCTGGACCACCCGCAAAAACCCCCGCGGCGACACCGAATGGAAACCACCACCCCACCTCGAGCGCGGCCAACCCCGCACCAACACCTACCACCACCCCGAAAAACTCCTCCACCACGAACACCACGACGACGCAGAAGCCGACAATCCCGGCGCCGCATAACACTTTTTGCCATCGCTGCTAGCTCCGATGGCGCCGACCCGCCTCGCCCGGCTGCGCCGCGCTCGCGATCGCCGCTAGGTCAAATGGCGGCGCCTCATAGTCGTGAGATCGCCTGGCAGCAGGCCTAGTTGGGGCTGTTCTCCCGCGCGGCGGCCTTTTCGAGGTCGGTGAGCGCCGGCTCGATGCGATCGGCCATGTCGTCGATGTCGTTGGCCACTTCGGGCGTCGTCACGAAGCCGAAGTCGAGGTAATCCGTGTAGGAGAAGCAGGTGATGTTCAGCGCGACGTCCATCACCGGGGGCCCCAGCGGCACCAGCGAATCGAGCTTGGCGCCGGCCATGTACAGCGGGAACGACGGGCCGGGCACATTCGAGACAACCAGGTTGATAGGGGCCAGGTTTCGCGACAGACCGCTGGCGGTATATGCCCGCGCGGCCAGCCCCAACAACCCCGGCGGTGTCGTCTCGGTCAGCCCCATGATTTGGTGCGCCGACAACGCCTTGGCCATCAGCTTGGCGTTCTGGGTGCTTTCGTGGATGGACCGCAGCCGTTCCCCGGGGTCTTCGATGTGGGTGGCCAACGAGACGGTCATCGAGCTCACCTTGTTGCCGACGTCATCCTTGTTCTCGTCGGTGCGCGTCGACACGGGGATCTGCGCGATGAGCGGTTTGGCAGGCAACTCACCGCGTTTGAGTAGGTAGTCGCGGGCGGCGCCGGCCACCAGCGCCAGCACCACGTCGTTGAGCTTCACACCGTAGGCGTCCTTGACGACCTTGGCGCGGGCCAGTTCGACGCGGCAGCCGGTGATGCGCCGGTGTGGCGAAACCGGCGCGTTGAAGCGGGTTTTCGGCGCTTCGAAGTAGCGCGGCGGCCTGCTGCGCACCCCCAGCGTGGCGATCTGCTGGCGCACCGTCTGCTCCACCAGCCGCGCGACGCGGAACGGCGTCTTGACGCCGACGTTGATGAGCGCGCCCACCGCACGCCGCTCGATGCCCGGAATATTCAACCCCACCAGCGATCCGACCGTCTCCTGTTGCGGCGGTCGCGGTTCCGGCGTGACGTCCAGCAGGATCTCACCCAGGCCAGCGCCCGAGACGCCGTCGACGATGGCGTGGTGCATCTTGGTCAGCGACGCGATCCGGCCGCCCTCGACACCCTCGATCACCCACATCTCCCACAGCGGCCGGGCGCGGTCCAGCTTGTAGGACATCAACCGCCCCACCAGTTCCTCGAGTTCGCGCCGACCGCCGGGCGCCGGAACCGCGATGCGCCGGATGTGGAAGTCGGGGTCCAGGTCCTCGTCCTCGACGAACCACGGCCGGTCCAGGCCGAATGGCGCCCCGGTGACCCGCCACCGCAACTGCGGCAATTCCGGCAGCCGCTCGATGATCAGCTCGCGCAGTCGCGCAAAGCTGTACTCGGAGCATTCCTTCGGGTCGCAGATCGCCAGCGCCCCCACGTGCATGTGCCAGCCCGCGGTTTCGGCCGACCAAAACGCCGCATCAACGCTCGAAAGCCGTTTCATTCCCCGACCGTAGCCCCCGCCACCCCTTGCGAACAGTGATTCGCGCGACCAGTTAGGCGTCTTCCAGCAAATCCGGCGTCACCGCCGACTCGGTGTCGGGAATGCCCTCGATCTTCGCCTTGCGGTCGGCCATCGACAGCAACCGCCGAATGCGGCCGGCCACAGCGTCTTTCGTCATCGGCGGGTCGGCGAGCCGGCCGAGCTCCTCCAGCGACGCCTGACGATGCTCGACGCGCAGCTTGCCGGCCGAGGCCAAATGGTCGGGGACGGTGTCGCCGAGGATCTCCAGCGCCCGCTCCACCCGGGCGGCCGCCGCGACCGCCGCGCGCGCCGAGCGGCGCAGGTTGGCGTCGTCGAAGTTGGCGAGCCGGTTGGCCGTGGCCCGCACCTCGCGGCGCATCCGGCGCTCCTCCCACACCAGCCGGGTGTCCTGGGCGCCCATCCGGGTCAGCAACGCGCCGATCGCCTCGCCGTCACGCACCACCACCCGGTCGGCGCCACGCACCTCGCGGGCCTTCGCGCTGACTCCCAGCCGCCGCGCCGCGCCCACCAACGCCAGCGCCGCCTCCGGGCCGGGGCAGCTGACCTCCAGCGCCGAGGACCGTCCCGGCTCGGTCAGCGACCCGTGCGCCAGGAAGGCCCCCCGCCACGCGGCCTCGGCGTCGCCGACGCTGCCGCCCACCACCTGGGCCGGCAGCCCGCGCACCGGGCGGCCGCGGTTGTCGAGCAGCCCGGTCTGGCGGGCCAGCGCTTCACCGTCGTTGGCCACCCGCAACACGTACCGGGTGCTTTTGCGAATTCCGCTGGCGGACAACACATGCACGACGGCGGTGTAGCCGTAAAGTTCGAAAATGTCTTTGCGCAGCCGCCGGGCGACATTGCCGAGATCGACCTCGGCCTCGACCACGACGCGGCCGCCCACGATGTGCAGCCCTCCGGCGAACCGCAGCAGGGACGTGACCTCCGCCCGGCGCGCGCTGACCGATTTCACGACCAGGCGGCTCAGTTCGTCCTTGACTTCGGTCGTCATCGCCACGAGTCGTCACCCCTTGGTCCGCTGCCGGCGGGCCCATCCCCACCTGGTGGTGGTTTTGCACCGTCGACCCGAATATCCGCGGTGGCCGTGGCCGGAGCCGCTTCCGGACCCTTGCGGGCCGCCCGGACCCCGTCCAGGGCCGCCGCGAGCTTGCCTGGATCATGTAAAGGTGTACCAGGTCGGGACACGTCAGCGAAGTGGACCTCGGCATGCAGCAGGGTGGCGGTGCGGCGCAGTTGCTCGCGTTCCCGCTCACTCGGCACCCGGTCGGCGTCGATGATGATGTCGTGCACGGTAAATCCCGGAGCGTGCTGGGCCAGCACGTGCAGATGACGCTCGACGGAGAACCCGGCGGTCTCCCCCGGCTCGGCCACCAGGTTGAGCACCAGGGCGCGCCGCGCGGACGTCGCCCGCAGCGCCGCCGCCAGCTCGGGCACCAACACGTGCGGGATCACGCTGGTGAACCACGAGCCGGGGCCCAGCACCACCAGGTCGGCGGCCATGATGGCGTCGACGGCCTGCCGGGTGGCCGGGGGGTGGTCCGGCAGCAGCCGCACCCGGCGCACCTTGCCCGGGGTGGTCGCGATCGCCACCTGGCCGCGGATCACCCGGAACATCCGCGGGTCGCCTTCCAGGCCGGACACGTCGGCCTCGATCTGCAGGGCGATCGGGCACATCGGCAGCACCCTGCCCTTGACGCCCAGGATGCGCCCGAGCTCGTCGAGGGCGGCCACCGGATCGGCCAGCACCTCCGACAGGCCAGCCAGCATCAGATTGCCGATCGGATGCCCCGCCAGAGCGCCGCTGCCACCGAACCGGTGCTGCAGGATGGTCGCCCACAGACGCCCATGTGGACTGTCAGAAGCCAAGGCCGCCAACGCCATTCGCAGGTCGCCGGGCGGCACCACGCCGAGTTCGCCGCGCAGCCGGCCCGAGGATCCGCCGTCGTCGGCGACCGTCACCACGGCGGTGACGTAGGGGGTGAGACGCCGGGCCGCCGACAAGGTCGCGTACAAGCCGTGTCCGCCGCCCAGCGCGACGATGCCCCGGTTGAACGGCTCGCTCATTCGCGACCCAGATCCCGGTGCAGCACGCGCACCGACAGCTGGTGATCGGCGTTCAGCAACTGCATCAATTGCTCGGCGATCGCGACACTGCGATGCTTCCCCCCCGTGCAGCCGATGGCGACCGTCATATAGCGCTTGCCCTCCCTGCGGTAGCCGTCCACGACCAGAGATAGCAGTCGATGGTAGGCGTCGAGAAACTCGGCCGCGCCGGGCTGGCTCAACACGTAATCCCGCACCGCGGGGTCCTGCCCGGTGCGGGGGCGCAATTCGTCGACCCAGTGTGGGTTCGGCAGGAATCGCACGTCCATCACCATGTCGGCGTCCATCGGCAGGCCGTACTTGAAACCGAACGACTCGACCGTGACGCTGGTGGTCGCGCCGGCGTCATTGCCGAACGCCCGCTCGATGGTCTCGCGCAGGCCCCGCACCGACAGCGTCGACGTGTCGATGATCAGGTCGGCGGTGGCGCGCACCGATGCCAGCATCCGGCGCTCGGCCGCGATGCCCTCGGCCAGCGTCTGATCGCCCTGCAGCGGGTGGCTGCGCCGATTCTGCTCGTAGCGGCGCACCAACATGTCGTCGGATGCTTCCATGAACACCACCCGCGGGGCGATGTTTCGGGTCGCCAGCTCGGTGCGCACCGAATCCAGATCTCCGGTGAAGCCCCGCGACCGCACGTCCATCACCACCGCCAGCTGGGTGATCCGCGACCCCGCGTCCATGCCGAGGTCGACCATCCGGGTGATCAGCTGCGGGGGCAGGTTGTCGGCCACATACCAGCCGAGGTCCTCGAGCACCTTGGCCGCCGTACCCCGCCCGGCCCCGGACAACCCCGTCACCAGAACGACGTCGATACCGGCCGGGGCGTCCACCGAGTGATTCCCCGCCAACTCGCCCGGACCCGTCATTGCGCGGCCCTGGACTCGTCGGGGGCCTGCTCGGGTCGCAGCGCCTCCAGGACGGCGGTGGCGGTGGCGACGCCGATGCCGGGAACTGCGGTGATCTGGTCGACGGTGGCCTCCTTGAGGCGGGCTATCGATCCGAAATGGCTTACCAGTGCCTTGCGGCGATGTTCGCCCAATCCTGGCACCGAATCCAGCACCGATGCCGTCATTCGCTTGGATCGCTTGCTGCGATGGTAGGCGATCGCGAACCGGTGCGCCTCGTCGCGGACACGCTGCAGCAGGTAAAGACCCTCGCTGTTGCGCGGCATGATGACGGGGTCGGGTTCCGAGGGCACCCACACCTCTTCGAGCCGCTTGGCCAGCCCGATCACCGCGACGTCGGTGATGCCGAGCCCTTCGAGCACCGCGCTGGCCGCGTTGACCTGCGGCGCGCCGCCGTCGACGACGTACAGGTTCGGTGGGTAGGCGAAGCGGCGGGACTTCCCTTCCGGCGAAAGCATATTCGGGTCGTTCTGCTCGCTGAGGTGGCGCGCGAAGCGGCGCCGGGTCACCTCGGCGATGGAGGCGACATCGTCGGAGCGCCCCTGTCCGGCGGCCTCCCGGATGCTGAAGTGCCGGTAGTCCGATTTGCGTGGCAGACCGTCCTCGAACACCACCAGCGAGCCCACCACGTCGGTGCCCTGCACGTGGCTGATGTCCACACATTCGATGCGCAGCGGCGCCTCGGACAGCCCGAGGGCTTCCTGAATATTCTGCAGCGCAGCGGATCTGGCGTTGAAATCACCGGCCCGCTTCAGCTTGTGTTGCTGCAGGGCTTCTTTCGCGTTGCGCTGCACGGTTTCGGCCAGCGCGCGTTTGTCACCGCGCCGCGGCACCCTTAAGACGACTCGGGACCCGCGCAGGCCGGACAACCAGCTCGTCAGCTCGTCGGCGTTGGACGGTAGGCAGGGCACCAGCACCTCCCGAGGCACCGGGTTCACCGATTCGTCTGCGGCGCCGCCCAATTCGGCCTGCTCGCCGTAGAACTGCGTCAAAAACTGCTCGACCAACTGTTCCTCGCCGGAATCGCCCGGGTCGGCGGACTTTTCGACGATCCAGCCGCGCTGACCGCGGACCCGGCCGCCGCGCACGTGGAACACCTGCACCGCGGCCTCGAGGTCGTCGTCGGCGAAGGCCACCACGTCGGCGTCGGTCCCGTCACCGAGCACCACGGCCTGCTTTTCCATCGCCCGCTTCAGCGCGCCGAGGTCGTCACGCAGCCGCGCGGCCCGCTCGAAATCGAGACGCTCGGCCGCGGCGTTCATCTGCTGTTCGAGCTCGCGGGCGAACCGGTCGGTCTTGCCGGACAGGAAGTCGCAGAAATCGTCCACGATCTGACGATGCTGTTCGGCACTGACCCTGCCGATGCACGGCGCCGAGCATTTGTCGATGTAGCCCAGCAGGCACGGACGGTCGATCTGCCTGTGCCGCTTGAACACTCCCGCCGAACAGGTGCGCGCCGGGAAAACCCGGGTGAGCAGGTCCAGCGTTTCCCGGATGGCCCAGGCGTGCGAGTAGGGGCCGAAGTACCTGACGCCCTTGCGGCGCGGGCCGCGATAGACCATCAACCTCGGGAATTCCTCGTTGAGGGTGACCGCCAGCACCGGATACGACTTGTCGTCGCGGTAGCGGACGTTGAACCGCGGGTCGAATTCCTTGATCCAGTTGTATTCGAGCTGCAGCGCCTCGACTTCGGTGTTGACCACCGTCCACTCGACCTTGGCCGCGGTGGTGACCATCTGCCGCGTTCGCGGGTGCAGGCCGGAGATGTCGGAGAAGTAGGACGTGAGCCGGCTGCGCAGGCTCTTGGCCTTGCCAACGTAGATGACCCGGCCGTGCGGATCCCGGAATCGGTAGACGCCCGGCTCCACCGGGATGGACCCGGGCGCCGGGCGGTACGTGGCGGGATCTGGCACAGATCCAGGCTAGTAGCCGGGAACGACGTGCCGAGAAAGGCGGGGCGCCGGTCTACTGTGGTGCCCACGAACGTTGGGGAGGCCGGGAAGGGTTGGGAGGAACATTGGCCGCCGAGTCCTCGCTCGCCTGGTTGCTGCGGCCGGTTTCGGTCGAGGCGTTCCTCGACGAGATCTGGGCGATCAGGCACCACCACATCCAGCGTGGCGAGCCGGGCTACTTCGACGGCCTGCTGCCCGCGGCCGACGAACTCCTCGAGCAGATGCGAGCGGAGCCGTCGGCCGTGCGGCTGGTGAAGGGCGGCCAGGACAGGGATCCGGCGAGCTATCGCCGCGGCGACGGCAGCCTCGACCCGGACCGCGCCCGCGAGGGCCTCGCCGACGGGTACACCATCGTGCTGAACGGCCTCGAGCGGTACCTGCGCACGGTCGCGACGCTGTCGCATTCCCTCGAGGTCGAGCTGAACTTCCCGACGCGGGTCAACGCCTACGTCACGCCGCCCGACGCCACCGGCTTTGCCCCGCACTACGACCCGCACGACGTGCTGGTCCTGCAGATCAGGGGATCCAAGACGTGGCATGTGTCCACCGGCGCCCCCGTGCCGCCACACGAGATCGAAAGCCGCAAAGGGGTCGGGACGGACGGGCCGGCGGCGGCGACCGACGTGTGCCTGCGCGCCGGCGACGTGCTGTATCTGCCACGCGGCCAAGTGCATTCGGCCGAAACGCGCTCGGAGCCATCCGTCCATCTGACGATCGGGCTGCACGCACCCACCGTGCTCACGCTCGTCACGCACGCGCTCTACGCGCTGAGTTTGCGCGACCCCCGGCTGCACACCCGCCTGTCGCCGCGGCACCTGGACGACGCGGGCGCCCGCGCCGGCCTGGAAGACCTGGTGCACGACACCCTGCGCACCGTCGAGGGCCCCGACATCGTCGCCGACGGCCTCGGCGCATTGGAGGACGTCCTGGTCCGGCGCGGCCGATGCCCACCGGTCGGGCGGGTGAGCGACACGGCCGGAATCGACGCCCGGACGCTGGTGCGCAAGCACCAGCCGCTCTACGCGCGGGTGACCCGCGCCGCCGATCGCGTTGTCCTGCACTTCGCTCAGCTGTCGGTGGCCGCCGGCCTCGACCACGAGGCCGCGATGCGGTTCCTCGCGTCGAGCACCGAGCCCTTCCGGGTCGGCGAGCTGCCCGGCCTGAGCGCCCCGCAGCAGACGGGGTTGGTTCAGACGCTCCTGTTGAACGGGTTCCTTGCCCGGCTGTCCACTGACTGACAAATACCTTCGCATTTCCGGTGAAAGTCGGGAATCGTATCCGTATTTGCGGACACTCTGGCGATAAACTTCATGACATGCGGACCGCTGTCCGCACCGCGGCCGCCCTCGTCACTGCCACGCGACATCGGCGACCGCAGCCTTCGAACGAATCGCAGTGTCGCAACGACGAGGGTGGCCAACGATGACGATGCCGATCTGGGCGGCCTTTCCACCGGAAGTGAATTCGGCGGCGCTCACCACCGGCCCGGGGCCCGCCTCGTTGTTGAACTCGGAGACGGCGTGGCTGAACTTGAGCGCCGAATACGACACGGCGGCTACCGAACTCAGCGAGTTGTTGGCCGAGGTGCAGGCCGGGACGTGGCAGGGTCCCACCGCGGAGAAGTTCGTGGCCGCGCATGTGCCGTACCTGGCCTGGCTTTTACAGAACAGCGCCAACGCCACGGCGGCGGCCCTCGAGCACGACACCGTGATCGCGGCGTACAACGCCGCGGTGGCGGCCATGCCGACACTGGCAGAGATAGCAGCCAACAAAGCCCTGAACGCCTCCCTGATAGCGACGAATTTCCTTGGTGTCAATACGATTCCGATCGCGCAAAACGAGTTCGAGTATTTGCAGATGTGGCTGCGGGCAGCCACCGCGATGGCGATGTATGAAGCGGTGTCCCAGACCGCGATGACGTGGGTCCCGCCCACCGCGCCACCCCCGCCGATCCAGCTGACCAACCCCCCGAACCAAGATGCGGGCGGGGGGGCAAATCAGCTGAGCTGGTGGGTAGATCGCGTGCAGATGGTCGCCCAAGAACTCACCACGGACCTGAACCAGCCTGGGTCCAACCCGTCCACGGCCATCCACAGCCTGCTGACTGACCCGCTACTCCTCAAGGTTCCGCACTGGGCCGGCGAGTCGCTTTACACCTTCATTCCCCAAGTGCCGCAGTTGACTCAGCTCTCGGTCGGGCTGATCGTCCCCTTCCTCCCCGTCGCCGCGGCGGCCGGCCTGGCCGGGCTGGCCGGGCTGGCCGGCGTCGCCCAACCCGCGCCCACCCTGCCCGGGGTGGCGGCCGCGCCGGCGCCGTCCCACACCGGAGCGCCCGTCGCGATGGCGCCCGGCCTGAGCGCACCCGCCCCGGCCGCAACGCCGGCCGCGGCGCCCGCGCCCGCACCGGCGGCGGCCCCGGCGTCCGCCGCGGCGCCCGCGGCGCCACCCGCGACCGCCGTCGCCGGCTTCGATTACCCCTACGTCGTCGGCCCGCCGGGCATCGGCGCCGGTGCGAACCTCCCGGCCGGCGCGCGATCAGAGCAGAGATCGGCCGAACCCGGCACCGCGGCCGCGGCGACCGCCCCGGCCCGGCGGGAACAGGCCCGGCGCCGGCGCCGCCAGCGGCCCGGCCTGATCGACCCCGGCCGCCGCCACGAATACCTCGACGCCGACCCGGAGCCCGATGCCGCCGGCAAAACCACGGCGACGGCCACGGACCGGGGGGCGGGGCCCCTGGGGTTCGCCGGCACCGCCCGCGGGCCCGATGCGGCCCCAGTGGGGCTGACCACAATCGGCGCCGATTCCTTGGACGACGGACCCCGGATGCCGCTGCTACCGAGCAGCTGGGGCCCCGAAAGCGAGGGGGCGGAACCGGGGCAGACGGACGCCCCCTGAGCGGCCCGTAAGCGTTGCCGGCGGTTTGGGCGGCGCCGGTTCTGGCTACCAAGCCTCTAACTCAACGTTAGAGTGGGGGCACAGCAATGGAGGGAGTCCGTAAATGATGAAGCGCTCGTGGGCCAGACTGGCCGTCACCGTCGGCGGCTTGGCTTTGGCGTCGACCGCTGGGGCCGGGGTCGCATCGGCCAGCCCCGATTACGGTCCGATGATCAACACGACCTGTAGCTACGACCAGGCGATGCGGGCCGTGCACGCGGAGAACCCGATGGCCGCCCAGTACCTCGACCAGTCGCCGCCGAACCAGCAGTTTTTGCAGCAGTACCTGGCGTCGTCGCCCGATCAGCGCGTGAACCTGCTGCACGCGATCGAGCACAACCAGGGGGCGCAGCAGGCCCTGCCGATTTTCCAGCAGATGATGACGGACTGCACCCGATACTGAGTGCCTCCGATACGGGTCTCCGACTCAAGCGATAGGTAGTCAGGCGGCGGGCCGCTGCGGGTACGCAGCGAGCCCGCCGGCCTGTACGGCGCTCAGGAGGCCGGCAGGTCCGGCCGATAGCGCGTCAGCAACGCGCGCACCGTGTCCATGGCCTCCACCGCGCGGCCCTTGTCGACGGCCTGGATGGCCATCACCGGGATGTACTCGTCGTCCGGCAAATCGATGCGCGCCCAGCGGTGGCCCACCGGAAACGAGACGTCGACAACATCGGGCCACTCGATCAGCTTGTCTCCCAGCAGGTTTCGCACCGATACGCCCGACGGCCCAACCCGCAGCCGGGGGCGGGCGAACAACAGCACGATGCCGGCGATGACCAGCCCCAGCACCGCGATCGCCACCTGGTCGGCAGTCTGAAAAACCACGCCGGTCGATCTCGCCTTGAGCAATAGCCCCACCACGATGTGCGCGCCGGCGATGAGCACCGCCGCCCCATAGGCGAACAGCGGCGTGCGGTGGGGACGCAACACCGCATCCCAGGTCTCGCGGTCGGGAGGCTCAGTCACGACCGAGCGCGCAACTCACGCAGGGTCAGCGCGGTGGTCAGGGCCGCCAGCGTGGCTTGGGCCCCTTTGTCCTCGGCCGATTCCGGAAGGCCGGCGCGGTCCAGTGCCTGCTGCTCGGTGTCGGTGGTCAGCACCCCGTTGGCCACCGGTGTGGAAGTGTCCAGCGACACCCGGGTCAGGCCCTGGGTCACCGCATCGCAGACGTATTCGAAATGCGGTGTCTGCCCACGGATCACGACGCCCAGCGCGACGACGGCGTCGTGGTTGCGGGCAAGCTCCTGGGCCACCACCGGAATCTCGATCGCGCCGATCACCCGGACCACCGTCGGGTCGTCGACACCCGATTCCGAGGCCACCTTGCTGGCACCCGCCAGCAGTGCGTCGCAGATCTCGCTGTGCCAGGTACTCGCAACGAGGGCCAGTCGCAGGCCGGACGCATCGAGCGGGGGAACCTCCGGCACCCCCTCGGCGGGGCTCATGGGCGCCGCTCCTGCGCATCACTTCGTTCTGCATCGTCGGCGGCGCGATTCACAACGCACCACCGAATTCACCTGGCAGGTGGACGGATTCGTGAAAGTCGTCCAGCCCGGCCAGGTCGTGGCCCATCTTGTCCCGCTTGGTCATCAGGTAACGGATGTTCTCCGCGTTGGCGCGCACGGGAAGCGGCACCCGCTCGATGATGTGCAGACCGTACCCGTCCAGCCCGACGCGCTTGGCCGGGTTGTTGGTCAACAGCCGCATCGAGCGCACGCCGAGGTCGACCAGGATCTGCGCGCCGATCCCGTAATCCCTTGCGTCGGCGGGCAATCCGAGCTTGAGGTTGGCGTCGACGGTGTCCTCGCCGGCGTCCTGCAGCTGATAGGCCTGCAGTTTGTGCATTAGGCCGATGCCGCGGCCCTCGTGGCCGCGCATGTAGAGCACGATGCCGCGTCCCTCGCGGGCGACCATCGCCATGGCGGCGTCCAGCTGCGGCCCGCAGTCGCAGCGGCGGGAACCGAAGACGTCACCGGTCAGGCACTCGGAGTGCACGCGCACCAGCACGTCGTCGCCGTCGGAGTCCGGCCCGGCGATCTCGCCGCGCACCAGCGCGACGTGTTCGACTTCCTCGTAGATGCTGGCGTAGCCGATGGCACGAAACTCGCCGTGCCGAGTCGGGATCCGGGCCTCGGCGATGCGGGCGATGTGCTTCTCGTGCTTGCGCCGCCACTCGATCAGGTCGGCGATGGTGATCATGGCGAGGTCGTGTTCGTCGGCGAACACCCGCAGCTCGTCGGTCTGCGCCATCGAGCCTTCGTCCTTCTGGCTGACGATCTCGCAGATGGCGCCCGCGGGCTGCAGGCCGGCCATCCGGGCCAGGTCGACCGCGGCCTCGGTGTGACCGGGCCGGCGCAGCACGCCACCGTCCTTGGCGCGCAACGGAACCACGTGACCGGGGCGGGTGAAATCGTCGGCGACGCTGATGGGATTGGCGAGCAGCCGCATCGTCGTGGCGCGGTCGGATGCCGAAATGCCGGTTCCCACACCATCTTTCGCGTCCACCGTGACTGTGTAAGCGGTGCCGTGCTTGTCCTGGTTCACGGCGTACATCGGCAGCAGCCCCAGGCGGTCGCAGATCGCCCCGTCCAGCGGCACGCACAGGTATCCCGAGGTGTAGCGCACCATGAACGCCACCATCTCCGGCGTCGCCTTCTCGGCGGCGAAGATCAGATCGCCCTCGTTCTCGCGGTCCTCGTCGTCAATGACGATGACGGCCTTGCCGGCCGCAATGTCGGCAACCGCCCTCTCGACGGAGTCCAACCTCGTCATCCCTGCTACCTCGCCGTCCCCGCTTTTCCGAGGGGGAACACTGTCAAAACGGCCCACACGAGAAGCCCACGTGTTGCATTCAGTATGAACCACGCCGGCGGCGCCGTTATTGCGACGGCTTGATCAGCGGGACATCAACCGCTCGACGTATTTCGCGATCACGTCGACTTCGAGGTTCACCTGCGTCCCGATCGGAGCCTGGCCCAGGGTGGTCAGTTCGCGGGTGGTGGGAATCAACGAGACCTCGAACCAGTCGCGCGGGTCACTGCCGAGCCCGGACACCGTCAACGAGATCCCGTCGACGGTGATCGACCCCTTCTCCACGACGTAGCGGGCCACCTCCGCGGGGATCTCGATGCGCACGACCTCCCAGTGCTCGGACGGCGAGCGGGCCACGATCCGCCCCGTCCCGTCGACGTGGCCCTGCACGATGTGCCCGCCCAGCCGGCTGTTGACGGCCGCGGCGCGCTCCAGGTTCACCCGGCTGCCGACCTGCAATGCGCCGAGGTTGGACCGGTTCAGCGTTTCGCCCATCACGTCGGCGGTGAACAGCCCGCCGGGCAGCAGCTCGGCGACGGTCAGGCACACGCCGTTGACGGCGATCGAGTCGCCATGGCCCGCGTCGGCGGTCACGACGGCTCCGCGGATCGTCAGCCGCGCCGCGTCGGAAAGGACGTCGCGACCCGTCACCTCCCCGAGTTCCTCGACAATTCCGGTAAACATCCCCTAAGGCTAATTGGCCCGCCCGCACGCGGATGAGCAGGGCAAACACCACCGCACGGGCGACACCGGGGCCCCGCGTTAACCAGGGCAGTCACCGGCACCCTCTACGATGCGAAGTATGCAGACCCGCCGCCGTCTATCGGCCGTCCTCGCATCCCTGACCCTCGCCACCGCCTTGATCGCCGGCTGCTCGTCGGGCTCAAAGCAGAGCGGCGCACCACTGCCCGACGGCACGACCTTGGTCAAGCAGTCGGCCGACGCCACCAAGAAGGTGCAGAGCGCGCACATCGCGCTGAGCATCCAGGGCAAGATCCCCGGGCTCCCCATCAAGACGCTCAACGGCGACCTCACCACGGCACCGGCCACCGCCGCGTCGGGCAACGCCACCATCACCTTGGGCGGCTCCGACATCGACGCCAACTTCGTGGTCGTCGACGGGACCCTGTACGCCACGCTGACCCCCAACAAGTGGAGCGATTTCGGCAAGGCGTCCGACATCTACGACGTGTCGGTGCTGCTGAACCCGGACAGCGGGCTGGGCAACGCGCTGGCGAACTTCAGCGACGCCAAGGCCGAGGGCCGCGAGACCATCGACGGGCAGAGCACCATCAAGGTCAGCGGCAACGTCTCGGCCGACGCGGTGAACAAGATCGTGCCGCAGTTCAACGCGACCCAGCGGGTCCCGAGCACGGTGTGGATCCAGGAGTCCGGTGACCACCAGCTGGTGCGCGCCAACCTGGAGAAGAGTTCGGGCAATTCCGCCGAGGTCACCCTGTCGAAGTGGGGCGAGCAGGTTCAGGTCACCAAGCCCCCGGTGAGCTCGTGACCACACAAACCGGGCGCCGCGTCGCGATCAGCGCCGGCAGCCTGGCGGTTCTGCTGGGCGCCCTGGACGCCTATGTCGTCGTGACGATCATGCGCGACATCATGAGCGACGTTCACATCCCCATCAATCAGCTGCAGCGCATCACGTGGATCATCACGATGTACCTGCTGGGCTACATCGCCGCCATGCCGCTGCTGGGCCGGGCGTCCGACCGGTTCGGCCGCAAGCTGGTGCTGCAGGTCAGCCTGGCGCTGTTCATGGTCGGCTCGGTGGTCACCGCGCTGGCCGGTCATTGGGGCGATTTCCACCTGCTGGTCGGCGGCCGCACGATCCAGGGTGTGGCCAGCGGCGCGCTGCTGCCGGTCACCCTCGCCCTGGGCGCCGACCTGTGGGCCCAGCGCAACCGCGCCGGCGTGCTCGGCGGCATCGGCGCCGCCCAAGAGCTCGGCAGCGTGCTGGGCCCGCTGTACGGGATCTTCATCGTCTTCCTGTTCCACGACTGGCGCTACGTGTTCTGGATCAACGTCCCGCTGACCCTCATCGCGATGGTGATGATCCAGTTCAGCCTGCCGTCGCACGAACGCACCGAAACGCCCGAGAAGGTCGACCTGGTCGGTGGCGTGCTGCTCGCGGTCGCGCTGGGGCTCGCCGTGATCGGCCTGTACAACCCGCAGCCCGACGGCAAGCAGATCCTGCCCAGCTACGGGTTGCCGCTGGTGATCGGCGCGGCCGTGGTCGGGGTGCTGTTCCTGCTGTGGGAGCGGTTCTCCCGGACCCGGCTGATCGAACCGGCCGGCGTGCGCTTCCGGCCGTTCCTGGCCGCGCTGGGCGCCTCGTTGTTCGCGGGCGCGGCGCTGATGGTGACCCTGGTCGACGTCGAGCTGTTCGGCCAGGGAGTGCTGGGGCAAACCCAGACGCAGGCCGCCGGGCTGTTGCTGTGGTTTTTGATCGCGCTGCCGATCGGGGCGGTGCTGGGCGGGTGGATCGCCACCCGCGTCGGCGACCGGGCGGTGACCTTCGTCGGGCTGCTCATCGCGGCGTACGGGTACTGGCTGATCCATTACTGGCGCCAGGACGTGATGAGCCAGAAGCACAACATCCTGGGGCTGCTCAACGTCCCGGTGCTGCACGCCGACCTGCTGGTGGCGGGCTTCGGCCTCGGACTGGTGATCGGGCCGCTGACGTCGGCCGCGCTGCGCGTCGTCCCGTCGGCCCAGCACGGCATCGCCTCGGCGGCCGTGGTGGTGGCCCGGATGACGGGCATGCTGATCGGGGTGGCCGCGCTCAGCGCGTGGGGCCTGTACCGGTTCAACCAGATCGTGGCGGGCCTGACGGCCGCGATCCCGCCCGACGCCACCCTGTTGGAGCGGATCGCCGCGCAGGGAACGATGTACCTCAAGGCGTTCGCCATGATGTACGGCGACATCTTCGCGGCCACCGTCGTGATCTGCATCGCGGGCGCGCTGCTGGGTCTGCTGATCGGCGGCCGCAATGAACACGCCGAGGAACCGGAAATCCCTGAGCCGCAAGAAGTTTCGCTGAGCGAGCGCTAGGCGCTGCGCGGCACCAGGCTGAGTACCACGTCGGGTCCCACCCGATCGATTCCGTCGAACTGCCAGCGCAACGCCCGAGTTATCGTCGACACACCGACGTCGTCGACCGCGGTGACCGGTCCCCCTAACAGGGTCGGCGCGACGTAGGCGAGGATTCGGTCCACCGCCCCGGCCCGCAGGAAGGCGCCCGCCAGGGTCGGGCCGCCCTCCAACAGCACGTCGGTGCGGTCCGACACGGCCTTGAGCACCTCGGCGGGGTCGTGCGTCCGGATCAGCATGGTTCGCGAATCGTCGTTGAGAACCTTTGCCTCCGAAGGTATTTCGCGCATCCCCACGACGACCCGCAGCGGCTGTCGCGCGGCCAGGGAGCCGTCGGGCAAGCGGGCCGTCAGCGCCGGGTCGTCGGCCAGCACGGTGCCCGTGCCCACCACGATCGCGTCGCATGCCCCGCGGCGGCGGTGCAGGTCCAGCCGTGAGGCCTCGCTGGAAATCCACTGGCTGGAGCCGTCGGCGGCCGCGCTGCGGCCATCGACGCTGCTGGCGTACTTCCACGTCAGATGCGGCAGCCCGGTCCGCTGCTTGTGCAGCCACTCGCGCAGCGGCCCGCGGGCGACCTCGTCGGCCAGCACTCCGGAGCGCACCGCGACGCCCGCCTCCTCGAGCCGCGCCGCGCCCCCGGCGGCCTGCGGGTTCGGGTCGGCGACCGCGTAGACCACGGTGGCCACCTTCGCGTCCAGCAGCGCGTTCACGCACGGCGGGGTCTTGCCGTAGTGGTTGCACGGCTCGAGCGTGACCACGACGGTCCCGCCCGCAGCCAGGTCGCCGGCGCGGCGCAGCGCCAGGATCTCGGCATGATCGCCACCGGCCGGCTCGGTGCCGCCCACGCCGACCACCTCCCCGCCGGCGTCCAGGATGACCGCGCCGACCGGGGGATTCGGATACGTCGTTCCCTTGACGAGAGTGGACTGCTCGATCGCCAAGCGCATCGCGGCGTCAAGGCCGTCGCCCGGGGAAACGGTCATCGACGCCGATGCGGGGACGCGGCGGCGGCCTGACGGCGCAACGCGTCGATCGCCGTCTCCGGGTCGGCGGCGCCGTAGACGGCCGACCCGGCGACGAAGCAGTCGACGCCCGCCTCGGCGGCCTGCTCGATGGTGTCCCCGTTGATCCCGCCGTCGATTTCGACCAGGATCGTCAACTCCCCCGCGTCGATCAGCTTGCGGGCCGTGCGCACCTTGCTCAGGACCTCGGGAATGAAGCTCTGGCCGCCGAAGCCGGGCTCCACCGACATGATGAGCAGGGTGTCGAACTGCGGCAGGATCTCCAGGTACGGCTCGAGCGGCGTGCCCGGCTTCACGCTGATCCCCGCTTTGGCGCCGGCGGCGCGGATGTCGCGCGCGACGGCGATCGGATTCTGGGTGGCCTCGGCGTGGAAGGTGACGTTGTAGGCCCCCGCCTCGGCGTAGGGCGGCGCCCAGCGGTCGGGGTCCTCGATCATCAGATGGCAGTCCATCGGGATGGTGGTGGCCGCCAGCAGGCTCTCCACCACCGGCAGCCCGAGGGTCAGGTTCGGCACGAAGTGGTTGTCCATCACGTCGACGTGCAGCCAGTCGGCGCCGGTCACGGCGGCGGCCTCGTCGGCGAGCCGGGAGAAGTCAGCGGAAAGGATCGACGGTGCGATCAGGGGCCCCTTCGATGATTCCGTGTTGCCAGCCATGAGCGCCAGACTACTGAGCCGCGCGGGCCGGTTCACATCTGGCGGCGCTACCCCGCTTCGCGGCGCAGCGCGGCCGCGGCGGGGTTCTTCGTGTCGCGTCCCCGCTACCCCGCTTCGCGGCGCAGCGCGGCCGCGGCGGGGTTCTTCGTGTCGCGTCCCCGCTACCCCGCTTCGCGGCGCAGCGCGGCCGCGAACATCGCGTCGGTGCCGTGCCGGTGCGGCCACAGCTGAACGTGAGGCCCGTCGCCCAGGTGGTCGACGGGCTCGAACAACGGCCGGGTGTCCAGCGCGCTCACCGGATGGCGGCGCAGCGCGTCGGCGACCACCCCGACGGTTTCGGCCAGGTGCGGCGAACAGGTGGCATAGAGCACCACACCCCCGGGACGGGTCAGCGCGATCGCGGCGCCCAGCAACTCGCGCTGCAGCTTGGCCAGTGCCGGCACGTCGGACGGTTGACGGCGCCACCGGGCCTCGGGCCGGCGGCGCAGCGCCCCCAGCCCGGTGCAGGGCACGTCGACGAGCACCCGGTCGAACGCCGGCTCGAGGTCGGTGTGCCGGCCGTCGACCCGCAGCACGTCGACCGGCAGGCCGCGGGTGTTCTCGGTCACCAGGTCGGCGCGGCGCGGGGCCGGCTCCACCGCGGTGACGTGGGCCCCGGATCCCGTGCCCAGCGACGCCAGCAGCGCCGTCTTGCCGCCCGGCCCGGCGCACAGGTCGAGCCAGCGGCCGCCGTCGCGCTCGACCGGCGCCAGGGTCAGCGCGCGCGCCACCAGCTGGCTGCCCTCGTCCTGGACCAGCGCCGCACCGTCGCGCACCGGCGCCAGCCGCCCGGGATCGCCGCCCGGCAGGTACACCGCGTACGGCGAATACCGCCCGACGGTGCCGCCCACCGCGTCCGCCAGCTCGGCGGCGGTCAGCGCTCCGGCGCGCGCGGCCAGATGCACCTGGGGCCGTTCGTCGTCGCTGGCGAGCACCGCGTCGAGTTCACCCGCCGCCGCGCCCAGCGCGTCGGCGAAGGCCTGGGCGATCCATCGCGGATGGGCGTGCACGAACGCGGCGTGCCCGATCGGATCCCGCGCCGGGTCCGGCGCCAGCTCCGCGACCCAGGCTTGTTCGTCGCGGCCGGAGATGGTGCGCAGCACCCCGTTGACGAAACCCGCTCGCGCCGAATCGAATTCGATGCCCGCCTGTTCGACGGTGGTGGACACCGCGGCGTGCGCGTCGACCCGGGTGCGCAGCAACTGATACGCGCCCAGGCGCAGCAGGTCGAGCAGGACGGGGTCGATGGCTTGCGGGGTGCGCCCGGCGGCCGCGCCGATGACCGCGTCGAGCAGGCCACGGCTGCGGCACGCGCCGTACGTCAGCTCGGTGGCGAATGCGGCGTCGCGGCCGGTGATTCCGCGCTCGCGCAGCAGCGCGGGCAGCGCCAGGTTCGCGTACGCATCGCGCTCGCTGACCGCCCGGAGCACCTCGAACGCCGCTGCCCGGGCCGGGTCCAGCGGCCGGCGGGCGGGCCGCCGATCCCGCTGCGCGGGAGCGGGCCGCCGATCCCGCTGCGCGGGCCGGTGCTGCGGCCGGGCCGGCTGGCGGTCCGGCCGGTTGCGCTGGCGCCCGTCACGGCCGGCGCTCATGTCGCCCGCACCGCGGGGTCGAGCCGGGCGCCGCGCGCCCAGTCGACCGCGTTCATGAATTTCTTTCCGGGCGGCTGGATTTGACCCAGGCGAACCGGATCCGAACCGGTGCCGACCCAGACGCCTTTGCGATCGACGTGAATCGCGCCGGGCGGCAACGGTTCTGGCGAACCGGACGCGACGGCGGCGTCGACCGGCCCGAGTTTGACGCGCAGGTCGCCGATCACGGTCCACGCGCCGGGGTTGGGCGTGACGGCGCGAATGCGGCGTTCCACCACGAGTGCCGGCAGATCCCAGCGCACCCGGGCCTGCTCCACGGTGATCTTGGGAGCGACGCTGACCCCCTCGGCCGGCTGCGGCCGCGGCGTCAACGTCGAGTCGGCGATGCCGTCCAACGTGGTCGACAACAGCGCCGCGCCCGAAATGGCCAGTCGCTCAAGCAATTCCCCGGCGGTATCGGTCGGGCGGATCGTCTCGGTCACCACCCCGTAGATCGGGCCCGAGTCCAGACTCGGCTCGATCTGGAACGTCGAGGCCCCCGTGATGGTGTCCCCCGCCGCGATGGCCGCCTGGACCGGCGCGGCGCCGCGCCAGGCGGGCAGCAGCGAGAAGTGCAGGTTGATCCAGCCCCGCGGGGGCACCGCCAGCAGGTCGTCGCGCAGCAGCGCGCCGTAGGCCACGACCGCGCAGCAGTCCGGCGCCAGCCGCGACAGCTCCGCGACGAATTCCGCCGAGTTGGGCCGCGACGGCCGCAGCACCGGAATGCCCCGGTCGAGCGCCTCACGGGCCACCGGCGACGGCTCCGGCTTGCCGCGTCGCCCGGCGGCGGCGTCGGGCCGGGTCAGCACCGCGATCACGTCGTGGCGTGGCGAGTCGATGAGGCGGCGCAGTGCGGGCAGCGCGGGCTCGGGAGTACCGGCGAAGACAAGGCGCACCGGCCCAGTCTAGAAAGCGCCGGAGGCCGGCCGGACCCACCCGAGGAGACCGGAATTGCGCGCGTACACTATTGCTTATGACTACTATTTCTAGTAGTCATGATCCGAGCGGCGTGAAACCGCGCGTGTCGACATCGACGTCGAAGACAACCTTTCCGTTCCCCCAAGGAGGTCTGATGACCGTCGACTCCACCATCAGCGACGCCCGAGTCGCCGCCACACACCGCACGGTTTGGGCACTGGGCGACTACGCCCTGATGGCCGAGGAAGTGATGGCCCCGCTGGGCCCCGCCCTCGTCGAGGCCACCGGCATCGGGCCCGGCGTCCGAGTCCTCGACGTCGCCGCCGGCTCGGGCAACATCTCGCTGCCGGCCGCCGCCGCCGGCGCGGCCGTCGTCTCCACCGACCTCACCCCCGAGCTGCTCCTGCGCTCGCGGGACCGGGCCGCGGCGCAGGGCCTGACGATCGACTACCGGGAGGCCAACGCGCACGCGCTGCCGTTTGGCGACGGCGAATTCGACGTCGTCATGTCGGCGATCGGCGTGCAGTTCGCGCCCGACCAGCAACGCGCCGCCGGCGAGCTCGTCCGGGTCTGCCGGCCCGGCGGCACGATCGGCGTGATCAGCTGGACCCCGGAGGGCTTCTTCGGGCGGATGCTGGCCACCATCCGGCCCTATCGCCCAAGCCTGTCGCACCCCGTGCCGCCGGCGGCGCTGTGGGGACGGCCCGGCTACGTCACCGCGCTGCTGGGCGACCGCGTCGGCGAAATCACCACGGCGCGTGGGATGTTGGCGGTGGACCGGTTCGCCAGCGCGGAAGACGTCCACGCCTACTTCAAGCGGCACTACGGCCCGACGATCGAGGCCTACGCGAACATCGGCCACAACCGGGTGCTGGCCGCCGAGCTCGACGCCCAACTCGTCGAGCTCGCGCAGCAATACCTCGCCGACGGCACCATGGGGTGGGAGTACCTGCTGCTCACCGCCACCAAGTGGACCGACTAGGCGGGGTAGACCCGGCGGCTACAGGCCGATATCGGCGTCCAGGTGCACGTCTGGCTCGCCACCGGCCGCGGTGAACGCGGTCAGCGCCCGCACCAGCCCGTGGCGCTCGGGCGGCGGCATCTTCGCGACGATGGCCGCGATCTCGGTGCGCCGGTGCGCGGTGACCTGGTGGACGACGTCGCGTCCGCGCGTGGTCAGCGCGGCGAGCAGCTCACGGCGCGAGGTCGGGTGCGGCAGGCGGTCGATCAGTCCGGCGGCGACCAGCCGGTCCACCATCCGGCCGGTGGCCGACGGCTGCACGCCCAACAGACCCGCCAGGGTGGCCAGATTGACCGGGCCGCGGTTGGACAGGATCACCAGCGTCCGGAACTGCGCGATGGTGATGGTCTCGTCGACCTGCCCGACCGAACGGGCCGAGATCGCCATCAGCAAACGGGAGGCCGTCAGCAAAGCGTCGGTGATGACATCCAACGACTCGTCAACGGTCGCGTTGTCCGCTGTCATATCGCCCCTCCCCGGATTGTTTCCGGCCTCTCGGCGGCTAAGGAATAGAAAGTGTAGCAACCTTCGAATGTCGTAAACAGGAAATATTGCATGCACATACTGTCGCCCAGGGTAACGGTTTGTGACCGCTAGCCGATGTGCAGCGGATCGATCTGGACCCGGGCGGGCTCATGGGTTTGCCGGGCGCTGAGCACACCGACGCCGCGGCGCAGCGCGGCCGCCAGCGCCAGGCCCTGCCGGCGGGGCACGCGCACCAGCATTCTCGTCACCGCCACGCCCGCCGGGGTCCCGGCCGGGCGGCGCACGCCGGCCGGCAGGTCCACCGGCCCGAGCAGGTCGGCTTCCAGTTCGGCGAGCCGGACCTCGCCGAGCAGCGCGGTCACCGCGTCGGGCGTTCCGTCGATGGCCGCCATGTGCACGCTCGGCGGCAGGCCCACCTCGGCGCGGGCGGTCAGTTCCGCTTCCGCGTGCCCCACCGGATCCCAGCGGATCAGCGATTGCACTGTGGGAAGCGATGATTCGGCGATCACCAGCACCACGCCGCCGTCGCCGCGAGCACGCACCAGCGCGGCGGCGCTCATCCAGCGCCACAACGCGTCCTCGGCGGCGCGCAGATCCTGCCGGCCCAGCAGCGCCCACGTGTCCAACAGCAGCGCCGCCCCGTAACCACCGGACGCGCGCGGTTCGGCCCCCGGGGTGGCGACCACCAGGGCCGGTCCGGGCGCGACCTCGGGCACGACGCCATCGCCCGACGAGGTGATCACCGCCGTGCCCGGAAACGCGCGGCCGAGCTCTTCGGCGGTGCGGCGGGCCCCGACGACCACGGCGCGCACCGCGTCCGAACCGCAGCGCGCGCACCGGCGGGTCGGGTCGATCCGCCCGCACCAGCGGCAGAGCAGCGCGGCGCCCCCTTCCTGCAGCGACAGCGGCCCGGTGCAGTGCCGGCACCGGGCGATGGTGCGGCAGCGCGCACACGCCAGCGACGGGACGTATCCGCGCCGCGGCACCTGCACCAGTACCGGAGTCCCGGCCTGCAACGCCGAGCGGGCCGCGCGCAGCGCGATCGAGGGAATGCGCGCCGTGCGGGCCGCCGGGTCGCGCTCGTCGGCGTAGCCGGTGTCGTCGAGCGCGCTCACCCGCGGGGTGCGGGCGCGCACCACGGGCCGCGCCGCGACGATGTCGTGCGCCCATCCGCTGCGCACCAGCGCGTGGGCCTCCGCGGTGCGCGCGTAGCCGCCGATCAGGGCCGCGCACCGGGCCTGGTGCGCGCGCAGCATCGCCACCTCGCGGGCGTGCGGATACGGGGCCCGCGGCTCGGCCAGGCTGTCGTCGGCGTCGGCCCACACCATGACCAGGCCCAGGTCGCTCAGCGGCGCGAACACCGCGCTGCGGGTGCCGATCACCAGCCGCGCGGTGCCCCGCAGCGCCGCCAGCCAGCGGCGATACCGGGCCGCGGGGCCCAGACCCGCCGACAGGGCGACCACGCTGCCCTCGTCGATCCGTGTCGTCGCCGCCCGCCACAGGGCGTCCAGGTCGCGCTGGTCGGGAACGATCGCCAGCGCGGACCGGCCGGCCCGCACCGTTTGGGCGGCGGCCTCGGCGAATCGGTCGGTCCACGGCTCGCCCGGCAGCGCCTGCCAGACGGCCCGGGCGGCCCGCGACTCGGCCAGCGCGGCCAGGAATTGAGCGCCCCGCCCGTAGCCGTCCCAGCCCGCGGGGTCGACGGGGTCCGGGATCGCCGGGCCCGGCGGGTCCCGGCTCACGGCGGGCTCCCGCTCCACCCTGGCGTGGCGGGCCGGCACGGCCAGCCGCAAGACGTCGGGACGGGTGCCCGCGTAGCGCGCGGCCACGGCGTCGACCAGCCGGCGGATCTCGGGGGTGAGCACCGGTTCGGCCGACACGACGCGGTCCAGCCAGCCCAGCTTGCCCGGGTGGTCGGTGTCGGCGCGGCGCTCCAGCACGAACCCGTCGACCAGCCGGCCATGGAAACGCACCCGGACCCGCACCCCGGGCTGGGCATCGTCGGACTGCTCGGCCGACACCAGATAGTCGAACTCGCGGTCCAGGTGCGGCACGGACAGCATCGGCAGCACGCGGGCGATGGGTTCCACTTCGACCGGCGTGCGCGCGCTGGGGCTCACGGCGCCCTCGGGCCGCGAATCATGGTGCTATCCAATGCCTTTACCGTCCGGCCCGCAGCGTACCGGCGACCACCGACAGATCAGCCTTCGGCGGGCGCCGCGGCGTCCCCGCCGTCCTGGCCGGGAAGCTCGCGGCCGAAGAAGAATCCCGCCGTGATCAGGATCTGGGCCGCCGCGTACGACCACCAGATCGGCACGGCGAGCGCCTCGTTGCCCAGGATGAAGCGGCTGATCGCGATCATCGAATCCGAGGCCGCGAAACACACCGCCCCCACCGCCGTCCAGATCGTCGGCATTTTCGCCAGCAGCGCCGTGCACACCATCGCGGTCAGCACCACGATGTAGACCGTCACCGGCAACGTCAGCTTGTCCGGGCCCAGGTGCGGCCAAAACCACACCAGCAGCGCGATCGACACCAGGCACATCAGGACCACCGCGGCGATCCGGAGCGCCGCGGGCCGCTCGGCTTGCGACGACCACGACAGCGGGGGAACCAGCGGCAGCAGGGCACCGATGAAACACATGTGCGCCAACAGGAATGCCGCCAGGCCGATCTCGAAGGACAGCGTCCACCACGGGATCGCGAGCACCCAGTCGCCCAGGGCCGACAACAGCAGGGCCGGCATCAGCCACCGCCGCTCCCGTACGCATCCGTGCCCGGCGGCGGCGAGCATCAGCAGGATCGCCATCGAGGCCTTGAACGCCGGCTGCAGCACCCAGTGCCCGGTCAGCTCCATTCCGGGCGGCGAGCGCAGCGCCAGCACGGTCAGGTAGATGCCGTAGCCGAGGGCCACCCAGCCGGCCACCACCCAGGCGCCGGCCACCAGACGAGGTGCGTACGGTACGTCCATGCCCAGCTTGGATAACACAGCCGACGAGAAACCCGCGATCGACCCCATCCTGCAGAAGGTACTGGACGCGGTTCCCTTCCGGCTATCCACCGAGGACGGCATCGACGCGGCGCGCCAGCGGTTCCGCGACCTGCCGCGCAGGCCGCTGCATCCCGAGCTGCGGGTCGAGGACCGCACGATTGCCGGCCCCGCCGGGCCGGTCGCGATCCGGATCTATTGGCCGCCAAGCCATTCCGACGGTCAAACCGGGGCGCCCGTCGTGTTGTTCTTCCATGGCGGCGGCTTCGTGATCGGCGACCTCGACACCCACGACGGCACGGCGCGCCAGCATGCCGTCGGCGCCGACGCGATCGTGGTGTCGGTCGACTACCGGCTCGCGCCCGAGCACCCCTACCCCGGCGCGGTCGAAGACGCGTGGGCGGCAACGCTTTGGGTCGCCGGGCACGCCGCCGACCTGCACGGCGACCCGGGCCGGATGGCCGTCGCCGGGGATTCGGCCGGCGGCACGATCGCCGCCGCGGTCGCGCAGCGGGCACGCGATCACGGCGGACCGGCCCTGAAATTCCAGTTGTTGTGGTACCCGTCGACCATGTGGGACGCCACGCTGCCGTCCTTCGCCGAGAACGCCACCGCGCCGATCCTCGACGTCAGGGCCGTCGCCGAGTTCTCCCGTTGGTACGCGGGCGAAGTCGACCTGTCCGACCCGCCGTCGGACATGGCGCCGGGGCGCGCGAAGGACCTGAGCAACCTGGCGCCGGCCTACATCGGCGTCGCCGGCTATGACCCGCTGCGCGACGACGGCATCCGGTACGGCGAACTGCTGGCGGCTGCCGGGGTCGCCGCCGAGGTGCACAACGCCGAGACGCTGGTGCACGGCTACCTGGGCTACGCCGGTGTGGTGCCCGCGGCCACCGCGGCGCTCGAGCGCGGCCTGGCGGCGCTGCGAACCGCCCTGCGGGGCTGAGCCCGGGGCGTACGGTGAGTTCATGACGGAGCGCACCTTCGCCCGGATGGACGGGGAAACCCCCGATTACCACACGCTGATCATCGGTGCCGGATTCTCCGGCATCGGCGCCGCCATCAACCTCGACAAGGCGGGGCTGCCCGATTACCTGGTGCTCGAGGCCGGCGACGGGGTCGGCGGCACCTGGCACTGGAACACCTATCCCGGTATCGCGGTGGACATTCCGTCGTTCTCCTACCAGTTCTCCTTCGAGCAGAGCCGGCACTGGTCGCGCACCTACGCGCCGGGCCGCGAGCTCAAGGCCTACGCCGAACACTGCGCCGACAAGTACGGCGTCCGCTCGCGGATCCGGTTCAACACCAAGGTGCAGGCGGCCGACTTCGACGACGAGCGCGGGCTGTGGCGGGTGCAGACCGACCCCGGCGGCGAAGTCACGGCGAGGTTTTTGATCAGCGCCTGCGGCGTGCTGACGGTGCCGAACCTGCCCGACATCGACGGCGTGGACTCGTTCGCCGGCGTCACGATGCACACCGCGCGGTGGGATCACGGCCAGGATTTGCGCGGCAAGCGCGTCGCGGTGATCGGCACCGGCGCGTCGGCCGTGCAGGTGATCCCCGAGATCGCGCCAATTGTCTCGTCGCTCACCGTGTTTCAGCGCACCCCGATCTGGTGTTTCCCGAAGCTGGACGTCCCGCTGCCCGCGCCGGCGCGCTGGGCGATGCGCATCCCGGGCGGCAAGGCGCTGCAGCGGCTGCTCAGCCAGGCGTACGTGGAACTGACCTTCCCGATCTCGGCGCACTACTTCACGGTGATCCCGCTGGCCAAGAGGATGGCCACGCTGGGACGCGCCTATCTGCGGCGGCAGGTCCGCGACCCGGTGGTGCGCGAGCAACTCACCCCGCGCTACGCCGTCGGCTGCAAGCGCCCCGGCTTCCACAACGGCTACCTGGCCACGTTCAACCGCGACAACGTGCGCCTGATCACCGAACCGATCGACAAGATCACGCCCGACGCGGTGGCGACCACCGACGGCGAAACCCACGAGATCGACGTGCTCATCTTGGCGACCGGCTTCAAGGTGATGGACCCCGACAGCGTCCCCACGTTCGCGGTCACGGGCAGCGGCGGTCGCTCGTTGAGCCGGTTCTGGGACGAGCACCGCTTGCAGGCCTACGAGGGCGTCACCGTTCCGGGCTTCCCCAACCTGTTCACGGTGTTCGGCCCGTACGGTTACGTCGGCTCTTCGTATTTCGCGCTCATCGAGGCGCAGACCCATCACATCGTGCGGTGCCTCAAGCGGGCGGAGCGCCTGGGCGCGACCCGCGTCGAGGTGAGCGAGGAAGCCAACGACCGCTACTTCGCCGAGATGATGCGCCGGCGGCACCGGCAGATCTTCTGGCAGGACAGTTGCCGGCTGGCCAACAGCTATTACTTCGACAAGAACGGCGACGTGCCGCTGCGGCCGGGCACCACCCCGGAGGTGTACTGGCGCAGCCGGCGATTCGATCTGGACGACTACCGCTTCACCGGCTAGCTAGCGGTTACGCTGCACGGGTGGCGAAGGAATTTGACAGCATCGACGAGTCGCTGCGCGACTTCATCCGCGAACAGGCCGTGTTCTTCGTCGCCACCGCGCCCTCCGAGGGAGGACGAATCAACATGTCCCCCAAGGGATATTGCGACACGTTCGCGGTGCTCGACGAGCGCACCGTGGCCTACCTGGACCTGTTCGGCAGCGGCGTGGAGACCATCGCCCATCTGCGCGACAACGGCCGCATCACTGTCATGTTCTGCTCGTTCACCCGCAACTCGCGGATCCTGCGGCTGTTCGGCACTGGGCGGGTGATCCGGCCCGACGACGCCGAATTCACCGATCTCATCACGCATTTCGGTGACCGGCATGCGGGGATCCGCGCCATCATCGTGGTCGATGTGGAGCGGATCGCCGACGCGTGCGGATTCGCGGTGCCCTACTACGAGCTGGTCGACGAGCGACCGGTCCTCAACGCGTATCACCACAAGGCGCCCGACGAGGCCTACACCCGGCTGATCAACCGCAACCGGCGCAGCATCGACGGGCTGCCCGCGCTCGATTCCGACCACCCGGGGCCACCGCGGTGACCCGTCGAACGTGACACTGTGGTCACGCTCGGCGCCGAACGTGACTGCGACGTCACATTCGAGGCGGCGGGCAACCTAGATGGCGCGCTTGAGGTCGTCGACCTTGTTCAGCTGCTCCCAGGGCAGTTCGACGTCGGTGCGGCCGAAGTGCCCGTAGGCGGCGGTCTGCGCGTAGATCGGGCGCAGCAGGTCCAGGTCGCGGATGATCGCGCCGGGACGCAGGTCGAACACCTCCGGGACGATCTTCTCGATCTTGACCGGGTCGACGGTCGCGGTCCCGAAGGTCTCGATGAACAGCCCGACCGGCGCCGCCTTGCCGATGGCGTAGGCCACCTGCACCTCGACCCGCTCCGCGAGCCCGGCGGCGACGATGTTCTTGGCCACCCAGCGCATCGCGTACGCCGCCGAGCGGTCCACCTTGGACGGGTCCTTGCCGGAGAACGCCCCGCCGCCGTGCCGCGCCCAGCCGCCGTAGGTGTCGACGATGATCTTGCGGCCGGTCAGCCCGGCGTCGCCCATCGGGCCGCCGACGACGAACTTGCCGGTCGGGTTGACCAGCAGCCGCGTCGAGGAGGTGTCCAGCGTGTCGTGCGCCAGGTCGTTGAGCACGGTGTTGAGCACCTTTTCCCGGATGTCGGGGGTCAGGGTGTTCTCCAGGTCGATGTCGGCCGCGTGCTGGGTGGAGATGACCACGGTGTCCAGCCGGACCGGGACGTCGTCCTCGAATTCGATGGTGACCTGCGTCTTGCCGTCGGGGCGCAGGTAGGGCAGCACGCCGTTCTTGCGGACCTCGGTCAGCCGGCGCGACAGGCGGTGGGCCAGCGCGATGGGCAGCGGCATCCGCTCGGGGGTGTCGTTGATCGCGTAGCCGAACATCAGGCCCTGGTCGCCGGCGCCCTGCGCGTCAAGCGGGTCGGCGGCTCCCTCGACGCGGGTCTCGTGGGCGGTGTCGACGCCCTGGGCGATGTCGGGCGACTGCGCGCCGATACCGATGTTGACCCCGCAGGACGCCCCGTCGAAGCCCTTGTCCGACGAGTCGTAGCCGATGTCGAGGATGCGCTCGCGGACCGTGTTGGTGATGTCGGCGAAGGCCTCCTTGGCCGTCGTCGTCACCTCGCCGACCACGTGCACCTGCCCGGTGGTCACCAGGGTCTCAACCGCGACGCGTGAGCGGGGGTCCTGCGCCAGCAGGGCGTCGAGGACCGAGTCGCTGATCGCGTCACAGATCTTGTCGGGATGTCCCTCAGTCACCGACTCACTGGTAAACAGGCGACCCTTTTCGCTCATGCCAATCCTTCCAAATAGTTAGTCAACCGAATTATATCGGCCCGCATCAGCCCGGCCGGCACCCCGTCCCGGTGCCGGGAAGAACTCGACCGCTTTACCCGCTGTCCCCGTGCAGGAACGCGGCGATCGCATCCACGATACGACTGGCCATCAATGTCTTGGAGCCGTGCTGCAGTGCGGACTCGGTGCCGTCGGAGGCCAGCAGCCAGCCGTCGTTGCTGTCCACCTCGAACGCGCGGCCCTCGCCGACGGCGTTGACCACCAGCAGATCGCAGCCCTTGCGCTGCAGCTTGGCCCGGGCGTGAAACAGCACGTCGCCGCTGGCGTCGCCGGTCTCGGCGGCAAAGCCGACGATGGCCCGCATGTTGGGCAACTGCCCGTGGGCGCGGGCCCGCACCGCCCCGGCGAGGACGTCGTCGTTGCGCACCAGCTCGATCGTCGGGGGCGCCGTCTCGTTCGAGGCGCTCTTTTTGATCTTGGCGGCGGCAACGTGCGCGGGCCGGAAGTCGGCGACCGCGGCGGCCATCACCAGCACGTCGGCCTCCGGGGCGCGCTTGGACACCGCGTCGCCCAGCTGGGCCGCGGAGCTGACGTGGACGACCTCGACACCGGCGGGATCGATCAGCCCGGCGGTGTGCCCGGCGATCAGGGTGACCTCGGCGCCGCGCTGGGCCGCCACCCGCGCCACGGCATAGCCCTGCTTGCCGGAGCTGCGGTTGCCGATGAAGCGCACGGGGTCGACCGGTTCGCGGGTGCCGCCGGCGGTGACCAGCATCTTGCAGCCGGCGAGGTCGTAGGGCAGCGCGTCGTGGCGTTCCAGCAGCAGGTGGGCCAGGGTGGTGATCTCCTCGGCTTCGGGCAGCCGGCCCGACCCGCTGTCCGTCCCGGTGAGGCGCCCGGCGGCGGGCTCGAGCACCACCGCGCCCCGCCGGCGCAACGTGGCCACGTTGTCGACGGTGGCCGGGTGCAACCACATCTCGGTGTGCATGGCCGGCGCGAACAGCACCGGGCACCGGGCGGTGAGCAGCGTGGCGGTCAGCAGGTCGTCGGCGCGGCCGTGCACCGCGCGCGCCAGCAGATCCGCCGTGGCCGGGGCCACCACGACCAGGTCGGCCTGCTTGCCGAGCTGGACGTGCGGGACCTCGGGAACGTCGTTGAAGACGCCGGTGTGCACCGGCTGACCGGAGAGCGCCTCAAAGGTGGCCGCGCCGACGAAACGCAGCGCGGACTCGGTCGGGATGACCCGGACGGAATGGCCGGCCTCGGACAGCTGGCGGACGACGGTGCACGCCTTGTAGGCGGCGATGCCGCCGGAGACACCGACTACGACTCGTTTGGGGATCCGCGTGCGGTCCACAGCGCGCCCGGCCCGGCCCTGTTACTCGCCCTCGGTGTGCTCGAGCAGGTCGCCGTGGATCTCGCGGAGCGCGATCGAGAGCGGCTTCTCCTGCAGCCCCGGCTCGACCAGCGGCCCCACGTACTCGAGGATGCCCTCGCCGAGCTGGTTGTAGTAATCGTTGATCTGACGGGCCCGCTTGGCCGCGTAGATGACCAGGGCGTACTTGCTCGAGACCCGGTCCAGCAGCTCGTCGATGGGCGGGTTGGTGATGCCCAGCGGGGTGTCGTAGGCGCCCGGCGCCCCGGCGGACAGGTCGAACCGGTCGGGGACGGCGGCCAGCGCGGCGTCGGACTGCGGAATAGTCACTGAGGTCAATCTCCTCTACGTTCGAAGGCGGGCCAGGGCCCAAAACGGCTGATCGCCGGCGAAAAGTCGGTGCTCAATCTTGATTGGATGTGGTCTGGCTTTCGGTCTGGCCAGCCGGGTCGTGCCGGTCCGGGGCAGTTCCCACCAGCAAGGATACCAATTCGGCGCACGCAGACTCCAATCGACGGTTGACGACCACCCGGTCGAAGTCGTCACGGGCCGCCATTTCGATGCGGGCCGTCTCGAGGCGCCGCCGCATGACCTCCGGGGTCTCGGTGCCGCGGCCGACGAGCCTGGCCTCCAAGTCCTCCCAGCTGGGCGGCGCCAAAAACACCGTCAGGGCCTCGGGCATCGCCCTCTTCACGGCCTTGGCCCCGGCCAGGTCCACCTCGATCAAAACCGGGAATCCGCGGGCCGTGGCGTCGCGAACCGGCTCGGCCAGGGTGCCCGAGCGGTGCAGGCCCGCGTGAATTTCGGCCCACTCCAGCAGGGCGCCCTCGTCGATGAGCTGCTGGAAGCGGGCGGGGCTGACGAAGTGGTAGTCGACGCCGTCGACCTCGCCGGGCCGGGGCGCCCGCGTGGTGGCCGAGACGCTGAAATGCAGGTCCGGGACCCGCTCGCGCAGGCATCGGACCACGGTCGACTTGCCGACCGCGGAGGGACCGGACAGCACGACCACACGCCCCGCACGCGATGGTTCGGGACGTGCCCCGTGCTGGATGTCCGGTCCCCCGCCGCCGTTCATCGGCGCTCCCGGGCGGGTGCGCCCACGGCTCGGGTCGGTTTGCCCGCCTTCTCCTCAGGCCGTTCGGCCTGCATCGTCGGCGGCCGGGTTAGGAGCCGAACTTTTCCAGCAGGGCCTTGCGCTGACGGTCGCCGAGGCCGCGCAGGCGGCGGGTGGGGGCGATCTCCAGCTCAGTCATGATTTCCTGCGCCTTGACCTTGCCCACCTTGGGCAACGCCTCGAGAAGCGCCGAAACCTTCATCTTGCCCAGGACTTCGTCGGTCTCGGCGTCCTTGAGCACCTGGGTGAGGTTGGTGCCGCCACGCTTCAGCCGGTCCTTGAGCTCTGCTCGTGCACGACGTGCGGCAGCCGCCTTCTCCAACGCGGCCGCGCGCTGCTCGTCGGTCAACTGGGGAAGGGCCACGATTCCTCCGTATCTGATCAATCAATTTCAATCGATCTCATTTTGTCTCGCCGGTTCTTCTGCCAGCGGAGACGACCGTACTCAGGCCTCCTGACGAAATCTAACCCGCCCCCCTGCTTAACGGGGCAAACTCCCAGCATGCAACGGCGCGTGTCCCCCCAAAGCGGCCCGCCGCGCGACGTCGACGGCGCCCGCCGCGACGCCGTGCCGAGGGGCCCGGCGCGGCCCGTTTTGGGCCGTCGCTAAGCCATCTACCAGCGGCTTTATCCGAAGGGGCCGTCGTGGGGTGCGACGACGTGGCCGTCCGGAAACGCGCCGGCGCGCACCCGGGCGGGGCGGTGCGAGGGATCACGCATTCGTCGCGGCGTGTCGCGCGTGTCGCGTTCGGCCGGTCAAAGGGCAGGCCAGCGGCGCCGCCCCGCGACCGCGCGGGCGGCGGGGGGTCCCGCGGGGTCGTGTGTGCCGCCCGGGCCTCACGGCGGCGGGCGTGTCACTTCCGCGGATTCGCGTCGGCGGGGGACGTGTCACCGCAGGGACGGGATCGTGGCCTGAGAGCGTTCCGTACCCGCGGGAAGGCTGCGGCGCCGGCCGCGTATCAGCTAATCCGCGGTCGTGGATCGGATACCATCGGGGCGTGTCCAACCTGCGAATTCGCCAGGCGGCTGAGCTGCTCGGCGTCAGTGATGACACTGTGCGGCGCTGGATCAACCAGGGGGCGTTGGAGGTCAGTCACGACGCGGCCGGCCGCAAAGTGATCGCCAGCGAGGACCTCGCCCGCTTCTCCCGCAGCAACGCGCCCGCGCCGCCGGCCGACCCGCTCAGCATCGGCAGCTCGGCCCGCAACCGCTTCGTCGGGCTGGTCACCGCGGTGGTCAGCGACAAGGTGATGACCCAGGTGGAGATGCAGTGCGGCCCGTTCACCGTCGTCTCGCTGATGAGCACCGAGGCCGCCGAGGAGTTGCAGCTGCGTCCCGGCAGCGTGGCGGTGGCCGTCGTCAAGGCCACCACGGTCATCGTCGAAACGGCCCAGCCCAGCACGGCGCTGGCGTCGGACTAGCGGCGATCGCAAGCGCGGCGTAGCCGGGCGCAGCGGGTCGCCGCCATCGGACTAGCTCACACCGCCAGGTAGGCGACGGCGTCCAGCATCCGTTCGGCCGCCCCGCGCAGCTCCGCCACCCCCGGCCCGGCCCGCAGCACCTCGCGCGCGACCGCGGGCAGCAGCTGCCCCGGCTCGGCGCCGCCCAGCCCGGCGAGCGCCTCGGGCCGCCCGCCCTGCACCCCGAGGCCCGGCACCAGCACGGGTCCACCCAGGGCGCTGAGATCGGGCGCCTGCAGCACCGTCGCACCCACGACGACGCCGACGTATCCGGGCCCGGACGGGGTCGCGGACCGATTCACCACGGCCGCCTGGTCGACGACCAGCTGGGCCACCGTGCGGCCGTCGAAGGCGGCCCGCTGCACGGTCGCGCCCTCCGGGTTGGAGGTCGCGGCGAGCACGAACACCCCCCGGTCGTGCGCGGCAGCGGCTTCCAGCAGCGGCCGCAACGACCCGAACCCCAGGTACGGCGTGGCCGTCACCGCGTCGGCGGCCAGCGGCGAATCCCCCGCCCAGGCGGCGGCATAGGCGGCCATCGTCGTTCCGATGTCGCCGCGCTTGGCGTCGGCCAGCACCAGCACGCCGGCCGACCGCAGGGCCGCGATGGTGCGTTCCAGCACCGCGAATCCGGCCGCGCCGTACGCCTCGAAGAACGCCACCTGCGGCTTGACGACGGCGAAGCCGGAGAACGCCTCGATGCAGATGTCGCAGAACGCGGCCAGCCCGTCGGCGGTGGTGGGCAGCCCCCAGGCCCGCAGCAGCTCGGGGTGCGGGTCGATGCCCACACACAGCGGTCCGCGTTCGGCTTTCGCGTCGCTCAGCCGGACCCCGAAGCCGGTCACCGGGCCCCGTTTCCGGGCAGGCCGCCCTGGCCGATCTGGCTGTGCAGCTCCTGCAGGCTGCGCACCCCGATGTCGCCGCGGATGCCCGCTTCGATGCCCTGCACCGCGGCCGACGCGCCCTGCACCGTGGTGACGCAGGGGATGTTGACCGACACCGCGGCCGAACGGATTTCGTAGCCGTCGATGCGCGGACCGGAATTGCCGTAGGGGGTGTTGATCACCATGTCGACCTCACCGGCCTTGATCACGTCCACCGCCGACTGCGCGGGCCGCCCCGGCTGCGGGTCCTCGAAGTGCTTGCGCACTTCGTCGCACGGAATCCCGTTGCGGCGCAACATCTCCGCGGTGCCCTCGGTGGCGAGGACGCGGAATCCCAAGTCCGCCAGCCGCTTGACGGGAAACACCAGCGAGCGCTTGTCGCGGTTGGCGACCGACACGAAGATCGTGCCCCGCGCCGGCAGGGACCCGTAGGCGGCGGTCTGGCTCTTGGCGAACGCGCTGCCGAAGTCGCGGTCGATCCCCATCACCTCGCCGGTGGACTTCATCTCCGGGCCGAGCAGCGAATCGATGGCGGCGCCGTCGATGCGGCGGAAGCGGTGGAAGGGCAACACCGCCTCCTTGACGGCGATCGGGGCGTCCAGCGCCGCGTGTGCCCCGTCCCCGGACGCCGCCAGCAGCCCCTCCTCGCGAAGCTGGGAGATGCTGGCGCCCAACATGACCCGGGCGCACGCCTTGGCGAGCGGGATCGCGGTGGCCTTGGACACGAACGGCACCGTGCGGCTGGCCCGCGGGTTGGCCTCGAGGACATAGAGCACGTCGTCCTTGAGCGCGTATTGCACGTTCAGCAGCCCCACCACGCCGATGCCGTGCGCGATGGACTCGGTCGCGCGGCGCACCTTCTCGATGTCGCTGCGGCCCAGCGTGACCGGCGGCAGCGCGCAGGCCGAGTCGCCGGAGTGGATGCCGGCCTCCTCGATGTGCTCCATGATGCCGCCGATGTACACCTCGGTGCCGTCGCACAGCGCGTCGACGTCGATCTCCACGGCGTCTTCGAGGAAGCGGTCGACCAGCACCGGGTGTTCGGGCGAGAGCTCGGTCGCGCGGGTGATGTAGCCCCGCAGCGTCTCCTCGTCGTAGACGATCTCCATGCCGCGACCGCCCAGCACGTAGGACGGGCGCACCAGCACCGGGTATCCGATGTCTTCGGCGATCCGGCGGGCCTGGTCGAAAGTGGTTGCGGTGCCGTACTTCGGGGCCGGCAGGCCGGCCGCGGTGAGCACGTCGCCGAACGCGCCGCGGTCCTCGGCCAGGTCGATGGCTTCCGGCGGGGTGCCGACGATCGGCACGCCGGCGTCGGCGAGGCGTTGCGCCAGCCCCAGCGGGGTTTGACCGCCGAGTTGCACGATCACCCCGACCACCCCCGGCCCGTCCCCGGCCGATTGTTGCTCGGCGCGGAACACCTCCAGGACGTCCTCGAAGGTGAGCGGTTCGAAGTACAGCCGGTCGGCGGTGTCGTAGTCGGTCGACACGGTCTCGGGGTTGCAGTTGACCATCACGGTCTCGAAACCGGCCTGGCTCAACGTCGTTGCCGCGTGCACGCAACTGTAGTCGAATTCGATGCCCTGCCCGATCCGGTTGGGGCCCGAACCCAGGATCAGCACCTTGGGTTTCTGGGTCTGCGGGGCCACCTCGGTCTCGGCGGCGGGGTCGAGCTCGTAGCTGCTGTAGTGATACGGCGTCTTGGCCTCGAACTCGGCCGCGCAGGTGTCGACGGTCTTGTACACGGGGTGCACGCCGAGGCGCTCGCGTAGCGAGCGCACCCCGTTCTCGCCGGCCAATTCCGGTCGCAGCGCGGCGATCTGGCGGTCCGAAAGCCCGTTGTGCTTGCCGCGCCGCAGCAGGTCGGCGTCGAGGACCGGGGCGGCGATCAGTTCGGCGCGCAGCGTGATCAGCTCGCCGATCTGCGCGACGAACCACGGGTCGACGCCGCTGGCCTCGGCGACGCGTTCCACCGAAGCGCCCAGGCGCAGCGCGAGTTCGATGTCGTAGAGGCGACCCTCGGTCGGGGTACGCAGCCGGGTCAGCACCTCCTCGACGTCGCCGTCGGGGTCCGGCTTGGTCCAAAAGCCCGTGCGGCTGGTCTCCAGCGAGCGCATCACCTTGCCCAGCGCCTCAATGAAGTTGCGGCCCAACGACATTGCCTCGCCGACGGATTTCATCGTGGTGGTCAGGGTGGGGTCGGCGCCCGGGAACTTCTCGAAGGCGAACCGCGGGGCCTTGACCACCACGTAGTCCAGGGTGGGCTCGAAGCAGGCCGGGGTCTCCTTGGTGATGTCGTTGACGATCTCGTCGAGGGTGTAGCCGATGGCCAGCTTGGCGGCGATCTTGGCGATCGGGAAGCCGGTGGCCTTGGACGCCAAGGCGCTTGACCGCGACACCCGGGGGTTCATCTCGATGACGATCAGCCGGCCGTCGGCCGGGTTGATCGCGAACTGGATGTTGCAGCCCCCGGTGTCCACGCCCACCTCGCGCAGGATCGCGATGCCCAGGTCCCGCATCCGCTGGTATTCGCGGTCGGTCAGCGTCATGGCCGGCGCGACGGTGACCGAATCACCGGTGTGCACGCCCATCGGGTCGAAGTTCTCGATCGAGCACACCACGACGACGTTGTCGTTGCCGTCGCGCATCAACTCGAGCTCGAATTCCTTCCAGCCGTAGATCGATTCCTCGATGAGCACGTTGGCGCTGGGGCTTTCGGCCAGCCCGGCGCCGGCCATCCGGTCGACCTCCTCGACGGATCGCGCCATCCCCGAACCCAAGCCGCCCATGGTGAAGCTGGGCCGCACCACCACCGGCAGGCCCAGCTCCTCGACCGTCTCGCGGACCTCTTCCATGGTGAAACACACTCGGCTGCGGGCGGATTCACCGCCCACCTTGGCGACGATGTCCTTGAACATTTGCCGGTCCTCGCCGCGCTGGATGGCGTCGAAGTCGGCCCCGATGAGCTCGACGCCGTGGCGCTCCAGCGCGCCGTTCTCGTAGAGCGCGACCGCGGTGTTGAGCGCGGTCTGCCCGCCCAGGGTGGCCAGCAGGGCGTCGATCTTGTTGCCGCGCTCGGCCTGCTGGGCGATCACCTTCTCGACGAATGCGGCGGTGATCGGCTCGACGTAGGTGTGGTCGGCGTACTCCGGGTCGGTCATGATGGTCGCCGGGTTGGAGTTGACCAGGCTGACCTCCAGGCCCTCGGCCCGCAGCACCCGGCAGGCCTGGGTGCCCGAGTAGTCGAACTCGCAGGCCTGACCGATGACGATCGGCCCGGAGCCGATCACCAGGACGTGACGCAAATCGGCGCGACGCGGCACTACCGCCCCTTTCCGCGGTTTGGGGCCGCCATCAATTCGATGAATTGGTCGAACAGGTAATTCGCGTCGTGCGGCCCGGCGGCGGCCTCGGGATGGTATTGAACCGAAAAGGCCCGCCCGTCGGCGAGTTTGACGCCCTCGACCACTCCGTCGTTGGCGCATGTGTGGCTGACGATCGCCTGGCCGAACGGCGTGTCGAAGGACTGGCCGGCCTCCCCCTCGAGCGCGAAGCCGTGGTTCTGCGCGGTCACCGCCACCCGCCCGGTGGCGTGGTCGATGACCGGGATGTTGATGCCGCGGTGACCGAACACCATCTTGTAGGTGGACAGGCCCAGCGCGCGGCCCAGGATCTGGTTGCCGAAACAGATGCCGAACAGCGGGATTCCGGCGCCCAGCACCTCGCGGGTCACCGCGACGATGTGGTCGGCGGTGGCGGGGTCGCCCGGGCCGTTGGACAGGAACATGCCGTCCGGTTTGATGTCGGCGATCTGCCGGTAGGTCGCCGAGGACGCCAGCACGTGGGTGCGGATGCCGCGGCGGGCGAAGTTGCGCGGCGTGTTGGTCTTGATGCCCAGGTCTAGCGCGGCCACCGTAAACCGGGGCTCCCCTTCGGGTTCCACGATGTAGGTGTCCGGCGTGCTGACCTCGCCGGCCAGGTCGGCGCCCAGCATGGACTGCTGGCCCCGCACCCGCTGCAACAGCTCGTCGGGGTCGGCGAGCGCGTCCCCGGAGAACACGCCCGCCTTCATCGAGCCGCGGGTGCGCAGGTGCCGCACCACCGCCCGGGTGTCGATGCCGGCGATCCCGACGACGTGCTGGCGGATCAGTTCGTCCTCCAGGGTGCCGGTGGCCCGCCAGTTGGACGGACGCGGCGAGGGATCGCGCACCGCGTAGCCGGCGACCCAGATCTTGTCACCGCGGCTCTCGGCGTCCTCGTCGTTCCAGCCGGTGTTGCCGATCTGCGGCGCGGTGGCCACCACGATCTGGCGGTGGTAACTGGGATCGGTCAGCGTCTCCTGGTAACCGGACATGCCGGTGGAAAACACGGCCTCGCCCAGTGTTTGGCCGATCTTGCCGAACGGGGTGCCGGTGAAGACGCGGCCGTCTTCGAGTACCAATAGGGCCTTACTGCTCACGCGACCTCATTCTCCTGGCCATCCCGTTCCTCCAGCCACGGGTCGTAGTCGTGGCGGTGATCCGCCCGGAAACCGGTGTCGATCTCGACGCCCGACGGCAGCCGCCAGCGGATCGCCAGAATGCCGATCCGGGCCGGCCTGACCGCCATTCCGCGCTCCATGCGGATGGCCGTGATCGAGTCCTGTGGAATCCAAATCGGGTGGGCCCGCAGGCGTTCCACCATGATGCCCCCGGCGTAGCGGGTCAGCACCGCTTTGCTGCGGTAACCGAGATCGCCCGCCGCGATCCGCTCGTTCCAGCCCGGCGCCATCATGGACCCGCAATAGTGGCCGCGGGTGGTGATGCTCGCCGCACCGACCTGGTCCGGGATCTGCGGCAGGTCGCCGATCAGCTCCGCCTGCCGCTGCGCGCGGCGCTGCCAGCTGCGCATCATCAGCTGGATCACCACCGTGATCACCACCACCAGCACGGCCGCGAAGATCAGCGACCCCACCAGCGTGCCCGAATTCATGCCGGGCACTTCCCGTCTCGGCAGGTGACCTTGCCGCGCAGCAGGGTCGCGGTCACGGTGGCGGGCAGGGTCATCGCTTCGTAGGGCGTGTTGGCCGACCGGCTGGCCAGGTCGGGCCCGGCGACGGTCCAGGAGGCGTCGGGGTCCACCACGGTCAGGTTGGCCGGCTCCCCCACTTCCAGCGGCCGGCCGTGATCGGGCAGGCCCACGATGCGCGCGGGGCTCTCGCTCATCACCCGGGCGAGGCCACGCCAGGTCAGCAGCCCCGGGATGACCATCGTCTGCACGACGATCGACAGCGCCGTCTGCAGTCCCAGCATGCCGGGCCGCGCCGCGGAGAACTCCACGCACTTCTCGTGCTCGGCGTGCGGGGCGTGATCGGTGGCCACGCAGTCGATGACGCCGTCGGCCAGCGCCTGGCGCAGCGCCACCGCGTCGGCGGCCTCGCGCAGCGGCGGGTTGACGCGGTTACGCCCGTCGTAGCTGGACAGCCGGCTGTCGTCGAGCATCAGGTGGTGCGGGGTGACCTCGGCGGTGATCGAAATCCCTTGACCCTTGGCCCATTTCACGATCTCGACGGTGCCCGCGGTGGAGGCGTGGCAGATGTGCACCCGGGCGCCGGCGTCGCGCGCCAGCAGCGCGTCGCGGGCGACGATGGATTCCTCGGCGGCCCGTGGCCATCCGGACAGGCCCAGCCGGGCGGCGGTGGGTCCCTCGTGGGCGACGGCGCCGACGGTCAGCCGGGGCTCCTCGGCGTGCTGGGCGACGAGCACGCCCAGCCCGGTGGCGTACTCGAGGGCGCGGCGCATCACCAGCGGATCGTGCACGCAGATGCCGTCGTCGGAGAACATCCGCACCTGCGCGGCCCCGGCGGCCATCATGCCCATCTCGGTGAGCTCCTTGCCGGCCAGCCCGACGGTGACGGCGCCCACCGGGTGCACGTCCACCAGGCCGACCTCCTGGCCCCGATGCCAGACGTGGTCGGTGACCACCGGGCTGTCGGCGACCGGGTTGGTGTTGGCCATCGCGAACACCGCGGTGTAGCCGCCCAAAGCCGCGGCGGCCGAACCGGTTTCGATGTCTTCGGCGTATTCGCGGCCCGGTTCGCGCAGGTGGGTGTGCAGGTCGACGAACCCCGGCAGCAGCACCTGGCCCGTCGCGTCGATGACGTCGGCGCTGTCGGGGATCTTCAGGCCCGGGCCGATCTCGGCGATCTGACCGTCCTCGGCCAGGACGTCGACGCGGTCGCCTTCGCCGTACAGCCGAACCCCGCGCAGCAACACGCTCATGCGGCCCCCTCGCTTCCGGCCGACTCGGCACCCACCAGCACGTGGAACAGCACCGCCATCCGCACGTGCACACCATTGGAAACCTGTTGCAGCACGGCCGATTGCGACGAATCGGCCACCGATGACGCGATCTCCATGCCGCGCAGCATCGGCCCGGGGTGCAGCACCACGGCGTGCGCGGGCAGCATCGCCTGGCGGCGATCGGAAAGCCCGTACAGGGACGAGTATTCGCGCACCGACGGGAAGAAGCCGCCGTTCATCCGCTCGGCCTGCACGCGCAGCATCAGCACCGCGTCGGCGGCGGGCAGCTCGGCGTCGAAGTCGTTCGACACCGTCACCGGCCAGCCGTCGACGCCGACCGGCAGCAGCGTCGGCGGTGCCACCAGCACCACTTCGGCGCCCAGGGTGTGCAGCAGCATGACGTTGGAGCGGGCGACCCGGCTGTGCAGGACGTCGCCGACGATCACGACCCGCCGGCCCTCGATGCCGCCGAGCCGCTGGCGGATGGTGAGCGCGTCCAGCAGCGCCTGCGTCGGGTGCTCATGGGTGCCGTCGCCGGCGTTGATCACCGAGGGGCCGGAATCGCCGCCGGCGCATGTCCATTCGGCAAGCAGGTGCGCGGCCCCCGACGCCGGGTGCCGGATGATCAGCGCATCGGCCCCGGCGGCCCGCAGCGTCAGCGCGGTGTCACGCAGCGACTCGCCCTTGCCCACCGACGATCCGGCGGCGCTGACGTTGATCACGTCGGCGCTCATCCACTTGCCGGCCACCTCGAAGGACACCCGGGTGCGGGTCGAGTTCTCGTAGAACATCGTCACGATGGTGCGGCCGCGCAGCGTCGGCAGTTTCTTGATCTCGCGGCCGACCAGCGCCTGGGCGAAGCGGTCGGCGTCGTCGAGGATGGCGGTGGCGTCGTCGAGGCTCAGGTCCCCGGCGGCAAGCAGGTGTCGGGTCATCGCGAGATCACCACGCCGTCGTCACCGTCGCTCTCCCGCAACAACACGTGCACGCTCTCGGTGCGTGAGGTGGGGACGTTCTTGCCCACATAGTCGGCGCGCAGCGGCAGTTCGCGGTGGCCCCGGTCGACCAGCACCGCCAGCTGCACCACCCGGGGGCGGCCGACGTCGCGCAGCGCGTCCAGGGCGGAGCGCACCGAGCGGCCGGAGTAGAGCACGTCGTCGACCAGGATCACCAAGGCGTCGTCGATCCCGCCGGCCGGGATCGAGGTGGCTTCCAGCGGCCGGGGTGGTTTTTGCATCAGGTCGTCGCGGTACAGGGTGATGTCCAGCGCGCCGTGGCCGACCTCGACGCCGCTGTATTCGCCGATGTTGCCGGCCAGGCGTTCGGCCAGGATCACGCCGCGAGTGGGGATGCCCAGCAGCACGACCCGCGGAGCGTCGGGGCCGTCGAGGGCCGTCTTTTCGATGATCTGGTGTGCGATACGGGAAATGGTGCGGCCCACGTCGGCCGCCGACATCAATTCCCGGGAATCACTGCCTGAGCGCGTGTCGCCCGCAGCACCCATACGAAACTTGACCTCCTTCTCCGCCTCACCGGACGGATCGTTAAAGGATGTCGACTGCACGGCAGCGTAGCACTTATTTCGGGGGCGGCGGCGCCGGCCGCGTGTGGCGCGCATCGCTCCCCGGTCGCGCTCGTCACACGCGTCCCACGAGTCTCTCCGGGGAGGCACACGATGTGTGCCCACCTCCCAGCGACAAGTTGCCGGGCGGCACCCGCCACGGGCGGCACCGCTACGGGCGGCACCCGCCACGGCCCGCCGTCCCGGCCCGTTGTCGCTCGGAGGCGGGCAAAACACCCATCGCTTCGCCAGTGACGCGTGGGAGGAGGATCGGACGGTCCGTCGGCGCGCGTTGCGCCGCGTTCGCGCGCGTTGCGCCGCGTTCGCGCGCGTTGCGCCGCGTCCGCGCGCGGCGGCGCCGGTCGCGCGGCGGCGCCGGCCCGCTAACCTGACCGGGTGAATCGCTCGACCCTTGACGGCAACGCGGCCTCCGTCCGCGAGGTGTGCGACGCCGGCCTGCTCGCCGGCGCGGTGACGGTGGTATGGCAGCGCGGAGAACTACTGCAGGTCAACGAGATCGGCTACCGCGACGTGGACGCGGGCCTGCCGATGCAGCGGGACACACTGTTTCGCATCGCGTCGATGACCAAGCCGGTGACGGTCGCGACGATCATGAGCCTGGTCGACGAGGGCAAGCTGACGCTCAAGGATCCGGTTGTGCGCTGGGCGCCGGAGCTGGCCGGCGTGCGGGTGCTCGACGATCCGCATGGCCCGTTGGACCGCACCCACCAGGTGAACCGCGCCATCCTCATCGAGGACCTACTCACCCATACCAGCGGCCTGGCATACGGATTCTCGGTGTCCGGCCCGATCGCCAAGGCCTACATGCGGCTGCCGTTCAACCAGGGCCCGGACGCGTGGCTGGCCGAACTGGCCAAGCTGCCGCTGGTGCACCAACCCGGCGAGCGGGTCACCTACAGCCACTCCATCGACCTGCTGGGCGTCATCGCTTCCCGCATCGACGGCAAGCCGTTCCATCAGGTTCTCGACGAACGGATCCTGGGGCCGGCGGGCATGACCGACACCGGGTTCTTCGTCACCGCCGAGGCGCGGCGGCGCGCGGCGACCATGTACCGGCTCACCAACGAGCACCAGCTGCAGCACGGGGTGATGGGCCCGCCGCACCTCACGCCGCCGTCGTTCTGCAATGCCGGCGGCGGGTTGTGGTCGAGCGCCGACGATTACCTGCGCTTCGTGCGAATGCTGCTCGGCGGCGGAACGATCGACGGGGTGCGGGTGCTCTCGGAGGAGTCCGTGCGGCTGATGCGCACCGACCGGCTGACCGACGAGCAGAAGCGGCACAACTTCCTCGGCGCGCCGTATTGGGTCGGCCGCGGCTTCGGGCTGAACCTGTCGGTGGTGACCGATCCGGCAAAAAGCACACCGCTGTTCGGACCCGGCGGCGTCGGCACGTTCAGCTGGCCCGGCGCCTACGGAACCTGGTGGCAGGCCGATCCCACCGCGGATCTGGTCCTGATCTACCTCATCCAGAATCTGCCGGACCTGACCGTCGACGCGGCCACGGCTGTCGCGGGCAACACGTCGCTGGCCAAACTCCGCACGGCCCAACCGAGATTCGTCCGCAACACCTACCGCGCGCTCGGCCTCTAAAGGGCGCATCGCCATGCCCGATTACCCACCCGACCGCATCAACGGGCCGCGGCTGACCCTGCGCCTGCCCACGCTCGACGACGCCGGACCGCTGTACCAGCGGGTCGCGCGCGATCCGCAGGTCACCAAGTATCTGCTGTGGGCACCGCATCCCGACGTCGCGGCGACGCGGCGGGTGATCACCGAAAAGCTCAACGCGGCCGCCGACGAGAAGACCTGGGTGATCGAACTGCGGCACCGCGGCGAGGTCGTCGGGCTGGCCAGCTGCCGACGCACGGCGGCGCACTCGGTCGAGATCGGCTACTGCCTGGGCCGGCGGTGGTGGGGCAAGGGCCTGATGTCGGAGGTGCTCGGCATGCTGCTCACCGCGCTCGACGCCGATCGCGACGTGTATCGGGTCTGGGCCACCTGCAGCGTCGACAACGAACGCTCGGCGCGCCTGCTCGAGCACGCCGGCTTCTACCTGGAGGGCCGGCTGGCCCGGCACGCCGTCTACCCCACGATGGGACCCGAGCCGCAGGACAGCCTCCTCTACGCCAAGATCCTGCGCTGACTAGCCGTTCTGCAGCGAGCCGTCGTGCTCGAGCGCCCGGCGGGCGTAGGCCCGCACGTCGGCGTCGCTGTCCTTGAGCGCGATCCCGAGCGCGTCGCGGGCGTCGGGTTCGGCCGCCCAGCGCGTCAGGCTGAGGACAGCCGCCTTGCGCACGTCCAGGTGCGCGTCGCTAAGCGCTTCGGACAGCTGGGGAACCGCGAAATCCGCGGCCGCGCCGGCCAGCGCGCGCGCCGCGCCTTCGCGCACCTGCCACGCCGGGGCCCGTAGCGCCTGCTTGACGGCGGCGTAATCGTCTTGGCCGCAACCAATCTCACCCAGCGCGGCGAGGCCGGCGGCACGGACCAACGGGTCGGTGTCGGCGACCAGCCCGCGCACCGCCCGGCTAGCTGGGGCTGCCAGCGCCGCTAGCGTCGCCAGACCGGCGGCCGCGGCGATCCGGACCTCCCGGTTCTCGTCGCCGGCGGCGTCGACGACGCCCTGCACGTCGTCGACGGACACCAGCGCGCGCACCGCCTCGATGCGGACCCGATGATTGGCATCGGCGAGGGCGCGGCGGTAGTGGGCGCCGTCACCGGCGCGGCGTGCCGCCAGCACGTACAGCGCCGCCGCCCGCACCACGCGGTCGGCCGAATCCAGGTATTCCCGGGCCTTTTCGGGCTCGGGCAGCACCTCGACCAGTTCGCGGATCCCGTCGGCGCCGGTGCGGCGCACGGCCGCGTCGTCGTCGCCCAGCGCCGCCAACAGCGCGGGGGCGTACCCGTCGGGGATGTGCTCGGTCAGCGTGGCCACCGCGGTGCGGCGCACGCCGGGATCGGAGTCGGCCAGGTAGCGCGCCAGGTCGGCGACCGTCGGCTCCTCGAGCGCCAGCACCTCGGCGATGCGGGGCGAGGGCGGCTCGAAAGCCGTTGTCGCCGGGGCGATTCGGGACACCGCCGTAGCGGGCGCCTGGCCGCCGATCAGCGGCGGCTCCTCCACCGGGTACACGGTCCGGTCGGTGGGCGGCAGGCCGTCCAGCTCCGGGACCGGCACGAAGTACGGCGCCACCGGCCGCTTGAGGAACACCATATCGCCGCCGGCGTCCTTGCGAAGGTTGAGGTGGTAGCCCCACTGGGCGTCGTCGCGGCCGGGCAGATCGGCGCGGTCGTGATAGAGGCCCCACCGCGATTCGGTGCGGGTGTGCGAGGAGCGGGCGGCCATCTCGGCGCAGTCCCGGATGAACGACACCTCCACCGCGCGCATCAGCTCGTGCGGGTTGCGGGCGCCAATCTCGGCGATCTCCTCGCTCATCCGCTCGAAGGTGCGGATCGCGAGCGACAGTTTGGCCGCCGTCTTGGGCGGGGCGACATAGTCGTTGACGAAGCGGCGCAGCTTGTATTCGACCTGCGGCTGCGGCGGCCCGTCGGGGTGGCGCAGCGGCCGGTAGATCAGCTCGTGCGCCTCGCGCACCTGGTCCTGCGGAAGCCGTTGCGGCGCGGCGACATCGGACAGGGTGGACGCGGCGTGCGTGCCGGCGAGGTCGCCGAACACGAACGCCCCGATCATGTAGTTGTGCGGGACGCAGGCCATGTCCCCGGCGGCGTACAGGCCGGGCACCGTGGTGCGGGCCTGCTCGTCGACCCACACGCCGGACGCGGAATGCCCACTGCACAAACCGATCTCGGAGATATGCATCTCGATGTCGTGGGTGCGGTAGTCGTGGCCCCGGTTGGCGTGGAATGTGCCCCGGGTGGGCCGTTCGGTGGTGTGCAGGATGTTTTCCAGCGCCGTCAGCGTCTCGTCGGACAGATGCGTCACCTTGAGATAGATGGGCCCGCGCGCGGAGTCGATCTCGCTTTTGACCTCGGCCATCATCTGCCCCGACCAGTAGTCGGAGTCCACGAACCGCTCGCCGTGCGCGTTGACCTGGTATCCGCCAAAGGGATTGGCCACGTACGCGCACGCCGGCCCGTTGTAGTCCTTGATCAGCGGGTTGACCTGGAAGCATTCGATGCCCGACAGCTCGGCGCCCGCGTGGTAGGCCATCGAGTAGCCGTCGCCAGCGTTGGTCGGGTTCTCGTACGTGCCGTACAGGTAGCCCGAGGCGGGCAGCCCGAGCCGGCCGCACGCCCCGGTCGCCAGGATGACCGCCTTGGCGCCGACGGTGACGAACTCGCCGCTGCGCGTGTTCAGCGCCGCGGCGCCCACCGCGCGGCCGCCATCCACCAGCACCCGCACCGGCATCAGCCGGTTCTCGATCCGGATCTTCTCGCGCATCGACCGTTGCCGCAGCACCCGGTACAGCGCCTTTTTCACGTCCTTGCCCTCGGGCATCGGCAGCACGTACGAGCCCGAGCGGTGCACCCGGCGCACGGCGTATTCACCGTGCTCGTTCTTCTCGAACTTCACCCCATAGCGCTCGAGACGCTGCACCATCGCGAAACCGCGGGTGGCGGTCTGATAGATGGTGCGCTGGTTGACGATTCCGTCGTTGGCGCGGGTGATCTCGGCGACGTAGTCCTCGGGTTCGGCCTTGCCGGGGATCACCGCGTTGTTGACGCCGTCCATGCCCATCGCCAGGGCGCCCGAGTGCCGCACGTGGGCCTTCTCCAGCAACAGCACCTGCGCGCCGTTCTCGGCGGCGGACAGTGCCGCCATGGTGCCGGCGGTGCCGCCGCCGATGACCAGGACGTCACAGTCGAGCCGGACCGGAGCCGCCGGGTCGGGAATCTGCATCATGGAACCTCCGCGTGGTTCAGCGCGGCGATGATCTGCGCGCGCAACTCCTGCTGTGGCCGGTCGCTGCGCGGCTCCGGCACCTCGATCGAGGCACGCACCGGCTCACCGGCGCGGCCCAGCACCACGATGCGGTCGCCGAGCGCCAGCGCCTCGTCGACGTCGTGGGTGACGAACACGATCGTGGTCGGGTGGGTGCGCCAGGTGTCGATCAGCAGCCGCTGCATGGCGGCGCGCGTCTGGGTGTCCAGCGCGCCGAACGGCTCGTCCATCATCACCGCCCGGGGCGCCCCGGCCAGGCCCCGCGCGAGCTGGACGCGCTGGCGCATCCCGCCGGACAGGCTCTTGGGCAAATAGTTGCCGAATCCGGTGAGCCCGAGTTCGTCGATCCAGCGTTCGGCGGCGGCGCGCCGGCCGGCCCGGGGTGCGCCGCGCAGGCGCAGCGCCAATTCGATGTTGGACCGCACGGTGCGCCAGGGCAGTAATGCGTTGTCCTGGAACACCATTCCCCGGTCGCCCGAGGTGGTTTCGACGGGGTCGCCGTCGGCCAGCACGCGGCCGCCGTCGGGTAAGAGCAGGCCGGCCAGGGCGCGCAGCACGGTCGACTTGCCGCAGCCCGACGGCCCGGTCAGCACCAGGATCTCGCCCGGCCGCACCACCAGGCTCAGGTCGTCGATCACCGCAGGACCGTTGTAGGACAAGCGAACCCGGTCCAGCTCGAGGCCCATCCCGGTCTTGGTCGCGGTCATCGTGCGCCCTCCTGGGCGCGCGGCAGCCAGCGGGTCACGCGGCGGCCCACCAACTCGACGGCCGCCGACGTCACGAATCCCAGCACCCCGATGGTGATGATGCCGACGAACACCCGCGGGTAGGCCAGCACGGTGTAGTCCTGCCAGGTGCGGTAGCCGACGCCCAGGCGCCCGGAGATCATCTCGGCGGAGATCACGCAGATCCAGGCCACGCCCATGCCGACGGACAACCCGCCGAACACACCCGGCAGGATGCCGGGCAGCACCACCTGGGTGAGCACCTGCCAGCGGCCGCCGCCGAGCGTGCGCACCGAGTCCTCCCACAGGGTGGGCAGCGCGCGCACCGCGTGCCGGGTGGAGACCATGATCGGGAAATAGGCCGCCAGGAACGTGATGAACACGATGCCGGCCTCGTCGGTCGGGAACAGCAGGATGGCCACCGGCACCATGGCGATCGCCGGGATGGGCCGGGCCAGCTCCACCAGCGGCCCGAACACGTCGGCGAACAACCGCGAGCGGCCCAGCAGCACACCGGTCGCGACGCCGACGACGGCGGCCAGCCCGAACCCGGTCAGGATACGGATCAGCGACTGCGCCAGGTCGAGCCAGTACTCGCCGGTGCCGAGCCGGCGGTGCAGCGCGTTGACGATCTCGGTGACGGTGGGCAGCGTGTCGAACCGCAGCAACAGCCGCACCTTGTCCGCGGTGAGCAACTGCCACACCCCGATCGCGGCGGCCACCGACGCCAGCCGCAGCAGCCGAGACTGCCACCGCGCCGCGATCCGCCGGGGCCGCGCCACCGCGGGCGTCGAGACAACGCCGAGGACTTGATCGGCCACCACTTGGGCAGTCATACCGAACCTCCCAGTGCCTCTTGGTAATCCATGGCGACACCGCGCGGGTGACCGGCGAGGTACCGGTTCGCCCCGGCCGGGGTGCCGAACGGCAGGTAGTTCTGCCCGTCTTTGACCCAGAACGCTTTGTCGGCGAACCAGCGGGTGCCGAGCTCGGCGTCGGGAACGTAGGCGGCGCGGACCTTGGCTCCGCGGCTGACCGCGTCCCGCACGGCCTGCAGCAGCGCGGTCGGGGTCGCGACCGTCTGCGTGGCGTCGGCCCCGTCCAGCCACAGCTCGCTGGCCAGCGCGGGGTCGCCGCGCAGCGCCGACGGGTTGGCGGTGCGGGCCCGCGACGCCGCATAGTCGAGGCCGCGGGCGGTGAACACCGCGCGCAGCGGTTCGTCCACGACGAACTTCGCCACATCGAGATCGGCGAAGTCACCGATCGACTTCAGGTACGGCACATCGCTTTTCAGCGCCTCGACCAGCGACGGCTTCAGCGTGGTGTCGAACGACGTGCCCCCGGGACCGTTGTAGAGGTAGACGACCTCCTGGGGCAGCCCGCTTTCCTTGGCCACGATGCGGGCGGCCTGCAGCGGCTTGTCGTTGAGGAAATCGGTGGCGTCCAACTGCGCCTGCAGGAAGGCGCCCAGCACCTCCGGGTGCGCCGACGCGTAGGAGCGGCGCACCACCACACCGTGCAGGGTGGGCAGGTTCAGCTCGGCCCCGTCGTAGAGCAGCTTGGCCTTGCCCTGATAGACCAGCAGGCCCGGCCAGGCGACGAATTGCGAAAGCGCCTGTACCTGACCGGATTCCAGCGCCGATGCCCCGACCTGCGGTTGCTGGTTGAGCACCTCGACGCCGGTGACGCCGGCCCTGCCCAGCGCGCGCACCAGGGTGCCGTGGCCGGCCGACCCGACACTGGCGGAGACCTTGGTGCCGGCGAGGTCGGCCAGGCCCTTGGCGCGCGAATCCGGGGTCACCACCACCATGTTGAGGGCGCCCTTGGGGTTGTAGCCGGTGATGGAGACGATCTCGGTGCGGGCCAGCGGGTTGGCCTGCGTCTTGGAGCCGTTGATCAGCATCGGATAGTCGCCCATCGAGCCGATGTCGATCTTCTCGGCGAGCATCTGCGCGGTGATCGGGGCGCCGGTGTCGTAATCCTGCCACCGCACCGCGTATTTGGTGCCGGTGCGGGTGGTGATGTCGGCAAGGCGGTGTTCGAGGTAGCCCTGTGCGCGCAGCAGCGTGCCCGCGGTGACGGTGTTGATGGTCTTGGACTGGTATCCCACCACCACGTTGACCACGCCGGATGACTGCGACAGGGATTCCAGCGAGCACCCGGAGGTGAACGCGGCGATCGCGATCATCACCGACGCCGGCCAGACGGCGTGTCGTCTCATCGAAGATCCTGGGGATAAACGCTTTTCAGCGAAGGAGATAGGGCATGTTGACGGTGACGGCGCCGGTCGGACAGCGGGCCGCGCAGGGGCCGCAGTACCAGCATTCGTCGACATGCATGAAGGCCTTGCCGGTGTCGGGGTTGATGGCCAGCGCGTCGAGCGGGCAGACCTCCACGCACAGCGTGCAGCCGTCGATGCACAGCGACTCGTCGATCGTCACCGGCACGTCCGCGCGCGTGTCGTTGATCAGCGTCATGGGTTGCTCCTCGTTTCGGCTCGGACAAGATTGCCGCGCATGGTGATTCGGTCGCCGCGCATCCGGATGTACTCGAGGTCGACGGGGGTGCCGTCGGCGAGGCTGGTGAGGCGCTCCAGCATCAGCAGCGCCGCGCCGTCGGGCACCTGCAGCGTGGCCGCCGAGTGCGCGTCGGCGGGGATGGCCTCGAGCGCCAGCGCCGCCGAGCCCAGCCGCTGCCCGCTGACCTCCTCGATGAGCGCGAACAGGTCGTCGGTTTCCAGGGGATGGTTCAACACCTGCCTGCCGATGTCCGGGGCGAGGTAGGTGAGGTCCAGGCTGAGCGGCAGGTCCCCGAGGTAGCGCAGCCGCTCGACGAACACCGCCCGCTCCCCCGGTTTCAGCCGCAACCGGCGGGCCACCGACGGCGGCGCGGTGACCGGCATGGCCGCCCGCACCTCGTTGCGCACCTCGCCGAGATCCTTGAACGTTTCCTTCAGGCCCAGCAGCGCGTCGAGCCCGTGGGCGTACTTGCGCTGCGCGACGTGGGTGCCGACCCTGGGCCCGCGGTCGATCAGCCCCTCGTGCTTGAGGACGGTCAGCGCTTCGCGAACGGTGTTGCGCGAGACCGAGAACTCGGCGGCCAGATCGAGTTCGGCCGGCAGGCCGTCCGGGTAGGCATCGGCGTGGATCTGCTGGCGCAACACGTCGGCGACCCGGCGGGCGCGGCTGGCCCGCGAGCCTTGAACATCCCCGACGGGTACTGGTTGCGCCACGCCGCCACGCTAACGCAGCTCAGGGGCCCTTTCCGGGCCGCCGGGCAGCGTCGGCGACGGCGCCCAGCCGCATTGCGCCGGGTCCCGTTCGCGCCCGACCAGCAAAAACCTCGGACCGACGCGCCATTGCGCCACCTGCGGCGATCCGCCGGTGTTGCGATCTGGATGAGCAGAACCCGACGCGCGCGTCAGGTGTTGTCGGCGACCGACGGCACCGCCGGGGCGCCGTTGCGCGCCCCGTTCATGCCGGAGGCGTCTGCGGGCAGCTCGAACGCCGCGGTCACCGAGCCCACCGCGGCCGCCGCGGCGTTGCGTTGCGCTTCCATGCGCGCCAGCGCCGTCTCGGTGAAGACCGACAGCCCCAAATCGGGGTTGTAGCCGTGGATTTCCTTGACGTCGAGCTGGGCCAGGAAGTAGACGATCTCCTTGGAGACCACCTGGCCGGGCACCAGCACCGGGAAGCCCGGCGGGTAGGGCACCACGAACGTCGTCGACACCAGCGTCTTGCCCTCGGCCAGCCGCCGGCCGGCCATGCCGATCAGCACGTGCTCGCGATCGGCCTCTTCGTATCCGGCGTAGAACGCCGACCGCATGTCGCCGAAGTTGCATTCGTCGACGGGCCGGAACGCGACGTCGAACTCGCTGAAGTCGGGCAGGTGCGGCAGGTCCTCGGTGATCTCCTCGACGTGGCGTTGCTGCAGCGCCCGGTCCGCCACGCTCGCCGCCTTTTCGGTGCGGTCGAAATCGATTGCCACCCTCCGCAACACGTCGAGCAGGTAGTGCACGCTCGACCAGGTGACGCCGATCGTGAAGATCAACAACACGCTGTTGATCGACGTCTTGTTGATCTGGATGCCGAACCGCTCCATCAGGATCTTCTCGCGGAAGTCGTAACCGTTCATCCCGGTCGCGCCGACGAACAAGGTTACGCGCGTCGCGTCCAGCACGAACTGGTCGGAGCGCCATGCCTCGTTCCATTCGGCCAGCGCGCCCTGCCTGACCTCGCGGTACGAACTGACCGACGACTCCCGGAATTCCTCGGGCACCAAATCGGATTCGTCGAGGATGCGGAACCACTTGCTGATCAGCCGGTCCTTGCGGACCCGGTGCCGGAAGACCAGCGCCATGTCGTAGACCTGCCGGACGAGTTGGAAACCCTCGATGTCGACCTGGCGGCGGGCCAGGTCCAGCGACGCGAGCAGCTGCTGGTTCGGTGAGGTCGACGTGTGGGTCAAAAACGCCTCCCCGAACGCGTCGCGGGTGAGCGCGTTGAAATCCTCGTCACGGACGTGGATCATCGACGCCTGCCGCAGCGCCGACAGCGATTTGTGCGTGGAGTGCGTCGCGTAGACGCGGACCCGCGCGCTCGCCGGATCGGGCATCAGCTCACGCTCGATCCACTCCGACCGGTCGACCCCGTCCATCGACGCGGCCCATTTCCGGTATTCCTCAACGTATTCCGGCGATGCCAGCATGTGCTCGAGGCGTTCGGCGGCCACCATCGCGGTCCGCTGCCGCGCCCACGGCACCGCCGTCGCGAAGGCGTACCACGCCTCGTCCCACAGAAAGCAGATGTCCGGCTTGATCGCCAGCACCTCCTGCATGACCTGCAGCGGGTTGTAGACGACGCCGTCGAACGTGCAGTTGGTCAGCAGCAGCATCCGCACGCGGTCCAGTTGTCCCGCCGCCTCCAGGTCCAGCAGCGTCTGCTTGATGGTGCGCAGCGACACCGCCCCGTAGATCGCGAACTGCGGCAACGGATAGGCGTCCAGGTAGAGCGGGTAGGCGCCGGCCAGCACCAGCCCGTAGTGGTGCGACTTGTGGCAATTGCGGTCGATCAGCACGATGTCGCCGGGCCGGGTCAGCGACTGCACGACGATCTTGTTGGCGGTCGACGTCCCGTTGGTGACGAAGTAGGTGTGGTCGGCGTTCCACGTTTTCGCGGCCTTGTCCATCGCCTTCTTGATGTTGCCGTGCGGGTCGAGCAGCGAGTCCAGACCGCCGGAGGTGGTGGAGGTTTCGGCCATGAAGATGTTGCGGCCGTAGAACTCCCCCATGTCCTGCAGCGACCTGGAGTTGAAGATGCTGGCGCCGCGCGCGACGGGCAGCGCGTGGAACTGGCCGACCGGCGCCGCCGCATACGCCCGCAACGCGTCGAAAAACGGTGTGGCATAACGGTTTCGCAGCCCGGCGAGCACCGTGCTGTGCAGATCGGTGACGTCGTTGAGCCGGTAGAACGTCCGGTCGTAGACGTCGGGCTCGCTGTCGTCGCCCGCCGCGATCGACTCGTCGGTGAGCAGGTACAGGTCGATGTGGGGCCGCAGCTCCCTGATCCATTCGCCGCACTCCACCCAGTCGTTGGCGCGGTCGGGGATGACGCCGTCCGCGTCCTCGTTGGGCCCGAGCAGCGTGTTCATCAGCGGCAGCCGGTCACGCGAGCGCAGCGGCAGGTCGTCGCGGATGATCGCGGCCTGGATCTCCCCGTTCAAAGCGACGGCGGTGATCGCGTCCTCGACGCTGGGGACGACCAGGATCTCGAACTGCACGTCGTCGGACGGGCAACGCAGCGCCCGCAGGCATTCGGCCAGGCTGTCCGGCGCCGTGCTGGGGGCGTCGTCGGCGAGCAACACGGTGTAGAAGTGCTGCTGTTTGGCCTGCGCCACCAGCTCCTGGTCATCCAGCGGCGCCGAGGTGTCGAAAAGGCCTGCGCGGTCGCCGTATTCGCTCAGCAGCCGCACGGCCAGGGAGACCTCTTCGGTGAGCCGCACCGTGGACAGGCTCTCCAGGTGCGCGCGGAAGACCGCCAGGTTTTCCGCGCCCGGGTACAGCCAGTAGCGCTCGTAGGCGGCGATGCGGTCCATCAAACGCTTCACCCGGGCCACGTCGTGGGTTTTGTCCAAGCCGGCCAGATCCACCTCGGCGAGGTGGCGGCACGCGTCGTCGAGCAGGTTCCAGGTGTCGACCCGGGCGTAGGACGGGTTGGCCACCGCCGCCAGCGCGGAGACTCGAAGTCGTCGCGGCTGGGTGCTGTATCGGATCATGACCTCACCTGTTCTTCTCGGATCGCCGCCGCTGCAGTCCAACTCGTATTGTCAACCCGCCGCGCCCCGACCGTGGCCGTTTCACCTGAGCTTGATCAGCGATCCGGCTCGTCACCTTCGATCATCCGCCGGTTTGCCCGGGCGTCCGCCCACCGCAGCACGGGCAGCTCCCGGCTACGGGCCGGCAGGTCGGTGACGTCGCTGAGCGCTCGCACCACGCCCTGCGTCAGGCCCATGATCGCGGCCATCACCGGCAGCAGCGGCTGCAGCGGCCGGGCCGCCGAACGCACCGTGCTGATGCGGCGGGCGACGGCCACCCGTTCGACGCAGTGATACAGCCAGGCGCCCACCCCCAGCGCGAAGATCGAGAGCACCGAGGCGACGATGGTCCACCCGTAGGCGGCGCACACCACGGCACCCACCACCACCGCCGCGGCCAGCACGGCCGCAACGACCAGGCGCAGCTCCAACCGGCTCATGGCTGCGGTCCGTGGTCCTCCGCTGTGCCGGGGGCGTCTGAACCCGCCGCGCCGCGAACGGCCTGGGCGGCCGCCCTGATCTGCGGGGTCACCAGCATGACGTGGCCGAGCACCCCGTTGACGAAGCCCGGCGAGTCGTCGGTGGACAGCTCCTTGGCCAGCTGAACGGCCTCGTCGACGGCGACCGGCTCCGGCACGTCGTCGGCGTAGAGGAGCTCCCACACCGCGACCCGCAGGATGGCGCGGTCCACGGCGGGCAGCCGGTCCAGCGTCCAGCCCTGCAGATGCGAGCTGATCAGGTCGTCGACGTGTGCGGCGTGTTCGCCGACGCCCCGCGCCACCGCCGCCGTATACGGCTGCAGGGGCGCGATTTCGGGGTTCGCCTCGGCGAGCCCGGTGCGGACGTCGACCACCTCCGCGGGGCTCAATCCGCGCGCCTCGGCTTCGAACAACAGGTCGACGGCGCGCTTGCGAGCCTGATGTCGCCCTTTAACGGGCCGGCTCACGCGTTGACACGTCCCAGGTAGCTGCCGTCGCGGGTGTCCACCTTCAGCTTGTCCCCGGTGTTGATGAACAGCGGCACCTGAATCTCGGCCCCGGTTTCCACGGTGGCGGGTTTGGTGCCGGCGCTGGACCGGTCGCCCTGCAGGCCGGGCTCGGTGTGGGTGACCTCCATCTCGACCGACACCGGCAGCTCGATGTAGAGCGGCGCCCCGTTGTGGAACGCCACCTGCACCGGCAGACCCTCGAGCAGGAACCGGGCGGCGTCGCCGACCAGCGACTCCGGCAGCGGATGCTGCTCGTAGTCCTGGCTGTCCATGAACACGAAGTCCGAGCCGTCGCGGTACAGGTAGGTGGTGTCGCGCCGGTCCACGGTCGCGGTTTCCACCTTCACCCCGGCGTTGTACGTCTTGTCGACGACCTTGCCCGAGAGCACATTCTTCAGCTTGGTGCGCACGAACGCCGGGCCCTTGCCGGGTTTGACGTGCTGGAACTCGACGATCTGCCACAGCTGGCCGTCGATCACCAGCACCAGTCCATTCTTGAAATCGGCAGTGCTTGCCACGGTTCGGTACGTCTCCTCGGGGATGGACAGTCGTCTAGGGAACTGTCTGTGACTTGTCGGCCAGTTTAGAGTGCTCGCCGGCGCGGGCCCGCGGCCCGGGGTCGGGGGCGCTGACGGGTGGAACGTGTCAGCGGTGGGCGTGTTGTCCGTCGACCCGGGATGGTTCCTCGGGCGACGCCAACGGCTTGATCATCGTCAACAGCGGGACGCGCAGCGTCACCCCGCTGGCGAACGGCAGCCGCACGGCGAAATAGACGATGTCCATCTCCAGCCGTGTCTCGCGTAGGGGCTGGGCGTACATGTCCCACCGGAAATCCCGCAGGCGCGCCAACCCCCGTGCCACCCCGTTCACGCCCCCGACCTTACTCGGGCGCGCAACCCCCCGGGCTAGGAGAGAACGGCCAGCTCCTTGGGGAATTTGGTCAGCAGTTCCGGGGCCTGCGCGCGGCCCTCTTCCGGCACCACCAGGGTGTCCTCGATGCGGACGCCGCCGCGGCCGGGCAGGTAGACGCCGGGTTCCACGGTCACCACGGACTCGCCCAGCAAGGTGCCGGTGGACGTGGCGCCGATGCCCGGCGCCTCGTGGATCTCCAGACCCACGCCATGGCCCAGGCTGTGGCTGAACTGCTCGCCGTAGCCGGCGTCGGCGATCACCTGGCGGGCCGCGGCGTCCACCCCGCGCAGGTCGGCGCCGGCGCGCAGCGCCTCCCGGCCGGCCCGCTGGGAGTCGGCGACCAATTGGTAGATCTCCAGCTGCCAGTCGGCGGCCTTGCCGAGCACGAACGTGCGGGTCATGTCGGAGTGGTAGCCGCCGACCAGCGCGCCGAAGTCGATCTTGACGAAATCACCGGCCGCCAGCGCGGCGTCGGTGGGGCGATGATGCGGGATCGCCGAGTTCGGCCCCGCGGCCACGATGGTCTCGAACGAGATCGCGTCGGCGCCGTGGTCGAGCATCAGGGCCTCGAGCTCCCGGCTGACCTCGCGTTCGGTGCGGCCGGGCCGCAGCCCGCCGCGCGCCACCAGGTCGGTGAGCGCGGCGTCGGCCGCCTCGCAGGCCAGGCGCAGCAGGGCGACCTCACCGGCGTCCTTGACCTCGCGCAACGCCTCGACGGTTCCGGCGGCCTTCACCAGTTCGGTGGGCGCCTTCCGGTCGTTCAGCTCGCCGGTCAGGGCGTCGAATCCGTCGACGGTCACCACGTTGCTTTCGAAACCCAGCTTTCGCGCGCCCGCCGCGGCGGCCTGCCCGACCAGGTAGCGCCCCAGCGCGCGCTCGATGGCGACCTCCAAGTCCGGCGCCTGCTCGGCGGCCTGGGTGCGGTACCGGCCGTCGGTCGCCAGCAGGGGGCTTCGATCGTCGGCGAACACCAGCAACGCGCCGTTGGACCCGGTGAATCCGGAGAGATAACGGACGTTGACCAGGTCCGTGACCAGCAGCGCATCCAATCCGCTGGTCTGCAGCCGCGCTCTGAGCCTGTCTCGACGCTGTGAATGTGTCACGGGTCTTGACGGTACTCGCTACGCTTTTGGGCCATGAGTAACTGGATGCTGCGCGGATTGGTGTACGCCGCGGCGATGGTCGTCGTTCGATTGTTCCAAGGTGCGCTGATCAACGCGTGGCAGACCCAGGCGGGTTTGTTCAGCGTGGTGCTGCTGCTGCTGTTCGTCATCGGGGTCGCCGTGTGGGGGGTTCTGGACGGCCGGGCCGACGCCATCGCCAACCCCGATCCGGACCGCCGCGGCGACCTGGCGATGACCTGGCTGCTGGCCGGCCTGGTCGCGGGCCTGCTCAGTGGCGCCGTCTCCTGGCTGATCGCGCTGGTGTACACCGGCCTGTACACCGGTGGGCTGATCAACGAGGTGACGACGTTCGCGGCGTTCACCGCGTTGTGCGTCTTCCTGCCCGGCATCATCGGCGTGACCATCGGCCGCTGGCGGGTGGACCGCAATCCCCCGCCGCGCCGGCCCGGCACTGACGAGGAACGCGCCGACACCGACGTGTTCTCGGCGGTGCGCGCCGACGACGCGCCCACCGGTGAGATTCCCGCGGCCGGCGCCCAGACCGAAGAGCGGACCTCCGCTGTCGCCACCGCCGAGCGCGAGGGGCCCACGGAGACGATGCCCACGGAGGAATCCCCCACCGAGACGATCGCCAAGACCGAGGACGACCCGAAGACCGAGGTCATCCCGTCGGCCCGCGAGGAGCCGAAAAAGGACTAGTCGACGGCGGCCAAGTAACGCAGGGCGAGCAGATAGCCCTGCACGCCCAGCCCCACGATCACTCCGGTCGCGACCGGGCTGAGGTAGGAGTGCCGCCGAAACTCTTCGCGCGCATGCACATTCGAGATGTGCACCTCGATCAGCGGCGCGCTCAATTCCGCGCACGCGTCGCGCAGCGCCACCGAGGTGTGGGTGAGGCCGCCGGCGTTGAGGATCACCGGTTCGCTCACGTCGGCCGCCGCGTGGATCCAGTCCAGTAGCTGCGCCTCGTTGTCGCTTTGTCGCACAACGGCTTTGAGGCCGAGGCCAGCGGCTTCCCGCTCGATCAGCGCCGCCAGCTGCTCGTGCGTGGTGTCGCCGTACACGTCGGGCTCGCGCCGGCCGAGCCGGCCCAGGTTGGGACCGTTGATCACGTTCACCGTGGTGGTCATGATTGCGCCTCCGCGAGTCCGGCGTACGCCGCCGCCAACAGCGACGGGTCGGGCCCGGCCAGCCGGCCCGGTTTGGCCAGCCCGTCGAGGACGACGAACCGCAGCACCCCGGCGCGCGACTTCTTGTCCCCCGCCATGTATTCCAGCAACTGAGGCAACGCGTCGGCGTCGTAGCTGACCGGCAGGCCGAGCGCGGACAGGATGGTGCGGTGGCGCTGCGCGGTGGCGTCGTCGAGGCGCCCGGCGAGGCGGGCCAGTTCCGCGGCGAAGACCAGCCCCACCGATACCGCCGCGCCGTGCCGCCACTCGTAGCGCTCCCGGCGTTCGATCGCGTGCCCCAATGTGTGCCCGTAGTTGAGGATCTCGCGCAGCTCGGACTCCTTCTCGTCGGCGGCGACGACCTCCGCCTTGACCGCGATCGCGCGGCGGATCAGCTCCGCGAGCACCTCACCGGAAGGGTCCACGGCGGCTTTCGGGTCGGCCTCGATGAGGTCGAGGATCACCGGATCGGCGATGAAGCCCGCCTTGACGATTTCGGCCATCCCGGCGACGAGTTCGTTGTGCGGCAACGTTTGCAGCGTCGCCAGATCGACGAGGACCGCGCGCGGCTGGTGGAACGACCCGACCAGGTTCTTCCCCGCGTCGGTGTTGATGCCGGTCTTGCCGCCGACGGCCGCGTCGACCATGCCCAGCAGCGTCGTGGGCACGTGCACGATGTCGACGCCGCGCAACCAGGTGGCCGCCGCGAAACCGGCGACGTCGGTGGCCGCGCCGCCCCCGAGGCTGACCAACGCGTCCTTGCGCCCGATCCCGATGCGGCCCAACACTTCCCACAGGAAGCCCACGACCGGCAGATCCTTGCCGTCCTCGGCGTCCGGGATCTCGATGCGGTGGGCGTCAACGCCCTTGTCCGTCAACCGGCTTCGGATCAGCTCGGCGGTCTCGGCCAGGACCGGTTGGTGCACGATGGCCACCTTGTGCCGGTCGCAGAGCAGCTCCTCGAGCTCCGTCAGCAGGCCGGTGCCGATGATCACCGGGTACGGCGGGTCGACGGCCACCTCGATGGTGACCGGGTCATCATGTGCCCTCACGTGGCCGCCCCCGCCGGTGCCTGCAACCGCGAGACGATGTAGCGGACCACCGCGCCGGGGTTGCGGCGGTTGGTGTCGACGCGGATGGTCGCCGCCCGGCGATACAGCGGACTGCGTTCGGCCATCAGCGCGCGGTATTTGTCGGCGCGGTCGGGCCCGGCCAGCAGCGGGCGCACCGTGTTGCCGCCGGTGCGCCGGACGCCTTCGGTGGCGCTGATCTCCAGGTAGACGACGGTGTGGCCGGCGAGCGCCTCGCGGACGCCGGGGCTGGTGACGGCGCCGCCGCCCAACGACAGCACGCCGTCGTGGTCGGCCAGCGCGGCGCGCACCACGTCCTCTTCGATGCGCCGGAATTCCCGTTCGCCGTCGGTCGCGAAGATCTCGTCGATGCGCCGCCCGGTCCGCTGCTCGATCGCCGCGTCGGTGTCGAGGAAGCCGACGTCGAGCGCCTTGGCGAGCCGGCGCCCGATGGTGGACTTGCCCGACCCCGGCAACCCGATCAGGACCGCTTTGGGCGCCATCACGCCGTGCCCCGGGCGGCCGGCGATTCCCGCTCGGCGACCGCCCTGCGATAGGCCTCGACGTTGCGGCGGGTTTCGGCCAGCGAATCGCCGCCGAATTTCTGCAGTGCGGCGCGGGCCAGCACCAGCGCGACCATGGCCTCGACCACCACGCCGGCGGCGGGCACCGCGCACACGTCCGAGCGCTGGTGGATCGCGACGGCTTCGTCGCCGGTCGCCATGTCGACGGTGGCCAGCGCGCGCGGGACGGTGGAAATCGGCTTCATCGCCGCGCGCACGCGCAGCGGCTGGCCGTTGGTCATGCCGCCTTCGAGCCCGCCGGCGCGGTTGGTCGAGCGGACCACGCCGTCGGGGCCCGGGTACATCTCGTCGTGGGCACGGCTGCCGCGGCGGCGCGCGGTCTCGAATCCGTCGCCGATCTCGACGCCCTTGATCGCCTGGATGCCCATGACGGCGGCGGCGAGCTGGCTGTCGAGCCGGTTGTCGCCGCTGGTGAACGAGCCCAGCCCGACGGGCAGGCCCAGGGCGACCACCTCGACCACACCGCCGAGGGTGTCGCCGTCCTTCTTGGCCGCTTCGATCTCGGCGATCATCGCCTTTTCGGCTGCCTCGTCGTACGCGCGGACCGGGCTGGCGTCGATCGCGGCCAGGTCCCCCGGGCCCGGCGGCGGGCCCTCGTAGGGCGCCGACGGGCCGATCGCGATCACGTGCGAGAGCACCTCGACGCCCAGCGCCTGGCGCAGGAACGACCGGGCGACGGTCGCCGCGGCGACGCGGGCCGCGGTCTCCCGGGCGCTGGCCCGTTCCAGGACCGGCCGGGCGTCGTCGAAGCCGTACTTGAGCATGCCCGCGTAGTCGGCGTGGCCGGGCCGCGGCCGGGTCAGCGGGGCGTTGCGCGCGCTGTCGGCCAGCTCGCCGGGGTCGACCGGGTCGGGAGCCATCACGGTCTCCCACTTCGGCCATTCGGTATTGCCGATCTCGACGGCGATGGGCCCGCCCAGGGTGACGCCGTGGCGCACCCCGGACAGCACGCTCACCGCGTCCCGCTCGAACGCCATCCGGGCCCCGCGGCCGTAACCGAGCCGGCGGCGGGCCAACTGCTCCGAAATGTCCAGGGAGGTGACCTCCACGCCGGCGACCATGCCTTCGAGCACGGCCACCAGCGCACGGCCATGCGACTCCCCGGCGGTGATCCAACGCAACACGCGTCCCATCTTCCCATGGCGGCTTCCGAAAGCCGATTCGCGCAGCCCGCGGCCGCGGGGAACCGATGCGGGGACTTTCATCCGCCCTGATTCCAGGGGTGACCACGCGATTCGGTCGGCGGCCGGGCCGGGCCGCCGCGGTCGTGTGCCAGCATCTTGTCTGGTGGGTCAATTTCTTTGGTACATACCGAATACCGTCGAGCCCGGCCATCGCGGCGACGACACCGTCGACGGCTGGGGAAGCCTCGACTATTCCGTCGAACTGGCGCAGCGCGCCGAGCAACACGGCTGGGACGGCGCGCTGATCGGCACCGGCTGGGGACGTCCGGACACCTTCACGGTCGCGACCGCAATCGCCGCGCGCACCAACCACTTCGCGCCGCTGGTGGCGGTCCGTCCCGGGTATTGGCATCCGGCGCATTTCGCCAGCGCGGCGGCCACCCTCGACCGGCTCAACGACGGCCGGCTGCTGGTCAACATCGTCAGCGGCGCCGACGATCCGGCCGCCTACGGCGACGCCGAGGTCGACAAGTCACGCCGCTACGACCGCACGCGCGAATTCATCCGGTTGCTGCGCCGGTTGTGGCGCGAGGACGACGTCACCCACCGCGGCGAGTTCTACACCGTCGAACACTCGAGCCTGCAGCCGCGCCCGCTCGGCGCGGCCGAGGGCCGGCACCCGACGCTGTACTTCGGTGGGGCATCGGCGGCCGCCGAGCAGGTCGCCGCGACCGACGCCGACGTCCAACTGTTCTGGGGGGAGCCGCTGGACGGGATCGCCGAACGCATCGACCGGCTGAAGTCGTTGTCCGCCAAGCTCGGTCGCGAGCACGCGCCGCTGGAATTCGGTCTCCGGGTCACCACGCTGGTGCGCGACACCTCCGAGCAGGCCTGGCGCGACGCCGAGGCCAAGGTCGCCACCCTGGCCGGAACGCCCACCATGCAGCTGCTGCACGACCCGAAGGGATCCGCGGGCCAGCGGCGGCTGTCCGACCTCGCCGCGCGCGGTGAGGTGCTCGATTCCTGTCTGTATACGACGCCGAGCAAGTACGGCGGGGAAGGCGCCGGGACGACGTGGCTGGTCGGGTCGGCCGCCGAAGTCGCCGCCGCGCTGCGCAAGTACGCCGACCTGGGGGTCAGCCATTTCGTGTTGTCGGACACCCCGTACAAGTCGGAGACGGTCCGGCTCGGCGACGAGCTGTTGCCGCTGCTGCGCCCCGCCGTCGTCGGCAACTGAAGGCGTCAGAGCAGCGACAGGCCGATGCCCGCCGCGCTGGCCAGACACATCGACGGCCCGTGCGGCACCGTGCGGCCGCCCCGAGCGCCGCCGCGAATCCGGGCGACCATCCCGACCAGCACGGTCAGCAGCGGGGCACCGAACGCCGCCAGGAACCACACGCCGGCGCCGCCACAACCGGTCAGCGCGCCCACGCCGATGGCCAGCTTGACGTCGCCGGCCCCCATCCCGCCCGGCGCCACCCAGTGGACCAGCAGATAGATCGCGGTCAACGCCGCGGCCCCGGCCAGCGCCGACCAGCCACGCCCGGCCACCCCCGCCCCCGCCAGGATCGCCGCGGCGCCGGTCAGGGTCAGCGCGTTGGGCAAGCGCCGTTGGTGGATGTCGTAGCAGCCCAACGCCGCCAACCAGGCCAGCACCAGGCACCCCGCCGCAATCCGCATGCGCGGCAGGCTAATCCGATGCCTCCAGGGCGCAAGCCATGGCCTCGCGGGGCGCCGGCAGCCCAGTGAACTGTTCGACCTGCGCGAAGGCCTGGTGCAGCAGCATCTGCACGCCGCTGATCACCCGGCCCCCCGCGGCGCTCACCGCGGCGGCCAGCGGCGTCGGCCACGGGTCGTAGACGGCGTCGAGCAGCACACCGATGCCGGCGAACGTGCCGGCGTAGCGGGCGGCCACGTCCGCGGGAATGGTGCTGACCAGCACGTCGGCGGAAGCGACCTCGTCGGCCAGCCCGCCGCCGTCGAGGTCGCAGAACCGCGTCGCGACGCCCATCGCGTGTCCCAGCTCCACCAGCCGGGCCGCCTTGCCGGGATTGCGGGCCACGACGGTGATGCCGCCGACGCCCAGTTGCGCCAGGCCGGCGACGGCCGCCGGCGCGGTGCCGCCCGATCCACAGACCAGCGCCCATCCAGAGGCCGTCGACCCGAGCGCACCCGCCACCCCGTCGATGTCGGTGTTGTCGGCCCGCCAGCCCGCCGGGGTGCGCACCAGGGTGTTGGCCGACCCCACCCGCTCGGCACGCTCGGTGCGCTCGTCGGCGAACGCCAGGGCGGCGAACTTGCCCGGCATGGTCACCGACACCCCGACCCATTCGGGGCCGAGCCCGCCGACCACCCCGGGCAGCTGGTCGGCGTCGCATTCGATGCGGTCGTAGGTCCAGCCGGTCAGGCCCAGCGCGCGGTAGGCCGCCAGGTGCAGCTGCGGGGATTTCGAGTGGGCGATGGGTTTGCCGAGCACCGCCGCCTTCCGGGGTGCGCCGCTGGCTTGACCGAGCGGCGACCCGCTGCGCCCGGCTTCGCCGCGCTTGCGATCGCCGTCAGCGGGCGGAATCGAGGACACCGTTGTGCTTAGCCAGCTCGATGTTGGCCAGGTGCTGCTGATAATCCTTGGTGAACAGCGTCGTCCCCTGGCCGTCGATGGTGACGAAGTACAACCAGTCGCCGGGTTCGGGGTGCTCGGCGGCGTTGAGCGCGTCGACACCGGGCGAACAGATCGCGGTGGCCGGCAGGCCCTGGGACACGTAGGTGTTCCACGGCGTCTTCTGGGCCCGGTCGCCGTCGGTGGTGGCCACCTCCCGGCGGTCCAGCGGGTAGTTGACGGTCGAGTCGAACTCCAGCGTGTGGTGGGCGTGCAGCCGGTTGTAGATGACGCGGGCAACCTTCGCGAAGTCCTGCGACCTGGCCTCCTGCTGCACCAGCGACGCCACCACCAGGATGTCGTAGGGCGACAGGCCCATGGCCTGGGCGGTGTCGACCAGCCCGGACTTCATGTACTCCACCGCCCCGGCGCCGATCAGGTTCGACAGGATGGTCTCGGGCGGCGCGGACGGATCGACGTTGAAGGTCCCCGGCGCGATCAGCCCCTCGATGCGGCGGTGGTCCTTGCCGAGCTCACCGACGGGTTCGGTGGCCCAGGGCGGCACCGCCAACGCCAAGGGAGAACTGTTGGTGGCGGCCGCGCGCAGGTCCTCCACGGAGACGCACCGCTTACTCCCGTCGAAATCCACGCAGGTGGCCCGCGAGATCAGGGTGAAGATGCCGGGGTTGACCACGTTGGTCTTCATGTCGGTGGTGTCGTCGAGCTGCCGGCCCTCCGGGATGACCAGCCGGCCCACCCGGCTGTCGGGGTCGGCTAGCCGCGTGACGGCGTTGGCGGCCGGGATCTCGGTGCGCATCCGGTAGAAACCGGGCTGGATCGAGGAGATCTTGCTGTTGCCGTGCGCGGCGTTGACGAACGCGCGGACGGTCTTGATCACGTGCTCGTTCTGCAGCGTCTCCCCGACCATGGTGGTCGAGTCGCCGTCCTTGATCTGAATCACGATGTCGCGCTTGCCGTTTCCGGTGTAGTCGTCACCGGGACCGAACACGGCGTGCCACAGCTTGCCGCCGGCGAAAACACCCGCCACCACGATGACCGCCACCAGCGCCAGCGCGGTGCGCAGGGCGGTGCGCCGGCGCCGGCGGCCCCGCTCCGCCCGATTGCGGGCGGTGCGGCTCGACCTGCGCCGGGGCGGACCCACGGCCTCGGGTTCGGCGCGTTCACGCCGTGCGCTGTCAACCATCGGCACGCTCCCCGGGCCCGGTCAGGGTCGCGCGGCGCTGATCCAGCCAACTCTGCAGGATGGCCACCGCCGCCGCCTGGTCGATCACCGCACGCTGCTCTTTGGCCCGCACCCCGGCCGCGCGCAGCGATCGCTGCGCGCTCACCGTGGTCAGTCGCTCGTCGGCCAGCCGCACCGGCGTGGGTGCGACGCGGTCGGCCAGCGCGTCCGCCAGCTCGATCGCGTCGATCGCCGAGGGACCGGTGCGGTCGGCCAGCGTGCGCGGCAGCCCGACGACCACCTCGACGGCCTCGAGTTCGGCGGCCAGCGCCGCCAGGCGGCGCAGGTGTTTGCCGGAGCGGTCGCGGCGCACGGTTTCCACCGGGGTGGCCAGGATGGCGTCGGGGTCGCTGCAGGCCACGCCGATGCGGACGCTGCCCACGTCGACGCCGAGCCGCCGGCCCCGCCCGGGGTCCTGGTCAGGATCGCCGGGCCGGTCGGGCGCGCGGTGCTGTGCGGAAACCACTCAACCGACCCGCGCTATCGCGGTGATCTCCGAGCGGATTGCGGCGAGGGCGGCGTCGATGCCGGTCGGGTCCTTGCCGGAGCCCTGCGCCAGGTCGGCCTTTCCGCCGCCGCGGCCGTCGACCGCCGCGGCCAGCTTCTTGACCAGGTCGTTGGCGCGAAGCCCGAGGTCCTGGGCGGCCGGATTGGCCGCGACCGCATACGGCACGCTTCCGCCCTCGCCGTCGGCGATCAGCGCGACCACCGCGGGATCGCCGCCCAGCTTGCCGCGGATGTCACCGACCAGGGAGCGCAGATCGCCCGCCGTCATCCCGCCGGTCATCCGTTGCGCCACCACCCGGACGTTACCGATGCGCTCCGCGCCGGCCGCGGCGTCGGTGGCGGCGGCCTTCGCGCCGGCCAACCGGGCGCGTTCGAGCTCCTTCTCCGCCGCCTTGAGCCGCTCCACCAGGTTGGCCACCCGGGCGGGCACCTCGTCGGACGGCACCTTGAGCGACGACGCCAGCCCGGCCATCAGCGCGCGTTCCTTGGCCAGGTGCCGGAAGGACTCCAGCCCGACGTAGGCCTCGACCCGGCGCACCCCGGAGCCGACCGAGGATTCGCCCAGGATCGTGACCGGCCCGATCTGCGCGGAGTTGTGCACGTGGGTCCCGCCGCACAGCTCCAGCGAGAAGGGCCCGCCGATCTCCACCACCCGCACCTCGTCGGGATAGCGTTCGCCGAACATCGCGATCGCCCCCATGGCCTTGGCCTTTTCGAGTTGCTCGGTGAACGTGTGCACCTCGAAGTCGGCCTGCACGGCCTGGTTGGTCACCTCTTCGATCTGGGTGCGCTGTTCGTCGGACAGGGCGCCCTGCCAGTTGAAGTCGAAGCGCAGGTAGCCCGGCCGGTTCAGCGATCCGGCCTGAACGGCGTTGGGGCCCAACACTTGTCGCAGCGCCGCGTGCACCATGTGGGTTCCCGAGTGGCCCTGGGTGGCGCCCCGCCGCCATTGCGGGTCGACGGCCGCGATGACGGTGTCGCCCTCCACGAATTCCCCGGACTCGACGTTGACCCGGTGCACCCACAGGGTTTTGGCGATCTTCTGCACGTCGGTGACCGCGGCGCGGGCGCTCCCGCTGGCGCCCGTCCCGCTGATGGTGCCCTCGTCGGCGATCTGGCCGCCGGCCTCGGCGTAGAGCGGGGTGCGGTCCAGCACGAGTTCGACGCGGTCGACCCCCTCGGTGCCGTGCGTGACCACCGGCACCCGCTTGCCGTCGACGAAGATTCCCAAAAGCTTTGCCTCGGACGTCAATTCGTCGAAGCCGGTGAATTCGGTGGGGCCGGCGTCGACCAGTTCGCGGTACGCGCTCAGGTCCGCGTGCGCGTGCTTGCGGGCGGCGGCGTCGGCCTTGGCGCGGCGGCGCTGTTCGGCCATCAGCTCCCGGAACCCGACCTCGTCCACCTGCAGGCCGGCCTCGGACGCCATCTCCAGCGTGAGCTCGATCGGGAACCCGTAGGTGTCGTGCAGGGTGAAGGCGTCCGATCCCGAAATCGCCTTCGCGCCTGAGGCTTTGGTGGTGCCGGCGACCTCGTCGAACAGTTTCGATCCCGCCGCCAGCGTGCGGTTGAACGCGGTCTCCTCGGCGACGGCGATGCGCCTGATCCGGTCGAAATCGGCGACGAGTTCGGGATACGACGGGCCCATCGCGTCGCGCACGGTGGCCATCAGGTCGCCGACGATGGGGCCCTCGATGTCGAGCAGCTTGGCCGAGCGGATCACCCGGCGCAGCAGCCGGCGCAGCACATAGCCGCGGCCGTCGTTGCCCGGCGTGACACCGTCGCCGATCAGGATGGCCGCGGTGCGGCTGTGGTCGGCGATGACCCGGTAGCGCACGTCGTCGTCGTGGTTGCCTTCTGGACCTGACAAGCCGTATCCGCGCGGGGCCCGCGCGGCCACGGCGTCGATGACCGGGCGCAACAGGTCGGTCTCGTAGACGTTGTGCACGCCCTGCAGGATGAACGCGACCCGCTCCACACCCATGCCGGTGTCAATGTTCTTGCGGGGCAACGGCCCGAGGATCTCGAAGTCCTCCTTGCCGGTCCCCTCCCCGCGCTCGTTCTGCATGAACACGAGGTTCCAGATCTCGATGTAGCGGTCCTCGTTGGCGATCGGGCCGCCCTCGACCCCGAATTCGGGTCCCCGGTCGTAATAGATCTCCGAGGACGGGCCGCACGGCCCGGGGATGCCCATCGACCAGTAGTTGTCGGCCATGCCGCGGCGCTGGATGCGCTCGTCGGGCAGCCCGGCGATCTCCTTCCACAGCTGCACGGCCTCGTCGTCGTCGAAATAGACCGTCGCCCAGATGCGTTCGGGATCCAGGCCGTAGCCGCCCTGCTCGACGCTGTTGGTCAGCAGGGTCCACGCCAGTTCGATGGCGCGGCGCTTGAAGTAGTCGCCGAACGAGAAATTCCCGGCCATCTGGAAGAACGTGTTGTGCCGGGTGGTGATCCCGACCTCGTCGATGTCGGGGGTGCGGATGCACTTCTGGATGCTGGTGGCGGTCGGGTACTCCGGTGTGCGCGCGCCCAGGAAGTAGGGCACGAACTGGACCATGCCCGCGTTGACGAACAGCAGGTTGGGGTCGTCGAGGATCACCGATGCGCTCGGCACCTCGGTGTGGCCCGCCTTCACGAAATGATCAAGAAACCGTTTCCTGATCTCGTGTGTCTGCACTTTTTCAGTCCGCTTCTTTCTCTTACTTCGACGTCTTGTTCCCAGCCTATTCGCCGGGGTATGGGAAGCCCGTCTAACGACGCATTTCGACCGCTCACAGTACCTGCTCGGTGGCGTCGGCTATCGGGCCGCTAACCCTCCAAAAAGCTCAGCCGGACCGAGCGTTGCGGGTTGTCGCGGTTCAGGTCGACCAGCACGATGCTCTGCCAGGTGCCCAGCATCGGCTCCCCGCCGGAGACCGGAACCGTCACCGACGGCGCGACGAGCGCGGGCATCACGTGGTCGGCGCCGTGCCCCTCGGAGCCGTGCGCGTGCCGGTAACGGTCGTCGCGCGGCAGCAGCCGTTCCAGCGTGTCGACCAGGTCGTCGTCGGAGCCGGCGCCCGTCTCGATGATGGCCACCCCCGCCGTGGCGTGCGGGATGAACACGTTGCACAGACCGTCCCCGCGCGACCAGCAGAAGCCGCGCACCGCCTCGGTGAGGTCGACGATGCGGCGGCGGGAGGTGTCCACGTCCAGCACATCGGTATGCATCCGAACCAGCCTACGGCGCGCGCGTCGCGACCAGCCAATCGTTTGTGAGCGCGACCACATTTGGGCATTGCGGCGCGTAACCCGCAGGAGGAAGGTGGTTCATGACCGGTGGCGCCACCGGGGCGCTGCCCCGAACAAAGAGGGGGTGGATCGTGTACGCACGCTCTACCACAATTCAGGCGCAACCCTCGTCGATCGACGCCGGGATAGCGCATGTTCGCGATGAGGTCATGCCCGCGCTGCAAGGCATGCCGGGCTGCATCGGAGTATCCCTTTTGGTCGACCGTCGCTCCGGCCGGTGCATCGCCACCAGCGCCTGGGAGAGCGACGAAGCCATGCGCGCCAGCGGTGAAGCCGTGACCGGAATCCGCGATCGGGCGGCGGAAATGTTCGGGGGCACGACGGACGTCGAGCAGTGGGAGATCGCGGTGCTGCATCGCGACCACCACGCGCCCGACGGTGCGGGCGTGCGTGCGACGTGGGTCATGGTGCCGCCGGAGACCATGGACCAAGGCATCGAGTACTACAAGTCGTCCGTCCTGCCCCAGCTCGAGGGCCTCGACGGGTTCTGCAGTGCGAGCCTGCTGATCGACCGCGCCTCCGGGCGTGGCGTGTCCTCGGCGACGTTCGACAGCATCGACGCGATGGAGCGGAACAGGGAGCAGGCAACCGCGCTGAAGAGCTCCTCGATGCAAGAGGCGCGCGCCGAGGAACTCGATGAATGCGAGTTCGAGCTGGCGCTGGCGCACCTGCGGGTGCCCGAGCTGGTCTGATCGAGAGGGGCGGTGGACCGGCCGAACCAGGCATTCGGCCGGTCGCCGATCCGCGTCCCGAAAGCATTGCGGCGAGTTGCCGGCAGGAGGAAGGTAACTGGTGGGACCGGTGGCGCCACCGGGGTGCCGCCCCGACAGAGAAGGGGTCGACCGTGTACGCACGCTCTACCACCATCCAGGCGCAACCCCTTTCGGTCGACATCGGAATTGCGCATGTTCGCGACGTCGTCATGCCCGCCCTCAAGGAGATCGACGGGTGGTTGGGGTTGTCGCTGTTGGTCGACCGGCAGTCCGGCACCTGCATCGCCACCAGTTCGTGGGAGACGGTGGAGGCCATGCGCGGCAGCGCCGAGCGGGTCGCGCCCATCCGTGACCGGGCCGCGCTGATGTTCGACGGCAGCGCGCGGGTGGAGGAATGGGACATCGCCCTGCTGCACCGCGACCACCCCTCCCGCCAGGGCGCGTGCGTGCGCGCCACCTGGCTCAAGGTGGTGCCGGACCAGCTGAGCAGATCCCTGGACTTCTACCGGATGGCGGTGCTACCCGAGATGGAGAACCTGGACGGGTTCTGCAGCGCCAGCCTGCTGGTCGACCACCCCAGCTGCCGCCGGGCGGTGACCTGCTCGACGTTCGACTCGATGGACGCGATGGCCCGCAACCGCGACCGCGCCACCGAGCTGCGCAGCCGGCGGGTGCGCGAACTGGGGGCCGAGGTGATCGACGTCGGGGAATTCGAGCTGGCGATCGCCCACCTTCGGGTGCCCGAGCTGGTCTGAGAGCGCACGCGGGTCAGGGCAGCGCGTCGCCGGGGAATCCGCGGCAGGCGTGCACCTGGTAGACGAACACCCCCGCCGCCACCCCCGGGTCGTCGGCCATGATGGCAGCGGTCTCGTCGACGGTCGCGGCGAAAACGCCGATGCCGCAGACGTCGGACTCGTCGGTGACCGGCAGCACCACCGCGAGCACGCCGTCGTCACGCAGTCCGAAGTTGCGCCGGCCGTGCTCCCAGATGATCTGCGCCGACGACTCGTCCCCGAACCTCGGGCCGCGCTTGAGGATGACGACGCTGTATTGCTTGGCGGTGGGCAGCAGTTGGCCCATCTCCTCGTCGCTGAAGGTTTTCATCCCTTGTCACCCCGCTTCCGGCGGATGATCGCGCGCAGCCGCTCCAGTCGGCCCGCCATGTCGCGCTCGAAGCCTCGGGCGGTGGGCCGGTAGTAGTCGACGCCCACCAGCTCGTCGGGTGGGTATTGTTGCGCCGCAACACCATCCGGCTGGTCGTGGGAGTATTTGTAGCCCTGCGCATGGCCCAAGGCCTCAGCCCCCGAATAGTGTCCGTCGCGCAGGTGGGGCGGCACGCGGCCGGCCTTGCCGGCCCTGATGTCGGCCATCGCCGCGCCCAGCGCGGTGGTGACGGCGTTGGATTTCGGCGCGGTGGCCAGGTGAATCGTGCAGTGCGCCAAGGTGAGTTGCGCCTCGGGCATGCCGATCAGCGCGACCGTCTGCGCGGCCGCGACCGCGACCTGCAGCGCGGTCGGGTCGGCCATGCCGATGTCCTCGCTGGCCAGGATCATCAGCCGGCGCGCGACGAACCGAGGGTCCTCCCCGGCGACGAGCATGCGGGCCAGGTAGTGCAGCGCGGCGTCGACGTCCGAGCCGCGCACCGACTTGATGAACGCGCTGATGACGTCGTAGTGCTGGTCGCCGTCGCGGTCGTAACGCACGGCGGCTTCGTCGAGGGACTGCTCGATGGCGGTGACGGTCAGCTCGCCGTCGGGCGGCACCGCCTCGGCGGCGACCTCCAGCGCCGTCAGCGCGCGGCGGGCGTCACCGGCGGCCAGCCGCACCAGGAGGTCGACGGCGTCGGGCGCGACCGCGACCTGCCCGCCCAGGCCGCGTGGGTCGTCGATCGCGCGCTGCACGACGGTGCGGATGTCGTCGGCGCTCAGCGCCCGCAACTGCAGGATCAGCGAGCGGGACAGCAGCGGCGCCACCACCGAGAAGGACGGGTTCTCCGTGGTCGCCGCCACCAGCAGCACCACCCGGTTCTCCACGGCCGACAGCAGCGCGTCCTGCTGGGTCTTGGAGAACCGGTGCACCTCGTCGATGAACAGCACCGTCTGCTCGCCATGGAGGAGCGCGGTTCGGGCCTTTTCTATCACCGCCCGAACGTCTTTCACACCGGCCGACAACGCCGACAGCGCCTCGAACCGGCGCCCGGTCGCCTGTGAGATCAGCGCGGCCAGCGTGGTCTTGCCGCTGCCCGGCGGCCCGTACAGGATGGCCGACGCCACGCCGGAGCCCTCGACGAGGCGGCGCAGGGGCGAGCCGGGCGCCAGCAGGTGGTCCTGCCCGACCACCTCGTCCAGCGACGCCGGGCGCATGCGGACGGCCAGCGGTGAGCCGCTCGACGCGCCCAAGCCGTGATCGTCTGGCAGCGGCGCGCCGGGCAGGTCAAACAGACCGTCGGACACGGATTCAGGCATACCACGAGGGACGGACGTCCGCTGCGGCCCCGGCGATCCGCGCGCACCGGCCGCATCTTTGCTAAGTTCCGGTTTGCCAAGTTCAGCGCGCGTTCCTCCCAGGACAGCAAGGACGGACATGAGCCAACCCCCCGAATATCCAGGCCCGCCGGACCCTCAGGGCGGGGGCCAGGATCCCCCCGGCTACCCGCCACCGCCCGGTTACGGCACGCCTCCCCCGCCGCCCCCGGGTTACGGCCCGCCCCCCGGATATGGCGCGCCTCCCCCGGGTTACGGGCCGCCGCCCGGCTACGGCCCCCCGCCCGGGTACGGCGCCCCGCCGCCCGGGTACGGCGGCCCACCCGCGCCGGCCTTCAGCATCGGTGACGCGTTCGGCTGGGCCTGGAACGCCTTCTCCAAAAACCCTGTGGCACTGATCGTTCCGGCCTTGGTGTACGGGATCCTGATCGGCGTCGCCTCGGCCCTGGTCGGCCTGAGCCAAAGCGTGGGCACGACGACGACCGGCTCCGACGACGACTACTTCACCTTCACGGCGAACCTCAACGGCGGCGGGATGACGCTGCTCATCCTCGGCTACCTCGTCGCCTACCTGGTGGGCGCGTTCGCCCAAGCCGCCTTCCTGTCCGGCTGCCTGGATCTGGCCGACGGGCGCCCGGTGACCGTCGGTTCGTTCTTCAAGCCGCGCAACTTCGGCATGGTGTTCCTGGCCGCGCTGCTGGTCGGCATCCTCACCTCGATCGCCTCGGCGCTGTGCTTCTTGCCGGGCCTGATCCTGGGCATTTTCGCCCAGTTCACCATCCCGTTCGCCATCGATCGATCGGAGCAGCCCATCAAGGCGCTGACCTCCAGCTTCTCCACCGTCACCGCAAACTTCGGCAACGCGCTGCTGGTGTGGCTGGTCGAGGTGGCGCTGTTCGTGGTGGGCGCGCTCGCGTGCGGGGTCGGGCTGTTGGTGGCGGCCCCGGTCGCCTCCCTGATCGGGATCTACGCCTACCGCAAGTTCTCCGGCGGACAGGTGGTCGCGCCGCAGCAGGCGGGTTACCAGCCCGGGCCTCCGCCGGGTCCGGCGCCGGCGTAACACTCGGCGCGAATTCGGCGCGCCGGGCATCGGAGGCTTGCGCCGCGTGCGTACCGTGCAGCAGTAATGGCGTTTGCGGACATGACATTCGGCACCGGTGCGACCCCGGCCGGCGGCCGCTACGACGCGGACCGGTTGCTGGCCGCCTACCGGGCCGCCCGCGCTCAGCAAGCGCTCTTCGATCTGCGGCGCGGCCCGGCGAGCGGCTACGACGAATTCGTCGACCCCGACGGCAACGTGCGCCCGGCGTGGGCCGAGGTGGCCGACGCGATCGCGGAGCGCGGCCGCGCGGGGCTGGACCGGCTGCGCTCGGTGGTGCGCGGGCTGATCGACAACGACGGCATCACCTACACCGACGTCGCGCCCGGCGGCCGTGGCCAGGAGCCGAGGCCCTGGCAGCTGGACACGCTGCCGCTCGTGCTGTCCGCGGCCGACTGGGAGGTGCTCGAGGCGGGGCTGCTGCAGCGGTCCCGGGTGCTCGACGCCGTGCTCGCCGACCTGTACGGGCCGCGCAGCCTACTCACCGACGGTGTCCTTCCGCCTGAGCTGCTGTTCGCCCACCCCGGCTACGTCCGTGCCGCCAACGGCATCGAGATCCCCGGGCGCCACCAGCTTTTCATGCACGCCTGTGACGTCAGCCGGCGTCCCGACGGCGCCTTCGTCGTCAACGGCGACCGGACCCAGGCGCCCTCGGGGGCCGGCTACGCGCTGGCCGACCGGCGCGTGGTCGCGCACGCCGTTCCCGACCTCTACGAACGCATCGCGCCGCGGCCGACCACGCCGTTCGCCCAGGCGCTGCGGCTGGCGCTGATCGACGCAGCACCCGACGATGCCCAGGACCCGGTGGTGGTGGTCCTGTCCCCGGGCATCTACTCCGAAACCGCTTTCGATCAGGCCTATCTGGCCACCCTGCTGGGCTTCCCCCTGGTCGAGAGCGCGGACCTGGTGGTGCGCGAGGGCATGTTGTGGATGCGCTCGCTGGGCACCCTGAAGCGCGTCGACGTGGTACTGCGCCGGGTCGACGCCGACTACACGGACCCGCTGGATCTGCGCGCCGATTCGCGCCTCGGGGTGGCCGGTCTGGTGGAGGCACAACACCGCGGCACGGTGACCGTCGTCAACACGCTGGGCAGCGGGGTCCTGGAAAACCCTGGGCTGCAGCGTTTCCTGCCCGCCATGGCCGAGCACCTGCTGTCGGAGACCCTGCTGCTGCCCAGCCCGCCGGCCTACTGGGGCGGCATCGCCTCCGAGCGTTCGCACTTGCTGGCGAACGTGGGGTCCCTGCTGGTGAGGTCGACGGTCGGCGCGAAAACCCTTGTCGGACCGGCGCTGTCGTCGCCGCAGCTGGCGCGGTTGGCGGCCCAGGTCGAGGCGGCGCCGTGGCAGTGGGTCGGCCAGGAGCTGCCGCAGTTCTCGTCAGCACCCACCGATCACGCCGGAGCGTTGTCCTCGGCGGGCGTCGGCATCCGCTTGTTCACCGTCGCCCAGCGGGGCGGTTACGCGCCGATGATCGGCGGCATCGGCTACGTGCTGGCGCCCGGGGACGCCGCCTACGCGTTGAAAACCGTTGCGGCAAAGGATGTCTGGATCCGGCCCACCGAGCGGGCGCGGGCCGAGGCGGTCAGCCCGCCGAGCGTGGAACCGCCGGCGAAGACGGCCGCGGGCACCTGGGCCGTCAGTTCCCCGCGCGTGTTGTCCGACCTCTTCTGGATCGGCCGCTACGGCGAGCGCGCCGAAAGCATGGCGCGGTTGCTCATCGTCGCCCGCGACAGGTTCCACGTGTACCGGCACCACCAGCACAGCGAGGAAAGCGAGTGCGTGCCGGTGCTGATGGCCGCGCTGGGCCGCATCACCGGAACCGACACCGCGGCCGACGGCGGCGGCGACCACGCCGAGATGATCGCCGTCGCCCCCTCGACGCTGTGGTCGCTCACCGTCGACCCGCACCGCCCCGGCTCCCTGGTGCAGTCGGTGGAAGGCCTGGCGCTGGCCGCCCGCGCGGTGCGCGACCAGATGTCCAACGACACGTGGATGGTGCTGGCCGCGGTGGAGCGCGCGCTGGCGCTCGACAGCGAGCCGCCGGACTCGCTCGCCGAGGCCGACGCCGCGCTGACCCGGGCGCAGGCCCAGACCCTGGCCGGGATGCTGACCCTGTCGGGGGTGGCCGCCGAGTCCATGGTGCGCGACGTGGGCTGGACGATGATGGACATCGGCAAGCGCATCGAACGCGGCCTGTGGCTGACCGCGTTGCTGCGGGCGACGCTGACCGTGGTGCGCGGGGCCGCGGCCGAACAGACCGTCATCGAATCCACCCTGGTGGCGTGCGAGTCTTCGGTCATCTACCGGCGCCGCACCGCGGGCAAGGTCAGCGTCTCCGCCATGGTCGAGCTGATGCTGTTCGACGCGCAGAACCCGAGATCGCTGCTGTACCAATTGGACCGGCTGCGCACCGATCTCGGGGACCTGCCCGGCTCGTCGGGGTCGTCGCGCCCGGAACGTCTGGTGGACGAGATAGGCACCCTGCTGCGCCGATCCCATCCCGCGGCGCTGGAACGGGTCGGCGACGACGGGCGGCGCGCCGAGTTGGCGGACCTGCTCGGCGCGGTCCACGCCGAGCTGCGCAACCTGGCCGACGTCATCACCACCACGCAGCTGGCCTTACCCGGTGGGATGCAACCACTTTGGGGTCCCGACGTGCGCCGGGTGATGCCCGCCTAGCCGGTCGGCGATGCCTCCCGCTCCGCGGCGACGCCGTGGTAGCGGTGCGGGTCGGGCAGGCGCCGGCGCCGCACCATGTGCACCAGCGCCAGGACCGAGAGCGTCGCGGCGTAGATGCACCACAGCGACGCGAACGCGTGCACGTAGAGGACGGCAACCACGCTCAGCCCCACCAGGTTCGCTATCCCGAACACCACGATGGAGCGATAGCCCGACATCACCGCGGGCCCGATGACGGCGATGACGTAGAGCGCCGCCCACACGTAGCCGCCCCGAACGCCGGTCTGGTACTGCAGCGCATGGGGACCCATCGTCACCGTGACCGGGTCGGTGAGCACGACGACGGCGAGATAGACCGACACGACGGTGCCCAGCACCGCAAACGGCGCCACCCGGAGCCGGGCGCCGCTCGGTTCCAGCGCCAGGATCGCCCACGGAACCAGCGCGGGAAGCAGCGGCAGCGCGATGAAGACGTAGGCGAGCATCGCCAGGTGTTTCATCCCCGGGGAGACGACGTCGTTGGGCCACACCGCCGCCTCGATGAACTGATGGACCGAGAACACCGTCGGCAGCAGGGCGAAGGGCACTTCGCGCCAGTGCTTCACCTCGCGCAGGGTCGCCACGGCGACGGGCACGAGGGCGGCGCCCACCACCAGATCCGCCGTCATCGAGAAGCACATCGGCTAACCCGCCACGGACGCGGGTCCCCGGGACTCCGACGTTGCCTCGTCGACGACGGTGTGGATGAACTTCATCTTCTCCAGCACCGCGGCCGGCAACACGAACGGGTACAGGTCGTCGTGCCCCATCGACCGGTTCACCATGTTCAGTGACCACGACAACGGCAGCCACATGTCGATGATCGTCTGAAATGCGCTGGGCCCCAACGCGGGGCGGTCGAAGGTGGCCGACGCCGCCGCCAGCCCGCACCACGCCGAGGTGTCCAGCGCGTCCCGGATGTGCAGGTAGTGGGCGAACGTCTCGGCCCAGTCCTCGCTCGCATGCATGGTGGCGTAGGACGACACGAAGTGGTCCTGCCAGCCGTCGGGCGCGCCCTCGCTGTAGTGGCGGTCGAGCGCCGCCTGGTAGTCGGCGTCGGGGTCGCCGAAGAGCTCGTTGAACCGCTCCAGGCGGTCGCGGTACGGGGCGATCAACCGGTAGTAGTAGTAATGCCCGATCTCGTGGCGGAAGTGGCCCAGCAGGGTCCGGTACGGTTCGTCCATCTCGACCCGCAGCTGCTCGCGGTGCACGTCGTCACCCTCGGCCAAATCGATTGTGATGACCCCGTTCTGGTGCCCGGTCATCACGTTTTCGTGTGCGCTGGACAGCAGCCGGAAGGCCAGCCCGTAGTCGGGATCCTTGTCCCGCCCGACGATCGGCAGCTTCAGCTCGTGCAGCTCGGCGATCAGCCGTCGTTTGGCCGCCTCGGCCCGGGCGAACTCGGCCAGGCCGACCGCGTCGGCGTCGTTGGGCCGCTCGGCGGTCAGCGCGCACGACGCGCACAACAATCGCGGGGTGTTGACCGGCACCAGCCAATTGCATTCGGCCACCTGAAGATTCGCGCACAGCTGGTACTCGCTGGCGGGCACGACGCCGGCGTGCTCGGTGGCCTCGCCGTCGGAGATCACCAGCAACGCCATCTGTTCGAGCGAAAAGCCCAGCGCGCTACCGCAATTCAGGCACGTCGAGTTCTCGAACGTCAGGCGCTGGCCACAGTTGGGGCAGGTGAAGTCACGCATGCGAGAAGTCGCCTTCGATGGGGTCTGAATAGGGCACCACGTCGACGGCGACGTCGATCACGCTGTGCTCGGAGTCGGTGTAGATGATGCCGCGCAGCGGCGGGACATCCGCGTAGTCGCGGCCGCGGCCCACCACGATGTAGCGCTCGTCGATCATCTGGTCGTTGGTGGGATCGAGCCCCAGCCACTCGAATTGGCCGGGGTCCTGCGGAGTCCACACCGCGGCCCAGGCGTGCGTGGCGTCGATGCCGATCATCCGATCCTTTCCGGGCGGCGGGTCGGTGGCCAGGTAGCCGGACACGTAACTGGCCGCCAAACCGTTGGCGCGCAGGCAGGCGATCGCCAGCCTGGCAAAGTCTTGACATACCCCCTCCCGGGCCGCCAGAACCTCGGCGACGCCGGTCGAAATCGTCGTCGACCCCGACCGGTAGGTGAAGTCGGTGAAGATCCGGGACGCCAGATCCCGCAGCACCTCGATCAGCGGGCGTCCGGGCGTGAAGCTGGGCGCCGCGTACTCGCGGACCTCGTCGGTGATCTCGGGCGGATCCAGGTCCAGGGTGAACTCGGCGGCCAGCGCCCCGATCCGTCCCGCCGGCCGGGCGTCCTCCCACGGCTGCACGGCCGCCCCGGCGGCGTACAGGCCCGGCGCCGGCGGATAGACGTCGACGACCGAATCGCTGACCACCTTCAAGACGCTGTGCGGCTCGGTCACGTGGAAGTAGGAGCTGATGTTCCCGTAGGTGTCCGTGCTGGTGGAGCTGTCGGCGGGGGCGGGCTCGATGATCAGCCGATGGGCGACGCGGCGTTGCCGCAGCGAGTCGCGCGGGGTCAAAAACCCGCGGCCGTACGAGCTGGTCACGACGTCGGAGTAGCGGTATTCGGTGCGGTGGGTGACTCGATGCCGGCGGGCGGACCCGGCGTCTGCTTCAGACACAGGCTGATCACATCACACACCGGGCCGCTACGGACTGCCGGCGGCGGCGGTTTGCCGATATGACGGCAACGGGCCGGAAACGGGAGCACAATCGAGGAGTGGCCACCTGGGACGAGGTCGCCCGCATCGTCGGCGAGCTGGCCCTCACCTCCGAGCCGTCGCCGCACGACTGGCGGGTCGGCAAGAAATTGCTGGCCTGGGAGCGGCCGCTGCGGCCCTCGGAACGCGAGGCCCTGGCCCGCTACGGCCCGGAGCCGCCGCGCGGCGACATCCTCGGCGTTCGGGTGTCCGACGAGGGAGTCAAGTTCGCGCTGATCGACGACGAGCCGCAAACCTACTTCACCACTCCGCATTTCGACGGCTACCCCGCCGTGCTGGTCAACCTCGCCGAGATCTCGGTGCGCGACCTCCAGGAGCTGATCACCGAGGCGTGGCTGACGCAGGCGCCGCGGAAATTGGTGCAGGAGTTCTTGGCCGACTCGCGGTGAGGCTCACACGGGCCGGAGGTCGATGACCCGTTGCAGGTCGTCGATGCAGGCGCCGACGGCGTCGGCGAGGATCGCCTGGGTTTTCGCGCCGGCGCCCGACGGCAACTGCGACGCGTGATGGCGGGCCGACGCGGTGTATGCGCAGGCGCCGGCGGCGTCGCGGTCGGCGAGCGCGGTCGCGGCGGCGAGCACGACCAGCACCGCGGGCACGTGCGGGGCCGGGGGCTCGGGGCCGACGTCGGGGGCGGGGGCGACGGCGCGGGCCAGCTGCAGCACCGAGCCGGCCAGCAGGGCCACGTGCACGGCCTGGTGATCGGAGGCGCGCACGGCGTCGCGCAGGCCCCATCGGCGCGGGGCGATGGCGACGACGTGGCGGGCGGTGGTGCGCGCCTCGAGCAGGCCGCTGAGCTGTTCGTGCACCCGGTCGACGGCCGTCAGCGGCCAGTCGGGCGCGGCGGCTTTGCGCCCGGCGGCGACGTCGGCGGCGCGCGCCAAGACGTCGTGCAGCACCGCCAGCACGCCGACGCGCGCGCCGCGCAGCAGTGCCAGCGGGTCGGCGGGAAACAGCAGCACGGCGAAGACGATGGCCACCGCGCCGCCGATCAGCGCGTCGAAGATGCGTTCCAGCCCGACGCCGCCGTGGTAGAGGGCCAGCACCAGGATCGCCGACACGATGGTCTGGTTCGCGAACATCATCCCGTGCCCGATGAAGCCGCCCCCGATGAACACCGCGGCGCCGAGCGCGATGAACGCGGCGATCGCGATGGGCACCGCGCCGGGCCCGAGCAGGCCCTGGACCGCCGAGCCCAGCCCGATGCCGAGGGTCACCCCGATCATCATCTGGATGGCGCGCTGTGCGCGGAGCACGTTGCTGGTCGACAACGACACCGCGGCGGCGATCGGCGCGAAGAACGGTTGCGGGTGGCCGAGGACATCGTGGGTCAGGTACCAGGACACGCCCGCGGCCGCCGACGTCTGCACCAGGTTGAACCAGACCGCGCGCAACCGCTTGCCGCCCGCGCGCGCGGCGGCGAGGACCCTCGAGGGCACCGCCGGCCGCGAAGCGCCCACCGGCTAGTTCCGGATTAACTCGAACAGCGGAATCACCCTGCTGGTCTTGGCCTGGTACTCGGCGAACCCGGGCGCCGCGGCGGTGACCTTGTCGAAGAGATCGTCACGCTCGTCGGTCGGCAGCTCGCGCGCGGTCACGTCGAACGCGTCCGTTCCGACCTCGACGCGGGCGCTCGGGTTGGCCCGCAAATTGTGCACCCAGGCCGGGCTGACCGGGGCCCCGGCGAAGGAGCCGATGACGATGAGCTTGCCGTCGATGTCGAAGTACGCCAGGGGGGACACCCGGGGCTGGCCGGACTTGGCGCCGGTCGTGTGCAGCAGCAGCAGGTTGGCGCCCTCGAACTGGCCGCCGACCTTGCCGCCGTTGACGCGGAACTCGTCGACGATGGCCCGGTTGAAGGCATTAATAGTGTCGGTGTCCGGCAGGTGTTCGGTCATGCCCGGTCAACCTTTTCGGGCTTGGCGTCTATTCCGGACTCCTTGCGCTGCTGCGCGGTGATCGGCGCCGGCGCATCGGTGAGCGGGTCGACGCCGCCACCGGTCTTCGGGAACGCGATCACCTCGCGGATGGAGTCGACCCCCGACAGCAGGGCGTTGATCCGGTCCCAGCCGAACGCGATCCCGCCGTGCGGGGGCGCGCCAAAGGTGAACGCCTCCAACAGGAATCCGAACTTCTCCTCGGCCTCGGCGTGGTCGAGCCCCATCACCGCGAACACCCGCTCCTGGATGTCGCGGCGGTGGATACGGATCGAGCCGCCGCCGATCTCGTTGCCGTTGCAGACGATGTCGTAGGCGTCGGCGAGCACGTTGCCCGGATCGGTGTCGATCGCGTCCTCATGCCCGGGCTTCGGCGAGGTGAACGCGTGATGCACGGCGGTCCACGCCCCGGAGCCGACGGCCACGTCGCCGGCCGCGGTCGCGTCGTCGGCGGGTTCGAACAGCGGCGGGTCGACCACCCAGACGAACGCCCAGGCGTCCGGATCGATCATGCCCAGCCGGTGCGCGATCTCACCGCGCGCCGCCCCCAGCAGGGCCCGCGACGGCTTCGGCGGGCCCGCCGAGAAGAAGACGCAGTCCCCCGGCTCGGCCCCCACGTGCGCGGCCAGGCCGTCGCGCTCGGCGTCGGACAGGTTCTTGGCGACCGGGCCGCCCAGCGTGCCGTCGTCGGCGATCAGCACGTAGGCCAGCCCGCGGTGGCCGCGCTGCTTGGCCCATTCCTGCCAGCCGTCCAGCGTCCGGCGGGGCTGCGACGCGCCGCCCGGCATCACCACCGCACCGACGTAGGGTGCCTGGAAGACGCGAAATGTGGTGTCTTTGAAGAACTCTGTGCAGTCGACGAGCTCGAGTCCGAATCGCATGTCGGGCTTGTCGGAGCCGAACCGGCGCATCGCCTCGGCGTAGCTGATCCGCGGGATGGGCGTCGGGATCTGGTACCCGATCAGCGCCCACAGCGCCGAGAGGATCTCCTCGGAGATGGCGAGGATGTCCTCGGCGTCCACGAAGCTCATCTCCATGTCGAGCTGGGTGAACTCCGGCTGGCGGTCGGCGCGGAAGTCCTCGTCGCGGTAGCAGCGGGCGATCTGGTAGTAGCGCTCCATCCCGGCCACCATCAGCAGCTGCTTGAACAGCTGGGGGCTCTGCGGCAGGGCGTAGAACGAGCCGGGGTGCAGCCGGGCCGGCACCAAAAAGTCGCGCGCGCCCTCCGGGGTCGAGCGGGTGATCGTCGGCGTTTCGATCTCGACGAAATCGTGCTGCGCCAGCACCGCACGCGCGGCCGCATTCACCTTGGAGCGCAACCGAATTGCCTCCGCCGGACCGTCGCGCCGCAAATCCAGGTAGCGGTACTTCAGCCGCAGTTCCTCGCCGGCGGGCTCGTCGAGCTGGAACGGCAGGGGCGCGCTCTCCCCCAGCACGGTCAGCGCGGTCGCATTGACCTCGATCTCACCGGTCGCGATCTCGGGGTTGGCGTTGCCCTCCGGGCGGATCTCGACCACGCCGGAGACCGCGACGCAGAACTCGGCGCGCAGCCGGTGCGCCTGGGCCAGCACGTCTTCGGCGCGGAACACCACCTGGGTGATCCCGGAGGCGTCGCGCAGGTCGATGAAGATGACGCCGCCGTGGTCGCGGCGGCGGGCCACCCAGCCCGCTAGCGTCACCTGCTGCCCGGCGTCGCTACTCCTCAGCGACCCGGCGGCGTGGCTGCGCAGCACAAAAACACTCCCCTTTACGTTGGACGACAGATCAGTCTAAGGGGCGGTGTAGTTTCGCTCGTATCGCCACAAACATCGCACTCGTCGGTCCGGGCGCCGTCGGTACGACGGTCGCCGCGCTGCTGTCGCGGGCCGGACATTCGGTCGTAGTGTGCGGCCGCACCCCGCGCGAGAGCATCGAACTGCGGCCCGACGGCGCCGACCCGATCGTCGTCCCCGGCCCGGTGCACACCGATCCCGACGAGGTTTCCGGCCCGGTCGACGTGGTGCTGCTGGCCGTCAAGGCCACCCAGAACAACCAGGCGGCCGGCTGGCTGACCCGGCTCTGCGACGTCCACACCATCGTCGTCGTGCTGCAAAACGGTGTGGAGCAGGTCGAGCACGTGCAGCCGCACTGCCCGCGATCCCCCGTCATCCCCGGCATCGTCTGGTACTCGGCCGAGACCCAGCCCGACGGCTGGGTGCGGCTGCGCGGCGAGGCGGCCCTGGTGCTGCCCAGCGGGCCCTCGGCGGAGACGGTCGCCGAACTGCTGCGCGGCGCCGGCTGCCGGGTGGACTGCGACCCCGACATCATCACCGCGGGCTGGCGCAAGCTACTCACCAACGCGCTGGCCGGGTTCATGGCGCTGTCGCGCCGGCGGTCGGGGATGTTTCGCCGCGACGACGTGGCCGCGCTGTCGCGCCGCTACCTCGCCGAATGCCTGGCCGTCGCGCGGGCCGAGGGCGCCCGGCTTCCCGACGGCATCGCCGACGAGCTGACCGACCTGTTCCGCAACGCCCCAGAGGACATGGGCACGTCGATCCTGACGGACGCGGAAAACCACCGGCCGATGGAATGGGACGTCCGCAACGGCGTGATCATCCGCAAGGCCCGGGCCCACGGCCTGGCCACACCGATCAGCGACGTCGTGGTGCCGTTGTTGGCCGCGGCGAGCGACGGGCCCGGCTAGATTAATTTCATGTTCCCCTGCGAGCGCGTCGACGTGAACTTCATCGAATCGGCGCCATTTGCGTTCCGCAACAGCGTCGACCTGGCCATCACCCCCGAGCAGCTGTTCGAGGTGCTCTCCGACGCGGCATCCTGGCCGCGCTGGGCGAAGGTGATCACGAAGGTGACCTGGACCAGCCCCGAGCCCCGCGGCGTCGGCACCACCCGCGTCGTGGAGATGCGCGGCGGCATCGTCGGCAACGAGGAATTCCTCGCGTGGGAACCCTTCACGCACATGGCTTTTCGTTTCAATGAATGCTCGACCAAGTCCGTGGCGGCCTTCGCCGAGGACTACCGCGTCGAGGCCATCCCGGGCGGCTGCCGGCTGACGTGGACCATGGCCCAGAAGCCGGCCGGCCCGGCGAAGCTGGCGATGGTCGTGGTCGGGCCGCTGCTGAACCTGGCCCTGCGCCGATACCTGCGCAACCTGCGTAGCTACACCGACTCCCTTGCGACCCGGCAACCTTAGGAGCGTGTCATGACCTTCAACGAGGGCATGCAGATCGACACCAGCGCAGCATCGTCGTCCGGCGGTGGCGGGATGGGGATGGCCGTCGGGGGCGGCGGCCTCGGGCTGATCATCCTGCTCGGGGCGCTGTTTCTGGGCGTCGACCCCGGTCGCGTGATGAACCAGCCGCAGACCAACACCGGCGGCTATTCCGCGCCCGGTTTCGACCTGAGCCAGTGCAAGACCGGCGCCGACGCCAACAAGTACGTGCAATGCCGCGTGGTCGCCACCGGCAATTCGGTGGACGCGGTGTGGCATCAGCTGATGCCGGGTTACACCCGCCCCCATGTGCGCCTGTTCAGCGACCAGGTGAGCACCGGTTGCGGACCGGCCACCACCGACGTCGGGCCGTTCTACTGCCCGGCCGACCAGACGGCGTACTTCGACACCAGCTTCTTTCAGGATGTGCTCGTCAAGCAGCTGCATTCCAGCAACGGCGCTTTCGCGCAGGAATACGTCGTCGCCCACGAATACGGTCATCACGTGCAGCAGCTGCAGGGCGACCTGGGCCGCGCCCAGCAGGGGGCCAAGGGCGCCGGCGGCAACGGCGTGCGCACCGAGCTGCAGGCCGACTGCTACGCCGGCATCTGGGCGCACTACGCAGCGACGGTCAACCAGAAGGACGGCACGCCGTTCCTGAATCCGTTGACCGACGAGGACATTCGCGACGCGCTATCGGCCGCCGCATCGGTCGGCGACGACCGCATCCAGAAACAGGCGACCGGGCGCGTCAACAGCGAAAGCTGGACCCACGGCTCGGCCGAGCAGCGGCAGCATTGGTTCACCGTCGGCTATCAGACCGGTGATCCGAAGCAGTGCGACACCTTCTCCGCACCCGACTTGGGTTAGCCCTACGACGATGCAGCCCGCACAGCGGGGTGAGGAGGAGTAGGGCAATCGGGTTAGCCCTACGACGATGCAGCCCGCGCAGCGGGGTGAGGAGGAGTAGCCCAATCGGGCTAAGCCAGTAGGCCTTTCAGTTCGCCCCGGCCGGCCTCGTCGAGCGGCAACAGTGGCGCGCGCGGATCCCCGACCGGGAAGTCGAGCAGCTCCAGGCCGGCCTTGACGGTGGTGGCCAGCCCGCCCGCGACGATGAAGGTGAGCAGCGGCTTGAGGTCGTCATAGAGCTTCTGCGCCGTGTCGAGGTCGTTCGCGCGCACCGCCTCGTAGAGGTCGATGCAGGGCTGCGGCCGCAAACACGGTGCGGCCGTGCACCATCCGGACGCCCCGGCCTTCAGCGCGTCGAGCACCAGCGGGTTGCTGCCGTTGTAGAAGGGCAGCCGATTGCCGGACAGTTCGGCGATGCGCTGCATGCGGGTCAGGTCGCCGGTGGACTCCTTGACCATGGTCACGTTGTCGATGGATTCGAACATGCGCACCAGCAACTCGGGCGGCATGTCGACGCCGCTGGTGGCCGGGTTGTTGTAGGCCATGATCGGGATCGAGATGGCATCGCTGATGCTGCGGTAGTGCTGGAAGATCTCCCGCTCGGTCAGCTTCCAGTAGGACACCGGCAGGATCATCACGGCGTCGGCCCCGGCCTGCTGCGCGTAGGTGGCGCGCCGAATGGTCTTGGCGGTGGTCACATCCGACACACCGACCACCACCGGCACCCGGCCCGCGACGGTGGCGATGGTGGTGTCGACCACGGTGTCGAATTCGGGTTCGTCGAGATAGGCGAGTTCGCCGGTGCTGCCCAGCGGTGCGATCGCATGAACGCCGGCCGACACCAGCCGATCGACCAGCGCCGCAAGGCGTTTCGTGTCGATGCCGTCCCCAGAGAACGGCGTTACCGGGTAGGCGATGATGCCGTGGATCTTGGGCTCGGACGTTTGCGCCACAGGCGGGCTCCTCGGATTCGGTTGGCGGATAACGGGTTAGCTGGTCAGCGCGTCCGGGTGCCGGGCCAGGGCCCGGCGGGCGTAGTAGGCGAAGTTGGCGCGGCTGCGCTGCGGCGACAGTGTCCAGTCGTGGGCCTCGCGGGCCAGCTCCTCGGGTAGCTCTTTGACGGTGCCGGCGGCCATCGCGGCCAGCTGCAGTTTCGCGGCGCGCTCGATGAGGATGCCCAACGAGCACGCCTCCTCGACGCTGGCGCCGGCGATGACGTGGCCGTGGTGGGCCAGCAGGACCGCCTTCTTGTCCCCCAGCGCGGCGGAGATGATCTCCCCCTCCTCGTTGCCGACCGGCACGCCGGGCCATTTCTCCAGGAACGCGCAGTCGCCGTAGAGCGGCGTGGTGTCCATGTGGGACACGATCAGCGGAACTTCCAGCATCGACAGCGCGGCCACGTGGAACGCGTGCGTGTGCACGATGCATTGCACATCGGGGCGGGCGCGATAGATCCAGCTGTGAAAGCGGTTGGCGGGGTTGGCGATTCCGTCTCCCTCAAGGACGTTGAGGTCCTCGTCGACCAAAAGCAGGTTGGCGTCGGTGATCTCGTCGAAGCCCAGACCGAGCCGCTGGGTGTAGTAGGTGCCGTCCCGCTCGGCGCGGGCGGTGATCTGCCCGGCCAACCCGGAATCGTGCCCGGCGTCGAACAGGGCGCGGCACGTCAGGGCGAGCTTCTGGCGGGTGGTCAGCGGCGCATCGGCGGCGTCCTTGGATTGAAGGGTCGTCAACTGCTCGGCCGCGCGGCGCATCAAGTCGGATTTCGAATCGGTGAACGTGCTGGCCATAACGGGCTCCCTCGGCGATATGACACGATAGTATCACTATAGGAAACCTTATGTCATGAGAGGGGCGGCCGGTGACGGCACTGCTGCGCGCGGTCCGCAAGCAACGCGGCCTCACTCTCGAGGCCCTCGCCCAGCAGACCGGGCTGACCAAGAGCTACCTGTCCAAGATCGAACGCCGGCGCAGCACGCCGTCGATCGCGGTCGCCCTCAAGGTCGCCAAGGCGCTGGACGTCGACGTCGGGCGGCTGTTCTCCGAGGAGGCGGCCCACGAGAAGATCACCGTCGAACGGGCCGCCAGTGCGGAGGGTGAGCGCTACCGGGTGCTGGCCTCGTCGGTGCTGGGAAAGTCGATGTCGCCGTTCGTGGTTCGCCCGACCGAGAGGCCGGCCGACGACCCCCATCCCGAGCACACGGGTCAGGAATTCCTGTTCGTGCACGCCGGGACCGTCGAGCTCGACTACGGGGATCAGACGTTCACCCTCGGGCCCGGCGACAGCGCCTATTTCGACGCCTCGATCGGCCACCAGGTCCGGGCCGTCGGCGCCGAACCCGCCGAGGTCGTCGTCGTGGCTACCAGGGACGCGTCGAGCAGGTGACTCCGGTGGTGGCGCTCTGGGTCACCACGACCTGGCCGTCCACCGCGATCTGGCACTGAATCTGCGGCATGTTCGACGAGTCGCAGTCCGGCCAGTGGCATCCACCGCTGGCGTTGACGAACGCCCACTGGTTGGGGTCGGCCAGGGTGGCGTTGTAGACGAGCGGCTGCCCGGCGGTGAACGCCGTCTGCACGGTGTTCAGGAACTGCGACGAGTTCGAGTTGAAGGCCGCCTGGCTGGGCGGATCGCTGTTCATGTACCTGACGTTGCCGGTCAGGTTGCCGGTGGCGGTGATCGTGTACGTCACCTGGTGGCCGGCGGGATCCGCGTGGGAGGTGGCGGGCGTCGCAATCATCGCAGCGGCCGCGGCAAACGTCGCCGCCGCGATCCCCGTGGTCGCTATTCGCACGTTCGTCATATCTCAAACGCTACCGAATCCGTTACCGCCGTATCCGGGAAACGGCCTCTACCACGCGGGGCGTTCACCTTCAGGTCGCGCGGCTGCGGTATGAAGCAGGAGTGAGCGACGATTCGGAACATGCCGGCATCAGCCGCCGCCGGTTACTCACATCGAGTGCGGCCTCCGCGGTTCTCGGCGGCGTCGGGGTGGGCGGCGCCGCGCTGCTGTGGTCGCAGCCCGCCGGCCCCCGCGGGCCCGCGGCCTGGCTGCAGTCCGACCGCAACGGCGCGCCACCGATCGGCGGGCTGCACCTGCAATTCGGCAGGGACGCCGCCACCGAGGTGGTGGTGTCCTGGCACACCACCGACGCCGTCCGCAATCCGCGCGTCCTGCTCGGTACGCCGACATCCGGCTTCGGCCGCACCGTGGCCGCCGAGACCCGCACGTACCGGGACGCCAAGTCGGGCACCGAAGTTCGAGTCAACCACGCCCGGCTGACCGACCTGACCCCGGACACCGACTACGTGTACGCCGCGGTGCACGACGGAGCCGAACCGGAACAGGGCACCGTACGAACGGCGCCGTCGGGCCGAAAGCCCTTGCGGTTCACCAGCTTCGGCGACCAGTCCACGCCGGCTCTGGCCAAGATGCCCGACGGCCGCTATGCGACCGACAACATCGGCTCGCCGGCGGCCGCCGACACCACCATCGCCATCGAGCGCCTCGGCCCGCTGTTCAACCTGGTCAACGGCGACCTGTGCTACGCCAACCTGGCCCAGAACCGGATCCGGACCTGGTCGAACTGGTTCGACAACAACACCCGCTCGGCCCGCCACCGGCCCTGGATGCCGGCGGCCGGCAACCACGAGAACGAATTGGGCAACGGGCCGATCGGTTACGGCGCTTATCAGACCTACTTCGCGGTGCCCGATTCCGGGTCCAGCCCCCAGACCCGCGGCCTGTGGTACTCGTTCACCGCCGGATCGGTGCGGGTGATCAGCCTGGCCAACGACGATGTGGCCTACCAGGACGGTGGCAACTCCTACGTGCACGGCTACTCCGGCGGAGAGCAAAGGCGCTGGCTGGCAAGCGAACTCGCCGCGTCCCGGAGCGACCCGAATATCGACTGGGTGGTCGTGTGCATGCACCAGACGGCGATCTCCACCGCCGACAAGACCAACGGGGCCGACCTGGGCATCCGGGAGGAATGGCTGCCGCTGTTCGACCAGTACCAGGTGGACCTGGTGTTGTGCGGCCACGAGCACCACTACGAACGCTCGCATCCCGTGCGGGGCGCGCTGGGGACCGACACCCGCACGCCGATCCCCGTCGACACCCGAAGCGATCTCATCGACTCCACCCGGGGCACGGTGCATCTGGTCATCGGCGGCGGCGGCACCTCGGCGCCGAGCAACGCAATGTTCTTTCCCGAACCCCGGTGCCGGGTGGTCACCGGCGTGGGGGCGTTCGACCCCGGGCTGCGGCGCAAGGCGCCGATCTACGTCCTCGAGGACGCGCCGTGGTCGGCGTTCCGCGACCGCGACAACCCTTACGGCTTCGCGGCTTTCGACGTCGACCCGGGCCGCCCCGGCGGCAATACCTCGATCAAGGCGACGCATTACGCGTTGCGGGGCCCGCTGGGCGACATGGTCGTGATCGACGAATTCACCCTGACCAAGCCGCGCCGCGACAAAAGCTAGCTCAAAACAACGTCTCCTGAACGGGTTGCGGCGTTTCGGCCGAAACCGCTTGGGAGAACGGGCGATGATCGCCGGCGAGCCGGTACTTGGCGATCAGCGGGGCGGCGCGCTCGCGTAGCATGTCGCGATAACCCTGCGGCAGGTAGGCGCCCCGCCGGTACAGCTCGCGATAGCGGCCGACCAGTTCGGGATGCGAGCGCGCCAGCCACGACATGAACCATCCGCGGGTCGAGCTGCGCAGGTGCAGGCCGAAAACCGTCACGCTGCCGGCGCCGGCGGCCGCGATCTGGCCGAGCAGCGCGTCGAGATGCTCGGCGGAATCGGTGAGATACGGCAGCACCGGCGCGACCATCACGTGGCAGTTCAGCCCGGCGGCGGTGATCGCGCCGATCAGGCCGAGCCGCGCCTGTGGCGTGGGCGTGCCGGGCTCGACGTCGCGGTGCAGCTCGGCATCCCCGACCGCCAGCGACACCGCGACCGACACCGGGACCTGCGCCGCGGCGTCGGCGATCAGCGGCAGGTCGCGGCGCAGCAGGGTGCCCTTGGTCAGGATCGAGAGCGGGGTGCCCGATTCGGCCAGGGCGCCGATGATGCCGGGCATCAACGCGTAGCGCCCCTCGGCCCGCTGGTAGGGATCGGTGTTGGTGCCCAGGGCGACGGTCTCGCGCTGCCACGACGGCCTGCGCAGCTCGCGACGCAGCACCTCGGCCACGTTGGTCTTGACGACGACCTGGGTGTCAAAGTCGTTGCCGCAGTCCAACTCCAGGTATTCGTGGGTGGGCCGGGCGAAGCAGTACCGGCAGGCGTGCGAGCAGCCGCGGTAGCCGTTGACCGTATAGCGGAACGGCAGGGCCGACGCGTTGGGCACCTTGTTCAGCGCGGACTTGCACAGCACCTCGTGAAAGGTGATGCCGTCGAACTGCGGCGAGCGCACGCTGCGGACGAAGCCGATGCGTTGCAGCCCCGGCAGCGCCCCGTCCTCGACCGGTTTCCCGTTGACCGCGACGGCCTGGCTTGCCCACCGCATCCCGCTATTCGAACATCAGTTCGAGATACAGTCAAGTGCCATGGCCCATCCGCCCCGCTGCGCCGCCGAAGCCCGGCCTTGTGCGCGGTAGCAAACCAGATTATTTTCGGGTGACCGAACCGAAGGCGGGGTGTTGCACGCATGCGTTTGATCCATGTCGCGGCGGCGGTTGGCATTCCCGTCGTTGTGCTGATTGGGGCGTCGCCGGCCGGCGCGGAAACCGGCGCCGTCGGTTATGCCCAATGCGTCGGAGGCGACACCAAGCCCCCGCCGCCGGGCGTGAGTGCAGACGTGTGGTTCCCCAGCGTCCATGTGATCGACCACGACATCATTTCGGGTGTGCCGGCCGCCGAAGTGGTTGAGAGGCTGGTGAACATGGGCGTCAACCGGGACGACGCCGTTCGCCGCGTGCAGTGTTATCTGGTCAACTCACCGCATTAGCCCGCTTCTGCCGCCTACCGCGCGGGGCTAAGCTGCGGATCGTCGCCCCGGACGTCAGCCGCGAGGAGTTATGACCGAACGCATCGAGACTTCCCGCACCATCGCCGCACCGGCGTCGGACATATTCGCCGTGCTGTGCGACCCGCAGGGCCACGTGGCGATCGATTCGTCCGGGATGCTCCAGGATGCCGACGGCGATCCGGTGCGCGGCGTCGGTGACCGCTTCGTCGTGCACATGGATCGCGAGTCGTTGAACGACTTTCCGCAACTGGGCAAGTACGACGTCACCGTCGAGATCAAGCAGTTCGAGCAGGACCGCCTGATCGCGTGGACGGTGCTCGGTCAGATCCAGCCACCGATCGGCCATGTGTACGGCTACGCGCTCGCGCCGACCGAAGACGCCTCGGCCACCGTGGTCACCTCGTTCTACGACTGGTCGGACATCGACCCCAAGTGGCGGGAAGCCGGGATTTTCCCGATCCTGTCCGAGGGCGCGCTGCGGGCGACCCTGGGAATTCTCGACCGCACCGTCCGCCGCGGTTATCCGCGGGGAATCGTGCTGTAAGCCCGGCGGCAGGAGGGACCGACATGTTGCATTCGATGGTTCTGGCGAGTTCGGACCCCGTCGCCGCCGGCTTCATTCTGCGTGGCATCAAAGGGATTTTCGTCGCGATCGGCAGCATCATCGCCGCAATAGTCTGCGGCGTCATCGCCATGATGAAGGGCCGCAATCCGCTGGGATGGGGAATCCTTGGACTGTTCTTCTCCATCCTCACCCTGATCGTGGTGATCGTCATTCCCAGCAAGAAATGACCGGGCCGCGCCGGCCCGCGCCGGCGCGCTAGAAGGGCGGCGGCTCCCCGTCCCCCACGGCGTGAGTCGATTCGGAATACCAAGCGTACGAAGGCCTTTCAGCCAGGCGAGCCGTTCGGTTGTGTTTGCGTTCTGCTGCGATGCGGGTGGCGCGGTCTTGGGTGCGGGTGCGGCGGCGTTGGGGCATCATCGCGGTGCGCTGGGCGCAGTGGTTCGGGGGTGGGTCGGCTTCGGGGGCCGCGATCGCGCCGGTGGCCGCGCACAAGCTGGGAAACAACAGCGCGCTGCCCGGGGTGGTCACATAGGTGTGCCCGGCCGGGGAGGTGAAGATCAGCGTGCCATCGGGCAGCTGCTTTTCCTGCCAGCCCCAAAACGTTTTCACCAAATGATGCGTACGGCACAGCGCCTTGAGATTCGACGCATGCGTGGGCCCACCGGCGGCGTAGGGGATGGTGTGGTCCACATCGCAGGCGGTAGCCGGGCGATCACAGCCGGGCCAGCGACACGTCAGATCCCGACACCGCACAAAATCGGCCAGCGCCCGCGAGGGCACATACCCCGCCTCGGGTGGCGCGTCGCCGGGATGGGTCAACGGCACCAGTGTGGCCGAGGCCGCCAGCTCGGCGAGCACCTCCGGCGGGATCAATCCCTCCGCGCCGATCTCGGCACCCGGCGTGGCGCCGGCGCCGGCCAGGGTGGCGTGTTCGCCGATCACATGGACAGTCACCGGGCCCGCGGCCCGCCCCCCGGCCGCACAATCCGCGCGCCCGCAGCGACACCCCAGCCGATCGGCGTCGGCGGCCAACGCCCCCAATGCATCAGCGCGGCGCTGCTCCCGAGTCCGTGGGTCATGCGCACACACCGTGGCCGCCAACCCATCCAGGCGCCGATCCAGCGCGTGGGCGTCCGGGGCGTACAGGGTGGCTTCCAGATGGGCCAGGCCATCGCCCATGTCGGCCATCCACACCTGCCGGCCGGCCGCGCGCTCCTGGCGCCGCCGCACCGCATCCACATCAGCTTTGGCCACGACCTTGTCGACCTGGGCGGCCAACCGGCCCTGACTCAACGACGGCCACCGGCCCACATTGGCCGCCAACACCGCGTCCACCGAACGCAACACCTCGAGGTCGACGATCAAATCGGTGCGGAACACGATGGTCTGAAACATCCGGTAATCGATATCCCCGGCGGCAAACACCGCCCCCACTTTCGGCAGGCGTTCGCGCATCGCGCGGGCGTAGCGCACCCGGCTCGCGGCCAGGCCCTGGCCGATCCGCAACTGCGCGCCCACCTCGGCGGCCACCGCCGCCTCGGTGTCCACCGCCCACTCCTCGGTCTCCGCACAGCGCGAGAGCCGGTAGGCAAACAACTCCCCGATCGCCACCAACTGCGCCGCGGCCGCCCGATTCTCCACCCGCGCCACAACCCCGAGGTGCTCCAACAACGCCGCCGACTCCCGCGTCGACGACGGATGACAACGCTCAACGAGCTCATCAAGCTCCGCGATCACCGCACGCCGCCGCACCTCATCGAACATACGTTCGACTATGCCACAGGCAACCGACAAACCGCCTACCAGGCCCGAAACGGGCTACCGGCCCAGCCGCGCAAGCACGTCGGCGACAACGGTCTCCGAAGCGACGGCCGACTGCTCCCCCGTCCCGAGGTCCTTCACCCCGACCGTGCCGGCCTCGATATCGCGGTCGCCCAGCACCAGGGCGACCCGGGCGCCCGACCGGTCGGCCGCGCGCATCGCGCCCTTGAGCCCGCGGTCGCCGTAGGCCAGGTCGACGCGCACCCCGGCGGACCGCAGTTGACCGGCCAGCACCGCCAGCCGCAGCTTGGCCTGCTCGCTCAACGGCACCCCGAAGACCTCGCAGCGCGCCGCCGTCCCCACGCTCTTGCCCTCGGCCCGCAGCGCCAGCAGCGTGCGGTCCACGCCGAGCCCAAATCCGATGCCGGACAGGTCTTGTCCGCCGAGCTCGCGCATCAGGCCGTCGTAGCGGCCCCCGCCGCCGATGCCCGACTGCGCGCCCAGCCCGTCGTGCACGAACTCGAACGTGGTCTTGGTGTAGTAGTCCAGCCCGCGCACCATGCGCGGGTTGATGACGTAGGGCACCCCGAGCGCGTCCAGATGCGCCAGGACGGTGTCGAAGTGCTGCTTGGCCGCATCGGACAGGTGGTCGAGCAGCACCGGCGCATCGGCCGTCATGGCCCGCACCTCGGGTCGCTTGTCGTCGAGGACGCGCAGCGGGTTGATCTCGGCGCGCCGGCGCGTCTCGTCGTCAAGCGAGAGCCCAAACAGGAACTCCTGCAACAGTTCTCGATACGCCGGTCGGCAGCTGTCGTCGCCGAGCGAGGTGATCTCCAGCCGGAAGCCGTCGAGCCCCAGGGAGCGAAAACCCGCGTCGGCCACGGCGATGACCTCGGCGTCCAGGGCCGGGTCGTCGACGCCGATCGCCTCCACGCCGACCTGTTGCAGCTGGCGATAGCGGCCGGCCTGCGGGCGTTCGTAGCGGAAAAACGGTCCCGCGTAACAGAGTTTGACGGGCAACGCGCCGCGGTCCAATCCGTGTTCGATGACGGCGCGGACCACGCCGGCGGTCCCCTCGGGCCGCAGCGTCACCGAACGATCGCCGCGGTCGGCGAACGTGTACATCTCCTTGGACACCACGTCGGTGGACTCGCCCACGCCGCGCGCGAACAGCGCGGTGTCCTCGAAGATGGGCAGCTCGATATCGCCGTAACCGGCGCGGCGGGCGGCCCCGAGCAGTCCGTCGCGCACCGCGACGAACTGGGCCGAGTCCGGCGGGACGTAGTCGGGCACGCCCTTGGGCGCAGAAAATTCCGCCACCGGTTACAGGCCTTCGAGGAAGGGGTTGAGGCGCCGCTCGGCGCCGATGGTGGTGGCGTTGCCGTGCCCCGGCAGCACCACCGTCGCGTCGTCGAGCACCAGGAGTTTGTCGACGATCGAGGTCAGCAGGTCGCGCCCGCTGCCGCCGAACAGATCGGTGCGCCCGACCGACCGCTCGAACAGCGTGTCGCCGGTGAACACCAAGTCCTTGTCCCCGGTCACCCGGAACACCACCGATCCGCGCGTGTGCCCGGGGGTGTGGTCGACGTTGACCGTCACGCTGCCCAGGTCGAGCTTGTCGCCGTCGCGGTCGAGCTCGACGACCTGCTTGGGCTCCCGCCAGAAGGCGCCCGCCACCAGCTGCGCCAGCCGTGGGCCCAGGCCGTAGATCGGGTCTTTGAGCATGAACCTGTCCTCGGGATGGATGTAGGTCGGGCACCCGTAGGTGTCGGAAACCTTCTGCGCCGACCACATGTGGTCGATGTGCCCATGGGTCAGCAGCACCGCCGCCGGCGTCAGCCGGTTCTCGTCCAGGATGCGCCGCAGCGGGGCCATCGCCCGCTGACCCGGATCCACGATGACGGCGTCCGTTCCCGGCCGCTCAGCCAGCACGTAGCAGTTGCACTGCAACATGCCGGCGGGAAATCCGGTGATCAACACGGATCCCATTTTCCCATGGGGCCCACTTGACACGAGTCGCGGCGCCCACATTAGCCTGAGCTGGCCACCTCACGGGTTTATGGGGCTCCGATCCAATCATGGAGGCATAGCGGCCGTGCCGACCAACGAACAACGACGTGCCAACGCCAAGCGCAAGCTCGAACGCCAGCTGGAGCGGCGCGCGAAGCAAGCCAAGACGCGCCGGATCGTGTTGATCGCGGCCGGCTCGATCGTGGCCGTGGCCGTGGTCGTGGCGGTGGTCCTGACGATCGTCAACACCAAGCACGAACACAAGAGCAACACCGCGGCGACGACGACCAGCAGCAGCTCGCCGGAAAGCACGACGCCCGCCGGGCCCGCGCCGTCCGCCCCGCCGTTGCCGGCGTTCAAGCCGTCGGCCGAAGTCGGCGCCAACTGTCAATACCCGGCAACACCGGAGCCCGCGGCCAAGCAGGTCAAGCCGCCGCGCACCGGCAAGGTGCCGACCGATCCGGCGCAGGTGAGCGTCAGCATGGTGACCAACCAGGGCCACATCGGCCTGATGCTGGCCAACAACGAATCACCTTGCACCGTCAACAGTTTCGCGAGCCTGGTCGGCCAGAAATACTTCGACAACACCAAATGCCACCGGCTGACCACCTCACCGGGGCTGGGCGTCTTGCAGTGCGGCGACCCCAAGGGCGAAGGCACGGGCGGCCCGGGCTACCAATTCGCCAACGAATACCCCACCGACCAGTACCCGCCGAACGACCCCAAGGCGCAGGAGCCCGTCCTCTACCCGCGCGGCACCCTGGCCATGGCCAACGCCGGGCCCGGCACCAACGGCAGCCAATTCTTCATGGTCTACAAGGACTCCCAGCTGCCGCCGCAATACACCGTGTTCGGCACCATCCAGCCCGACGGGCTCGCCACCCTGGACAAGATCGCCAAGGCCGGCGTCGCCGGCGGCGGCGAGGACGGGGCACCCGCGACCGAGGTCACCATCACCTCGGTGCTGCTCGACTGAGTCCGAGCGGGCTCAGGCCGCCGACGTCACGCGGTAGACGTCGTACACGCCCTCGACGTTGCGCACCACGTTCAGCAGGTGGCCGAGGTGCTTGGGGTCACCCATCTCAAAGGTGAACCGGCTGATGGCAACTCGATCACCGGACGTGGTCACAGACGCGGACAGGATGTTGACCTTCTCATCGGCCAGCACGCGCGTGACGTCCGACAGCAGCCGGTGCCGGTCGAGCGCCTCGACCTGAATGGCCACCAGGAACACCGACGACGGCGACGGCGCCCAGTGCACCTCGATGATGCGCTCGGACTGCTGCTGCAGCGAGGCGGCGTTGGTGCAGTCGGTGCGGTGCACGCTGACCCCGCCGCCGCGGGTGACGAACCCCATGATCTGGTCGCCGGGCACCGGCGTGCAGCACTTCGCCAGCTTGGTCAGCACGCCCGGGGCACCCGGGACCGAGACCCCGACGTCGTCGCTGCTGCGCGGGCGCCGCAGCATGGTCGTCGGGGTGGACCGTTCGGCGAGGTCTTCTTCGGCCTGGTCGATGCCGCCGAGTTCGGCCAGCAGCCGCTGCACGACGTGGCGGGCCGACACGTGCCCCTCACCGATCGCCGTGTAGAGGGCGGACACGTCGAGGTAGTGCAGCTCGCGGGCCACCGCCGACAGGGTCTCGCCATTGACCAAGCGCTGCAACGGAAGTCCCCCGCGACGCACCTCGCGTGCCATCGCGTCCTTACCGGCCTCCAGCGCCTCCTCGCGGCGCTCCTTGGCGAACCACTGCCGGATCTTGGCCTTGGCGCGCGGCGACACCACGAACTGCTGCCAGTCCCGCGACGGCCCGGCGGTGGCCGCCTTCGACGTGAAAACCTCTACGACTTCCCCGTTTTCCAGCTTGCGTTCCAGAGCCACCAGCCGCCCGTTGACCCGGGCGCCGATGCAGCGGTGGCCGACCTCGGTGTGCACGGCGTAGGCGAAGTCCACCGGCGTGGAGCCGGTCGGCAGGGTGATGACGTCGCCCTTGGGGGTGAAGACGAAGATCTCTTGTACCGCAAGGTCATACCGCAACGATTCGAGGAATTCGCCGGGGTCGGCGGCCTCCCGTTGCCAATCGAGCAACTGGCGCATCCACGCCATGTCGTCGATCTCGGCGGCGGCGTGCGGATGCGGAACGCCATTGCGCCCCTTGGCCTCCTTGTAGCGCCAGTGCGCGGCGATGCCGTACTCGGCGGTGCGGTGCATGTCGCGGGTGCGGATCTGCACCTCCAGCGGCTTGCCCTCGGGGCCGACGACCGTGGTGTGCAGTGACTGGTACACGCCGTACCGGGGCTGGGCGATGTAGTCCTTGAACCGGCCGGCCATCGGCTGCCACAGCGAATGCACCACGCCCACAGCGGCATAGCAGTCCCGGATCTCGTCGCACAGGATGCGGATGCCGACGAGGTCGTGGATGTCGTCGAAGTCGCGGCCTTTGACGATCATCTTCTGGTAGATCGACCAGTAGTGCTTGGGGCGGCCCTCCACCGTCGCCTTGATCTTCGACGCGCCCAGCGTGCTGACGATCTCGGCGCGGACCTTGGCCAGGTAGGTGTCGCGCGACGGCGCGCGCCCGGCGACCAGCCGGACGATCTCCTCGTACTTCTTGGGATGCAGGATCGCGAACGACAGGTCTTCCAGCTCCCACTTGACGCTGGCCATGCCCAGCCGATGCGCAAGGGGCGCAATGACTTCCAGCGTCTCGCGCGCCTTGCGGGCCTGCTTCTCCGGCGGCAGGAACCGCATGGTGCGCATGTTGTGCAGCCGGTCGGCCACCTTGATCACCAGCACGCGGGGATCGCGCGCCATCGCGGTGATCATCTTGCGGATCGTCTCGCCCTCGGCGGCGCTGCCCAGCACCACCCGATCCAGCTTGGTCACACCGTCGACGAGATGGCCGACCTCTTCGCCGAATTCCTCGCTCAAGGCGTCCAGGGTGTAGCCGGTGTCCTCGACGGTGTCGTGCAGCAGCGCGGCCACCAAAGTCGTGGTGTCCATGCCCAATTCGGCCAGGATGGTGGCGACGGCCAGCGGGTGGGTGATGTACGGGTCGCCCGAGTGGCGCAACTGGGTGGCGTGGCGCTGGTCGGCGACCTCGAAGGCGCGCTGCAGCATCGACACGTTCGCCTTCGGGTAGATCTCCCGGTGCACCGCCACCAGCGGTTCGAGCACCGGGTTGAGCGTGCTGCGCTGCGCGGTCATCCGCCGGGCCAGCCGCGCCCGGACCCGCCGCGACGCGCTGCTGGACGTCTTCAGGGACTCGGTCGGCGGCTCCGGCGCCTCCATGGGCTGCGTGATGGCCGGCGGCTCCGTGACTTTGGTGGGCGCGTCGAGCGCCTGGGACGCGCTGTTGTCATCCGCCACGTGTGGTCACCTCCGAATTCGAGGATACGTCCTCTCGATCCGATGACCCGGCTCCTGCTCGCGCCGTCCCCGTCGCCGCTCCGCGGCCGGGAGGTACCCCCGTCGCGGCGCGCACCGCCGCCGGAGGCGAGAGCGCTACTCGCACATCAGGCTGTGCACCGGCAGCGGCGCGACCGCGTCCCGGCCGCCCAACCCACCGAGTTCGAACAGCACCGCCGCCGCCACCACGTTCGCCCCGGCGCGCTCGAGCAGCCGGGCCGACGCCGCCAGGGTGCCGCCGGTGGCCAGCACGTCGTCGACGATCACCACGTTGCGTCCGCGCAGGTCAATGCCCTCGCCGGGGATCTCCAGCGTGGCGGTGCCGTATTCCAGGTCGTACCGCTCGGCGTGTACCGGCGGCGGCAACTTCCCGGCCTTGCGGATGGCCAACACGCCCGTGCTTAGCCGGTCGGCGACGGCCGCGGCCACCAAAAACCCCCGGGCCTCGATGCCGGCCACCAGATCGGCGCCGGACGCGAGCTCGGCCACCGCTCCGGTGATCGCCGTCATCGCCGTCGCGTCGGCGAACACCGGGGTGAGGTCCTTGAACTGGATCCCGGGCTTGGGGAAGTCGGCCACCTTGCGCGTCAGCGACGCGATGAGCTCCGCCACGGGCGTCCGCCCGCCGACGTCCGTCACGGCAACCTCACTGCACCAGGGCCCATCGGTCCATGTTCCAGCCCACGCCCCACCGGGTCGGGTTGTTGCTCACCGCGTACATCTTCTTGGACATCAGCAACGTGCGCTGCTGCCGGTACAGCGGCAGGGTGGGCATGTCGCCCCACAGGATCGGCGCGGTTTCGGCCAGCAGCCTGACGCGCTCGGCGGCATCGGCGGACACCGCCAGCGCCCCGATCGCGCTGTCAACCTGGGGATTGCTGTATCCGGACAGGTTGTTGCCGTTGCCGGTGTGCAGGGCGTACGCGTCCAGCGCCGAGGACCCCGTCGAACCGCTGCCGGTCGCGCCGCCGGTGCTGGCCAGCAACGCGTCGATCTTCCCGTCCCGCAACGCCCGCGGGCCCGAGCTGTCCAGCGTGACGCCGGTGACCGTGATCCCGGCCGCGGCGCACGATTTGGTGATGACGCCCACGTTGACCGCGAGCCGCGCGTTGGGCCCCTGGTAGCCGATCCGCAACGCCAGCGGCGCACCGCCCAGCGCGTTGCGCGCGGCGACCGGATCCGCCTTGCCGAACGGGCCGGCTTCGGCGGCCCCGTCGGCCGCGGTGACGGCGTCGTCACCGGCCGGGCTGAGGCGTGAATTGGCGATCGGCGTCCCCGCGTCGTGGGCCAGCGCGTCGCGCGGCGTGCACAGCGCGACGGCCCGGCGCGCCTTGGGCGCCGCCAGCGGCCCCTGCGGGGCGAAGAACAGCTGCTCGATGCCGTCGGACGGGGCATCCGAGCGCTCGTAGTTGTCGGGCGTGGCCAGCGTTCCCGACGAGCCCGCGGCGACGTCGACCACGTCGACGGTGCGGTTGTTGACCCGGTCCTGGATGTCGGGCCCCTGCGGCCACACCGTGATCCGCTTGGTGATGGCCCGCGGCCCCCACCACCGGTCGTTGGCGACGAGCACCACCGCCCCGCCCTCCAGGACGGACCCGATCTTGTAGGGCCCCGACGACGGAAAGCGCTTGAGGTCGACACCGGGTTTGAGGTCCCAGATGGTGTTCCACAGCTTCGCGATCTGCTGCACCAGCGGCGCGTTGTGGCTGAGCAGCGCCGCGGTCACGTCGACGTTGAGCTGGTCGGCGATGACGTGCGAGGGCATCAGCGAGGTCGCGGTGAACAGCTGGTTGTAGTCGACGACGCCGCGGTCCGGGACGAACGACACCCGCGCCTTCTTCTGCCCGGGGATGCACTCGACGTTGGCGATGTCGATATAGCCGCCCTGAGTGGCCGCATCGAATTCCGGGAAGCGGCCGGACTGGGCCGCCCACGCGAGCACGATGTCGTCGCAGGTCAACGGCTTGCCGTCGGAGTAGACGGCGTTGTCGGCGATCTGGTAGTCGAGCACCAGCGGCGTGCCGCCGACCACCGAAACGGTGCCGAAGTCGCGGTCGGCGACGATCTGCCCGCCCGGCCCGTGGTAGCTGAACCCGGTGAGCGTGCGGGCGAAGGCCTGCGCGCCGGCCGAGGCGGCGCCGGCGACGGTGTTGGTGTTGTAGGTGCTCAGCGGGCCGTCGACCACGTAATCGAGCTCGGAGGCGGCGCTACCGGCGCACGCGGTCACCACGAAACCCGCGACCAGCGCCACCGCCAGCCCGGCGCTGATCCACAGCGCGATATTGTGCCGGCCGGTTAGCGCGCCATCGGCCCCAGTTCCCCGGTACCTGGTGGCCATCGCGTCTACCGCCGGCCGACGTTCCGCTTGCCGGTGGGACGACGAGTCCCGGTCGGCCGCACGGGACGGGCCCCCGGCGCAGGCTTGCTCGGTGCGGGCTTGGACGGCCCCGACGGCCTCGACGCCGATTCGGCGGCGTCGGCCTTGGCATCCTCGTCGGGGACGTCGGCGACGTCGTCGGCGTCCGGCGCGTTCTCGGCACCCGCGCGCGCACCGCCGGCGCGCCGCCGCAGGACGCGGCGGGTGTGGGTGCGCACCAACTCGGTGCGTTCCCGCATGCTGACCAGCAGCGGCGTGGCGAAGAAGATCGAGGAGTAGGTGCCGACGATGATGCCGATCAACTGCACCAGCGCCAGGTCCTTCAGGGTGCCGACACCCAGCAGCCACACCGCCACCACCATCAGCGCCAGCACCGGCAGCACGCCGATCAGGCTGGTGTTGATGGACCGCATGAACGTCTGGTTGATCGCCAGGTTGGCCTCTTCGGCGAAGGTGCGCTTGGGTTTGTGCTGGAAGCCGTGGGTGTTCTCCTCGACCTTGTCGAACACGATGACGGTGTCGTAGAGGGAGAAACCGAGGATCGTCAGCAGGCCGATGACGGTGGCCGGGGTGACCTCGAAGCCCACCAGCGAGTACACGCCGGCCGTCACGGCCAGGTCGAAGAACATCGCCGCGATCGCGGCCAGCGTCATGTACCGCTCGTAGCGGACCGTGATGTACACGCCGACCAGCGCCAGGAATACCACCAGCGCGAACAGCGCCTTCATGGTGATCTGGTCGCCCCAGGTCTCGGAGACCGCCGAGTCGCTGATGGCCTGCTTGCTGGGCTTGCCGTCGGGGCCCTTGGGTCCGAACGCGTCGAACAACGCGTTGCGCAGCTTGGTCGTCTGGTCGTTGGACAGCGTCTCGGAGCGAATCTGCACGGTCGCCGCCGCGCCGTTGCCGACGACGACCACCGATTCCGCATCGTTGCCGAGGGTCTTGCGGAACACGTCCTGGACCTGGGAGGTGTGCACCGTGCCGTGCGTCCCGTTGGCGGGCATCGACACCGTGGTACCGCCGTTGAAGTCGATGCCGAAGCTGAAGCCCCGCAACAGGATGGACAGCAGCGCGACCGCGACGATCGCGCCGCTGATGCCGAACCACAACCGCCGCCGTCCGACCACCTCGAACGCGCCGGTGCCGGTGTAGAGGCGCGACAGGAAGCTGTGGTGCGGCGCCCCGGCGGTGCCGGCGGCGCTGGCGGTCAATTCGGTTGTGCCTGCCGAGGTTTCGGTGATCTCGGTCGCGTCATTGGAGGCCATCACGTCATCCCCGTCCCGTCGTGACCTGCGACGAACCCCGGCGTTCGCGGGCGACCTGCTGGATTGCGCCCAGGCCGTTGTATGCGGGCTTCGCCAACGTCGGTGACTTGGAGGCCAGGTAGACCAGCGGCCACGTCACCAGGAACACCACCACCAGGTCCAGGATCGTGGTGAGGCCCAACGTGAATGCGAAGCCCTTCACCTGGCCGATCGCCAGCGCGTAGAGCACCGCGGCGGCCAGGAAGGTGACCGCGTTGCCCGATACGATCGTCTTGCGCGCCCGCGTCCACCCGCGCGGCACCGCCGACCGGAACGAACGCCCTTCGCGGATCTCGTCTTTGATGCGTTCGAAGAAGACGACGAACGAGTCCGCGGTGGTGCCGATACCGATGATCAGACCGGCGATGCCCGCCAGGTCGAGGGTGTAGTTGATCTGGCGGCCCAGGATCACCAGGATCGCGAAAACCATTGCGCCGGAAGCGGCCAGCGACAGCGCCGTGAGCAGTCCCAGCACCCGGTAGTAGAGCAGCGAATACAGCAGCACCAGGACCAAGCCGATCGCGCCGGCGATTAGCCCCGCGCGCAGCGACGTCAAACCCAGTGTCGCCGAGACGGTTTGGGCCTCCGACGATTCGAACGACAGCGGCAACGAACCGTATTTCAGGACGTTGGCCAGCTGCTTGGCGGTCGCCGCGGTGAACGGCGGGTCGCCGCCGCTGATCTGGGTGCGGCCGCCGGGGATGGCTTCTTGGATCATCGGGGCGCTGACGACCTGCGAGTCCAGCGTGAACGCGGTCTGGGTGCCGATATGGGCGGCGGTGAAGTCCGCCCAGGTGTTGGCCGCCGCGGACTTGAACTGAAGGTCGACGACGTAGCCGATGCCGCGCTGGTTCTGGCTCGAGGTGGCGTCCTGGATCTGGTCACCGCTGATGATCGAGGGCCCCAGCAGATACGCGACCTTGTGGTCGGTCGAGCAGGTGATCAGCGGCTGGGTGGGGTCGTCGTTGCCGGCCAGGATGTCTTCTTTGTCGCAGCGCGTCGCCTGGAACTGCAGGGCCAGGAACTGGATGCCCTGCCGGGTGCTCTGCCGCCACTTCTTCTCGTCGGCGATGCGCTCGGCGAGGTCCTTGCGCGGATCCGGCGACGCGGGCTGCTCGGCCGGCGGCGCCCCGGGGGCCGGGGTGGCCGGGGCGGGCGCCGGGGCCCCTGGAGCCGGAGCGGGAGGCGCGGGGGTGGGCGCCGGCGGCGGGTCCTGCGGGTAGGGCCGGGGCTGGGCGCCCGGCTTGGTCCCCGGCGCGGGCTGTCCGGCCGGGGGCGGGGCCGGTTGGCCCGGTGCGGGTTGGCCGCTGGGCCCGGGTTCTGCGGGCCCGGGTTCTGCGGGCGCGGGCTGCCCCGGGGCGGGCTGGCCGGGCGCGGGCTGGTGCGCCGGGGGCTTGGGCTCGGCGCTTTGGGCCGGCATCGAGTTGAGCACCGGACGGATGTACAGCCGGGCCGTCTGGCCCAGGTTGCGGGCCTCGTTGCCGTCGTTGCCGGGGACCGTGATGATCAGGTTGTCGCCGTCGACGACGACCTCAGAGCCGGACACGCCGAGCCCGTTGACGCGGGCGCCGATGATCTGCTGCGCCTGCGCCAGCGCCTCGCGGCTGGGGCGCGAGCCGTCCGGGGTGCGCGCGGTCAGCGTGACGCGGGTGCCGCCCTGCAGGTCGATCCCGAGCTTGGGGGCGGCGCGCTTGTCGCCGGTGAGGAACACCAGCAGGTAGACGCCGATGAGCAACACCAAGAAGACCGACAGGTAGCGGGCAGGGTGCACCGGCGCCGAAGACGATGCCACGTTCCTTCTATCTCCTCGAGAATCGGTTACTTACCCCGGACAGAGCCTAGAAAAGCCTACGTGGCCCCGAGGAGCCCGTCGCGCAAGCCGCCCTCCCCCGAAGTATTAGGCGTCAGGAATCCTTGGCGACCGAGCCCTCGTCGGCGGGCTCGTCCCCGTCGACTAGATCCTCGTCGTCGTCGGGCAGGATGCGGTCGCGGATCGCCAGCTTCATCCAGGTGGTCACCACGCCGGGGGAGATCTCGAGGTCGACGGTGTCGTCGGTGATCGCGACGACGGTGGCCTGCAGGCCCGACGTGGTGTGCACCCGGTCGCCCGGGCTCAACGACTCGTGCAGGTCGATGGTGGCCTGCATCGCGCGCTTCTGGCGCCGCGACGCGAAATACATGAACCCGCCCATGATGAGCAGGAACGGCAGGAACAGGATCAAACTCTCCATGGGCGCGCCTGTGTCTTTCTTTCTTCGGATTTCGGGGGTGGGTGCCGGTGCGACGCGGACGCCGCGCACCTCATCACGGTCCAGTGTGCCCGTTCAGTCTGGCAGGCCGCGGCCCGTGACCGGCCGCCGCGGTGCGACCGATGCCCGCCGGAGGCGAGCTCGATAGGCTTTCAACGTGGCGTGACACGCGCGCCGCGGGAGGGAGTACGTGGTGGCCGGCCTCGAGCAGACTCGCCAACTGGTCACCGAGATCCCCGGCCCGCTCTCGCTGGAACTGAGCAAGCGCCGGGCGGCGGCGGTGTCGCACGCGGTCAACGTCTCCGTCCCGGTCTTCGTGGCTCGCGCCGGCGGCGGCATCATCGAGGACGTCGACGGCAACCGGCTCATCGACCTCGGCTCCGGCATCGCGGTGACGACCATCGGCAACTCGGCGCCCCGGGTGGTCGACGCGGTGCGCGCGCAGGTCGCCGAGTTCACCCACACCTGCTTCATGGTGACGCCGTACGAGTCGTACGTCGCGGTGGCCGAGACGCTCAACCGGATCACCCCGGGCTCCGGCGAGAAGCGCTCGGTGCTGTTCAATTCCGGCGCCGAGGCCGTCGAGAACGCCGTCAAGGTGGCGCGCGCCTACACGCGCAAGTCGGCGGTGGTGGCGTTCAACCACGCCTACCACGGCCGCACCAACCTGACGATGGCGCTGACCGCGAAGTCCATGCCCTACAAGGCCGGCTTCGGCCCGTTCGCGCCGGAGGTCTACCGGGCGCCGCTGTCCTACCCCTATCGGGACGGCCTGATCGACAAGGAGCTGGCCACCGACGGGGAGAAGGCCGCCGCGCGGGCCATCCGGGTCATCGACAGCCAGATCGGCGCCGACAACCTGGCCGCCCTCCTGATCGAGCCGATCCAGGGCGAAGGCGGGTTCATCGTGCCGGCCGAGGGATTCCTGCCCACCCTGCTGGAGTGGTGCCGCAGGAACGACGTGGTGTTCATCGCCGACGAGGTGCAGACCGGTTTCGCGCGCTCGGGCGCCATGTTCGCCTGCGAACACGAGGGCATCGAGCCCGACCTGATCTGCACCGCCAAGGCGATCGCCGACGGGCTTCCCCTGTCGGCGGTCACCGGCCGGGCCAACATCATGGACGCGCCGCACGTCGGCGGCCTCGGCGGCACCTTCGGCGGCAACCCCCTGGCCTGCGCGGCGGCGTTGGCCACGATCGAGACGATCGAGAGCGACGGGCTGGTCGAGCGGGCCCAGCAGCTGGAGCGGCTGATCACCGAACCGCTGCTGCGGCTGCAGGCCGGCGACGACCGGATCGGCGACGTCCGCGGCCGCGGCGCGATGATCGCGATCGAGTTGGTGAAGTCGGGGACCGCCGAGCCCGACAAGGAGCTGACCCAAAAGCTGACCGTCGCCGCCCAGGCGGCCGGCGTCATCGTCCTGACCTGCGGCATGTTCGGCAACATCATCCGGCTGCTGCCGCCGCTGACCATCGGCGACGAGCTGCTGGCCGAGGGAATCGACATCCTGAGCGGGTTGTTGCGCGACCTGTAAGGCCCCGCCCCCGTGGGCAATCTCACAACACGCCATAGGCCGTATCATGGTGGAATACCGTTACTTTAGCTAACGTTCTATGTGTCAGCGCCGACGCGCTTATTGACTCGCTATCTTTCATTCGCAAGGGATCTGTTTATGTCGACTGCCATTCATGACGAACACCTCGACCGTCGCATCGAGGAACTCATCGCCAACGACCCCCAATTCGCCGCCGCCCGACCGGACCCGGCCATCACCGCCGCCACCGAAGCGCCCGGGCTGCGGCTGCCGCAGATCATCCGGACCGTGCTCGACGGCTACGCCGACCGGCCTGCCCTGGCGCAGCGCGTCGTGGAGTTCGTCACCGACGCCAAGACCGGGCGGACGACGGCCGAGCTGCTCCCCCGTTTCGAGACCATCACGTATGGCGAACTCGGCGAACGGGTTTCGGCCCTCGGCCGTGCCTGGGCCGGCGACGCGGTGCGCCCCGGCGACCGCGTCTGCGTGCTCGGCTTCAACAGCGTTGACTACGCCACCATCGACATCGCGCTGGGCACCATCGGGGCCGTGTCGGTGCCGCTGCAGACCAGCGCGGCGATCTCCTCGTTGCAGCCGATCGTCGCCGAGACCGAGCCCAGCCTGATCGCCTCGAGCGTCAACCAGCTGCCCGACGCGGTGGAGCTGATCCTGGCCGGCGACCACGTGCCCGGCAAGCTCGTCGTGTTCGACTACCAGCCCCAGGTCGACGACCAGCGCGAGGCCGTGGAGGCCGCCGCCGCGCGGTTGGCCGACTCCGGCGTCGCGGTCGAGGCTCTCGCCGACGTGCTGCGGCGCGGCAAGGACCTGCCGGCCGTCGAGCCGCCGGCGAGCGACGAGGACTCGCTGGCCCTGCTGATCTACACCTCCGGCAGCACCGGCGCGCCCAAGGGCGCGATGTACCCGCAGAGCAACGTCGGCAAGATGTGGCGGCGCGGGAGCAAGAACTGGTTCGGGGAAAGCGCCGCGTCGATCACCCTCAACTTCATGCCGATGAGCCACGTCATGGGGCGCGGAATCCTCTACGGCACGCTGGGCAACGGCGGCACCGCGTACTTCGCCGCCCGCAGCGACCTGTCCACCCTGCTCGAGGACCTCGAGTTGGTGCGGCCCACCGAGATGAACTTCGTCCCCCGCATCTGGGAGACGCTGTACGGCGAATTCCAGCGCCAGGTCGAGCGGCGGCTGGCCGACGGCGATGCGGGCCCGGAGGCCCGCGAGACTGTGGCGGCTGCGGTGTTGGAAGAACAGCGCCAGTACCTGCTGGGCGGGCGGTTCATCTTCGCGATGACGGGCTCGGCACCCACCTCGCCGGAGCTCAAGGCGTGGGCCGAGTCGCTCCTGCAGATGCACCTGATGGACGGCTACGGCTCCACCGAGGCCGGAATGGTGTTGTTCGACGGGGAGATTCAGCGTCCGCCGGTTATTGATTACAAGCTGGTCGACGTTCCGGATCTGGGCTATTTCAGCACCGACCGTCCGCATCCGCGCGGTGAGTTGTTGCTGCGGACCGAGAACATGTTCCCGGGTTATTACAAGCGGGCCGAGACCACCGCGAACGTGTTCGACGAGGACGGTTATTACCGCACCGGTGACGTGTTCGCCGAGATCGCGCCGGACCGGCTGGTGTATGTCGATCGCCGCAACAACGTGCTCAAGTTGGCCCAGGGCGAGTTCGTGACGCTGGCCAAGCTGGAGGCGGTGTTCGGCAACAGCCCGCGGATCCGCCAGATCTACGTTTACGGCAACAGCTCCCAGCCCTACCTGCTGGCCGTGGTGGTGCCGACCGAGGAAGCGTTGGCGGACAACGATCTTGAGTCGCTCAAGCCGAAGATCGCCGACTCGCTGCAGAAGGTCGCCAAGGAGACCGGCCTGCAGTCCTACGAGGTGCCGCGCGACTTCATCATCGAGACCACGCCGTTCACCCTGGAAAACGGCCTGCTGACCGGGATCCGCAAGCTGGCGTGGCCCAAGCTCAAGGCGCACTACGGGGATCGGCTCGAGCAGATGTATGCCGAGCTGGCCGCGGGACAGGCCAACGAGTTGGCCGAACTGCGCCGCAGCGGCGCGGCGGCGCCGGTGGCCCAGACCGTGAGCCGGGCCGCGGCCGCCCTGCTGGGTGCGACGGCCGGGGATCTGTCCGCAGATGCCCACTTCACCGATCTTGGTGGAGACTCGTTGTCGGCGTTGACCTTCGGCAACCTGCTGCGCGAGATCTTCGATGTCGACGTGCCGGTGGGGGTGATCGTCAGCCCGGCCAACGACCTGGCGGGGATCGCCGCCTACATCGAGGCCGAGCGGCAGGGCTCCAAGCGCCCGACGTTCGCCGCCGTGCACGGTCGCGGTGCGACCATGGTGCACGCCAGTGACCTCACGCTGGACAAGTTCCTCGACGAGGCGACCCTGGCCGCCGCGCCCAGCCTGCCCAAGCCGGCCACCGAGGTGCGCACCGTGCTGTTGACCGGCGCGACCGGCTTTTTGGGCCGCTACCTGGCGCTGGACTGGCTCGAGCGGATGGACATGGTCGACGGCAAGGTCATCGCCCTGGTGCGGGCCCGCACCGATGAGGAGGCGCGCGCCCGGCTGGACAAGACCTTCGACAGCGGCGACCCCAAACTGCTGGCGCACTACCAGCGGCTGGCCGCCGACCACCTCGAGGTCATCGCCGGCGACAAGGGTGAGGCCAACCTCGGCCTGGACCCCCAGACCTGGCAGCGACTGGCCGAGGAGGTCGACGTCATCGTCGACCCCGCCGCGCTGGTCAACCACGTGCTGCCCTACAGCGAGCTGTTCGGCCCCAACGCCCTGGGCACCGCGGAGCTGATCCGGATCGCGCTGACCTCCAGGCAAAAGCCCTACACCTACGTGTCGACGATCGGGGTGGGCGATCAGATCCAGCCAGGTGAGTTCGTCGAGAACGCCGACATCCGCCAGATCAGCGCCACCCGCGAGATCAACGACGGCTACGCCAACGGCTACGGCAACAGCAAGTGGGCCGGCGAGGTGTTGCTGCGCGAGGCCCACGACCTGTGCGGCCTGCCCGTCACGGTGTTCCGCTGCGACATGATCCTGGCCGACACCACCTATGCCGGGCAGCTCAACCTGCCCGACATGTTCACCCGGCTGATGCTGAGCCTGGTCGCCACCGGTATCGCGCCCGGGTCGTTCTACGAACTGGACGCCGACGGCAACCGCCAGCGGGCACACTACGACGGTTTGCCGGTCGAGTTCATCGCCGCGGCGATCTCGACGCTGGGGACCCAAATCACCGACAGCGACACGGGCTTTCAGACCTACCACGTGATGAACCCCTACGACGACGGCATCGGGCTGGATGAGTACATCGATTGGCTGATCGAGGCCGGGTATTCGATCGAGCGGATCGCCGATTACTCCGAGTGGCTGCGGCGCTTCGAGACCTCGCTGCGGGCCCTGCCCGATCGGCAGCGTCAGTACTCGCTGCTGCCGCTGCTGCACAACTACCAGAAGCCGGAAAAGCCGATCAACGGCTCGATGGCGCCCACCGACGTGTTCCGTGCCGCGGTGCAGGAAGCGAAAATCGGCCCCGACAAAGACATCCCGCACGTCTCGGCGCCGGTGATCGTCAAGTACATCACCGACCTGGAGTTGCTCGGACTCCTCTGAGGTGAGCCAAACAGCAGGTCGCCCAGCCCTTTTGGGGCTGGGCGACCTGTTTCGGTGTGCCGACTACTGCTGCGGGTGCGGCCAACGCAGATATGCGGCGTTGCCCCCTGATCCCGCGCCCGCCCGGTGGCGGCGCCATCCCCGCTTTGGTTCGGGGTCAGACGACGCGCGCGGCTTGGTCAGCGCACCCGAGGAGACCTCGGCCGGCTGCTCGTAAACCGAATCCCGATACGGCTCAACGGTCGGTGTGCCCGTGGTGGCCGGCGCCAGCGGCTGCACGTCGCGCGCCAGGCGCACGGCGGTGCGCGCCAACACGACACCTCCGATGAAGATGATCAGCGCGCCCAGGCCCGAGAAGTAGGTGACCTCGAGCACCGCGCGCTTGCGGTCGGTCGCGGCTATCGGGTCACCGGCGGAGCCGATTCCCAGCAGCGGGGCGACGTCGCCGCCCACCACGAACCAGGCGCCGGCCAGCACGGCCAGCCAGCCGCCCAACATCGCGGCGACGCGGTTGCCGGCAACGATCAGCAGCAGGCCGCCCAGCGCGGTGGCCGCGCCCGGCGCGACTTCCAGCCAGCCCCGGGCCGTGCTCCACGCCCAGTTTCGGTCCGGCGTGTAGGCGAAGTTGAAGTGTGGACCGACAAACGGTATTAACGCCCCCCAGGCTCCCAGAATGACCAGGAGCAATCCGCTGACCGCGCCTCGCGAGCGCGGCATGCTCAGCGCGCTGGTTCGGCCGTCTTCTGCGTATTTCATGACATCCCCTCGTTGAATACCGGGCCTGTTTCCGGCTCGAGATGGGTACCCGGCGACTTCCACTAGTAACCCACGCGGCAAACGAAAGCCAACCGAGCGCCGTGGTTGTTGAGGCTGGTGAGACTGGTGTTACTGCTGAAGGCCGAGCAACAGCAGCACGATCGCCATCGCCGGAAAGGTGCCCTGGGCGAGCGCGGCGCGGGCCTTGTCGGGCGCGGACACCAGCAGCACCACCGCGGCCGCGGCCATCGATCCGATGCCGGCGAAAACGAGCGCCGCGCCAACGGTGGTGTGCCCCAACGCAATTACGGCGATGCCGATGCCGGTGACGATCGCGAGGAACAAGTTGTAGAAGCCTTGGTTGAAGGCGAGCAGCTTCGTGGTTTCGGCTTCCGCGGGGGTGGTGCCGAAGGTGGCGCGGGTGCGCGGCGAGGTCCAGGTCAACGATTCCATCACGAAGATGTAGACGTGCAGTAACGCCGCCAGCGCGGCGAACAGCAGCGCGGTCGTGATCATCGCGTCCTCCTCGTCTCGCGGTCGCTCGCACTACCTTCGCGCAAAGCGGCACCGGCAGCCAAGGGCTGCCGGTGCCGTTCGTGTTGCCGGCTACCGTCCTAGACGCCGGCGTGGTGGCGGTGGAACAGGCCGCCGGGGCGGCGGTGGAACAGGCCATGCCCGCCGCGCTCGCGGGGCGCCGCGTCGGCCGGCACCGCGTCCGTCGGTGCGGGCGCCGTGCCGCCCGTCTCGTCGTACATGGCCGGTTGGGCCGCCGGCACGGCGGCATCGCCCGCCGCAGGCGCCGGTTGGGTCACCACGACGTCGCGCGCGTGCCGAACGGCCAGGCGTGCCACGGCCGCCCCACCCAGGAACACGATCAGGGCGCCGAGGCCGGTGAAGTAGGTGACCTCGAGCAGGGCCCGTTTCAGGTCCGCCGCGGCCACTGGTTGGCCGACGTCCCCGATGCCCAGCGTCGGGGCGAACGCGCGGCCGACGACGAACCAGGCGCCGCCCAGGACCGCCAGCCACCCGCCGAACACGGCGTTCGCGCGGTTGCCGGAGAGCAGCACCAGCAGGCCACCCACCGCCGCGGCGACCCCGGGAAGCACCTCGAGCCAGCCTTTGGCCGCGGTCCAGGTCCAGGCCGGGTCGGTGGCGTAGGCCCAGTCGATGTTGGGCCCGAAGAACGGAACCAGCGCACCCCAAGCTCCCAACAGAATCAGGAGTAGCCCGGTCAGCGCGCCGCGGGTACGCGGCATGTACAGCGCGCGAGGGCGTTCGTAGTCGTGGCGCCTGTTCCTCATCTTCAATCTCCTTCACGAGGCGTGATTGTTGTGAGGTTGGTTACCCACGGCGCCGCGAAGTAACCGGATGGGGCCCGCGCGATCGTTTGCTGGCTACTCGAACAGGCCGGGCTGCCCGAGACCGGCCGCCCCGGCCGGCGGCGCCATCCCCAGGTGCGTCCACGCCTGGGCGGTGGCCACCCGGCCGCGCGGGGTCCGGGCGACCATGCCGGCGCGGACCAGGAACGGCTCGCACACCTCCTCGACGGTGGTCGCCTCCTCGCCGACCGCCACCGCCAGCGTCGACACCCCGACCGGGCCGCCCCCGAAGCTGCGGGTCAGCGCCGAGAGCACGGCCCGGTCCAGCCGGTCCAGTCCCAGTTCGTCGACGTCGTAGACCGCCAGCGCGGACTTGGCGACGTCGCGGGTGATCACGCCGTCGGCGCGCACCTCGGCGAAGTCCCGCACCCGGCGCAACAGCCGGTTGGCGATCCGCGGCGTGCCCCGCGAGCGGCGGGCGATCTCCTCGGCCGCGTCGCCGCCGAGTTCGATGCCCAGGATCCCGGCGGAGCGAGCCAGCACCCGCTCCAGCTCGGCGGGCTCGTAGAAGTCCATGTGCGCGGTGAAGCCGAAGCGATCGCGCAGCGGGCCGGTCAGCGCGCCGGACCGGGTGGTGGCGCCAACCAGGGTGAACGGCGCCACCTCCAGCGGGATCGACGTCGCGCCCGGGCCCTTGCCGACGACCACGTCGACCCGGAAGTCCTCCATGGCCAGGTAGAGCATTTCCTCGGCGGGCCGCGCGATGCGGTGGATCTCGTCGATGAACAACACGTCGTGCTCGACCAGGTTGGACAGCATGGCCGCCAGGTCGCCGGCGCGTTCCAGCGCGGGGCCGGACGTCAGCCGCAGCGAGGAGCCGAGCTCGGCCGCGATGATCATGGCCAGCGACGTCTTGCCCAGCCCCGGCGGCCCGGACAGCAGGATGTGATCCGGTGTGCCGCCGCGGTTTTTGGCGCCCTCGATGACGAGCTGCAGCTGTTCGCGCACCCGCGGCTGGCCGATGAACTCCCGCAGCGAGCGCGGCCGCAGGCTGACGTCGATGTCGCCCTCGCCGGGCGCCAGCGCGCCGGAGACGTCGCGGTCCGACCAGTCTTCCTCAGCGGGGGTCATCGGGACTTGCCCAGCAGCGACAGGGCGGCGCGCAGCGCACCGGAGGTGGTCGCGTCCTGCTCGGCGGCCAGCACCTTGTCGGTGGCTTCCTCGGCCTGCTTGACGGCGAACCCGAGGCCCACCAGGGCCTCGATCACCGGCCCGCGGACCGCGTGGCCGTTGAGCGCGGCGCCCGCGGGGGCCGCGCCCGCACCGGCGGCGCCCACCTTGTCCCGCAGCTCCAGGACCATCCGTTCGGCGCTGCGTTTGCCGATCCCGGGCACCCGGGTCAGCGCGGCGACGTCGCCGTCGTGCAGCGCCCGGCGCAGCGCGCCGGCGTCGTGCACGGCCAGGGTCGCCATCGCCAGCCGGGGCCCGACCCCCGACACCGACAGCAGGGTCAAAAACAGGTCGCGGGTGTCGGTGTCGGTGAAGCCGTACAGCGTCATCGAATCCTCGCGGACGATCATCGCGGTGATCAGCCGCGCCTCGGTCCCGGTCCGCAGCGTGGACAGCGTCGACGGCGTCGCGTTCACCCGGTAGCCGACGCCGGCGGCCTCGATCACCGCATGGTCGAGCGCCACCTCGAGCACCTCGCCGCGCACCGCGGCGATCATCGGGCGGCCTTGAGCTTGGCGTTGTATTTCTGCCGCTGCTGGGCGGCCAGCGCCTCGGCGGCGGCCATCCGGGCGATCATCGGCGCCCGCCAGCAATGGCAGATCGCCAGCGCGAGCGCGTCGGCGGCGTCCGCCGGCGTCGGTTTGGCTTGCAGCGCAAGGATTCTGGTGACCATCGCGGTGACCTGGGCCTTGTCGGCCGCGCCGTTGCCGGTGACCGCGGCCTTGACCTCGCTGGGGGTGTGGAAGTGCACGTCGATGCCGCGCCTGGCCGCCGCCAGCGCGACCACCCCACCGGCCTGGGCCGTGCCCATCACCGTCGACACGTTCAGCTGGGAGAAGACCCGCTCGACGGCCATGACGTCGGGCTCATGCGTGGCCAGCCAATGCTCGACGGCGTCACTGATCGTCAGCAGCCGCTCGGCGAGCGGTGCGTCCGACGGCGTGCGCACCACGTCGACGTCGAGCGCGACCACGGTGCGCCCGCGCCCACTCTCGACGACCGACAGCCCGCACCGGGTCAGGCCGGGGTCGACGCCCATCACCCGCATTACCCGCTCCCACCTAGTAGAACAGCTGTTCGATACCCTAGCGGCCGGCACCGACGCGCCGCGGCTGCGACACGCGGCGGCGCCACCGATTCTGGGCCGATTCCCGGGCCGCGAGGTTACCGCGCCGGTGCCGCGAAAAAGCTGTTAGCTTTAGCCCACGTTCGCTCAAGCATCGTGGCAACGGAGGGTGCGCGTGGGATCTCTGCTGGTCGTGCTCGCCATCGTGCTGTTCATCGCGTCCATCGTGGTGCTCGTCATCGCTTTGCGCCGTCCCAAGCGGCCGGCCGAGCGCGCCGGGCGGCCGGATCCGCTCGCGTCGGACGCGATGCCGCAGTTCGGGCCGCGCCAACTGGGCCCCGGCGCCATCGTCAGCTACGGCGGCACCGACTACATCGTGCGCGGGTCGGTCACCTTCCGCGAGGGACCGTTCGTCTGGTGGGAACACCTGCTCGAGGGCGGCGACCAGCCGATCTGGTTCAGCGTCGAGGAGGACGACGGACGACTGGAACTGGCGATGTGGATCACCCGCAAGGACGTCCCGCTGCGGCCCGGCGACCCGTACGTCGTCGACGGCGCGATGTTTCACGAGACCGAACGCGGCCGCGCCTCGTACACGACCGAAGGCACCACCGGGCTGCCGGCCGGCGGCGAGATGGAATTCGTCGACTGCACCAACGAGGACGAGACGGTCCTGCTCTCCTTCGAGCGCTGGGCCCCGGACATGCCCTGGGAGGTGTCGACGGGCAAGGCCGTGTCGCCCGGCGAACTCACCGTGTACGCGGCGCCCCCGCCCAGCCCCGCCTAGCGCGCGAGGTCAGGCCGGTGCCCCTTCATCAGCTCGCCGTGACCCCGGCGGACGTATCCGGGCAGCGGCTGGGGCTCGCGCTCAACGCGCCGGTCCCCGCGCCGCTGGCCACCTGCCGGCTGGACCATCCCTGCGGCGCCGGGGCGCTGCTGCTCGGGGTGCTCGGCGCGTCGCACGTCGTCGCGGTTGAGCACGCCGCGGGCCGGTTCTCCGAGGAAATCTCTTGCACGGCACGCAATCTCGGGGCCGACCTGCCCGAGCGCACCGACGCGCCCGGCTACCGCCTGCAATCGCGCACCGGCGTCCGCGACGAGGCGGACTTCCGCCGCCTCGCGCACGACCTGCGCGGCCGCTGCGCCCGCCAGGCGGGCTGGCTCGGCGGCACGTTCCCGGGCGACGACGCCGCGCTGACCGTGCTGGCCGCCGAGCCCGACGGCGCCGGATGGCGTTGGCGGACATGGCATCTGTACCCGGGGCGTCCCGCGGGCTCCGGCGGGACGGTGGTTCACACGGCGAGCCGGTGGCAACCGTGAGCCGGACCCGCCTGTTCGTGATCTCCGGCCTGCTGGCGGCCGGCGCGGTGGTGTGCCTGATCACCGGAATCATCCTGTTGCAGAAGAACATCGCGTCGTACGTGGCGGGCCACTATCACGAGTACGCCCACGACGTGAACGGCAGGCGCTACCAGTGCAGCGGGTCGCCACGGCAGGCGGCCGACACGCTCGCCGCGTACGCGCACCCCGAGGCGCGCGCCGACAACGGCAACACCGAATACCTGCGGTACGCCAACAACATCGTGATCGTCGGCCCCGACGGGACCTACCCGTGCAGCATCCGCGTCGAGTCGCTGAGCGCCGGCTACAGCCACGGCGCGTTCATCTTCCTCGGTCCCGGATTCACCCCCGGCTCCCCGTCGGGCGGTTCCGGAGGCAGCCCCGGCGGCCCGGGCGGAACCAAGTGATGGCACCACCGCAAAGGAGACAACCATGTACCTCGCCGTCGAGATCGGAACCGTCGACATCAATCCCGTGCTGAAGGGCGCGGTCGCGACGATCCTGTACTTCGTCGTCGGCATGGCCGTCCTGCTCGTCGGGTTCTACGTGGTCGACGTGCTGACCCCGGGAAAGCTGCGCCACCTGGTGTTCATCGACCGCCGCCCCAACGCCGTGATCGTCGCGGGCGCGATGTACATCGCGCTGACCGTCGTCATCATCACCGCGATCGCCAACAGCTACAGCCAGTTGGGCCAGGGGCTCCTCGGCGTGGCGGTGTACGGATTGATGGGGGTGATTTTGCTCGGGATAGCGCTGCTCACAATGCATCTGCTGATTCCGGGGAGTTTCCACGAGCACATCGACGAGCAGGTGCTGCATCCCGGCTCGTTCGCGGTGGCGCTGATACTGCTCGCGGTGGGAGGGGTGACCGCCGCGGCGGTGTCATGAGCTCCGTCGACGTGGCCACGGCCCCGGCGGCGCCGTCCGCGCCGGTATCGGGGCGGTGGCGGGCGCTGCTGTTGGCCGCCGTGGCGGCGTGCGCGGCCTGCGGCATCATCTACGAACTCGCGCTGCTGACGCTGTCGGCCAGCCTCGACGGCGGCGGCATCGTCGCCACCTCGCTGATCGTGGCGGGCTACATCGCCGCGCTGGGCGTGGGCGCGCTGCTGGTCAAACCCCTGCTGGCGCACGCGGCAATTACCTTCATCGCCGTGGAGGCGCTGCTCGGCGTCATCGGCGGGCTGTCCGCGGCGGTGCTGTACATGGTGTTCGCGTTCCTGGACGGCTCCGTCGGGTCGACGTGGGTGCTGGCGGTGAGCACGGCCCTGATCGGCGGCCTGGTCGGTGCCGAGGTGCCGCTGTTGATGACGCTGCTGCAGAGCGGGCGGGTGACCGGTGCCGCCGACGCCGGGCGCACGCTCGCCAACCTCAACGCGGCCGACTACCTCGGCGCGCTGCTGGGCGGGCTGGTCTGGCCGTTCCTGCTACTGCCGCAGCTGGGGATGATCCGCGGCGCGGCGGCCACCGGCATGATCAACCTGGCGGCGGCGGCCGTCGTCGCGCTTTTCCTGCTGCGCCACGTGGTTTCGACGCGCCAGCTCCTGCTGGCGCTGTGCGCGCTGGCCGCCGCGCTGGGGCTGCTCGCCACCCTGCTGCTGCGTTCGGCCGACGTCGAAACCACAAGCCGGCAACGGCTTTACGCCGACCCGATCGTCGCCTACCGGCACACGCCCTACCAGGAGATCGTGGTGACCCGCCGCGGCAACGACACCCGCCTGTACCTCGACGGCGGGCTGCAATTCTCCACCCGGGACGAATACCGCTACACCGAAAGCCTGGTGTACCCCGCCGTCGGCAAGGGCGCGCGTTCGGTGCTGGTGCTCGGCGGGGGCGACGGCCTGGTGGCCCGCGAGTTGCTGCGCCTGCCAGGCGTTTCCAAGATCGTGCAGGTCGAGCTCGACCCTGCGGTGATCGACATCGCACGCACCACGCTGCGTGGCGCCAACGGCGGTTCGTTGGACAACCCGCGGGTGGCCGTGGTGACGCAGGACGCGATGAACTGGTTGCGCGGACCCGACCTCGACCGGTTCGACGCGATCATCGTCGACCTTCCCGATCCCGACACACCCGTGCTGGGCCGGCTGTATTCGGCCGAGTTCTACGCGCTGGCCGCGCGGGCGCTGGCGCCCGGCGGGCTGATGGCGGTGCAAGCGGGCAGCCCCTTTTCCACGCCGACGGCCTACTGGCGCACGGTGTCGACGATCCGGGCGGCGGGCTATGCGGTCACGCCGTATCACGTGCACGTGCCGACGTTCGGCGATTGGGGATTCGCCCTGGCGCAGCGCGCCGATACCGCACCCACGCCGACGGTGCCGCCCGACGCTCCCCCGCTGCGTTTCCTCAACCAGCAGGTGCTTCAGGCCGCGTGCGTGTTCTCCGGCGACGTCGCGCCGCGGCCCGTGGAGCCGTCGACCCTGGACAATCCGCGCATCGTCGAGGACATGCGGCACGGGTACGACTAGATCCCTTGCGTAATCCCTTGCGCCGAGCGTGCAGTGAGGGCGAAAAATCGGCCGAAATCTCGCCCTGAGTGCACGCTCGGCGAGGCGAAGGAGGTGAATTACTCCTGGTCGAGGGCGGCGAGCACCTCGTCGGACAGGTCCACGTTGGTCCACACGTTCTGCACGTCGTCGCTGTCCTCCAGCGCGTCGACCAGCTTGAACACCTTGCGCGCGCCCTCGACGTCGACCGGCACGCTGACCGACGGCTGGAAGCTCGCCTCGGCGGACTCGTAGTCGATGCCGGCGTCCTGCAGCGCGGTGCGCACCGCGACCAGGTCGGTCGGCTCGGAAATGATCTCGAAGCTCTCGCCGAGGTCGTTGACGTCCTCGGCGCCGGCGTCGAGCACCGCCGTCAGCACGTCGTCCTCGGTCAGGCCGTTCTTCTCCAGCGTGACGACGCCCTTGCGGGTGAACAGGTAGGACACCGAGCCGGGGTCGGCCATGTTGCCGCCGTTGCGGGTGACGGCCACCCGGACCTCGCCCGCCGCCCGGTTGCGGTTGTCGGTCAGGCATTCGATCAGGACCGCGACGCCGTTGGGCCCGTAGCCCTCGTACATGATCGTCTGGTAGTCGGCGCCACCGGCTTCCTCGCCCGCGCCGCGCTTGCGGGCCCGCTCGATGTTGTCGTTGGGCACCGAGGTCTTCTTCGCCTTCTGGATGGCGTCATACAGCGTCGGGTTGCCGGCGGGGTCACCGCCGCCGGTGCGGGCGGCGACCTCGATGTTCTTGATCAGCCGGGCGAATTCCTTGCCGCGGCGCGCATCTTTGACGGCCTTTTGGTGCTTGGTGGTGGCCCACTTGGAATGGCCGCTCATCGGTGTCTCTTACCTCTTCTATGTCTGGAAAGTTCGCCAGTCGAGTCTACGTGGATGTCTGCGGCCGACGACCGGGCACTTCACTCCGGTCGCAGGGTTCCCGCAGTCACGACTTCCGGCGAGAGTGTGCGCTGAGGGCTTTGGCTGTGCGGTGACGGCGTTGAGTGTGCGCTGGCGGCGGCGACCCGCCCGGGGAGCGTCGCCCTGGACGCACACTGAAAACCCGGACTGCACACCGAACGCCCTGACGGCCTCGGCCGTCAGCCGGTCACCATGTCGACGAACATGTGGTGGATCCGCCGGTCGCCGGTCACCTCGGGGTGAAACGCCGTCGCCAGCTTGCGGCCCTGGCGCACCGCGACGACGTGACCGGCGGCGCTGGCCAGCACCTCCACGCCGTCACCGACCCGCTCGACCCACGGCGCGCGGATGAACACCGCCCGCACCGGATCGTCGAGGCCCGCGAAGTCGATGTCCCCTTCGAACGAGTCGACCTGTCGTCCAAAGGCGTTGCGCCGCACGGTCATATCGATCGCGCGCAGGGGCAGCGCCTCCCTCCCGCCCGCCCCGGCGTCGAGAATCTCGCTGGCCAGCAGGATCATCCCGGCGCACGCGCCGTAGGCGGGCAGCCCGTCGGCCAGCAGCCCGCGCAACGGCTCCAGCAGGCCGAGGTCTCCCAGCAGGTGGCTCATGGTCGTCGATTCCCCACCGGGGATGACCAGCCCGTCGACCGCCTCCAGCTCACCGCGCCGGCGCACGGGCATCGACTCGGCCCCGGCTTCGCGCAGGGCCGCCAGGTGCTCGCGGGTATCGCCCTGCAGCGCGAGGACCCCGATCCGGGGGGCGCTCACTGGTGATATCCCCGCTTGAAGCGGGTCAGCCCCTCCTGCATGACCGCCGCGACCATCTCGCCGGATTGGGTGAAGATCTTGCCCTGGCACAGCGCGCGGCCGCCGTTGGCCGACGGGGAGGACTGGTCATACAGCAGCCACTCGTCGGCCCGGAACGCCCGCATGAACCACATCGCGTGGTCCAGCGACGCCACCTGCAGGTGCTCGCGCACGTCGAGGTGGGTGACCTGCGCCGACCCCAGCAGGGTCAGGTCGCTCATGTAGGCCAGCGCGCAGATGTGCAGCACCGGGTCGTCGGGCAGCGGGTCACGGTGGCGGAACCAGACCTGCTGCTGGGCGGCCTTTCCCGGCGTGAGCTGCAGGCGCTCGCGCGGCACGATGCACACGTCCCACTCCGCGAACTGCTTGAACCCGGCGTCGTCGAACACCTTGACCGAGTCCAGCCCCGGCAGGCCGTCGGGCGGCGGCGCGGGCGGCATGGGGTCCTGGTGGTGGATGCCTTCCTGGTCGGTCTGGAAGGACGCGCCCATGCTGAAGATGATCTCGCCGTGCTGAATGGCGTTGACGCGCCGGGTCGCGAACGAGCCGCCGTCGCGGGTGCGCTCCACGATGAACACCGTGCGCTCCTTGGCGTCCCCGGGCCGCAGGAAGTAGCCGTGCAACGAGTGGACCTGGTAGCGCGGGTCGACGGTGCGCACCGCCGACACCAGCGACTGGCCGGCGACATGACCGCCGAAGGTGCGCTGCAGGAATCCCGATTCCGGGCTGAAGATGCTGCCCCGGTAGATGTTGACCTCGAGCTGCTCGAGATCAAGGATCTCTTCGATCGCCACCAATAGCCCTCGGCTTACCAGCCGCGTTCGGCCAGCCGATGGGGCTGCGCGATCTGCTCGACGTTGATGCCGACCATCGCCTCCCCCAGCCCACGCGAGACCTTGGCCAGCACGTCGGGATCGTCGTAGAAGGTGGTGGCCTTGACGATGGCCGCCGCGCGCTGGGCGGGGTCGCCGGACTTGAAGATGCCCGAGCCCACGAAGACGCCCTCGGCGCCGAGCTGCATCATCATCGCCGCGTCGGCGGGGGTGGCGATGCCACCGGCCGTGAACATGGTGACCGGCAGCTTGCCTGCCCGGGCCACCTCGACGACGAGTTCGTAGGGCGCCTGCAATTCCTTTGCGGCAACGTATAATTCGTCTTCGGACAGCGACGTCAGGCGGCGGATCTCGCCGCCGATCGCCCGCATGTGCGTGGTCGCGTTGGAGACGTCCCCGGTGCCGGCCTCGCCCTTGGAGCGGATCATGGCGGCGCCCTCGTTGATCCGTCGCAAAGCCTCGCCGAGGTTGGTGGCGCCGCACACGAACGGCACGGTGAACTTCCACTTGTCGATGTGGTGGGTGTAGTCGGCGGGGGTGAGCACCTCCGACTCGTCTACGTAATCCACCCCGAGGCTCTGCAGGATCTGCGCCTCGACGAAGTGCCCGATGCGCGCCTTGGCCATCACCGGGATGGTCACCGCCGAGATGATGCCCTCGATCATGTCCGGGTCGCTCATCCGCGACACCCCGCCCTGGGCGCGGATGTCGGCGGGCACCCGCTCCAGCGCCATCACGGCGACGGCGCCGGCGCCCTCGGCGATCTTGGCCTGCTCGGGGGTGACGACGTCCATGATGACGCCGCCCTTGAGCATCTCGGCCATGCCGCGCTTGACGCGTGCGGTTCCGGTTCGCCCGTTGCCGTCCGGTGGGTGGGCGCTAGTCACTGCTTGATCTCCTTCAACCGTTGTCGACCCAGTCTAATGAGGCGCTTTGGCCCGCGTTGACCGACGGAGTCAGCGGATCGACAGCAGCGGGCCGGGGGCGCGGCCGCCGGCGAGCGCGGCCGCGTCGGTGAGCAGTCCGGATAGTTGCATGGGGTACACCGTCTCCCCCGCGGCGACGAGCTGGGCGATGTCGGCAGCGTCACACCAGCGGTGGCCGTGGATGTAGCTGCGTTCCAGTTCGGTGCGGCCCGTGCGCGACGGCTCGAACCGGCGGGTGCGGTAGACGAAGTAGAACTCCTCGCTGTCGATCAGCGAGCCGTTGAACTCGAAGACCTGGTCGCGCCGCCACACGGGCCCGACCATGTCGGTGGGCGCGACCCGCAGGCCGGTTTCCTCGGCGAGCTCTCGCGCGGCCGCCTCGGCCAGCCGTTCCCCCTGCTGCACTTCGCCGCCCACGGTGAACCACCACTTCGGGGCGGGCTCGCCCAGCGCCGGATCCGACCCGCGCAGCAGCAACACCGCCCCGCTCTCGTCGAGCAGCACGACGCGGGCCGAGGTGCGGTGGTTGAGCACGCCGTGATCGCCGTGGGCCAACGCGTGCGGCCGCTCGACGATCTCGAAATAGCTGGGCAGCCCGGCGGTCCCGCCCAGGTGGAACAGCCGCACCAGGGGCCGCTCGGCCAGCGCCAGCGTGTCGCGCACCGCGTCGTTGTGGAAGCGGCGGGCCAGCAGCACCCGGGCCTCGGCGTCGGCCAGCTCGGCGATCAACCCGGCCGGCAGGGACGCCGGGTTGACGGCGGCCAGCGCGGCCGACAGCTCGTTTTCGCACGTCTCCCGCGCGGGCCGGGGCGCGCCCTCGGCGGCGTCGGCCAGCGCCGCCAACCGCCGGCCCTCGGATGCGCCGCCGTAGGCGTCGATTGCCACGGCGCGCGCCACCACCGCGCGGCGCGCCAGCGCGCCGTCGAGCGCCTGCCACGACAGGTCGTAGCGGACGTGCAACCGGTCCAGCCGGTTGGCCGTCCGGTACGCCCAAGCGCCGAAGACGGCCAGCACCGCGACCAACACCGCGATGGCGACGATCAACCCTGTCATCAACTGGCCACCTCAACCTTGGCGCCCGACGCGGCGACCGTCTCGTACACCCGCAGGATCTGGCTGGCCACCACCGACCAGTCGTAGCGCTGGACGGCGGCCGAACCGGCCGCCACATAGCGTTCGGCCAGCCCATCATCCTCCAGCACCTCGATCAGCGCATCGGCGAGCGCGGCGCCGTCGCCGACGGGTACCAGGCGGCCCACGTCCCCGCCGGCCAGCACGCGCCGGAAGGCGTCGAGGTCGCTGGCCACCACCGGAGTCCCGGCGGCCATGGCCTCGACCAAGACGATGCCGAAGCTTTCCCCGCCGAGGTTGGGTGCGCAGTAGACGTCGGCGCTGCGCATGGCCGACGCCTTCCCGGCATCGTCGACCTGGCCGAGGAAGCGAATGTTGTTCACGAATTCGCCTGCCTGCGCGCGTAATTCGTCTTCGTCACCGCGTCCGACGATGAGCAGCTGCACGTCGGCGAACCGATCAACCAGCCGCGGCAGCGCGTCGAGCAACACCCCCACGCCCTTGCGCGGCTCGTCGTAGCGCCCGAGGAACAGCACCGTCTTGCCGGGCCGCGGGTAACCGTCCAGCAGCGGCGCGGTGGCGAACGAGCCGACGTCGACGCCGTTGGGGATCTCCACCGCGTCGGTTCCCAGCGCCTCCATCTGCCAGCGCCGCGCCAAGTCGGACACCGCGATCCGGCCGACGATCTTCTCGTGCATCGGGCGCAGGATGCCCTGAAAGACCGTCAGCGTCAGCGATTTGGTGGTCGACGTGTGAAACGTCGCCACGATCGGGCCCTCGGCGATGTTGAGCGCCAGCATGGACAGGCTCGGCGCGTTGGGCTCGTGCAGGTGCAGCACGTCGAAATCGCCTTCGGCGAGCCACTTTTTGACCCTGCGGTGGGTGGCCGGGCCGAACCGCAGCCGGGCCACCGACCCGTTGTAGGGAATCGGGACGGCCTTGCCCGCCGAGACGACGTAGTCGGGCAACACGGCGTGCGGCGAGGCCGGCGCGAGCACGCTGACGTCATGCCCGCGGGCCCGCACCACCTCGGCAAGCTGCAGGACGTGCGACTGCACCCCGCCCGGAACGTCGAACGAGTAGGGACAGATCATCCCGATGCGCATCAGGCGTCCCTTAGCCGGGCCTGCTTGTTCTCGGAGAGGTCGGCCAGCCACTGCGGCTGCATCATGTGCCAATCCTCGGGGCGGGCGGCAATGTTCTTCTCGAAGTGATCGGCCAACAGCTGGGTGATCGCGCCGACGTCGCCGCCGGTGCAGTCCAGCGCCGGGTGGATGGCGACGCCCCAGCCCTGGCCCTCGAACCAGCAGTGGGCCGCTAGCAGGGCCGCCCCCGTCGCGATCGCGAGCTTCGCCGGCCCGGCCGGCATCCGGGTGGGTTCGCCGAAGAAGTCGACCTGCACGCCGGTGCGGGTGAGGTCGCGCTCGGCCATCAGGCACACCACCCGGTTGTCCCGCAGCCGGTCGCACAACACGTCGAAGGGTGGCCGCTCGCCCCCGGACAAGGGCAGCACCTCGAAGCCGAGGCCTTCGCGGTAGGCGATGAACCGCCGGTAGAGCGACTCGGGTTTGAGTCGCTCCGCGACGGTGGTGAAGGTGCCGTGTGTCTGCGCCAGCCACACCCCTGCCATGTCCCAATTGCCGCTGTGCGGCAACGCGATCACTGCGCCGCGGCCGCCGGACAGTGCCGCTTCGATATGGTCGCGGCCCTGAACAGAGTCGTGCAGCTGGCGGCCGACCGCGGCGAGGTCCATGCCCGGCAGGCGGAACGCCTCGCGCCAATAACGGGCGTAGGAGGCCACGGACGCCCGCATCAGTGAATCCGGAACGTCTGAGGGCGGCACCCGCAAGACGCGGGCCAGGTTCTTGCGCAACTGATCTGGGCCGCCGCCGCGGGCCGCGTAGCGCGCCGCGGCGCCAAATGCGTTGCGCGCGGCGAACTCCGGCATCGCCCGCACGGCCAACCAGCCTGACGCGTACGCCCAGTCGGCCCCGACGCCGCTCAACCGGCCCGCGACGCGGCTCGCCAGGCGGCTCGGTGCCGTGATCGCGTTCATGCCCGGCGGAGTGGGAATCACGGCGCGACCGATCCGCGGTCGGTCGCACCCGGCGAGGTGCGCACCGTGCGCAACCGCTGCGCGCAGGTGACCAGGCTGGCCGCCGCCAACAGCCACATCGCCACCGGCAACGCGGGCGGCCACGCGACGAACGGAAAGTCCGAGATGCCGGCGCCGACCAGCACGATGATCAGCCGCTCGGGCCGTTCGATGATGCCGCCGTCGCCGCGCAGGCCGCTGGCCTCGGCCCGGGCCTTGATGTAGGAGATCACCTGCGAGGTGACCAGGCAGATCAGGGTGGCCGCCGCCAGCGGCTTGTCGTGCAGTCCGAAGGCGATCCACCACAGCAGCCCGCAGAACACCGCACCGTCGCTGACGCGGTCACAGGTGGCGTCCAGCACCGCGCCGAACCGGGTGCCGCCGCCTTGTTCCCGCGCCATCGCCCCGTCGAGCATGTCGAAGAGGACGAAGAACCAGACCACCAGCGTGCCGATGAACAGCTTGCCAATCGGGAAGAAGATCAGCGCCCCCGCCACGGCCACGACGGTGCCCAGGATCGTGACGACGTCGGGGGTCAAACCCAACCGCAGGCACGCTTTCGCGGTCGGAGTGGTCAGCCGCGCGAACGCCGCCCGGGACAGGAACGGCACCTTACTCATGATCGCGTTGCGCTCATCGCTGCTTCGTCCACTCCGTCGCCAGCAACTGGCGGGTTTCGCGCAGCAACTGCGGGATCACCTTCGACCCGCCGATGATGGTGATGAAGTTGGCGTCGCCGCCCCAGCGCGGGACGACGTGCACGTGCAGGTGCTCGGCCAGCGACCCGCCGGCCGAGGTCCCCAGGTTGAGGCCGACGTTGAAACCATGCGGCCGCGACACGTTCTTGATGACGCGAATCGCCTTCTGGATGAAGGACATCAGCTCCGCGCTCTCCGGATCGGTGAGGTCCTCCAGCTCCGAGACGCGCCGGTAGGGCACCACCATCAGGTGCCCGGGGTTGTACGGGTAGAGGTTGAGCACGGCGTAGACGAGTTCACCGCGCGCGACCACCAGTCCGTCTTCGTCGGTCAGCTGCGGGATGTCGGTGAACGGCTGCTCGGTTTTGCCGTTGTCGCGCTTCATCGGCGCCTCGGCCAGATAGGTCATCCGATACGGCGTCCACAACCGCTGCAGATGATCTTCCTCGCCGACGCCCCGGTCGAGGATGGTGTCGTCGGTGCGCGGCTCGGCGCGTTCGCGCTCACTCACCGGCCGCCACCTTCACGAGTTCGGCGGTGGGAGCGGCATTCTCGCGATCGGCGATCCACTTCACGATGGCGTCGACGGCGCCGTCGCGGGGCACGCCGTTGATCTGGGTGCGGTCACCGAAGCGGAAACTGACCGCGCCCGCCGCAACGTCACGGTCGCCGGCGAGCAACATGAACGGCACCCGCTGGTTGGTGTGGTTGACGATCTTCTTGGCCATCCGGTCGTCGCTGGCGTCGACCTCGACCCGAACCCCGTGCGAACGCAGTTGCGCCGCAACGTCGTTCAGATAGTCTACGTGGTCGTCGGCCACCGGGATGCCGACCACCTGCACCGGCGCCAGCCACGCCGGGAAGGCGCCGGCGTAGTGCTCGGTCAGGATCCCGAAGAATCGCTCGATGGACCCGAACAGCGCGCGGTGGATCATCACCGGCCGCTGCCGGCTCCCGTCGGCGGCGGTGTACTCCAGCTCGAACCGCTCCGGGAAGTTGAAGTCCACCTGGATGGTCGACATCTGCCAACTGCGGCCCAGGGCGTCGCGGGCCTGCACGGAGATCTTGGGCCCGTAGAACGCCGCGCCGCCCGGATCCGGCACCAGCTGCAGGCCGGATTCGGCGGCCACATCGGCCAGGGCTTTGGTGGATTCCTCCCACATGGCATCGGAGCCCACGAACTTCTCCGGGTCCTTGGTGGACAGTTCCAGATAAAAGTCCTCCAGCCCGTAGTCGCCCAGGAGCTCGAGGATGAACCGTAGCAGCGACGCCAGCTCGGCGTGCAGCTGCTCGCGGGCGCAGAAGATGTGCGCGTCGTCCATGGTGAAACCGCGCGCCCGGGTCAACCCATGCACCACGCCGGACTTCTCGTAGCGGTAAACGGTGCCGAATTCGAAGAGCCGCAACGGAAGTTCGCGATACGAGCGCCCGCGCGACCGGAAGATCAGCGTGTGCATCGGACAGTTCATCGGCTTGAGGTAATAGTCCTGCCCCGGCTTCCGCACGGTCCCGTCGTCGTCGTATTCGGCATCGAGATGCATCGGCGGGTACATGCCTTCGGCGTACCAGTCCAGATGGCCAGACGTGTGGAACAGGTCCGCCTTGGTGATGTGCGGGGTGTTGACGAACTCGTAGCCGGCCGCGATGTGCTTGCGCCGCGAGTACTCTTCCAGCTCCCGGCGCACGATGCCGCCCTTGGGATGGAAAACGGCCAAGCCGGAACCGATTTCGTCGGGAAAGCTGAACAGGTCGAGCTCGGTGCCCAGCTTGCGGTGATCGCGGCGCTGGGCCTCCTCGATCAGCGTCAGGTGGCGCTCCAGGGCTTCCTGCGACTCCCAGGCCGTGCCGTAGATCCGTTGCAGGCTGGCGTTGTTCTGGTCGCCGCGCCAGTAGGCCGCCGAGCTGCGGGTCAGCTTGAACGCGGGGATGTGCCTGGTGGTCGGGATGTGCGGTCCCCGGCACAGGTCGCCCCAGACCCGTTCGCGCGTACGGGGATTGAGGTTGTCGTAGGCCGTGAGCTCGTCGCCCCCGACCTCCATCACCGAAGGATCACCGGACTTGTCGTCGACGAGTTCGAGCTTGTAGGGCTCCCCCGCCAGCTCGGCGCGCGCCTGGTCCTTGGACTCGTAGACCCGGCGCTCGAACAGCTGGCCCTCTTTGACGATCTGGCGCATCCGCTTTTCCAGCGCCGCCAGATCCTCGGGCGTGAACGGCTCCGGTACGTCGAAGTCGTAGTAGAAGCCGTCGGTGATGGGCGGGCCGATGCCCAGCTTGGCTTGCGGGAACAGCTCCTGGACGGCCTGGGCCAACACGTGCGCGGCCGAGTGCCGGATCACGCTGCGGCCGTCGTCGGTGTTGGCCGCCACCGGAATCACCTCGGCGTCGGCGGCGGGCGCCCAACTGAGGTCGCGCAGCTTGCCCTCCGCGTCGCGCACCACCACGACGCCGTCGGGCGCCCCGCGGCCCGGCAGCCCCGCATCCCGCACCGCGGCGGCCGCGGTGGTCCCGGCAGGCACCCGGATCGGGGCTTGCGGGTCGCTGCCGTCGGCTCCCGAGGCGGCGTGTGCGGGGACGGTCATTGTGGCGGTCTCCAAGGCTCGATGGGTCGACGACCATGCTATCGGGGCGGTTCGGCGCCGAGCAGGGCCGTCGAGCAGTCGCCCACAAGTCCGGCAAGATGGACCCGATGGGGGCGCAGACGGGTTTGACGCTGCTGCTCGGCGCCGTCGCGGTCATCGTGCTGGTCAACTGGATCAGCGAGCGCACCGGGCTGCCCAGCGCGCCGCTGCTGGTTCTCGTCGGCATCGGCTATGCGCTGGTGCCGGGGCCGAACATCAGCCTCGAGCCCGACGTCGTGATGACCTGCATCCTGCCGCCGCTGCTCTTCAACGCGGCGCTGGAGTCGTCGCTGGTCGGCATCCGCCGCAATCTGCGCACGGTCATCAGCCTGTCGGTGGTCCTCGTCCTGTTGACCGCGGCGTCGGTCGGCATCGCGTTCGGGCTGCTCGTCAGCGGTGCGACGCTCGCGGTGGGCATGGTGCTGGGCGCCGCCGTCGCGCCGACCGACCCGGTGGCCGCGCTGGCCGTGGCCCGCAAGGAAGGCCTCCCGCTCAACATCGTCACCCTGATCGAGGGCGAGGGGCTGCTCAACGACGCGACCGCCCTGACCACGCTGTCGGTGGCCATCACGGTGGCGCGCGGCGCCGCGTTCTCGGTGCCGTCGGCGATCCGGGAGTTCGCGCTGGCGGCCCTGGGCGGCCTGGCGGTGGGAATGGTGTTCGCCTACTTCCGGCGGCTGCTGCGCCGGTGGAGACACGACGTGCTGACGGCCAACGCGATCTCGCTCGCCACCCCGTTCGTGACCTATCTGGTGGCCGAGGAGCTGTCCGCCTCCGGTGTCCTGGCGGTCGTGGTGTGCGGGTTGATCGTCGGCCACGACTCGCCCCGGCTCGAGTCGGGGGCGAGCCGATTGCAGACGCGGGCCGTCTGGCGGCTGGTCAACTTCCTGCTCGAGGGCCTGGTGTTCTTGCTGATCGGCCATCAGCTGCCGGCCATCCTCGACGACCTGGGCGGCTACGACCTGTCGACGATCATCGTGGCGGTCGCCGTCACCGTCGCCGTGGTTCTCGTGGTGCGGCCGCTGTGGTTGCTGCTCACCCAGTCGCTTCCCCGGCCGCTGCGCACCCGGCTCGGCAACGTCTCGGGGTCCGCCGACGCCGACGACGCCGGCGACGCAAACGACGCCAACGAACCCGACGGACCCGCCGAGCCCGACACCGGGCGCCGGCGCAACCGCATCTCCGAGCGCCTCAGCGGCCGTGAAGTCTTGGTGCTGAGCTGGGCCGGCACCCGCGGGGTGGTCAGCCTCGCGGCGATTTTCACGGTTCCGTTCGTGACCGACAGCAGCGCGCCGTTTCCCGACCGGGACCTGCTGCTGTTCTGCACCCTGGTCGTCGTGCTGGTGACGCTGATCGGACAGGGCATCACGTTCGGCCCGCTGGTGCGCGCCCTGGGCCTGCGCGCGGATGCCACCGACGAACTGCGGCTGCGCAACCGGGCTCGCGCCGCCGCCGTGCAGGCCGCGCTGGACAGGCTCGACTCGCTGGACCAACAGGACGACGTGGACGTGGACCCTCGGGTGATCGACGGTGTGCGCCAACAGTTGTCGGCACGGCTCGAGCGGTATCAGCACCGGCTCGACCTGTTGTCGGACGCCGCCGAGGCGCCCGCCGCTCCCCGCTACGAGGCCGCGGTCGCCATCCGCCGCATCGCCATCGACGCCCAGCGCGACGAGCTGGTGCGCTGGCGGGACGCGGGCATGCTGCCCGACCAGAGCCTGCGCGCGATTGAACGCGAACTCGACCACGAAGAGAGCACGCTGCCGATGCGGACGCGCCGGGCCCGCCGGCGCACGCAAAGAACTTAATTTTCAACCTGTTTGGTGCGGCCTACCCTGTTGCGACGACGCTCCATGAAACCCCTTGCGGGCGAACGACCCTCAGGGCTGGCCGGGTTTGAGCCGCACGAACAGCGCGTCGGCTTCGGTGAGCAGGCGATCGTTGTCGGTCAACCGGCCCGAGACGAAGATCTTGCGCCCGTCCACCCGGTCGACGCCGGCGTCGAACTGTAGTTCCTTCTCCACCGGAACGATGTGGCGGTAGTCGATCTTGAGGTAGGCGGTGCGCTGCCGTGGGTTGCCGGTGAGCACCGCGGCGCTCAGCCCCAGAATGGAATCGAACAGCATCCCCAGCGCGCCGCCGTGCACGGCGCCGTTACGGCCGAGATGGAACCGGGCGAAGCGGGCCTCGCCATGGACGCGGCCGTCTGCGCCTTTGCGGGCCGCCATGGGGATCGTCAGGATGTTGCCGCGCATCGGCAGGTCCATCCGGCGGCCCGACGGGGAGGCCCACTCGTCGGCGTCGTACGGCGCCAGCAACGCCGACACCTTCTCCAGCAGGTCGGCCGCCTCGGTGATCACCTCGTCGGGGGCGTCGGCGGCGCGGGCGTGATCCTGCAACGCGCGCACGGCGTCGATGAACCTGCCGTAGTCGGGCCCGCCCTTGGTGGTCGGTTCGGGCGGGTTGAATCCCCCGCCGGGGTGTCGCTGATGTTCGGCCACCACCACACCGTATTGCCCGACGGGCGCGCGCATTCGCGAGGTGGCTACCCGGTCTGCTGGGCCCCGGCGGCCGACAGGGTCTCGAACTCGTCGTCCGACAGCGTGATCTCAGCGGCGGCGACGTTCTCCTCCAGGTGCGCCACCTTCGACGTCCCCGGAATCGGCAGCATCACCGGTGACCGCTTCAGCAACCACGCCAGCGCCAGCTGTGACGGCGTCGCGTCGTGCTCGGCGGCGATGCGCTGCAGCGGCCCGTCGGGGGCGGCCAGCGGTCCGGCGGCCAGCGGGAACCAGGGGATGAAACCGATGCCCTGTTCGGTCACCGCGTCCAGCAGCGGTTCGGCGTCACGGGCCGACAGGTTGTACATGTTCTGCACCGACACGATCTCGGTGATCTTTTGCGCCGCGCCGAGCTGGTCGACGTTGATCTCGGACAGGCCGATGTGGCGGATCTTGCCCTCGTTCTTCAGGGTCAGCAGCTCGCCGACCTGGTCCTCGAGCGGGAAGTTCTTGTCGATGCGGTGCAGCTGGAACAGGTCGATGGCGTCCACGCCCAGCCGGCGCAGGCTCAGCTCGCATTCCTGGCGCAGATAACTGGGGTTGCCCAACGGGATCCAGATGTCCGGGCCGGTGCGCAGCAGCCCCGCCTTGGTCGCGATCACCAGGCCGTCGTAGGGATGCAGCGCCTCGTGGATGATCTCCTCGGAGAAGTACGGGCCGTAGGAGTCCGCGGTGTCGATGAAGTTCACCCCGAGCTCGACGGCGCGCCGCAGCACCCGGACGCATTCGTCGCGGTCGTCGGGCGGGCCCCACACGCCCTTCGCGGTAAGGCGCATCGCCCCGAAGCCGAGTCGGTTGATGGTCAGATCTCCGCCGAGGGTGAACGTTCCCGACGCCCCGGCAACGGTTTTCGAGTTTTGTGCGGTCACATCTTCAGACCGTACTCGCAAAACACCGCCGCGCATCGTGGCGTGGCAAGCTGAACGCGTGGACCTACGAGCGCTCGAGGAACTTCCGCTGACCTATCGGGAAGTGGGTGCGACGGCGGCCGGTGACCTGCCCGCGGGATACGACCATCAACACGCCGAGCGCCAAATCGGCACGGGCCGGCAGCGTTTCGAGCAGGCCGCCGACGCCGTGCTGCGCTGGGGCATGCAGCGCGGCTCGGGGCTGCGCGTGCAGGCCAGCTCGGAGATCGCCGTCGTCGACGCGGTGGTGGTGGTGCGGATGGGTTTTCTGCCGGCGCCCTGCCGCGTCGTGTACGTCGTCGACGAACCCGACATTCGCGGCTTCGGCTACGGCACCCTGCCGGGCCACCCGGAATCCGGCGAGGAGCGTTTCGTGGTGCGCTACGACCCGATCACCTCCGCAGTCCACGCGGAGGTGTCGGCATTCTCCCGTCCGGCGACCTGGTGGAGCAAGGCCGGCGGCCCGGTGGTGCGGGTAGCGCAGCGGCTCATCGCCAAGCGCTACCTGAGGGCCGTCTGACGCGCGGCTACCGGGCCGCGATGCTGCGCCCGATGCTGCCGCTGTGCACGCCCTGCGCCAGCCGGGCCAGCGCGATGGCGCCCACGAACAACCCGAAGTCGCGCAGCGCGACGTCGTAGAACCCGGGCCCGGTGACCAGGTCGATGATGATCCCGGCGAGCCAGGCCGCGACGACCCAGGCGCCCAGCCGTGGGGCCACCGCCACCACCACCCCGGCCACGATCTCGATGATCCCGACGAGGTACATGCACTGATCGGCCGTTCCGGGCACCAGGTCGTCGATCCAGCCGGCCAGATACATGCTCCAGTGATGCGGGTGGGTCAGCAGGTTGAAGAACTTGTCCAACCCGAACACGATCGGCGCGATCGTAAACACGGTGCGAAGCGCGAGATAGGCCGAATAGGCCGGGTCCCGTAGCTGCTCGGCGAGGGTGGGCGTCGCGCTGACTTGATTGGTGCTCATCGGGTGCCTCCATTTCTAACGGATAATAAATCGAACGGTAGAACGTGTAGACTGTAGCGTCAAGCATTTTGTCTGTTAGAAATGGCGCGGGAATGGACGACCGGGAGCACCTGCAGCGCGACGCCGCCGGCATCGGGGCGCTCGCCGATCCGGTGCGCCACCGCCTGTATCAGTTCGTGTGCGACCAGCCCGCGCCCGCGAGCCGCGACCAGGCGGCCGACGCCGTCGGGATCCCCCACCACCAGGCCAAGTTCCACCTGGACCGGCTCACCGCCGAGGGCCTGCTGGAAACCGGTTTCGCGCGCGTGACCGGGCGCTCGGGCCCCGGCGCCGGGCGTACCGCCAAGCTGTATCGCCGGGCGGGCCGCGACATCGCGGTCAGCCTTCCGCAGCGGGAGTACGAGCTGGCGGGCCGCTTGATGGCGACGGCTATCGCCCGGTCGGCGGGCACCGGCGAACCGGTCACCAGCGTCCTGAACCGGGTGGCCCGTGACTACGGTCGCGCGATCGGGGCGCGGGCCGGCGCGCGAGCGCCCGCCGACGCCGCGGGCGCGCTTCGGCGCGCGGTGGAGCTGCTGAGCCGGCACGGCTACGAGCCCCGCTACGGCGACGGCGAGGTCGAGCTCGCCAACTGCCCGTTCCACGCCCTGGCGCAGGAACAGACGGAGCTGGCCTGCACCATGAACCACGCGCTGATCAGCGGCGTGGCCGATGCGCTGGCGCCACACGGCCCGAACGCCCGGCTCTGCCCGGGGCCCGACCGGTGCTGCGTCGTGCTGGCGCCCGGCCGCGCGTAGGCCGCGAGCGAGTCCTACGCCCGCTCTGGTGTCCCCCAGCCGGACAGCAACCGTGCCGCGCCCGTGCACATCTCGTCGATGACCTCGCGCACCGACGCGTCGTCGCGGATCATCCCGACGCCCTGACCGGCGTCGACAGGGGCGATTCGGCAGTCCCCGGCGGCGATCGCTGTGGCCAGCTCCTCGCAGGCGGCCGGGTCCAGCGCCTCTTCGTGACCGGTCCAGTGCTCGACGAACTCGTTGGCCAGCACCCGCGACGGGAATCGCGCCGGCCAGGGCAGCCCCTTGGCGACGTCGAAGACCCGGGTGACCGCGGTGTCGGTTTCGGTGGCGGCCACCAGGGCCCGGCGGCCGGCGTCGCCGGTCAGCGCCTCCGGACAGGCCGACAGGCGGGTCCCCACCCACGCCCCGCTGGCGCCGGCGGCCAGCACGGCGGCCAGGCTGCGCGCCGAGGCGACACCGCCCGCGGCCAGCACCGGCACCGTGACCGCGTCCAGGACGGCGTCCAGCAACGGCAGCAGCCCCAGCTTGACCTCGCCGTGCCCGCCGCCCTCCGACCCGCGGGCGACCAGGATGTCGACGCCGGCGTCGACGGCCCTGCGCGCCCCGTCGCTGTCGTAAACCTGTGTGACGGTGGGGATTCCGGTGTCATGCGCCTTGGCGACCCAGGACCAGTCGGTTCCGAAGCTGACCGACAACAGGGCGGGCCGTGCGGCCAGCGCATCCTCGAGCAGCCCGGCCTCGTTGCGCATCACCCAATCGACCAGGCCGATGCCGAACCGGCCGTCGACGCCCCGCAGCTGCTCGGCCAGCAGCTCCCGGGTCGCGACGCTGCCCATGCCGACCATGCCCAGACCACCGGCCGCCGTGACCGCGGCGGCCAGGCGGCCGCCGGCGACCCCGCCCATCGGCGCGTTGACGATGGGCGCCCGCAGACCGAAACTCGTTGCCCAGGGCGTCGAGAGCATCGGCGGCTAGTGCGCCGAGGGGATGGTCTTCAGCACGGTCAGCAGGACCACCGAATCCTCGATCGCGTGCAGGGCATGGCGTTCGGGCGGGATCGCAAGGTATTCGCCGGCCTTACCCTCCCAGGCGTCGCCGCCGGTGGTCAGGCGCACGCGGCCGCGCAGCACCTGCAGGGTGGCCTCGCCGGGGCTGTCGTGTTCGGAGAGGTCGTGGTCGGCCAGCAGGGCCAGCACGGTCTGCCGAAGCTCGTGGCTGTGTCCGCCGTGGATCGTGTGCGCGGCCCGTCCGCTGTGGGACTGTTTGGCCTCGGCGAGCTTTTCGGACGCGAGGTCGGTCAACGAAACGGAATCCATTGTGAGTCCTTCGTAGTTGCAAGGCCTTTCACCGACGGCCTTGAGGGTTGGCAGTTAACCGCTCAGTAGGAGTATCCCCGCCGCGATCAGGCCGGCCACCTTGACCGCCTCGAGGGCGACGTAGCCGTAGTGGGCCCGGGAGCGCGGCCCGTCCGATCCGGACAGCACCCGGTCGGAACGGCGGGTCAGCGCGGGCCGCACGGCGACCAGCTGCACGGCCAACGCGGCGACGGCGACGCCGACCGCCGCGATGACGCCCGCCGGGATGGGGCCCGCGATCACGATCGCCCCGATGACGAGCGCGAAGGCCACCTCGACGGTGTTGAGGGCGCGGAAGACCAGCCGGCCGATGCCGAGCCCGATCTGCAACGTCACGTTGGGCGCCCGGAACTTCAGCGGGGCTTCCAAAAACGAGATGGCCAGCACCATGCCGAGCCAGACGAAGGTGAGCGCGACGGCGATCGCGGTTCCGGTCGTCATTTGGCCGCCCCCTGCAGCGTCAGGTGAGCCAGACACAGGTCCGGCTCCACGAACGAGTCGAGCCGGTCCACCGAGACCGGTGCGCCCCAGGTTTCCACCGCTCCCTGCATGAGGCCGAGGTGCACCGGACACACGACGCTCGACCGGTTTTCGGCCAGCTCCAGGAACGGGCAGTGCCGCAGTCCGACTTGTTGCTCCCCGTCGACCACCCGGCGCTCGGGCGCGAAGCCGAGTTCGTCGAGCACCTCGATCAAACGGGCGATGACCTCCTCGGCGTTGGCGGGGGCGTCGGGCCGCGGATGCAGCTCGGCGTCCACCTTCCGCCCCCACGCCCGTCCCGCGGCCAGCGCCTTGGGCCCCGGGTCGCGCTCGGTGGCGAAGGCCATGGTCAAGATCTCGGCGAGCAGCCGGTAATGCCGCGTCCCGCCGCGATCCATCTGCCGGACCGCCCGGAACATCAGCGGTGGGCGGCCCGGGCCTTTGCGGTCCAGCTCGACGTGTTCCACCTGCCCGTCGGTGACCAGGCTGTCGAGGTGGAAGCGGACGGTGTTGGGGTGCACGCCCAGCTCGTCGGCGATCCCGGCGATGCTCATCGGGTCCGGGGAAGCCCGCAACAACCGCATCACCGCGCGGCGCCGACCCGCCGATTCGCCCGCGACCGAACCCTGAACCTCCGGGAATTTCTCCAACTGCCGGGCCTTCTGGGCTTTCTGCGTCTTCTGGGTTCTCTGGGTCTTCACCGGGTCCCTCACGCTGCTCGTCCTTCAAGCCCCGTCCGAATGGGCGGCACTGGGCTGACCCGCCACCAGCGGTGTGTCGACGCCGAGCGGGCCGACCTTGGCCGCCCCGCCCGGGGACCCCAGGGGTTCGTCGCGGCCCGGCAGCGTCTCGGCGAAGAATGCTGCATTGTCGGCCAGGTGCGGCTGGAGATCCTCGAGCAGGTCATCTTCGTAGTAAATCGCCTCCACCGGACAAACCGGCTCGCACGCGCCGCAGTCGACACACTCGTCTGGATGAATGTAGAGCGCGCGGCCGCCCTCGTAAATGCAATCCACGGGACACTCGTCGACGCAGGCGCGATCCATCACGTCGACGCATGGCTTCCCGATCGCGTAAGTCATGGGCTACAGTTTACACAACATGTCTTGTAAAAATTGGGTTCGAGGTCTAAGAACAATGAAGGCCGACGGTAGGCTCATCGACACCCCGCCCCCGGTGCGCCATGGGTACCACGAGCTGGCCCTGGCCTCACCGCAAGGCGCTGCGCGACAGGAGATCTGATGCCAGGACAACGAGCAGGTTCCGAACTTCCGCTGCCGGCGTCGCGCCGTGACGACAGCGCGGTCGCCGGCCATTGGCTGTTGGCCCGGCTCGGCAAGCGCGTGTTGCGCCCCGGCGGGGTCGAGCTGACCCGCACCCTGCTGTCGCGCGCGGGGCTGGGCGGCGCCGATGTGGTCGAGCTCGCGCCGGGCCTGGGCCGCACCGCCACCGAGATCGTGGCCCGCGGTCCGCGGTCCTACGTCGGCGCCGAGGGCGACCCGGACGCGGCCAACATGGTCCGCGGCGTGCTTTCCGATCTCGGTGCGCAGAATGCCGCCGTGCGGGTGGCGGACGCGGCGGAGACCGGGTTGCCGGACGCCAGCAGCGATGTCGTCGTCGGAGAGGCGATGCTGACCATGCAAGGCGACGCGGCCAAACAGGCCATCGTCGCCGAGGCGGCCCGCGTGCTGCGGCCGGGGGGCCGCTACGCGATCCACGAACTCGCCCTCATCCCGGACACGGTGTCGGAGGAGATCAGCACCGAGATCCGGCAGGGACTCGCGCGTTCGATCAAGGTGAACGCGCGGCCGCTGACGATCGCGGAGTGGTCGAAACTGCTCGCCGAGCACGGATTGGTGGTCGACAACGTCACCACCGCGCCGATGGCCCTGCTACAGCCCCGCCGGCTGGTCTCCGACGAGGGCCTGTTCGGGGCCCTGCGGTTCGCCAGGAACGTGCTCCTGCACCGCGATGCCCGCAAGCGGGTCCTGGCGATGCGCCGCACGTTCCGCAAGCACCGCAAGCAACTGGCCGCCGTCGCGATCGTCGCCCACAAGCCGGCGGCATCGGCCACCGGCTGACCGGCCCCGGAAAGCTTTCGGGACGGCCTGCGCCGTTCGGTGTTGCGCCGCTTCCGATATCGGGTCCCGAGTTTGGGCCCGTTCCGCAATCTCCGCGTGACGGTTTAGTGACGCCCCCTGACGTAACTTGGCTGCGGCAGTTGTGGGGAGAACGAAGGAGCTTGCCGAGCATGGGTGCTAGCCCACCGTCGCTGACGGATTCCGACCTCGACGCGTTGGCGTCGGATTTCCTGCAGTCGCATTACCTCGGCGCCATCTACGCCGATTGGTCACCCGATCGGCGGCTCGACATGTTCCTGAGGCGGCGCGGCCTCGCCAGGGTGGCCAACGACGGCGACCTGTCCCACAACGTCTTGCAACGCATCATGTCCCGGGCGGGCCGTGCCTCATTGGCGCGGCATTGATCGGCCTGCTCTTCTGCTGCAGAACCAGGTAGGCGACCGCGATGAACAAAATCCGCGAAAAAGTTCGAGTTTTGACGGCCGAAATGACAACCCACGCATTGGTACGGACGTACTATTGCGCTCTAGAGCTGGACGTGCCGCCGGGGATGGATGAGTCGTTGAGGCTAGCGGGGAGGGGACGATGAATTCACCGAAATGGATGGTTCATTGGCCGCAGCGCAGGCCGACGGCCACGATCTACCAGTTGACCGACCGACTCCACCGCGGGCACGTCGCCCGGGTGCCCGCCCATCAGATCACGGCGACGGTGTCGGCGTGGCTGGCGGACCTGGGAGCCGACAGCCCGCTGGTCGACGAACTCGAGCGCGCCGTGTGTGGCGGGGACTGGGCGGCGGCGCACGCCCTGAGTGAGTGCTTGTCCATCGAGATCGCGGTGGCCGACTGAGAATCGCGACTCAGCGCTGAGCGAGTGCCCGCGCGGCGCGGCCGAGGCTGTCGTCGATCAGCCGGTCGACGGCGCCGAAGTAGGTCGGTGACGGGTCTTTACCCACCAGCTCGGCGATCGCTTGCTGCTCACCCAAAACATCTGCGGCGTCGAGGTCTTCGGCCATGCGCTGCGTGTGCACGGTCAGGCCGGTCAGCAACTCCGCGGTTTGGGATCCCGCGACCACGGTGCGCCGGCCCAGCGTGCGCAGGGTGTCCCATTCGGCGTGCCACGCCCCGTCGGGCCGTTCGTCGTCGGCCAGCGCCGCGGCGGTGTGCAAGGTGGCGGCAAGCGGCGGCGTCGACAGCGCGGCGCGGCGAATCAGGATGGACAGCACGGGGTTACGCTTGTGCGGCATGGACGACGAGCCGCCCCGGTTGTCGGCCGTCGGCTCGCTGAGTTCGGCGATCTCGGGGCGGGCCAGCGTGACGATGTCGGAGGCGATGCGGCCCCAGCAGTCGGTGCAGCCGACGAACGCGTCGGCGGCGCCGGTGATCGGCGCGCGGGCCGTGTGCCAGGGCGCCCGCGGCGCCAAGCCCAATGCGGTTGCCGTGTCGGCGGCGACGCCGGCCGCCACCCCGGCCGGGTCGGAGCCGCCGGTGAGCAGCGCCGCCAACTCCGTGGTGGCGGCCAATGTGCCCGCGGCGCCGCCGATTTGGACGGGCGTGGTCAGCGCAGCCATCCGGTCGAAGGCATCGACGACCCCGTTCAGCCAAGCGGCGGCCTTGGCGCCGAAGGTGGTGGGTGCGGCGTGCTGGGTAAGGGTGCGGGCCACCATCGGCGTGGCCCGGTGCCGCGTGACGAGTTCGGACAGCGCCGAGATCTGCTCTCTCAGCTGCGTGATCAGGTCGTCGGCGACCGCGCGCGTGGCCAGCATCAGGCCGGTGTCCAGGACGTCCTGGCTGGTGAGTCCGCGGTGGATCCACGGCGCGACGGCCGGCTCCGCGCGCTCGCGCAGGAGGTTCACCAAGGGAATCACCGGGTTGCCGCCGTCTTCGGCGGAGGCCGCGAGGGCCTCGCAGTCGTCGTGGGTCACCAGATTCCGCAGCTCCACGCCGACGCACTCGGCGGCCGTCAGGCCGGCGCCCGCCAGCGCGCTCAGCCACGCGGATTCCACCGCGACCATCGAACCCAGCAGCGCCCCGTCGGTCATGTGCTCGCCGGCTCGATGGTCTCCGGGCCACAGCAGATTCGTCATCGCGCGTCCGCCCGGTACGCCAGGAACACGGTCTCGGCCGGCCCCTGCAGGTGGATGTCGAAACGATATGCGGCGCCGTCGTTTTCGGCCACGCAGAGCAACGTTTCCAGACGCTCGGCGGGGACGGCGGCCAACAGGGGATCGGCGTCCGGGTCGGCTCCGGGCAGGTAGGCGCGGGTGAACAACCGGTTCAACAGCCCCCGCGCGAACACGGTGAGCGCGAAGTACGGCGGGCGCCCGTCGATCACCGAACCCGGGGTCAGGGTGGTGAACGCGTAGCGCCCGGCGTCGTCGGTCGCGCAGCGGCCCCAGCCGGTGAACGACGGGTCTCGATGGCGCCGACCCGCTGCGCCCGGCGCAAGCGCCGCGCTTGCGATCGACGGGTCTCGATGGCGCCGACCCGCTGCGCCCGGCGCAAGCGCCGCGCTTGCGATCGACGGGTCTCGATGGCGCCGACCCGCTGCGCCCGGCGCAAGCGCCGCGCTTGCGATCGACGCGTGGGATCGGCGCAGCGAACCGGCCTGCCGCGCAATGCGTCCCGCGGTATCGGGCTGCCAGAGTTCGACCAGTGCGTCGGGGACCGCGGCGTCGCCGCCGTCGTACACCGTGCCGTGCAGCCGGATGGCCTGCGGGTGGCCGTCGTCGACCAGCTCGCTGTCACCGGGGTACGGCAATCCCAGGTCGAGGAAGGGCCCGACCGTTTGCCCTGGGGTGCAGGCATTTTCAGTCATGCGCGCCCTCGGTGGGTGTCGGCGCGCCGCCGGTCAGGACGATGTCCCACCGGTACCCGGTCGCGTACTCGGGCTGGGTCAGGTCGTGGTCGTAGCGGGCGATGAGCCGTTGCCGCGCGGCGGGATCGAGGATCGACTGGAAGATCGGATCCAGCTCGAACAGTGGGTCGCCCGGGAAGTACATCTGGGTGACCAAGCGCTGGGTGAAAGCCGTTCCGAAAACGGAGAAATGGATGTGCGCCGGGCGCCAGGCGTTGCGATGGTTGCGCCACGGGTAGGGGCCGGGCTTGACGGTCAGGAACCGATAGGAGCCGTCCGGCCCGGTCAGGCAGCGGCCGGCGCCGGTGAAGTTGGGGTCGAGCGGGGCCGGGTGCTGGTCGCGCTGGTGGCGGTAGCGCCCGGCGGCATTGGCCTGCCAGATCTCGACCAGCTGACCGGCCACCGGCCGGCCGCCTTCGTCGACGACGCGTCCGGTCACCGCGACGCGCTCCCCGATCGGCTCGCCCGGATGCCCGGCCGTCAGGTCGGCGTCGAGCGGGTCGACGTCCTGGTGGCCGAAGCACGGCGCCCAGAGCTCGATCCCCTCGGGATCGATCGCGACCAGGGGATGCTTGGGGTGGCGCAGCGTCGTGCTGCGGTACGGCGGATAGTCCAGGAGCGGCTGACCGTGCGCCGGGCCTGCCCCGGCGCCGCCCGGGTATTGCGCTGCGATGCGGGCGATCTCCGCCGTGATGTCAGCCTGAGAAGCGACACACCCGGCGTCCATGAGCCGTGACGCTACTCTCGATGCTCCCCTACAGGGCGCGGATCAACGCCGCGCGCCCCCTGGTCCGCAGGCGGTGCACGGCCGAGCCGCGGTACTGCTCGATCGTGGCGGCCATCTTGTTGCCCAACTCCTCGAGCTCCGCGTCGGTGATCTTCACCTGCGGAGGGGCCGGGATCATGTCGCGTTCCTCTTCGTCCGCGTGCGCCTCCAGCACGGTCTTGAACGAATTCCACTCGTCCTCATACCCCGGCGCGCTCTGCGGCGTCTTGAGCAACACGGAAAGCTGGTCGACGACCTGGCGGTGTTCGGCGTGGGCGACCGCGATCAGCTTGGTGGCCGCGCGCAGCGCCGGGTAGTACAGGTCGTCCTCGATCCGGAAGTGGATGTCGAGCTCGATCAGCATGTCGTCGAAAAGGGCATGGCGCTCTTCGGAATTCAGCGGCGCCTCGCTGACCTTGCGGCCGAGGCCCTTGAGCACGATGTGGTGTTCTTTGAGAACGTCGTAGGCGTTCAATTGGCTCCTCCTTTAGCGATTCCGATCGCGCCGCCGGGAGCGGGCTGCTGCTCACCGCGGACTTCGACCACTCCGTCGACCAACCGGGCCTCGTAGCACGGCAGCGGCGCTGCCGCCGGACCGCGCACCACTTCGCCGGATTCGGCGGCGAACCACGAGCCATGCCAGGGGCACACCAACCGGCCGCGGTCCATCCAGCCGTCGGCCATCGGGGCGGCCAGGTGGGGGCAGAATTCTCCGTACGCCGCGACTTCACCGGGCTTGGTCTGACAGACCACCAGGCCCACACCGTCGACCTCGACGCGCACCGGTTTGCCGTTGAGCGAGCTCGCGGGCAGCACCGGCGTCCACGCGGAGGTGCGCAGCCGCGGACCGGACTGGTCGATGCCGATGCCGGAGTCGAAGACCAGCGCCCCACCGAGGTAGCTGCCGGCGACGGTGATGCCGTAGCCCAGCGCGGTGAGCACGATGCCTCGCCCGTGGCGTCCCTTGCGACGGTCCCACCACGACTGCATGTACAGCGCGGTGGCGGCGACGTTCAGCAGGCCGTGCACCGCGCCGACGCGGCGGTCCTCCTCGTGGGTGTGCTGCCAGTCGGTGACGCCGGTGACGGCCGAGCCCAGGCTCGCCAGGATGCCGACCCCGAGGGCGCGGGAGGCGAATCGTGAGGCGTCGACGACCTCGGACGCGGGCTGGCCCGGCAGCACGCTGAGGACGTCGAGCGCCACCGTCGTGCCGAGCGCGCCGCTGGTCAGCGACGCCAACGGCGGGTGCACCGGGTGCCCGAGCCAGACCCCGTTGAGCGCGTTGGTGACGGTGTTGCGGGCGCCGCCGAGCCCGTTGTAGGCGAAGCTGAGCAGGTGTTCGAACCGATAGCTCGGCCGATCCATCCACTCCTGGCGCCCGATAGCGGCCAGAACCTTGGATCCGACCTGCTGCAATCGACCCCTGCGTGGCCGACCCACCATCGCACCCTGCCTTTCCTCAAATCAGTGGAAATAAGCGGCTAATAACCGCAAAACCGAACGATTACCGGCAGTTTACTCCGCGCTCACATACGCCGAACCGCCGCCGTGACCCACGGTAGCCGGGGGCTTCCGGCTTGTAATTGCGCGCCACCTGTGAATAGGCCCCAAGGATTCTGCGGACAACCTGGCGAAGCGGGCGCCCGGCGGTTGACCGGCGCCGAAGACTGCGGGATTCTTCTGAGCGGAGAGTATTTCTGTAGATCAGAGGGAGTCATGGCGCACCGGGACGGCGGATTGCTCGAAGTCTTCGAGAACGTGCGCCGCGGGATGATCCCCGCGCACATCTACAACGACAAGGAACTGTTCGCGCTGGAGAAGGAACGGCTGTTCGGCCGGGCGTGGACGTTCGTGGGGCACGAGTCCGAAATCCCGCACGACGGCGACTACGTGGTGCGCCGGGTGCTCGACGACTCGTTCATCATCACCCGGGATTCCGCCGGCGAGGTGCGGGCCCTGTTCAATATGTGCCTGCATCGCGGGATGCAGGTCTGTCGCGCGGAGATGGGAAACGCCTCCAACTTCCGCTGCCCGTACCACGGCTGGACCTACCGCAACGACGGACGGCTCACCGGGCTGCCGTTCCACCGCGAGGCCTACGGCGGCGACGAGGGGTTCGCCAAGGACCAAACCCTGTTGCCCGCACCGAATTTCGCGAGCTACAACGGCCTGCTGTTCATCAGCCTGGATCCGAATGCCGAACCGCTGGAAGACTTCCTGGGCGACTTCAGGTTCTACCTGGACTACTACACCAAGCAGAGCGCCGGCGGCGTCGAGGTGCGGGGGCCGCAGCGCTGGCGGATCAAAGCGAACTGGAAGATCGGCGCGGAGAACTTCGCCGGCGACATGTACCACACCCCACACACCCACGCGTCGATCGTCGAGATCGGCCTGTTCCGCGAGCCGAAAGCCCAGAAGCGCAAGGACGGCGCCACCTACTGGGCGCACCGCGGCGGGGGCACCACCTACAAACTGCCCCCCGGTGGCTTCGAGGAGCGGATGGGCTACGTCGGCTACCCCGCCGAGATGATCGGCCGGATCAAGGACGTGTGGACGCCGCAACAGCAGCGGGTCGTCGGTGAGGACGGGTTCATGATCTCCGCGGCGACCTGCTTTCCGAACCTGAGTTTCGTGCACAACTGGCCCAAGGTGCGCGATCGCGATGACGAGGTGCTGCCGTTCATCTCGATCCGGTTGTGGCAACCCATCAGCGAGAACGAGACCGAAGTGTGTTCGTGGTTCGCCGTGGACTCCGCCGCTCCCCCGCAGTACAAACAGGATTCGTACAAGGCGTATCTGATGTGCTTCGGGTCGACGGGCATGTTCGAACAGGACGATGTGGAGAACTGGGTGTCGCTGACCACCACCGCGGGCGGTTCGATGGCGCGGCGGCTGCTGCTGAACAGCCGCATGGGCCTGCTCGCCGACGACCGACCCGTCGTCGAGCCGTTGGCGCCCAACGCGTTTCACGGCCCCGGACGCGCCCAGGTCGGCTACAACGAGCACAACCAGCGAGCGCTTTTGACCATGTGGGCCGACTACCTGCAGGGGGCCGGCGCATGAGAAAGCCCCTGCCCTTCAGCGACGCTCGACACCTCGAGGCGCACCAGTTCCTGGTGGACGAGGCGTACCTGCTCGACGCCCAACGGTATGAGGCGTGGCTGGACACGCTGACCGACGACGTCCGCTACACCATGCCGGTGCGGGTCACCGCCGCGCGCGGCGCCGGATTCGACGCGTCGCCCTTTCCCGAGCCCGGAATGGCCCATTTCGATGAGGACAAGTACTCCCTGACCCAGCGGGTCGCGCGAATGGGCACCGAGCACGTGTGGGCCGAGGACCCGCCGTCGCGGCTGCGGCACTTCATCACCAACGTGCGCACCTTCGAGTGCGACGATTCCGAGGACGTGGTCGTCGAATCGGCCGAGCTGCTGTTCCGCAGCCGCGGGGACGTCAACGAGGCCGCCCTGCTGTCCTGCGGGCGCGAGGACCTCCTGCGCCGGTGTGGCGATCGCTTCAAGCTGGCGCGGCGCACCATCCTCGCCGACGAATCGGTGCTACGGATGCAGAACCTGGCGGTGTTCCTATGAGCGACGAACCCATCACGATCGCCAACGAATTCACCGAGGTCGTGGTGCGCCGGATCGACACCCGCAACGGGTCACGCCTGCTGATCAGCGCCCCCAGGTCCGGGGAGTCGATCACCCTCGACGCGCTCGAGGTCGAGGCCTTGACCTGGCAGAACCCCCGTACTCTGGCCGCCATGGTCGGCAATTCCCACGCGCCGCTGCTGCCCGACGATCCCGAGGAGCGCGATGACGGGCTGGCTTGAGGGCAAGCGCGCACTGGTCGTCGGCGCGGGTTCGGGAATCGGGCGCGCCATCCTCGACGCGTTTCGCGCCGAGGGCGCGAAAGTCGCCGCGCTGGAACGCGTTCCGGAGAAGTGCGCCGCGCTGCGCGCGCAGCTGCCCGACGCACCGGTGACCGAGGGCGACGCGACCGCCTACGACGCCAACGAACGGGCCGTCACCGCCGCGGTGGACGCCTTCGGTGGGCTGGACACGCTGGTCAACTGTGTCGGAATCTTCGACTTCTACAGGGGCATCGGCGACATCGACCCGCCCGACCTGCCCGGCGCGTTCGACGAGATGTTTCGCACCAACGTGCTCAGCCATATGCAGTCGGTCAAGGCGGCGATCCCGGCGCTGCGGCACGCGGAAGGGGCCTCGATCGTGCTGACCGAGTCCGCCTCGTCGTTCTACCCGGGACGCGGCGGCGCGCTCTACGTCGCCTCGAAATTCGCGGTGCGCGGCCTGGTTTCGGCGCTGGCCCACGAGTTGGCGCCGGGGATCCGGGTCAACGGGGTGGCGCCCGGCGGCACGCTGAACACCGATCTGCGCGGCCTCGCCAGCCTGGGGCTGGGCGACACCCGGCTCGACGACAGACCCGGCCGGGCCCGCGAGGTGGCGGACCGCACTCCCCTGCACGTCGCGCTCACCGGCGAAGACCACGCGTTCAGTTATGTGTTCCTGGCGTCCGACCGCTCCCGCGGGATCACCGGCGAAACCGTGCGTCCCGATGGCGGATTCGGCCTCGGCGCGACGAAACCCGACCCGAAAGGGACCGAACCATGACCGACCGGCTGGAGCGGCAGCGAACCCTGGTCGCGCAGGGGTGCCGCGTCGCGGCCGCCCGCGGCCTGGTCGACGGCATCCTCGGCCACCTGAGCCAGCGGGTCGACGACGAGCGCCTGCTGGTGCGCTGCCGCAGCGACGCCGACGACGGGGTGGCGTTCACCCGGCCCAGCGACATCCGGCTGGTCCGATTCGACGGCAGCCCCGGCGCCCCAGGCGAACTCGACGGGTACCGGGTGCCCAACGAACTGCCCATCCACGTCGAAACCATGCTCGCCGACCCGCGCCACACGGCCGTCGCGCACCTGCACCCGCCGGCGGTGGTCGCCGCCGATTTGGCCGGCATCACGATCCGGCCCATCTACGGCGCCTACGACATTCCCGGCGCCTGGCTGGCGCGCGGCGGTGTCCCCGTCTACGAACGCGCCGTGCTGATCCGGGATTCGCGGCTGGGCAAGGAGATGGTGGCGGCCATGCGCGGTGCGCCCGTGGTGATCTGCCGCGGACACGGAATCACCAGCGCCGCGGCCACGGTGCCGCAGGCGGTGCTGCAGGCGATCAGCCTCGACGCGCTGGCCCGCATGGCGTTGCGAGTGCGCGCGGCCGGCGGCACGCTGCGCGACATCGACGACGCGGACTGGGAGGACCTGCCGGATCTGGGGCCCGCGCTCACCGCCGAGGCGGCCTGGCGCCACGAAGTGGCGCGGCTCCCGTCGGGGCCCGCGTCGTCGCCGGCCTAGCTAGCCGAGCTGATCGCCAATCTCCTTGGCGGCGTTGACAAGTGCGGCGGCCACCGCCGGGTACCGGGAGGGGTCCAGCCGGTGTTGCGGCGCGGCGGCGTTGAGCGCGAGCCGCAGGCCGGGCGCCCGGGCAGGGATGGGCACGGCGACCGAGGCGACGCCCTCCTCGCTCTCCTCCCGGTTCGTGGCGTAGCCGCGTTCGCGGATGCCCGACAGCTCGGCTTCCAGCTCGGCGCGGCTGGCGATCGAATGCGAGGTGATGCGCTCGAGCCGCTCGCGCGGCAGCAGCGCACGCAATTCCGGTGGCGACAACTGGGCCAGCATCACCTTGCCCGTCGAGGTGCAATGCGCGGGCATCGTGCGGCCCAGCCGGGACGCCACCCGCACCGCGGCCGGCCCCTCGACGGCGGCCACGAAGCGGACGCTGGCGCCGTCCAGCATGCCGACGTGCACGGTCTCGCGCAGCTGTTCGCTGAGGCCGCGCAGGACGGGTGCGGCGGATCGCGCGATGTCGATGCGGCCGAAGATCGCGAACGCCACCCCGGTCAATGACGGGCCGGGCAGGTACGCCTTGGACACCGGGTCTTGCCGGACGAACCCGCGGTAGGCCAGCATCGCCAGCAACCGGTGCGCGGTCGACGACGCCACACCCAGATAGCGGGTCGCCTCGCTCAACCGGATCTGGGGTTGTTCGCCCAGCAGCAACAGCAGTCGCAGCGCATTGTCGACCGATTCGATCGGATACTGCGGCGCAAGCGAATCGGCGGGCGCCGCCGCGGCGACATCCCGTGCGGCGCGCTCGCGCTTGGGTGGCATGGCTCAACGGTAACCAGTGGGCGCCGGACGCAGGTGGGTTTCGTCCCGTGGGCCTGGGCGCCGCAAGCGAATTGAAACGCGCACCTTGGGGCGCGGATCGTGGGCCGGTCAGGCATCCTTGACGCATGAATGTGGAGCCCTTGCTGCACTCGATCCCGCCGCTGGCCGTCTACGTGGTGGTCGGCGGTGTGGTCGGGATCGAGAGCCTGGGCATCCCGCTGCCGGGCGAGATCGTGTTGGTGACCGCGGCCCTGATGTCGTCGCATCACGACCTGGCCGTCAATCCGATCGGGGTCGGCGCCGCCGCGGTGATCGGCGCGGTGATCGGAGATTCGATCGGGTACGCGATCGGGCGCCGCTTCGGCATGCCGCTCTTCGACCGGCTCGGCCGGCGATTCCCCAAGCATTTCGGTCCCGGACACGTCGCGCTCGCCGAGAAGCTGTTCAACCGGTGGGGCGCGCGGGCCGTCTTCCTGGGCCGGTTCATCGCGCTGTTGCGGATTCTGGCCGGGCCGCTGGCGGGTGCGTTGAAGATGCACTATCCGCGGTTCCTGGCGGCCAACGTCTCGGGCGCCATTTGCTGGGCGGGCGGCACGACCGCGCTGGTGTACTTCGCCGGCATCGCGGCCGAACGCTGGCTGGAGCGGTTCTCCTGGATCGGGCTGGTGGTCGCCGTGGTGGCCGGTCTCACCGCGGCAATCCTGTTGCGCGAGCGCACATCACGGGCGATTGCGGAATTGGAGGCCGAGCATCACAGCAAGACCGCGGAGGCCGCCACGCAAGCCGACACGGTCTGACTAAACGGCCTCGCTGGTGTCCGCCACCAGCGGCGGCCGGTGTTCGTCGATCAGGGCGCGGGCCATCCGGCGGGCGCGTTTCGCCGCGTCGAGGTCCCCGACGGCGGCGAGGATGATGGCGCCCTTCATCAGGATGTGCCACGACGACGCGAAGTCTTCGATGTCGGTCAACCCCGCTGCGATCGCGCGGCCGCGCACGATGTCGCGGACGTGGTCGATGTGGGTGATGCAGGCCTGTCCGGCCGGATGGTCCGGCCCGACTTCGAGCAGCACGTTGATGAACGAGCAGCCCTCGTATCCGTCGCGGAGCTGGAACCAGTCGTGCATGACGTCGAAGATCGCCAGCAACTGTTCCTCGGGGGTGGTACCGCGCTGCCGCGACTGCTCCTCGATCAAACCGTGCGTCCAAAGCTGCTCGCGGCGCTGCAGCACGGCCAGCACCAGGTCGGTCTTGGTGGCGAAATGGCGGTACAGCGTCGCCCTGGCGACACAGGCCCGCGCGATCACCTCGTCGGTGCCCACGGCGCGGATGCCGCGGCGGCTGAACAGCTCATATGCCGCGGTCAGCACGCGCTCACGCGCCGACGCGGCAGGCGTCCCGACATCGGAGGTTGTCATACGGGCCTTACCGTACTCTTAGCCCCGGACCCGTAGACAGACCGCCCTGTCTCGTTATACAAATGAGATTCGCATCCGCGAACAGTCGGTCTTCAGACACTAGGACGGGCATCCTCGCGGCGTCTCGGACGCCGGTCGATCAGGGGGTCCATCATGAACTCAGCCATTGCGGAACAATTGCCCACCACTCACCTCATGCTGAGCACCAAGCTGGTGTACGAGCTGGGCGATCCGCACAGCACGCTACGGGCGACGGCCGATCGTTGCGGGCCGGCGGTGCTGATCTACGCGGGGGGCGAGATCGACGCGTGCAACGAGCACACCTGGCGCCACCTGGTCAGCGAGGCCGCCGGCGTCGTCACCGCGCCCGGCCCGTTCGTCGTCGACGTCACCGGGCTCGAGTTCATGGGCTGCTGCGCGTTCGCGGTGCTCGCCGACGAGGCGAAGCGCTGCCAGAAACGCGGCATCGATCTGCGGCTGGTGAGCTGCGAGCCGATCGTCGCCCGCATCATCGACGCGTGCGGGCTCGGCGGCGTGCTGCCCATCTACCCCACCGTCGACTCCGCGTTGTCCGCGGCCGCGCGCTGGTAACCACACGGCACTGCTCGGCCGTAATCGGCTGAATGAGCGGCCATCCCACCGTCGGCGCGGAGGAAGAGTTTCTCCTCGTCGACCCGCGAACCGGTGAGCCGTCCCCGCGCAACGCCGACGTGGCGGCCGAGGCCGAGCGCCGCGGCGTCGCGCTGCAGCTGGAACTGAGCAGCTGCCAGGTGGAAACCACTTCCGACGTGGCGGCGAGCGCCGCCGAGCTCGGTGAGGAACTGCGCCGGCTGCGGCGCACCGCGGCGCAGGCCGCGCAAGCGGTCGGCGTCCAGCTGCTGGCCTGCGGGCTTCCGCCGGCCACCCCGCACGCGTTCCCGGTCACCGACACCCCGCGCTACCGCCGGATCGGCGACGAGTTCGGGATGATCGCCCACGAGCAGGGCATCTGCGGATGCCATGTGCACGTGCAGGTGCCCGACCGCGCCGCGGCCATCCATGTCAGCAACTGGCTGCGGCCGTGGCTGCCGTCATTGCTTGCGCTGTCGGCCAATTCGCGGGTGTACCGCAACGCCGACAGCGGCTACGCGAGCTGGCGCAGCGTGCTGTGGAGGCGCTGGCCGGCCGCAGGAGCGCCGCCGTTTTTCGCCTCGCCCGGCGAATACGACGACGCGGTACGCATGCTGGTCGACACCGGGGTGATCCTCGACAAGGACATGATCTATTGGGACGTGCGCCCTTCGGCGGAGTTCCCGACGGTGGAGGTCCGCGTGGCCGACGTGCCCGCCACGGTCGACGAGACCGTGCTGCTGGCCACGTTGATCAGGGCCGCCGTGATGACGGCGCTCGACTCACCCGACGACGCCCGCCGCCTGCCGCCCGGCGCGCTGCGCGCGGCGTATTGGAAGGCCGCGCACGACGGGTTGTCCGGGCACACACTCGATTTGATCCACGGCCGCGGGGCGGTGCCGGCGCGTGAGCAACTGGGAGCGCTCGTGCAACGGGTCCGCCCGGCGCTCGAGTCGCTGGGGGAATACGGGCACGTCGTCCACGAACTCGACCGCGTCGCGACGCGGGGCAACGGGGCGATGCGGCAGCTTCGGGCGTGGCGCCAGCGCGGCGAGGTGGCGGACGTCATCGCCGAAGCCGCCGCGGCCACGCTGAGTTGAGCTCGTTGCCGCACAACCATTCTCGTCAGGCCACCGCGAGCAGCCGATACAGCCCGATCAGGCCGACGACCACGATGATGGCGCGCAGCGCGTTGCCCGATAGCCGGCGCCCGTAACGCGCCCCGAGCAGGCCACCGACCAGCGAGCCCGCCGCGATCAGCCCCGCGGCCGGCCAGCTGATCCGGTCGAACGCCGCGGCCGTATAGGCAACGGCGGCAACCACATTCACCACCAGGGCCAGGAGGTTTTTGGCGGCGTTCATGCGTTGCACCGACTCCGGCAGCAACGCCCCATCAGCCCGACCAGCAAAATGCCCTGGGCGGCGGTGAAATAGCCGCCGTAGACGCCGACGGCGAAGGTGCCCAGCACCAGCGTCGCCATCCGCCCCGGCGGGACGTGCTCGGGTGAGCGGCCCGCCTGCGCGGCGCGCCGGGCGGTCCACGCCTGGATCCGCGGCCCGATCACCACCAGCGCCAGCGCCAGCACCAGCAGCACCGGCACGATCTCGGCGAACACCCTTCTCGGGCAGATGCAACAGCAGATAGGCGCCCAGCGTCGCGCCGGCCAGCGAGGCCGGCAGCTGCCAGCGCAACCGATCCCACTGACCGCGCAACTCGGCTCGGTAGCCCCAGGTGGCCGACACGCTGCCGGCGACCAGGCCCGTCGCATTCGACATGGTGGCCGTCACGGGCGGAAAGCCGAGCGCAACCAGCGTCGGGAAGGTGATCAGGGTGCCGGAGCCGACCAGCGCGTTGATCGCCCCGGCCGCCAGTCCGGCCAGGCATATGAGGAACATCTGAAATGGCGACACCGAAGAAAAACCTTAGCCTGCCGCCGATTTCGTCCCGAGGGCGACCACTACTCCGCTCAGGCGGGCGGGGCCTCGGCACCGCGCTCGACCCCGGTGCGCAGCTTGACCGACGCCGAATACGCCAGCGTCCGGAAATGCAGGACCGGATCGTCGGAGGGCTCGATGCCGTCGGCCACCCGCATCGGGTCGAACACCACGATGTCGCCGCCGTGTTCGCGCTCGGTGTCCAGACCGGTGATCTGCAGGGAGCCGACGGTGACGATCTGGGTGCTCTGCCAGGCCGACGACGGGTCCACCGTGGAGTCGGTGGGCCCGGCGATCTGCACCCGGAAGTCGAACCGCACCGGTCCACCGTCCAGCCGCGTCGCCAGCTCGTCGGTGAGGAAGTCCGGATCCTTGCCGTGGGCGTCCGACACCGACAGGTACTCCTCGGCCGCGATCGGAACCAGGTGGTAGCGAACGAATCTGGCGCTGCTGTCGGCGGCGATCCAGCGGAAGGCGTGCAGGCCGTGGTATTCGGTGGTGGCGTAGCTGGCCGGGATCCGGTTGGCCTCCCGCAGGATGGGCAACCTGCCGAGTAGCCCCGGGTGGGTGAGCAGGTGCTTGCCCATGCGCAGCGGCGTCGTCAGGCCGGGCCGCATCGCCTTGAGCAGATCAATGAAGCCGTCCGGCGTGCTGGAGACGAAGAGCCGGGCGGTCTGCGTGGAGACGTCGGTGGTGGAGCCGTCGGGCAGGGTGAACTTCACCGCCATCCCACGCACGCCGGGCCGGCCGTCGCGCTGCTTGGGGTTGCCCGATCCGTTGGAGAACCGGATCAGCGCCGGGACCGGCGAGCCGTCGAGATGGCTTGCGCGCGAGAGCATTACCGCGTCGCGGGCCGCGGTGAACGTGCCCCGGTACAGGGTGCCCTTCGCATGCAGCGCGCGGCAGCCCGGCCGAGCGCCGCCGGCGCCCCGGATCGCCTCGATCGCTTGGTCAGGGGTTAATCCACCGCTCATGGACGAATCTTAGTGGCATTTGAATCGCAGTGGTATCAGCTGGGAAAGCCGAAGAGTTCGACGACCCCGTGGTCGCGACCGGCCGTGTAGCCGCCGTCGACGGCGAGGGCCTGACCGCTGACGAAGGAGGCGTCGGGCGACAGCAGGAAGGCGGCCATCGCCGCGATCTCCTCGGGCTGTCCCAGCCGTTGCAGCGC